>NZ_CP150278.1:3057500-4092104 GCF_045040725.1 Bacillus sp. FSL K6-0255 | reverse complement strand
CTTCCGGCACGTCCCTCCTTTTCTTAGAAAATGGCGTCTTTCTCTGTTATAGAACACAAAAAAAGAGCAAATGGCGCTTACCATTCGTACACATTAAATGTTGAAAACATATAATATAGTAGATAAATAGCTTTTCGACAAATTTCACAACTTGTGGACAACCTTCTACACAAGCTGTGTGAAATCAATCCACAACTTATCCACACTTTGTGGATAAAGAGGAAAGGTAGGATTAGTAATCAAGAGTTAAAACACAAATATAATACCAAAATAAACGAGAGCTTGCAATGGTTGTCACAATCTTATCCACAAAGCGGACAACCTGTTGAAAAAACCTTGTCCACAGGGGTTGGTAATGTGAAAATGTTGTCGATAACCTCTGTGGATACTAAAAAAAGCCGAAAAAGATATCCACATGCGTGATTTTAGGGGCAAATTATTTGGATTTGTCTTTTTTCCGTAAAATTAAGGAATCTAAAAAATAAGGTTTCGAAAGTTGAAAAGGTATGGTATCCTATTATGGTTGCAAGAAATAAAAGCACTAGTGAAGTTGACAATGAATAGGTAACGCAAATATAATAAGTAAGACTGTCTTTAACAGCTATTCCTCGAGGGAGGTGTCATAAATGAAAAGAACATTCCAACCGAATAACCGTAAACGCAGCAAAGTTCATGGCTTCAGAAGCCGTATGAGTTCAAAAAACGGTCGTCTAGTTTTAGCACGCCGTCGCCGCAAAGGCAGAAAAGTATTATCAGCTTAGGCCACTGAATAATGTCAGTGGTCTTTTTTCACGTTATGGGAAAAGATAGATGTGATGCGTAATGAACCGGGGCATGCTTCCTGGTTCAGATGCATCTCATGTTCATAATAAATTTTAAAAGTTTCTGCCAGCCAGTATCGGAGTGAGTCATTTGAAGAAGCGAAATCGTTTAAAGAAAAATGAAGATTTTCAAAAAGTGTTTAAACATGGGACATCAGTTGCAAACCGCCAGTTTGTCTTATATACGCTTGATCAGCCAGAAAATGATGAACTGCGTGTCGGGCTTTCCGTCAGCAAAAAAATTGGCAATGCCGTGATGCGAAATCGGATCAAACGTTTGATTCGGCAGGCCTTTCTTGAAGAGAAAGAGAGACTGAAGGAAAAGGATTACATCATTATTGCCAGAAAACCGGCGAGCCAGCTGACATATGAGGAAACGAAAAAAAGTCTGCAGCATCTATTCAGAAAGTCTTCATTATATAAGAAATCTTCGTCAAAGTAGGCATCACCACTGCTTTCTTACAACTTTTAAAAGCGCTTCCTTTCTGGTTGATCAGAAAAAGACACCATTTAAAACTGAAAGATGCTAAAATACATACAAGTATGCTTTGCAATAAAAGAGTGTAAAGATTAATTATAGGAGGAAATGTTGTTGAAAAGGAGAATAGGGTTGCTATTAAGTATGGTTGGCGTATTCATGCTTTTGGCTGGATGCTCGAGTGTGAAAGAGCCGATCACTGCAGATAGTCCGCATTTCTGGGACAAGTACGTAGTATATCCATTGTCTGAGCTCATTACGTATGTAGCGAAATTGACGGGAGATAACTATGGGCTTTCAATTATTCTAGTTACCATTTTAATTCGTTTATTAATTTTACCGCTGATGATTAAGCAGCTGAGAAGTTCGAAAGCGATGCAGGCTTTACAGCCGGAAATGCAAAAGCTTAAAGAAAAATACAGCTCAAAGGATCAAAAAACGCAGCAAAAGCTTCAGCAGGAAACAATGGCTTTATTCCAAAAACATGGTGTCAATCCATTGGCGGGATGTTTCCCGATTTTGATCCAGATGCCGATTTTAATTGGATTCTATCATGCGATCATGAGAACACAGGCGATTTCAGAGCACAGCTTCTTATGGTTTGACTTAGGAGAAAAAGATCCTTACTATATTCTTCCTATCGTTGCCGGTGTCGCTACATTTGTTCAGCAAAAACTGATGATGGCTGGCAATGCGCAGCAAAATCCGCAAATGGCGATGATGCTTTGGATTATGCCAATTATGATTATCGTATTTGCGATCAACTTCCCGGCGGCTCTTTCTCTTTATTGGGTAGTCGGTAACTTGTTTATGATTGCGCAAACTTTCCTCATTAAAGGACCTGATATTAAAAAAAATCCTGAGCCGCAAAAAGCCGGAGGAAAGAAAAAGTGAGGAATGTGACTGCTGCAGGGCGAAATGTCGATGAAGCAGTACAGTCCGGATTGCAAGAGTTGGGATTAACGAAGGATAAGGTAGAAATTACTGTTATTGAAGAGGGAAACAAAGGGTTTCTCGGTATTTTCGGTAAAAAGCCTGCGATCGTAAAGCTGGTTGAAAAGATTGATCCGATTCAGCAAGCGAAGTTATATCTTCAAACGATTGCCGAAGCCATTGCCGGGAAGTCTGATGTGACTGTTCAAGAAAGCAAAAAGACAGTGAGATATCATATAACAGGTGAAAAGGCAGCATTGTTGATTGGGAAAAGAGGACAAACCTTAAACGCCCTTGAAACTTTGACACAGCTTGCCCTTAACCGTTATCCAGGCCAATATAAAAATGTGACGGTGGATGCAGAAAACTATCGTTTGAAAAGAAAAGAAACACTGAGCCAGCTGGCCATCAAGCTTGCTGACCAGGTTTTGAAAACGAAAAAATCCATCCAGCTTGAGCCCATGCCGTCCAGCGAAAGAAAAATTATTCACGATACTCTTTCTGGATATGCAAACCACCAGATCAAAACATATTCAATGGGTGAAGGCGAAAATCGTCATCTCGTTATTTCCCATAAAAGATAGCATAAAACCGAAGTCCGATAAAAATCGGATTTCGGTTTTTTTGTATCCGAAAAATCTACTTTTCCTAGTAATATCAAGGTTTTGCCGTTTAAGTTTTTTCTTTTTAGGTGTATCCTGTTGATAAAAAGGAAGTTCAGGAAATAAAATTAATTGTTATTCACATGTGGATAAGTTAAAGTAATAAGGGACGAATTTCTATTTCTGTGGATAACAAATCTTCCACTTCGAACCAAACTATGTTATCTTTTAGTTTTGGCATAATAAAAATTTTTTTATATAGATGAAGTATAAGTAAAGAGAGGTGAACAACATGGATACAATTGCGGCAATTTCCACACCGATGGGAGAAGGCGCGATTGCGATTGTACGGTTGAGCGGACCAGAAGCCATTCAAATCGCAGATAAAATTTATAAGGGACCGAAGGGGAAAACACTCAGCTCGGTCGAATCACATACGATTCATTATGGTCATATCGTAGACAGACCTTCGGATCGTGTCGTTGAGGAAGTAATGGTATCAGTGTTAAAAGCGCCGAGAACTTTTACACGGGAAGATGTTATCGAGATAAACTGTCACGGGGGAATTGTGACTGTGAACCAAGTGCTTCAGCTCGCATTGAGAGAGGGAGCGAGACTGGCAGAGCCTGGCGAATTTACGAAACGTGCGTTTTTAAACGGGCGTATCGATCTTTCACAGGCGGAAGCGGTTATGGACTTAATCAGAGCGAAAACGGACCGGGCAATGAACGTTGCTATGAATCAAATGGAAGGGCGTCTTTCTGCTTTGGTGCGCCGTTTGCGTAGTGAGATTTTAGAAACACTGGCCCATGTTGAGGTGAATATCGATTATCCGGAGTATGATGATGTAGAGGAAATGACGCATCAGATTTTAGTTGAAAAGGCAACCGCCGTGAAAAAGGAAATTGAGGCGCTGCTGAGGACTTCTGAGCAAGGAAAAATCTTGCGTGAAGGTCTTTCTACCGTCATTATCGGCCGGCCGAACGTAGGAAAATCATCTCTTCTGAACAGCCTCGTTCATGAGGCAAAAGCCATTGTAACCGATATTCCCGGAACGACACGGGATGTGATTGAGGAATACGTGAATGTAAGGGGCGTCCCGCTTCGTCTGGTTGATACAGCAGGTATTCGTGAAACAGAGGATATTGTTGAGCGAATCGGTGTTGAACGTTCTCGCCAGGTCCTAAAGGAAGCGGACCTGATTTTACTTGTGCTTAATTATAGTGAAGAGCTTTCTGAAGAAGACGTGAAGCTTTTTGAAGCCGTTGAGGATATGGATGTTATCGTGATTTTGAATAAGACTGACCTTGAGGCGAAGATTGACACTGAACGTGTCCGTGAGCTTGCCAATGGACGTCCAGTTGTTACGACATCTCTTTTAAAAGAGGAAGGCATCAATGATCTGGAAGAAGCGATTCAATCGCTGTTCTACACGGGTGCCATTGAAGGCGGAGATCTGACTTATGTCAGCAACACACGTCACATCTCTATTTTACAGCAAGCAAAACGCGCTATTGAAGATGCGCTTAGCGGCATCGAACAGGATGTCCCGATCGACATGGTGCAAATTGACCTTACAAGATGCTGGGAGCTTTTAGGGGAAATCATTGGAGATTCTGTCCACGAAAGCTTAATTGATCAGCTCTTTTCACAATTCTGTTTAGGAAAATAATAAAAGGAGGAACTAGAATCATGGGGTATGAAGCAGGCCAATACGATGTGATTGTGATTGGCGCCGGGCATGCCGGTGTTGAGGCTGCCCTCGCATCTGCACGCCAAGGCGCCAAAACGCTTGTCTTGACCATCAACCTAGATATGGTTGCATTTATGCCATGTAATCCGTCTGTCGGCGGCCCCGCAAAAGGGATTGTCGTCCGCGAAATTGACGCGCTCGGCGGAGAAATGGGAAGAAACATCGATAAAACGCATATTCAAATGAGAATGCTGAATACAGGAAAAGGTCCTGCGGTTCGTGCATTGCGTGCGCAAGCAGACAAATTCCAATATCAGCACGAAATGAAAAATACGCTTGAAAAAGAACCAAACTTAACATTGCTGCAAGGAATTGTGGAGCGGCTGATCGTTGAAGACGGCGAATGCCGAGGCGTTATTACACAAACCGGTGCACATTATCGTGCGAAAGCAGTTGTCATGACGACAGGGACATATTTAAGAGGACGTATTATTCTTGGCGATCTGTCTTACTCAAGCGGCCCAAATAACCAGCAGCCTTCTATTAAGCTTTCTGAGCATTTGGAGGAACTTGGTTTTGACCTTGTTCGTTTTAAAACAGGTACGCCGCCTCGCGTTAAAAGCGACACGATTGATTACAGCAAAACGGAAATTCAGCCTGGTGACGATGTGCCTCGCGCTTTCTCATATGAAACAGTGGAATATATCACAGATCAGCTCCCTTGCTGGTTGACATATACAAGCCCTGAGACACATGAGATTATTGACAGCAACCTGCACCGTTCACCGATGTATTCCGGTATGATCAAAGGTACGGGCCCAAGATACTGCCCATCCATTGAAGATAAAGTTGTCCGTTTTAATGATAAACCGCGTCACCAAATCTTCCTTGAGCCGGAAGGCAGAAATACACAGGAAGTCTATGTCCAAGGTTTATCTACAAGTCTTCCAGAAGACGTACAGCAAAGAATGCTTGCAACGATTCCTGGACTTGAAAACGTGCAAATGATGAGAGCCGGCTATGCGATCGAGTATGATGCAATCGTACCGACACAGCTCTGGCCGACACTTGAAACAAAAAAAATCACAAACCTTTACACTGCAGGCCAAATTAACGGAACATCCGGTTATGAAGAAGCTGCGGGACAAGGGATTATGGCGGGAATCAATGCAGGACGAAAAGCGCTTGGAAAAGAAGAAGTAATTCTAAGCCGTTCTGACGCCTATATTGGTGTTCTGATTGATGACCTTGTGACAAAAGGTACCAATGAGCCATATCGTCTTTTGACATCACGTGCTGAATACAGATTGCTGCTTCGACATGACAATGCTGATTTGCGTCTGACAGAAATCGGACACCGCATTGGATTGATTTCTGATGAGCGCTATGCGGCTTTTGAGAAGAAAAAAGCGGCGATCGAGGCGGAGAAAAAACGTCTTCATTCTGTAATTATCAAGCCGTCTCCGGAAAATCAAGAATATATCCGTTCTCTTGGCGGAAGCGAATTGAAAGATGGAGTTCGCGGCACAGACTTGATGAAGCGTCCTGAAATGAACTATGAAACAGTCACAAAACTGGCGCCGCCAGAAGTGCCGGTTCCTCAAGACGTGGCAGAACAAGTAGAAATCCAAGTGAAATATGAAGGATATATTGAAAAATCTCTTCAGCAAGTGGAAAAACTGAAGAAGATGGAAAATAAAAAAATTCCAGATCGAATTGATTATGACGCAATTAAGGGGATTGCGACCGAGGCGCGTCAAAAACTGAAAAATGTACGGCCTTTGTCTGTTGCCCAAGCTTCCCGCATTTCCGGTGTAAACCCGGCGGACATTTCAATTCTATTGGTGTATTTAGAGCAGGGACGCATTGCGAAGATAGCCGAATAGAAAGGATGACGGCATGAATATTGAAGAATTCACTTCTGGTTTGGCGGAAAAAGGGATCTCCCTTTCTCCCCGTCAGCTGGAGCAATTTGAGCTGTATTACGACATGCTGGTTGAATGGAACGAAAAAATCAATCTGACTTCAATAACAGAGAAAAAAGAAGTGTATTTAAAGCATTTTTATGATTCCATTACAGCTGCTTTTTATGTCGACTTCAATCAGGTGAACACGATTTGTGATGTCGGAGCGGGAGCGGGTTTTCCAAGTCTGCCGATAAAAATATGCTTTCCGCACCTCAATGTCACAATCGTAGATTCACTGAATAAACGGATCACGTTTTTAGAAAAGCTATCTGAGGCTTTGCAATTGGAGAATACAACATTCTGCCATGACAGAGCTGAAACGTTCGGGCAACGGAAAGACGTGCGTGAAAGCTATGATATTGTGACGGCACGAGCAGTTGCGAGATTATCTGTTTTGAGTGAGCTTTGCTTGCCTCTGGTGAAGAAAAACGGTTTATTTGTTGCTTTAAAAGCCGCATCAGCTGAAGAAGAACTGAATGCAGGCAAAAAAGCAATCACGACGCTTGGAGGAGAACTTGAGAATATCCATTCTTTTAAGCTGCCTATTGAAGAAAGCGATCGTAATATTATGGTGATACGCAAAATAAAAAATACGCCTAAGAAGTATCCAAGAAAACCGGGAACTCCTAATAAATCGCCAATTGAAGGGTAATTTAGACAGCCTGATATGACAATACCATCATATTTTCATCAAAATTGATGGATGTACAGCAGGAAAAACCATGAGAAAATAGAATTATAAAAATGGCAGTTTTTAAAGGTGGTGTAGGTACATGAAGCATTCATTCTCTCGTTTCTTCGGGCTTGGTGAGAAGGAACAGGAGCCGGAGATTGCTGAACATGATACAAACAAAGAAGAGATTCTGGAAATACCGGTAAATGCTATCGTTCCCAACCGTTTTCAGCCACGCACCATTTTCTCAGATGAAAAAATCAAAGAGTTAGCAATGACCATTCATACACACGGCATTATTCAGCCGATTGTTGTTAGGCATACAGAAGAAGAAGGCCAATACGAACTCATTGCAGGTGAAAGACGCTGGAGAGCGGTGCAATCGCTTGAGTGGGAAAAGATTCCGGCAATTATTAAGGATTTTTCCGACACGGAAACCGCTTCTGTGGCGTTAATCGAAAACTTGCAACGGGAAGAACTGTCTTCTATTGAGGAAGCGCATGCTTATGCTAGGCTGCTTGAGCTGCATGATTTAACACAGGAGGCACTCGCACAGCGCTTAGGAAAAGGGCAGTCTACAATCGCGAATAAGCTTCGGTTATTAAAGCTGCCTCAGCCGGTCCAAGAGGCGATTATGGAGAAGAAAATCACCGAGCGCCACGCCAGAGCGCTGATTCCGCTGAAACAGCCTGAGCTCCAAGTCACACTGCTCACAGAGATTATTGAGAAAAGTTTAAATGTAAAGCAGACGGAAGACCGCGTGGTGAAAATGCTGGAGCAAGGCCAGAGAAAGCCAAAGCCGAGACGCAAAGCATTCAGCAGAGATACAAGAATTGCGATGAACACGATTCGCCAGTCACTATCAATGGTGGAAGACAGCGGTGTAAAATTGAATACGGAAGAAGAAGAATTTGAAGAATATATTCAATTAACGATTCGCATACCAAAATAGAAGCTCTCCTGAAAAGCAGGAGAGCTTTTTATATTTTTAATAAAAGGTAATCACTTACTTTTAGTGAATATTATTATATTAGAATTCTTTTCTTTGAGCTTGTGGATAAATTCTTCAGATTTTTGCGGTGAAATCACTGCATGTCCCCATCCCCCCTGATAATATATCGTGATGGCATGGCGAGAGCCGATCAGACGAAAACCGGACCACAGTTTCTTTTTTTGAACGACTTTATCGATTTTTTCATAAGGAATTTGATGTTTGATCAATCCGGCTTTAATGATCAGATGGTGTTCCTTCAATACATATTTTAGGTCAATAAAGCTCCAAATGATGAGTCCATTTAAAAGAGTCAGCAGAATAAAAATGATCCAGCCGGAAACTCTCATATTTCCCAGCACAAAAGGAACAATGGCATCTGCTTGTATCAGTAATATGAGAAACACAATCATCAGCGTAACGGGTACATCTCTCTTCGTTTGATAAACCATTTTCTCACCATCCTGTTTCCACGTTCTGTACTGTGACTTCTTCTTTTTTTCTTTAAGAAATTCCTTTTTTAAGTCAAAAAAACATAGAAATTGCAGAATTTATAAGAGAAAGCATAAAGCGTGCTTGAATTTTCAATTATTTCCCTTCTGATTCGGAACAAAATGATGAAAAAAATGAAACGCTTTAATCTTTTTTTGATAGAATAGAAGCAAGATAGTACATGTTCATGTGAAAGTAGGTGACATCGTGGGAAAAATCATAGCAATTACGAACCAAAAAGGCGGGGTCGGCAAAACAACGACGTCTGTCAACCTTGGGGCATGTTTGGCTTACATAGGGAAAAGGGTTCTGCTGGTAGATATTGATCCGCAGGGAAATGCGACAAGCGGATTAGGGATTGAAAAAGCCGATGTAGAGCAGTGTGTGTACGATATTTTAGTAGATGATGCAGATGTAATAGATATTATTAAAGCAACGACAGTAGAGAACTTGGATGTGATTCCTGCGACGATTCAGCTTGCCGGGGCTGAGATCGAGCTGGTTCCTACAATATCAAGAGAAGTGAGATTGAAGAGAGCGCTTGAAGCAGTAAAGCAAAATTATGATTATATTATCATTGATTGTCCGCCGTCATTGGGCTTGCTGACGATTAACGCCCTTACTGCCTCGGATTCCGTTGTGATTCCTGTACAGTGCGAATATTATGCCTTGGAGGGGCTCAGCCAGTTATTAAATACAGTACGTCTTGTGCAAAAGCATTTGAATACTGATTTAATGATTGAAGGTGTATTGCTGACAATGCTTGATGCCCGGACAAACCTTGGCATTCAAGTGATTGAAGAGGTTAAAAAGTATTTTAGGGATAAAGTATATAAGACAGTTATTCCGCGTAATGTCCGTCTGAGTGAGGCACCGAGTCACGGAAAACCCATCATTTTATACGATCCGCGGTCAAGAGGTGCGGAAGTATATTTAGATTTAGCAAAGGAAGTGGCTGCGAATGGCTAAAGGCCTTGGAAAAGGGATTAATGCGTTATTTAATCAGGTCGATTTGTCTGAAGAGACAGTTGAAGAAATTAAAATTGCCGATTTACGCCCTAATCCTTATCAGCCAAGAAAACACTTTGATGACGAGGCATTAGCTGAACTAAAAGAATCTGTGCTGCAGCATGGCATTCTTCAGCCGCTTATCGTCAGAAAATCTTTAAAAGGCTATGATATTGTTGCGGGTGAACGGCGTTTTCGAGCGGCAAAGCTGGCAGGTTTAGATACAGTTCCGGCCATTGTCCGTGAATTATCAGAGGCGTTAATGAGGGAAATTGCTTTATTAGAAAACCTTCAGCGTGAAGATTTATCTCCGCTTGAAGAGGCTCAGGCATATGACTCCCTTTTGAAACACTTAGATCTCACACAAGAGCAGCTTGCCAAACGTCTTGGGAAAAGCAGACCGCATATTGCGAATCATTTAAGACTGCTGACACTGCCAGAAAATATTCAACAGCTTATTGCCGAAGGCACGCTTTCTATGGGACATGGACGCACGCTTCTTGGCTTAAAAAACAAAAATAAGCTTGAACCGCTGGTACAAAAAGTGATTGCGGAGCAGCTCAATGTTCGCCAGCTTGAGCAGCTGATTCAGCAGTTGAATCAGAATGTTCCACGTGAAACAAAGAAAAAAGAACCTGTGAAAGATGCGGTTCTAAAAGAACGAGAATCCTATCTCCAAAATTATTTTGGAACAACAGTTAATATTAAAAGACAGAAGAAAAAAGGCAAAATCGAAATTGAATTTTTCTCTAATGAAGACCTTGACCGGATTTTAGAGCTTTTGTCTGAACGAGAATCATAAATGAAAAAACCATCTTTCAAGCGAAGATGGTTTTTGTTTTATATGCGCCCAGTGAGCCTTTGCAGCGGGTTAATGCGTTCTTGCCTCCACTCTGTCCGATCTGTTAAACTCAAACCTTCCGCTAGAACATTTGCCATATTCATGACCAAGTTGAGTCTAGTGTTTTGCAATACAAAATATTCCATGAAACCGCTCACATTCACGATTCCGTTAATATGAAGATCTCCCACTTCAGGAAGGTCTTTTTGTACACCGGCTCCGGGCTTTAATGGCCCGTCCCCGATTTGAAATGAACCCACACTCTTAACGCGGCCTAAGCATGCATCGACTGCTATAACAAATGGGTTTTTATGTAATTTATGAATGTCATTGATTTTATCCTTCATGTTCACAGCATGGACGGGGTCAGATAAGGTTCCGTAGACATGGAATCTGGTGAGCTGCATCTGTTTGAGTTTCATTCCTACGAGCGGGCCTAATGAGTCACCGGTTGAACGGTCTGTTCCGATACAAACCACAACAATTGGTTTGCCGGCAGCTTTACGTAAGGATGAAGAAAGGATGGTTTGGATTTGTTTTGCTGCTGCAGCATCTGTATGTGAAACATATTGCTTTACTCGTTCCTGAGAGGAAAAAAGCCCGCCTTTTCGATTCATGGGTTTCACTTCCTTGTTATAGTAGGTAACAGAATTGCTATGGTGTGTGTTTCGTTATGTAAGGTTGTTTACAGTATATCCAGCAGTACGGTTTTTTATGCTTTGTGTATGACACCGGAGATTTTAAAAAAGTAGAGGTTATTATGAATGGTTAGTGGGCGATTACAAGTATTGTCCCTCATTGCCTCGATCATGATCAAGCAATTGTCTGCTTATGAAACACTTTATAGATAGGAATGGTTAATGAGGTTCATTCCTTCATTCCACTGCAAAATGATATATTTTTAGACTGCCTCCATTAGCAGTCTTTTTTTATGTGTATTTCGTATGATAATTTCACCTTGTGTTTAAATGTCTATGAAAATATGGCATGTTTGCTTTCCTTTATTTATATAGTAACAATAACGGGAACAAGCTGAACTTTGTCTATGAGGTGATAGTGTTGTGGAGAGCCGGAATGAAGTGGATGCTGCTCATATTAGGGAGCTTGATCGGGGCCGGATATGCGAGCGGTCAGGAGATATGGCAGTTTTTTGGGGCGGAAAGCGGACTTGCTATTGTGCTGTTTACAATTATGTTCATTTTCTCGTCTTATATTGTGATGAGAATCAGTTTTAAAGTTCAATCCACTCATTTTCTGCCGGTTCTGGAGCATTTAATGGGGCCATGGCTGGCGAAAATTTATGATGTCCTCATCATTTTTTATTTGTTTTCGACGACTATGGTGATGATTGCCGGAGGCGGTGTGACCCTGCAAATGTACAAGCTTCCTTTCTGGTGGGGAATCACGCTGATTTGCATCGTGACAGTGTGCTTGTTTTTATGGGATGTGAAAGGAATATTATCTATAAATAGTATTTTGATTCCTGTGTTAGTAGCGGGGCTTTTATATGCGCTGATCTCCTTTCAGAGCACACATCACCATACGTGGACGATTGATTTGTCCCAGCAGTATAACTGGCCTGCGAGCATTACGTTTACCTCTTTAAACATCCTTTCAGTTGTTGCGATTTTATCCTCTGTTGGGAAAGAGATGAAAGGGCTCGGAGAAGCAAAAATCGCAAGTGTGGCAAGCGGTCTTATTTTTGGCGTGATCTCATTTGTTTATAATGAAACGTTGGTGGAGCTGGCGGGCTCCCTTTCTCAGTTTGAAATACCGCTGTTTGCTGTTCTGGAGGGTGCGCCTTATTTCCTTTTTTTATGTATGACGGCGGTGCTGTGCCTGGCGATTTACACGACGACGGTAGCTGGTTTGCTGGGGCTGTCCAGCCGGCTGATGGCGTTTATCCATATGCCGAGATGGATGATTGTGTTGATTTTGTTAGTGTTAATGGTACCTTTTACTTCTTTCGGATTTTCTGATTTGATCGCGTTCTTGTATCCGATATATGGGATGCTCAATTTGTATTTGTTAGTTTGTCTGCTCTTATATCCTATTTTGAGTAAATGGAAATAAGAGGATGTATTTCTTTTCGGGTATCTTGATTGCTCTTATGATCAGTTTTTTTGTACAATAGATACAGCAGTTTATGAAAAGAGGTGAAGGGTCTTGGCGGATAAAGACTTTGGCCTGAATGATATCGTAGAAATGAAAAAACCGCATCCATGCGGAGCGAACAGCTGGAAAATTATACGCATGGGAATGGATATTCGAATTAAGTGTGAGGGATGCTCTCACAGTGTTATGATTCCGAGAAGAGAATTTGAAAGAAAACTAAAAAAAGTACTAGTCAAGCATGAGGAGCCTACTTCATAAATAGGCCGACACTCATGCTTTTTCATATAGAAGGTAAGGAGAAGACGGCGATGAGCAAAGTGCATCAGTCGGCATGTCCGCTGAATTGTTGGGACAGCTGCGGATTTTTGGTGACTGTTGATGATGGAAAGGTAACAAAAGTGGACGGAGATCCAAACCATCCGATTACGGAAGGTAAAATCTGCGGCCGCGGCAGAATGCTTGAGACAAAAACAAATTCCCCTGATCGGCTTCGCTATCCAATGAAAAAACAAAATGGCGAGTTTGTGCGGATTTCTTGGGAGCAGGCACTTGATGAAATTGCCGATAAACTTCGGGAAATCAAGGAAACGTCGGAGACGACTGCTGTTTTGCACAGCCATGATTATGCGAATAACGGTCTGTTAAAAGCGCTTGATCAGCGTTTTTTTAATGGATATGGCGGCGTGACCGAAATCGTCGGAAGCATATGCTGGGGCTCCGGCATCGAGGCGCAAAGCTGGGATTTTGGCCGTTCGTACGGTCACGGACCGCTTGATATTTACAACAGCAAGCATGTTGTTGTGTGGGGAAGAAATGTATCCAGAACAAATATGCACTTATACCATCACTTGCAGCAAGTGAAAAAGAAGGGCGCCACGATTACGGTGATTGATCCGATCTTCAACCAGACTGCTAAGCTTGCTGACCGCTATATCTCTGTAAAGCCTGGAATGGACGGCTGGCTTGCGGCAGCCGTTTTGAAGGTTCTGATTGAGACGGGAAGAACGGATGAAACGTTTATTTCTGAGCATTCTGTCGGTTTTGATGATGTGAAAGAGCTTTTGAAGACCGTTTCTCTGGAAGAGTTTATTGTGAAAACAGAAACTTCTATGGAGGACCTGGAGTATCTGGCCGCTTTGTATGCTGATGGTCCGGTGTCTACTTTTATGGGGCTTGGCATGCAGCGTTATAAAAACGGCGGGGGAACGATTCGTTGGATTGATGCACTCGTTGCGGCAAGCGGAAATGTCGGAATTAAGGGCGGCGGCGCGAATTTCGGAAATGTCCAGATTGGCGAGAGCTTTGCAAAAACAAAGCTGACGCTGCCGGAATTAAAAACAACATCACGTTCTTTTTCAATGATGACGCAGGCTGAAGAAGTGTTGACCGCTGCTGATCCTGCGATTGAGATGATTATTGTGACGTGCGGAAATCCGCTGACTCAGGTGCCGAATACAAATAAGGTGAGACAAGCTTTTGAAAAGGTTCCCATGACGGTTGCGATTGATTCCATTATGACGGATACCGCAAAGCTGTGTGATTATGTTTTGCCGACTGCCACTGTTTTTGAAGAAGAAGATATCTACTATTCCAGTATGTATCATCATTATGTTCAGTACGGGAAGAAGCTTGTGGAGCCGCAGGGTGAAGCGAAGTCGGACAGCTGGATCTGGTCAGAGCTTGCAAAACGCCTTGGATTTGGAGAGCTGTTTGAATACAGCACTCAAGAATTTTTAGAGATGGGGCTTTCCTCATTGGAAGCAGAGGATGTGACACTTGAGCGTTTAAAAGAAAAAGGCCACCTCCCTCTTCCAGTAAAACAGGTGCCGTGGGATGATTATCAGTTTTTGACGCCGAGTGGAAAATTTGAATTTACTTCGTCGCTAGCTGAGCAAAAAGGATTTAGCGGCTCGCTTCAATTAAATGTGCCCGAAGAATCTGTTTTCCATAATGAGGAGTTAGCTGAAAAGTACCCTTATACGCTGTTATCCATTCATCCGCAGCGTTCCAACCATTCACAGCATGTGCCGTTTATTGAAAAGCTTCAGCACGTTCAGGTCGATATTTCTCCAGATATAGCGGCTGAGCAGGATCTTCAGGATGGAGACGAGGTTGTCATCTTTAATGACCGCGGACGCTTGAAGGGCAAGGTGAAAGTGATGAAACAGGCTCATGCGAAGACGATTAATATAGATGAAGGCATGTGGGCGGCTTTTGGAGGGTCAGTCAATGCACTGACAAATGATACAAATTCTGATAATGGAATGGGAAGTACGCTTTTTGACTGTTTAGTAGGCTTGAAAAAAGCATAATCAAAGGGATTGGCAGGCTGAAAATGCTTTTTTGTCAGCTTGTCTTTTCCAGTGAACCTCCTTATAATTGCTCTAGGTTCAAAATACGCTCATACAATGACGGTTTTATATAGAGGAGATGAAAGAATGGCTTTAACAGCTGGAATTGTTGGTTTGCCGAACGTCGGAAAATCAACACTATTTAACGCAATTACACAGGCCGGTGCCGAATCAGCCAACTACCCGTTCTGTACAATTGATCCGAACGTGGGAATTGTAGAGGTGCCGGATGATCGTCTGCATAAGCTGACTGAGCTGGTCAACCCGAAGAAGACTGTGCCGACTGCTTTTGAATTCACTGATATTGCAGGGATTGTAAAGGGCGCATCTAAAGGAGAAGGACTCGGCAACAAGTTCCTATCTCATATTCGCCAAGTTGACGCGATTTGCCACGTTGTCCGTGCTTTTTCCGATGACAACATTACACACGTTTCCGGAAAGGTTGATCCGATTGATGACATTGAAACGATCAACCTTGAGCTGATCCTCGCTGATATGGAAACGGTTGAAAAGCGGATTACACGCGTCAGCAAGCTTGCGAAGCAAAAAGATAAAGACGCTGTATTTGAGTTTGAGATTTTATCTAAACTGAAAGAAGCGTTTGAGAGTGAAAAGCCTGCTCGATCTGTAGAATTCACTGAGGAGCAGCAAAAGCTTGTGAAGCAGCTCCATTTACTGACTTCGAAGCCTATTTTGTACGTGGCCAACGTAAGTGAAGATGAAGTTGCTGATCCATCTGGCAATGAAAATGTAGCGAAGATTCGCGAGCACGCTGCCGGCGAAAACGCAGAAGTTATCGTTGTATGTGCAAAAATCGAATCTGAAATCGCTGAGCTTGAAGGCGAAGAAAAGCAAATGTTCTTGGAAGAGCTGGGCATTCAAGAATCAGGTCTTGATCAGTTGATCAAAGCGTCTTACTCTCTTCTCGGCCTCGCAACATATTTCACAGCCGGAGAACAGGAAGTCAGAGCTTGGACATTCAAAAAAGGCATGAAAGCACCTGAGTGTGCAGGAATTATTCATAGTGACTTTGAGCGGGGCTTCATTCGTGCTGAGACAGTTGCTTATGAGGATCTTCTTGCGGGCGGCGGTATGGCAGGAGCTAAAGAGGCAGGAAAAGTCCGCCTTGAAGGGAAAGAATATGTGGTCCAAGACGGAGATGTTATTCATTTCCGATTTAATGTATAGGATGCAGTTGTAAAGGGACAAGAGCTTTGGTATAATATAAAATTGTGAGTAATAGAATTATTGCTCCTTGCCCATTATGGGCCGCTTAGTCCAAAAGGAGGTGCAAACAGATGAGAAAGTACGAAGTTATGTACATTATCCGCCCAAACATTGACGAAGAGTCTAAAAAAGCAGTTATCGAGCGTTTCAACAACGTTCTGACTTCTAACGGTGCGGAGATCACTGGAACAAAGGATTGGGGTAAACGTCGTCTTGCTTACGAAATCAACGATTTCCGCGACGGTTTCTACCAAATCGTAAACGTTCAATCTGACGCTGCGGCAGTTCAAGAATTTGACCGTCTAGCTAAGATCAGTGACGATATCATTCGCCACATTGTTGTTAAAGAAGAAGAATAAGCAATTTTGAAATATATAATGGTAAAAGGTGGTCTTTCTTATGCTTAACCGAGTTGTATTAGTCGGAAGACTGACAAAAGACCCAGAGCTTCGTTATACGCCAAACGGTGCGGCTGTTGCTACGTTTACTCTTGCTGTGAATCGTACATTTACGAACCAGTCCGGAGAACGTGAGGCCGATTTCATTAATTGTGTCACTTGGAGAAGACAAGCCGAAAACGTTGCAAACTTCTTGAAAAAAGGAAGCCTTGCAGGCGTAGATGGCCGTTTACAAACAAGAAACTATGAAAACCAGCAAGGACAGCGTGTCTTCGTGACAGAGGTCCAAGCTGAAAGTGTTCAATTTCTTGAGCCGAAAAACGGCGGCGGTTCTGGTTCAGGTGGATACAACGAAGGAAACAGCGGCGGAGGCCAGTACTTTGGCGGAGGCCAAAATGATAATCCATTTGGGGGAAACCAAAACAACCAGAGACGCAATCAGGGGAACAGCTTTAATGATGACCCATTTGCCAACGACGGCAAACCGATTGACATCTCGGATGATGATCTTCCATTCTAATGTGATTATCGCCTAAAATGAAAAAGAAAGGAGGGAAATGACAATGGCAGGAGGACGCAGAGGCGGTCGTGCGAAACGCCGTAAAGTGTGTTATTTCACTTCTAACGGTATCACGCACATCGACTACAAAGATGTAGATCTTCTTAAAAAGTTTGTTTCTGAGCGCGGTAAAATTTTACCACGTCGTGTAACTGGAACAAACGCTAAATACCAACGTAAATTGACTGCAGCGATCAAACGCGCACGTCAAATGGCTTTACTTCCATACGTAAGCGGTGAGTAAGCTGATGCGTAAAGAGCAAGAACCTTCGGGTTCTTGCTCTTTTTTATAGGGGGGAGGATGAAACATGAAGTTGATTTCATGGAATGTAAACGGCCTTCGGGCTGTGATGAGAAAAATGGATTTCCTCTCTTATTTGAAAGAAGAGGATGCAGATATTATATGTCTTCAGGAAACGAAGATACAGGACGGCCAGGTTGATCTCCAGCCTGAAGGCTATCATGTGTACTGGAATTATGCAGTGAAAAAAGGATATTCTGGCACAGCTGTTTTTTCTAAGCAAGAACCGCTGCAGGTCATCTACGGTATCGGAGTAGAAGAGCATGACCAAGAAGGCAGAGTGATTACGCTGGAATTTGAAAACGTGTATGTGATGACTGTTTACACGCCCAATTCCAGAAGAGGATTAGAGCGGATTGATTACCGCATGCAATGGGAAGAGGCTTTATTGTCTTATATTCTTGAATTGGATCAGAAAAAACCAGTGATTTTATGCGGTGATTTGAATGTAGCCCATCAGGAGATTGATTTGAAAAATCCAAAGGTGAACCGGAATAACGCTGGATTTTCAGATCAAGAAAGAGGGGCATTCACTCGTTTCTTAGAAGCTGGCTTTGTTGATTCTTTCCGTCATGTTTATCCTGATCTTGAAGGCGCTTATTCCTGGTGGTCGTATCGTGCCGGCGCCCGGGACAGAAATATCGGATGGCGGATTGATTATTTTGTTGTTTCTGAAAGACTTAAGGAACAGATTGAAGATGCCTGCATATCAGCGGACGTCATGGGTTCCGACCATTGTCCTGTTGAACTTATCATCAATATATGATGAGATAGCAGTAAGGATTTTACACTTACTGCTTTTTTTATATGAAAAGGAGAAAGAGATGGCAAATATAAAAGAGATCGCAAGACTGGCAAATGTATCTGTTTCGACTGTCTCGCGTGTATTGAATCACCATCCTTATGTATCTGAAGAAAAGAGAAAGCTTGTTCATCAAGTCATGAAGGAATTGGATTATACGCCAAATCGAACCGCAATCGATCTCATTCGCGGGAAAACCCATACGGTCGGTGTGATTCTGCCTTATAGCGATCATCCCTGCTTTGATAAAATCGTTAACGGAATCACCAAGGCGGCTTTTCAGTATGAGTATGCAACGACCCTTCTCCCCACCAATTATAACCCCGATATTGAAATCAAATATTTAGAGCTGTTAAGAACGAAGAAAATAGACGGTCTCATCATTACTTCCCGCGCCAATCATTGGGACAGCATTTTAGCTTATCAGGAATATGGGCCGATCATCGCTTGTGAGGATACCGGAGACATTGATGTTCCTTGTGCTTTTAATGACAGAAAAACTGCTTATGCAGAGAGCTTTCGCTATTTAAAGGGCCGCGGGCATGAGAATATTGCTTTTACGTGTGTCAGAGAAGCTGATAGGAGCCCGAGCACGGCTGATAAAGCTGCGGCCTATAAAGCTGTCTGCGGAAGGTTGGAAGACCGCCATATGCTGTCCGGATGTAACGATATGAATGATGGTGAGCTGGCAGCTGAACATTTTTATATGAGCGGGCGGGTTCCAACTGCTATTTATGCAAATAGTGATGAAGTGGCAGCTGGAATTCATCTATTTGCCAAAAAGAATAATTGGGATGTTGAAATCATAGGCGAGGGAAATACTTCTATCAGCCGTGTTCTTGGTTTTCCGTCGCTTGATTTGAACCTTGAGCAGCTCGGCATCGCAGCATTTTCTCTATTTTTGCAGGATGAACCCGCTGATATCAAAATTCAGCATAAATTTAAGAAAAAAGCTTGAACTGAAATGCATTTCATACCTTATAACTTCATTGAAGGCGAAGGAGGAGGAAGAAATGCAGATTGAACATACAGCGGTCTGGGTCAATGATTTAGAGCGAATGAAGTCTTTTTATGAATCGTATTTTAATGGCGAAGCGAATGATTTGTATCATAATGAGAAAAAAGATTTTAAGTCTTATTTTATTACGTTTGATTCCGGAGCAAGGCTGGAGATTATGAAAAAAGGGAATGTGACCGATCCGCCCTCACAAACAATGACAGGCTGGGCACATATTGCCTTTTCCGTTGGAAGCCGGGAGAAAGTTGATGAACTGACTGATCGATTGAAGGCGGATGGTTTCGCAGTAGTAAACGGCCCGAGGACAACAGGAGACGGCTACTATGAAAGTGTGATTGAGGATGATGAAGGAAATTTGATCGAGATTACAATCTGACATCTGGAGTGACTTACATGCTGAGGACAGAAAAAGAAAAAATGGCAGCCGGAGAATTATACAATTCGGAAGATCAACAACTATTACTAGAACGCAAACATGCGAGACAGCTGATTAGACAATACAACGAAACACCGGAAGATGATGCAGTGCGGACGGAGCTTTTGAAGGAGCTGCTCGGTTCGGTTGGGGATCAAGTCACGATTTTGCCGACATTCCGCTGTGATTATGGCTATCACATTCATATCGGAGATCATACATTTGTTAATTTTGACTGTGTCATTTTAGATGTGTGTGAGGTGCGTATCGGCCGTCATTGTTTGATTGCGCCAGGTGTACATATCTACACGGCCGGTCACCCTCTTGATCCGATCGAAAGGAAATCCGGGAAGGAGTTCGGTAAGCCTGTGACAATTGGAGATCAAGTTTGGATTGGAGGCCGGGCGGTGATTAACCCGGGAGTGACAATCGGTGATAACGCAGTGATTGCTTCTGGATCTGTTGTCACTAAGGATGTACCCGCTAATACTGTTGTAGGCGGAAACCCCGCAAGGATTTTGAAGCAATTGTAATGAGATCAGTGCGGCAGATCCGCACTGACTTTTTTAAATCTGTTTTGCATTCGTATTAGGACCGAAGAAGATTAACAGCAAGGAGCATGCGAGCCAGCAGCCCCCAATAAATAAGAAGACGCTGATATAGCCGAGCTGAACGGCAATAAATCCAACAAGCAATGAGCCAAAAATGTTTGAAAAACGGCCAAGACCATAGGCTAAACCGCTGCCAGACGAGCGGTATTCAGTCGGATAAGGTTCAGATGTATAGGCGTATAAGTTCGAGGTAAAGACCCGTTCTGTGATATTCACGATAAAACCAAATACAATGATCATGATGGGAATAAAAGTCATACCATATAAGAGCCCGGCGATGGCCGTCAGAAACGCACTCGCAGCTAAAATCCATTTTCTTTGAAATCTTTCGGAAATCATGGAGCCGAGCAGTGCGCCAAGCGGAGCGCCGACGGAATGCAATACGTTATACCACAATGTATTTTCCATGGTGACGCCATTGCTTTTTAGCAGGCTTGGAACCCATGAGGCAAATCCGTAAAACCCAAACGTTTCAAAAATCCATACAGCAGATAATACGATGGTGATTTTGAGGTTTCTGCCTTTCAATAAGCCGGCATAACCTGCATTCTGCTTAACAGTTTCGCTTACTTTAGGCTGGGATGCTGCCGGAAGCGGGCCTTTCTCCTTTTCAACCTGTGCCTCAATTCGGTTGAGGATCGCATCGGCTTTCGCATATTCCCCGCGATTTTCGTGCCAGCGAGGCGACTCTTCCAGCCGTCGAATAAAGAAAAAATAAATAAGGCCGACGGCACCCCATACAAATACTAGCCTCCATCCCCATGAACCAAGAGGAATGACAAAGGCAGACACAATGTTGGTGATCGGCACCCCGATCAATCCAATCATGGCACAAAAAGAAATATATTTTCCACGTACACTTGAAGGGAAAAATTCCGCCAAATAGCTATTCGTAATGACCATGGCGGCTGCAACGCCAAATCCGGTGAGAAAACGGAATGTCATTAAAGATGGAATGTCCCATGCCGCAGCATTGCATAGCGATGCGATTGAGAAAACAAAGACAAATAGATTTAAGGCTTTTTTGCGGCCGATTCGATCGGACAGCCGTCCGCCCAGTGAAGCGCCTAAAAACATGCCTAAAAACGAAGCAGCCGTTACGTTAGCAATAGTTGAAAGCGGGATGCCCCAATGCTCGATCAGCGCCGGCGCTACATTGCTGAGGGTAAATAAATCTGCGAGATCAAAGAAATAAACAATGCCGAGAGCGGTTAACACTTGGAAATGAACGCGTGAAATCGGAAGGCGGTCTAAACGATTCGCTGCGTTTGAGAAAGGATGTGTATTCTTTTGTTTGAAGATCGTATTCATAAAAAACCCCCTTTTAGTAGTAAGAAAAGACTGAAAATTCCCCTCTTGGGACTATTATAAGTATCTTGGTTCATTGGCAACAGAGTTCAAATCACTAGATGGAAGAACTAAATTCACACTTTATATTTTAATGTTGCTTAAAAGATTTCCAAAACAGTAGATTCATAGACCAATTTATGCAAATATATAGTAATATTCTCATTGAAAGGAAGAGACATAGAAGGAATGAATTCATTTATCCGTCCTATAGAAGGAAACAATACGTTGTGGAGATATTTTTTCGCTTTTTTGGTGATGGTAGGGTTATATGTATTCGGGAATATAGCTTACCTTTTCGCTATATTGTTCACCGTTATTGTGAATCCCAATATCACGTTTGATTTGGATGAAGCTGTACTGAGTGATCCCCTCGTAGATCTTTATTTGTCCCATGTGATTTATTTATTCGCCATTCCGGGAGTTTGGCTGGCTGTGCGCTTTATTTTGAAGCGGCCTTTCCGAACGGTGATTACACCAAATTCAAAGATGAATTGGCGGAGAATTTCCTTTGGTTTTATTGCTTATTTCTTGCTGATGATCGCCGTACAATTGATTGATTTTGCGATTCATCCTGATAGCTATTCAATGCAAGCCTTTGATGCCTCACGCTTTATCTGGCTGCTAGTGGCTGCCCTCATTTTGGTTCCGATTCAGACATCAGCTGAGGAACTGTTTTTCAGGGGATTTTTGCTTCAAGCTTTCGGGAGATTGACGAAAAATCCTCTATTTTTGACACTGATTGTCGGAGGATTGTTTGGCGTATTGCATTTTGCGAATCCAGAAATGAACAATGGCGCTGTCTGGGCAGGAATTGAGTATTTAACATTTGGTTTTGTGTGGACCTATTACACGATTAAAACTGGAAGCATCGAAATATCACTTGGCGCCCATGCCGCGAATAATATGTTTTTGTGTATGTTTATTACAGAAAAAAACAGTGTGTATGGAGGAATTCCTTCTCTGTTTACGGTTACGCGGGGGAACCCGATGTGGGAGGCTTTCTTTACGATAGCGGTCAACCTTGTGTTTGCGGGGATCGCTTTATGGTACCATAAGAAATCAAAAAGTAAGCAGCAAGGGTCTTAATCCCTGCTGCTTATTAACGTGTGGATGGCTTCTTCGATATTCGTTGTCGGCTGCTGGCAGGCGAAGTTTTCACAAATATAAACGGTTGTTTTGCCGTCTATGATGCGGTAGTCTGCAGCGAATGGCGCAATGTCTTTGCATTGATCAGGAAGCTCTGCTACCAGAATGGAGTCGTTAGGCTTAAAGGCTTTTTGAAGCTCCGTTATGATTTGTTTTCTGGCTGGATCGTCTGCACTTCCAAAAATCACGATTTCTTTTTTAGGCATCAGATGCCTTAACACACTTTGCATAAAGAAAGCATGGCCGCTCGGATACGCGTCGATGTCTGGCTTGAACACGGAAAACATTGTTTCCGCTTTTTCGATCAGTGATAAGTCGCCTGTGACTTGTCCAAGACGCAGCAGCTGAACAGCTGCCACACTGTTTCCTGAAGGCACGGCGCCGTCGTACACTTCTTTTTCCCGGACGATTAAGGCCTCAGCATCGTGTCCGGTGAAGTAGAATCCGCCATGCTCCTCATCCCAAAATAAGCTGATCATATCGTCTGTCAGTTTCTTCGCTTTTTGTAAAAAAGATAGATCAAACGAAGCTTCATAGAGATCCAGATAAGCCCATAGGAGAAAAGCGTAATCGTCGATAAAGCCTTTGTTTTTCACTTCGCCATCACGATATCGGACCATCACACGGCCGTCGATGATTAATTTGTTTTCAATAAATGTGATGGCGTCTTTCGCTAGGCTGAGATATTTCGGCTCCTGGTATACCTTTGCCGCTTTCGCAAGACCCGCGATCATCAGCGCGTTCCATGAGGTGAGCACTTTATCATCGACATGCGGATAGGTTCTTTCCTCGCGTGTCTTCAAGAGCTGCTGTCTTGCGTCTTCGAGTTTGAGACTGAGCTCTTTTTCGGTTAACCCGGCATCCGCTTGGATTTGTTCCCACTTTGTGTGAATGAGGTTAGGAATATTTTTGCCTTCAAAGTTTCCTTCTTCAGTGATGTCATACACTTGGCAATACAGCGTTCCGAGATCGTCCCCGAGCGTTTTCAGAATCTCTTCCTTTGACCACACGTAGTACTTTCCTTCTTCTCCTTCTGTATCCGCGTCTAAAGCAGAGAAAAAGCTTCCGTCTTCATGAGTCATTTCCCTCTGAATGAACGTAATGATCTGCTCACAAATCTCTTTATAGCGGCTGTTTTGCGTGACCTGATAGGCTTCTGTATAAGCAGTCAGCAGCAGCGCATTGTCGTACAGCATTTTTTCAAAGTGGGGAACGAGCCACTCGTCATCGGTCGAATAGCGGGCGAACCCATAGCCGATATGATCGTAAATGCCGCCATTCGCCATGCTGTCCAGCGTTTTCGTCACGTTGTATAAAGCGTTCTCCTGCCCCGTATTGTGATGATAACGAAGCAAATACATCAGCATATGGGGCATCGGAAATTTCGGTGCCTGCCCGAAACCGCCGTAGATCGTATCAAACCCGCTGGCAAGCTGCTGGAATGTCCGGGAAATCGCTGACTCGCTAAGGCCTTCACCTGATTTGGCGGCTGTTTTGGTCTGCAAATGTTTAGCGGCGTTCTCCGCAATATCCTCGACATGCTCGCGGTCGTTCGCAAACGTCTCAGACAGATGCTCAAGCACATCAACAAAACCAGGACGATTGAATTTGCTCGTCTTTGGAAAATATGTACCCGCGTAAAACGGCTTCTGATCAGGCGTGATAAACACATTCAGCGGCCAGCCGCCCTGCCCGGTCATCAGCTGGCAGATTCTCATATAAACAGAATCCACATCCGGCCGTTCTTCCCGGTCGACTTTAATCGCCACAAACCGTTCATTGAGAAGACGCGCGATTTCTTCGTCTTCAAAGCTTTCGTGGGCCATAACGTGGCACCAATGACATGTGCGTGTAGCTACCCGAGCTAGCTATACCCAATAGATACGAGAACAGGTTTGTTTTCGCGTTTCGCTTTTTCAAATGCTTCTTCTCCCCAAGGGAACCAGTTTACAGGGTTATGAGCATGTTGAAGTAAATATGGAGACTTCTCAGCGATTAATCTATTGGGTTTATTGTTAGTGGGCATGGGATCACCTTCTTTCATTATTGTTGATATAATTTTACTGTACCATAATGCTGTTTAGTTTATTCTTTATTTTTTCTTTCTAGAGGAAACTAATCTATGGTTGAAGGAATGGACAGCGGGGGGTTCATAACAACTGATATAGAATTATGCTCTTAATCCAAAACGGATAAGTTATTTTTAGAGAATTTGTTGAATAAATTGTTAAATCTAAATTCCAAATTAAACTCCAAACTAAACTCTGTCCAAGTTTGTGATTACTATTCATTAAGGAAAAAGAATGATTATTGAAACAGTATAATTGTTATGATAAGGTTATTGATATTCTTGAAGTTAACAAAATCGGGAGGAGGTGCTGTATTGCCAAATTTATATATGTTTTTGACAGTAGCACTGGTTATCATCATGACACCTGGACCGGACTTTGTTCTAGTGACTAAAAATGCCCTTGCTAATGGTAGCCGAGGTGGTCGGATGACAGCATATGGTATCGTTTCTTCACATATTATATTTGCCACAGCGTCTGTACTTGGTTTAACTGCTATTATTGCAAAATCTATGGTGCTTTTTGAAATAATCAAATATGCCGGGGCAGTTTATCTTTTCTACCTTGGAATTAAAGCATTGCTATCTAAAAAGAAAGAGAATAAAGAAGAAAACATGGAAGTGGCGGTAAGGGCATCTCAAAAAGGAACAAAAAACAAAACTTGCTATTTTCAAGGCATAGCAAGTACATTATTAAATCCTAAAGCTATTATTTTTTATATCACTTTTCTTCCGCAGTTTATTGATTTAAGTGGAAATGTAATTTTACAATCAATAATTTTAGCAGGAATATTCATCTTGATAGTGTTAGCATGGTTCCTTATATATGTCTACCTTCTTAAATTCATTGGTTCTTGGTTTAAAAAACCGTCTGTTGAATTTGTCTTTGACAAGATAACTGGTATAGCCCTTGTTTCTTTAGGAGCAAAAATAGCATTAGAAAAAAATTAACATATAATCCATTTTGATTTGTTAATCAAGATGGATTTTTTTGATTTTATAGTGCGGCACCAATGACAAGTCGAATAACCGATTGACCAGAACCGGCTTGTTTTCGCGTTTCGCTTTCTCAAATGCTTCTTCTCCCCAAGGGTACCAGTCCACAGGGTTGTGGGCGTGTTGGAGTAAGTATGGTGATTTCTCATTGATTAATCTATTGGGTTTACTTTTGTTTGGCATGGGATCACCTTCTTCCTATAATTAGTGTATATTTAACTTAACACATTTTCGCATAATTAATCCCTATTTCTTTATATAGCTGACTGTTCTTTAGTATTGTACTTAGGAATACGTATTACCCCCGAAGCGGTTAAAACGCCTAATATAACTAACACAGCCCCAATAACTTGAAATACCTTTATCGGTGTTCCAATTGCAAATGAAATAATCATCGTTACAACGGGAACAAGGTTGAAAAATAAAGATGTTTTACTAGCCCCAATCTCTTTAATCCCCTGATTCCACCATAGGTAACCCAAAACACTTGTAAAGAAAGCCATAAAAGCAATTGCCCCCCAAACTCCAATCGGGATGTTCGATAAAGAAACAGGTTTGGATGTAAATAAGGAAACTACTATTAAACTAACAGCACCAATAACCATCGTATAAGTGGTTGTAGATAGCGGTGTACCATCCTTTACAAACCGACGTCCAAGTACGCCATAAAGTGCCCAACAAACGTTACCTGTAAAGATTATTAAGTCTCCTCCTGAAATTGATAAGGTTTTAATGGTTTCGATAGAACCTTGTGTAATGACTAACAATACACCGATGAATGCAAAGAATATGCCGAGTACTTGTTTTTTTGTCATGTTGTCCTTTAAGATAATTCGAGCGAGAATTGCTGTTAATAAAGGATTCAGCCCCATTATTAATGCTCCGTTAACGGGAGATGTATATTTTAAACCAACAAAAAACAAGGCATTAAATCCAAAGATTCCTATAATTCCAAGAACAATGTATGAAACGGCGTTTTTCCGTAATTGACTCTTCTTTATACCTTCAGTAAAAATCAAAATGATGAGCATCACTGCAGCCGCTAAACCGAAACGCCATGCCGCAGAAGACGATGGAGAAAAATATCCAACTGTATATTTTGCAAGATTAAAAGTAGCTCCCGTGAAAATAGAGAAGCCAAGTAACATTATGTATATATTTAAATGTTTCATTTGTTTTCCACTTCCTCTTTCAAAATTGAATAATATGTATCCAGTTTTCCTTTTGTAGTAGAAATCACTTCTTCCAGCTCCCTTTTTTTAATTTCCATTTTCTCTAAGTGCTTGGTTAAAATCTCAATACGTTTATTTATAGATGGGGAGAGTTGTGCCGATTTAACATCCGAATTGATTTTTTCCAAAATGCATCCGTCTTTGACAAACTCATTAATATCCTCCAAAGACATACCTGTTTCCTTTAAACTTTTCAGGAATAACATGAACTGAATATCAGTCTCCGTATAAAAACGCCTTCCACTGTTTTTTCGTTTTGGTGGTGGAAGTAACCCAATCTTTTCGTAATATCTTAATGTATACGAACTAATACTAGTCTTCTCAGCAGCTTTACTAATGGAATACAACAACATCATCCCTCTCATTTAATTAAAGTTAGTTTACAATTTAGAGTTAACTCTAAGTCAAGCAAATAAAAAAACCTGCTACCGCATGGTTACGGATTGCAGGTTTTAAAAATGAATGATATAAAAGGTAAAACTGTATTATTTGAACAATTGTATTACCATTTAAAATGCCTTATGTTATTCCACACGAGTTGATTATCCTAGGCTACCAACAACACGTTATTGCACATATAAAAAAAGAAGCCACTATCTAGGCAGCTTCTTTTTATTTTTCTTTAGAACTTAATAACTCTAAAGCTATACTTACTTCCTTTGAACTCAAATGGTAGATGTGCATATAATTGTTCACTAGAGTGAGCTGAAAATCTTGTTTCTCCTTTTTTTACATCATAAACAACAACGGTATGGAACCAGTTTCCGGAGTTTTTATTATAGACTTGCACTACATCTCCAGTTGAAACTTTCTTTGATACTTGTGAGGCAGTTAAGTTAGAATAAACTTTATGTTTTTTAGTACCAGTCCAGTAGCCATAGAAATCTTTAACTCTGACCCAAGAAGTAGAGTAATTAATTTTGTATGTTCCCTGGACTCGATATTCCTTAACTGAAAACCAACCCGTTGTAGTCTGGGTATAATGACTGCCATAATAACCTTTCAAGCTAGTAGGCATTCCACCTGCGTGAACCACTTGAGATGCGTAGTTTGTACAGTCACCGCCACTACCACCTAGATATCCATATAAAGAGCTGGATGTGTTCTTCCAATTTTTTGTCATATATTTTTTTGCATTTGTTCTGTTATAACTTGAAAGAGCATTAAACTCTAATGAAGGTTGGGACTGTAAGTCTTTTACTTCATTATCAACTTCAGTATTTTCATCTTCATTTTTCACTCTAATTTCTTTGATTTTTTTATTTAACAAAGAATTACTTAACACAAAAGGTTTTTCTTCTTTATCTTTATTATCTTTTGTAGCTTGTTCGAATTGATATTCTTCATTCTCGGCTAGGTAGATGCTGGAATATGTTTGTATTAAATCTTTATTATATTTTTTGAAATCTAGTTTTGTTGCGGACTCTAAGAAATTAACAAATTGTTCTGATCCAATTTTGTAATTCTTTTTATTGTCCTTAAGATACTTTATGACTTCATTTTGTGTATCCTTTAATGTATAAGAATCCGTAGAAAAAGTTTCAGTTTCTTTAGCTAAAGTTACTTTTGGTATGACGAATAAAGATAGTATCAAAGATACTATAATGAAACAAAAAAATCTTTTTTTCACTTTCTACACCTCTGTTTTTCCATAAGCTAATTTGGTATAATCACTAGTGAAACCATTATTTACTATATCATTCTTTTGGTTTATATTTAATTTTTTTAGAAAAATATAGGAGTAGAGTATGTGAAAAAAAGAAAAATAATGAAAATAATCATTCCGATAGTGGTTTTATTGGGGATATTTGTTGTTTTGTATTCGATATATGATCAACAGGATCTTTATAAAGGGACAAGTAAAGACAATGAATGGAAAGTTTCCATTGAAAAGTCAAGTAAAACATCAATTGGGCCAAATTATTTTCTAAACTTATACTGGCAGGGTAATGAAAATAAAGAAAATAAAATCACTATTAAACAAATTGAATTGATGGTCGATGGAAAAGTTTATGAAGAGAATGGTCCTTACTCTCTATCTGAATATAATGGTGAAAGTTTAAAAGACGGTGGGGAAAAACCTGACCACATTTCAACCTTTGAATATATGCCCGAGGAAGATATTAAGGGTCATAGGTTAGAAGTCAGAATAACATGGAATCAACCCAAAGAAAAGACGACAGTCTTTAAATTAGAAGAGAAAAAGTTTTTAAACTTGGGTTTCTAAAAAATTATAACTATTAAAAAGGCAGCCGAAACTGGTTGCCTTTTTGGTTATTCTAAGAGAAATGACACCAATGACAAGTCGAATAACCGATGCTGACCAGAACCGGCTTGTTTTCGCGTTTTGCTTTTTCAAATGCTTCTTCCCCCCACGGGAACCAGTCAACGGGGTTGTGGGCGTGTTGGAGTAAATAAGGAGACTTTTCAGCGATTAATCTATTGGGTTTGCTTTTGTTTGGCATGGGATCAGCTTCTTCCTAAGTTGGTTATATTCAGGTTACCACAGTTATCCTAAACAAATACAATAACTGACTGCTTATCGATAATTGTGATGTGAAAATATAAACTAATGTTTCATTTTGCCACTTGAGATAAATGCGAATAACGTTTTTCCTTGTTTCGCAATCTGGTCAAATTTTTATAAAAAAAGTAAAAGTTTAAACCTTAGTCTATATATAATAAGATCATATCAATCAAATGTAGGGGGAGTTATTATGAAGTGCAATAAAATGAACAGGGTACAATTAAAAGAGGGAAGCGTATCAATGACCCTATAAACTGCGTCTGCCCTCATTAATGGAGGGGAAATTGTGAATACGTCTTATTCACAATCAACTTTACGGCACAATCAAGTTTTGATTTGGCTTTGTGTTCTATCATTTTTCAGCGTATTAAATGAAATGGTTCTGAACGTCTCATTACCTGATATTGCCAACGAGTTTAATAAACTGCCAGCAAGTGCAAACTGGGTGAATACTGCCTTTATGTTAACCTTCTCCATTGGAACAGCTCTATATGGAAAGCTATCAGACCAGATGGGCATCAAAAATCTGCTTCTATTTGGGATTATGGTAAATGGCTTAGGGTCGATCATTGGATTTGTTGGACACTCTTTCTTTCCTATTCTCATTCTAGCCCGATTTATTCAAGGGATTGGTGCAGCCGCATTCCCAGCTCTTGTGATGGTTGTCGTTGCGCGCTATATTCCAAAAGAGAACAGGGGGAAAGCATTTGGCCTGATCGGGTCCCTGGTAGCAATGGGAGAAGGTGTTGGGCCAGCTATTGGCGGAATGGTTGCTCATTATATCCATTGGTCGTATTTGCTGCTTATTCCAACTGCAACAATTATCACCGTTCCATTCCTTATAAAATTGTTGAAAAAGGAAGAGAGAATAAGAGGACACATTGATATGGCAGGGATTATATTGATGTCTGCAGGTATCTTATTTTTTATGCTGTTTACAACATCTTATAGATTTTCTTTTCTGATCATCAGTATTCTTGCTTTCTTCATATTTGTAAAACACATTAGGAAAGCTCAGGACCCTTTTGTTGACCCTGAATTAGGGAAAAACGTCTTTTTTGTGATTGGAACCCTTTACGGAGGACTAATATTTGGTACAGCAGCAGGATTTGTCTCTATGGTTCCTTACATGATGAAAGATGTTCACCATTTAAGTACTGCAGCAATTGGAAGCGGCATTATTTTCCCCGGAACAATGAGTGTCATCATCTTCGGTTACATTGGGGGATTGCTTGTTGATCGGAAAGGTTCCTTGTATGTACTAACTATTGGAAGTGCCTTGCTTTCTTCCGGCTTTTTAATCGCTGCCTTTTTTATAGATGCAGCACCATGGATCATGACAATTATAGTAATTTTTGTTTTTGGGGGGCTATCTTTCACAAAAACAGTTATATCTACAGTTGTGTCTAGCAGTTTGAAAGAAAAGGAAGCGGGCGCTGGAATGAGTTTGCTTAATTTCACGAGCTTTTTATCAGAGGGAACGGGTATTGCGATTGTAGGCGGTTTATTATCTATCGGCTTCTTAGACCATAGGCTGCTGCCTATTGACGTTGATCACTCTACCTATTTGTATAGCAATATGCTCATACTTTTTGCAGGGACCATTGTTATTTGTTGGCTAGTAATCTTGAATGTATATAAACGTTCGCGGAGGCATCGCTAAATGAGTGAAAGGGTCAATCTTGTGAAAGTAATCCAAGGTTGATCCTTTTTTGTAAAATGAATAAACATGGCATCAATAGCATGTTCTTTAGATTAGCCATCGTTAGCTATACCCCATAGATACGAGAACAGGCTTGTTTTCGCGTTTCGCTTTTTCATATGCTTCTTCTCCCCAAGGGAACCAGTCCACAGGGTTATGAGCATGTTGAAGTAAAATAAGTAGACTTCTCAGCGATTAATTCTATTGGGTTTATTGTTAGTGGGCATAGGATCACCTTCTTTCGTTTTTTTATAAACACAAAACTTAGCCGATTTACTTAAAAGAGGGAGAATGAAATATAAAATAATGTTTAATTATGTTAATGCGTCCTTTCCAGTCTTCTTCTTTTAATACAAGAGAATGGATATTTTTAGCTCTGTTAAAATTTGATGTTGATAATTCAATAGTATTAAGGGGAACCCATTGGAGTCCCCTTTAGTTCAATAAGAAAAATAGCTGTCGAGTGTTACCTTACAATGTATATTTTGGAGGGAAAGATTTTTTTAGCCATTCCAATGATAAACGATTTGCACAACGCCAGAGGAAAATGTTCTTGTATTCACCATTTTTAAATTTATCCTCTGTTTTACATCAATAAACAACGGTTTTCCTTCTCCCAAAACAACAGGGTGAATAGATAATCTAAATTCATCAACAAGCCCCAAATTTATAAAAGTTGTAATGAGACTCGCTCCACCATATAGCCAGATGTCTTTGCCAGACTTTTTCTTCAAGTTATTTACTTCTTCAAGAATATTATCATTTATAAATATGGCTTGATTATCAATCTCATTTTGTGTTCTGGAAAAAACATATTTCTTTTTACTATGAACCAATTTCCAAATTTCCTTTTCTGTATCAGGGTCCTCATCTTTTGGAATATATTGTCCCCATAAATCGTAGCTTTTTCTGCCATATAAAATAGTATCAATTTGATTTAAGAAATCAGTAAACCCCATATCAGGGTCCATAATGCACCAATCAACTTCTCCATTTTTCCCTTCAATAAAACCATCTAAAGTAACTGCTAAATCTAAAATGATTCTTCTCTGTTTTAAGTTATTTGTCATAACTATTCATCCTTTTCCATAAGAAGTTGGTAGAAATTCTTCTCCCACTCTCGCACCAGATAGACTAAGTTGCGTTTATGGACTGAGTGAAGAACAGTATCCTAAAATGAAAGTGCCCACTACTCTTCGCAGCTTGATTAGCCGGAACACTCTTTATCTTCACTTGGTTAAATGAAAGCTCTGCTCGATTAAGTTATAGATTTCGCCTTCTGGATCTGTCCGTTCTAAAACAATTGAAATCCAATGTTCCTTATCCATATGATATCCGGGTAAGACATTTTCCCCATTTCTTAAGCTATCACTTATTTCAGGGGGACATTTTAGATTTAGAATATCTATTTCGCCATGACCATCCAAGCCTAATTTTTCTGGGAGAACATTCATGATAAGACCGTACCATTTTTTGTTTGATGTATGTCTCAAAGAAGCATAGTTTGGGTATTTCTCCCACGGGTAATCAGGCGATGTACCGTATTTTTCTTTGACGTGTTTAAAGATATCTTCTCTTGTTAACATACTCAATCACTCCTTTATTCACTCTACTTTCTTCTTGAAAAAGTCAAAGAGCGATCCTTGGTTGTCCTTTGGATACTTCAATAGAGATGTCATCAATGGCAGAAGCTGTGTCAAAGCTTCCTCTCTCCACGGATACTAGTCAACAGGGTTGTGGGCGAGTTGAAGGAAGTATGATATTTCTCATTGAGTTTATTGTTAGTGGGCATAGGTTCATCTTCTTTTCTCTTGTTTCTATTCCTTTTTACTGTACCACAAGCCTCTGTTGAAATACCCCATTAAGACAGTGAAATAGAAAAATCGCTATATATAAAAGGTAATGGATGCTGTTCTTTTAAAGAGTGCCCTTTTGGAAGCTGTTATTGATCGAAACGAGTATGCTAATATAATCTCGTTTAGGAGGGGATTGATATGATCAAGAAAATGGCTCAAATGAATTTGAAAGATTTCAATAAACCAAATGAACCTTTCGTTGTTTTTGGGAGAATGATACCTGCTTTTGAAAACGGTGTTTGGACATATACTGAGGAACGATTTTCTGAACCTTATTTTAAACAATATGAAGATGATGAAATGGATGTTAGTTATATTGAAGATGAAGGGAAGGTTGTCTTTTTATATTATGTTGAAAACAACTGCATCGGCCGGATTAAGATTCGTTCTAACTGGAATGGGTATGCACTAATAGAGGACATTGCCGTTGCAAAAGACTATAGACAAAAAGGCGTTGGAACAGCATTATTACATAAAGCGATTGAGTGGGCAAAGGAGAATAAATTTTGTGGCCTTATGCTTGAAACACAAGATATTAATGTTTCAGCTTGTCATTTTTATGCCAAACATCAATTTATAATAGGTGCAGTTGATACGATGCTTTATTCCAATCTTCCAACAGCAAATGAAATTGCGATTTTTTGGTACTATAAATTTTAATTTATCATAAAATTATTGAACGAAACGTAGCTTGTTTTGCGTTTCGTTTTTTCAAAGAAGAGGTTTTTTAACCCCTTCTTTTTTTTGATAAGAATTGTTTTTCCACAATAGGCATAAAAACGTGAAGGATCATTCCTCCCAAACAGACGGTTAATAGGGTTCCGATGCCGATAGGGCCTTTAAAGATGATGGCTAATACTAAGAAAAGAGCGTATACCAATGTTCTTGAAAACAAGATTGTTCTTTTGGAGAGATCTCGGATAATAAGTGTTAAATGATCGATGGGTGTTGATGCGAATTTCGTCTGAAGATAGATGGCTGTTCCAAGACCGATGAGCACCAAACCAATTCCGAAACAAATCAGTTTGCTTAACAACGCATTTAGATAGATGGTGTTTTTTACAACAAACAACCATAGGTCAATGCCTATTCCAGTAATGAATGCTGTAATCAAGCCCAGCAAAATAGGTTTTTTTCTCGTTAATATAGCGTTGCAGATTAGGAGGATCACAGAAATAAGGACCTCCCAGCTTCCTACGGTAAGTCCGACTTCTTTTGACAGACCAACCAAAAGGGCATCGAAGGGTGATGTGCCGAGTCCTGATTGTATGGTTAAGGAAATGCCCAAACTTAATATGAGTATGCCTAATCCGTAAAAAATATATTTCATGTTAAATCCGCGATATTTCTTTTGTCATCAGGACGTGAGGGATGCCGTCTTCCATAAATTCCTGTGAAGAAATCTGGTAGCCCAGTTTTTGATAAAAGCCTGCTGCTTGTGTTTGACCATGCAGCTTACATGCAGTCAGTCCTTTTTCTTTTATGATTTCTTCTAACCCGCTTACGATGACTTTCCCCAATCCGTACTTACGGTAAGGTTTTAGGATGCAGATTCTTTCCAGCTTTGCTGTATGGTCAACGATGCGCACACGGCCCGCGCCGACAGGCTGATTCTCATGATATACCAAGACATGCTGGCATTGTTCCTGGAGCGTATCAAATTCATCGAACTCTTCGGATTCCGATACATGTTGCTCCTCAATGAAAACCGTCTTTCTAATATTCAAAGCTTCATGTAAATCAGCTTCAGTTGTTATTCTTTTTATATTCATTATGAATCAATCCTTTTCTGATATTAGTCTGGACTGTACAGCATGCATGTGGTCTTATAATAGTAAGGTTAAAACATTTTTGTTGTAATTGCAACAAAAATACGTGAGGGGTTTTAGGAATGAATGATATTTTGCGTGAGATCGGCATGATAGCAAGAGCGTTGGATTCCATAAGCAACATCGAATTTAAAGATTTAGACTTAACAAGAGGGCAGTATCTCTATCTCGTACGTATATACGAAAATCCGGGAATTATTCAAGAAAAATTGGCGGAAATGATAAAAGTGGACCGGACAACGGCCGCGCGGGCCATTAAGAAGCTGGAAATGCAGGGATTTATTCAAAAATTGCCGGATGAGCAAAATAAAAAAATAAAAAAACTGTTCCCGACTGAGAAAGGGAAAAAGGTATATCCATTGTTAAGAAGAGAAGGAGAACATTCCACGGAAGTGGCCTTGTCCGGTTTTACTTCAGAGGAAAAGGAAACCATTTCTGCACTCCTTCATAGAGTGAGGAAGAATATAGAACGTGATTGGGAATATGTGAAGAAGGGGAACAAAAGGGATTATTAATGGACAATGTTAACAAGGGGAACAAAAGGGATTATTAATGGACAACGTTTACAAGTTGAGCTGATGCTGACGAAAATCGGCGTCTCCTTCTCAAGAATCTAGTTCACTTCTGTTTTCTTTAAAACTATCAAAAAATTTCCACAGGAGATGGTTTGCGTGAATTTGAGACAACTATCAGAACATGTCTTTCAATGTGAATTTGAGCTTGATGTGCCTCTTCGTATTCCGGTTCATACTTGGTTTATCAAAGATGGTGATGATGTTTATATTGTTGATACGGGAATAGAACGTTTTGCTGATGCTCAAATTAGGGCAGCGTTAGCGATCGGCGATCCAAAAGCCATTTTGCTTACCCATGGCCACAGTGATCATATCGGAGGTGCATCAAAATGGTTAGAGAGATTTGATATTCCGATTTATGCCCACCAGAAAGAACTTATATATATCAATGGAGAAGCGCCTTATCCGAACAAAAATGAAGTGGAGAACACAGGGGTAGCCCATATTGTCCAGCCGCTGACGGAGCAAAGGCTTGCTCACCTGCCTCTGAAATACTATTTAACACCTGGCCATTCGCCGGGGCATGTCGTGTATGATCATAAAATCGATCGTACGCTATTAACGGGCGACCTTTTTATCACAAGTAAGGAGGATTTACACCCACCTATAAGAAGATTCAGTGTTGATATAAATGAGAACATCGATAGCGGCTCAATCATAGATCAAATCAAACCAACGCTCATTTGCTCTTCACATGGCGAAGAAATCCTTTATAACGAAGAATTGTATAAAAACTATGTGGTAAGGTATAGGGATTAATGGAAGTGAAAAACATAAGCTGAAAAATCTCCAGCATGGTGAAGCCCTCGATCCGATTTACTCACACCCAAAAAGAAAAAATGGCAGCTGCCTGCCGCAGAGGCTTTTGCGGAGCTTGTTTTACATTCGATTCATGAGCAAAAGGAGTGAGTGTCAGGCTCACTCCTTTTCTATTTAAATTGCGGCTGTGAGCTTTGGTTTTACAAATTTCATGAAAATCCCTCTGACTAATGGGCCCATAATCAGTAATTGCAATGGATAGGCCAGGATGAAATTTTTCAACACCATCATAAGGTAAGCACTGAAGAGGCTGTCCCCGTTCAGCCCATTTGCCAGAACCGCTGTCACTAAACCGAACACAGACATACAAAGTACCATACCAATCACCATACAAGTTGACATGGCAAGGATGACATAAATTTTTTTAGTCTTGTCGAACGGCATGCGGAATGCAATCTTCTTGGCGAGGGGGCCCACTAACAGTAAATCTAACAGGAGGGCGACCATAAAACCGATGACCATTTCAAAAACGGTCATAAGTGAAAAATCCTGAATGGCTCCGTTGATGATGGCATTGTAAATCGACATGACGCAGACCATTCCAAAACACATCATCACGCCAAATATAAGACTCTCTTTTTTATTTGCTGGCATACAATCATTCCTTCTCTTCATAATCGGTGATTAGTATACCAATGAACTGTTCATGCTCATAAGTGACAAATTTGTGAACAATCTATAGCGCAGAATCGTCTTGTTTTGTCATCAGCACATGCGGAATGCCGTCCAGCATAAATTCTTCTGATGCAGTCTGATAGCCGAGCTTTTCATAAAAGCCTGCCGCCTGTGTCTGGCCGTGCAGTTTGAAGGCAGAAATGCCTTGTTCTTTCACAATACGTTCTAATGCAACGACGATCACTTTTCCCAAACCGAATTTGCGGTAAGACTTCAGAATGCAGATTCGTTCCAGTTTCCCCGTGTGGCCAACGATACGGACACGTGCAGTGCCAACAGGTACATTCTGATGATAAGCCAGGATGTGCTGGCAATCACCGTGGAGTGTATCAAACTCATCGAATTCATCCGAAATGGGACAGCCTTGTTCCTCTACAAATACTGCCTTTCTGATTTCAAACGCTGTATGTAAATCCTGTTCTGACGTGATTTTTTTGACATTCATGCTTGAATCCTCCCTACTCAGAAAAATGGCTGATCACATATTGTTTAAAGGTCTCAGCAACCGGTGATAAAAACCTGCCTTTTATCCAGGCAATTCCTATGACACGCTGACATTCCGGCCAGCTGACGCGGATTTTGGTGATTTTGCTTTGGTCTAAGCCTTTCAGGTCTGGGAGAATAGATATGCCCAGTCCGGCTGCCACAAAACCTGCGGCAGTAGCTGCTTCTTCTCCTTCAAACATAATGTTCGGCTGTATATCGGCCTTCTCAAACAGCTCATCGACCGTCATCCGAAGCGCATAGCCCTTTTTCAATAAAATAAAACGCTCCCCGGCAATCTCATTCAGGGTAATGCTTTCGCGACTGGCTAATGGATGATCATTTGGCACAAATACAAAGAGTTCTTCACTCCACAGCTTGATCCATTGGATCGGATCTTCAGGCTTAATCGAAGCGAGGAGACAGAGGTCCAGATCCCCGGATTTTAATCGTTCAAGCAGCCAATAAGAGTGGTTTTGCTTCAGCTGGAAGGCAATGTTGGGGTATTCCTGCTGAAAGGAGCCGATGAGATCGGGCACGAGCGTGGTGCCTAATGTATGTAAAAAACCGAGAGAGACTACGCCTTGGTCTGGCTTTAATAAGGCTTGGATTTCTTCTTTTCCTTCGGTATACTCCTTCATCATCGCCTGAACCCGCCGCAAAAAAATGTGTCCGTATTGATTTAAGCTGATGGATCGTCCTTGCCTGTCAAATAGCGGGACGCCCAAATGATTTTCCAGCCTGGCGATAGAGCGTGAAAGTGCAGGCTGTGTGATGGAGAGGCTTTTTGCGGCTTTCGTGACGTGCTGCATCCGGGCCAGTGTTTGAAAATATTCAAGTTGTTCCCATTCCAATTATCATCTCTCCTTTATTACATGTAAGCATGAAAACGATATTTTATATGCATTATACAACATATATCAACGGTGCTAAGATAATAATATAAACAGACTCGAGGATGTTTGAATTCGGAAGAAATAAAGGATGATTGTTTATGAATGGCAGTGCTCCACAACATGATGAGGGACCGATAAAGTCCCGATGACATACATTCGAAAAGGCACACCGGTTTTTCGAAAAATTACGTTTGCTTTCTTCGCTGCGGGTTTCAATACATTTGCGATTCTATATTGCGTACAGCCGCTCATGGAGGAATTCACGCGGGAATTTCATGTAACGCCTACTGCGGCGAGTCTTTCTTTATCTGTTACCACAATGCTGTTAGCTGTGAGCATGCTTGTCTTTGGTTCATTATCCGAGGTGTGGGGGCGCAAGCCGATTATGGGTATTTCCATGCTGGCCGCATCGGTTCTCTGTCTGGCATCGGCCTTTAGTCCGAACTTTCATACGCTGCTCGTATTGAGAACCATTCAAGGCGTTGCGCTCGCAGGCCTTCCGTCGATTGCGATGGCTTATCTCGGGGAAGAAATTGAACCCGGAAGTCTTGGGTCGGCGATGGGGCTGTATATCAGCGGAAATGCAATCGGCGCCGTTTTCGGAAGGATCGTTTCCGGGCTCCTGAGCGAGTACTTGAATTGGCATATGGCGATGGGGGCAATTGGTGTCATTAGTTTGATTGCTAGTATTATATTTTGTATGAATTTGCCGCCATCCAGGCATTTTACGCCAAGAAAATTGAAGCTCGGGAAATTGGGAATGTCTCTGATCGGCCACTTGAGGGACCGTAAACTATTCAGCTTGTTTCTCATTGGTTTTTTGCTGCTTGGAAGCAATGTTGCCTTGTTTAATTACATTGTGTATGTGCTGTTGGGCCCGCCGTATTCGCTTAATAAAGCATTTTCCAGCTGGATCTTTATTGTGATGATTGTAGGCATTTTCAGCTCGTCTTTCATTGGAAGAATGGTTGATCGGTATGGCTATCCGAAAATATTGGTGATGAATATTTTCATCGTCATTGCAGGTGCGTTATTTACGATAAACAATATGCTGGCAGTGAAAATTCTGGGGATTGCCCTCTTTACATTCGGTTTTTTCGGAGGGCATTCAGTTGCCAGCAGCTGGGTGGGCAGGAGAGCCCTTCACAACAAAGCACAGGCTTCATCGCTGTATTTGTTCTTTTATTACGCCGGTTCAAGTGTTTTCGGAACAATCGGAGGGCTATTCTGGTCTGTTTTTCACTGGCTGGGCGTTGTCGGTATGATCACCTTCATGCTGCTGGTTGCGTTATGGCTGTCGGGATACTTGGCAAGAAGTGCGAAAGTGCCGGATAAAAGGAACGAAAAAGGATTGAATTGATCAGTAAAAAAGGACCGTTAGCGGGTCCTTTTTTATTTCCAATGGGCAGGGATTCGTAAAGACAGCGGCAGCTTTGTGTTCGAATCGCCGTTGGCGGCGTTCACCTGTGCCTGTGTCAGAAAGATGCTCCCGGTCAGGTCGGCGCCGCTGAGATCAGCGTCTCTCATATCTGCACCGATAAAGTCTGTCATTCTCAAATCGGCATTTCTCAGATCGGCGGCTATGAGCAGCGCCCCTCTTAGATTTGCTCCTCGCAGATCAAGCCCTTTCAGTTTCGCGCCGATCAGGACACTTCCCCGGCTGACCTTTTTCGGGAGTTTTGGATGGCGGGCTTGGGCTCGCACCAGTTCACTTGTTTTTAACAGCCATTCATTGACCTCAGCTCGATGCTCGTCCACCTGCAGTGTCAGCAAGCGTTCTTTGCTGAGTCTGGTGAGCCTTTCTATTTTTTCGAAACTGGTTCTCAGTTCAGCATGAATCGGCTTGGCTATATCTATAGAAAGAGCTTCATGTAAATACCAGAGCATTTCGTGCAGCTGCTGCATGATAGGAAAAACATCAAACATCTGGTTGGCCGTTTCGGGGCTGTTTCGCCAATCCTTTCCCTCATAAGTGATTTGGGATACTTTTTGGCCGGCGCCAAAGCATTCATATGCAGAGCAGCCTCGAAATCCTTTTTCTCTGAGATCTTTATGTATAGAACATTGATAGTTTGATTGTAAGTTGCGGCAAGGCGTGCCCCCGTCTTTATCAAAAGCAAAATCTGCCGACTTCGCATAAGGCAAGGCGACACAGCACAGGCCAAAACAGTGCTGGCAATCCGCACTTAAATCATGATGTATATTGTCATGTAACGTTACTTCCGCAGACAATAATATTCACCCCTTCACTTGGGTACTTTGTTAAATATATCTATTTGATTATATAGGAAAAAAGGATACTTTTCATTTTGTTTTCACGGTTTCAGTGGTCTAGCGATGTATAATATATCCAATCATGATGATTGGGGGAATTCATTTGGAACAGCAATTGAAAGACATCATCTCTGCGTGTGATTTGGCAATCCAAAATGAAGATTTTGATACACTGATGAATTATTATTCGGAAGATGCCGTTTTAGTCGTGAAGCCGGGCATGATCGCGCGAGGCAAAGAAGAAATCAAAAAAGCGTTTATTACGATTGCGAACTATTTCAATCATCATATTGTCCCGAAACAAGGGGAAATGATCCTGTTGGAAGCAGGTGACACGGTACTCGTCCTTTCTCAGACACTGCTTGATTCGGATAAAAAGGACTCCGAGTATGCGATGGAAAGAAGGGCGACCTATGTATTTAAGAAGAATGCGCAAGGCGAGTGGCTTTGTGTAATTGATAACTCATATGGTACGGATTTAATTGGTGTGTAAGATATGTCTTTGATGTGCCATACCTGCATATAATGATTCATTCAGCTGATTAGGGAAGGTGACACAATTGAATGTGTATGACATCAGAATGGCTCCTTATTGGTTTTATGAAAGCAGAGGACTTGTTCAACATCCATACGTATTTCGGCAGCCTGTCTCCTCACGTGCAATCATTGCATCTACTCGCGGCGATGTAACGGGAGACGGCGTTATTGACGAGGTCTTTCTAACTGGAAATCAAATGCCCGGCAGCCTGTTATGGAGAAATATCACATTGGTGATCCGTGATGGCAGAACCCATCAGGAGCAGCAGATTCAGCTTCAAAACAATATGGGATACAATCCGTCACTTTTTCTGGGGGATATGACAGGCGACAAGATTGAGGATGTGGCGGTGGTAATAGATACAGGGGGAAGCGGCGGTGCTATTTATGCATACGTGTTTGCCTATCTAAACAGGCAGTTCCGGCGAATTTTCAATTCAGATGTATTGAATGATGAATTAAAGTACAGTGTGAGGTATCAAAATCAATATAAAGCGAGCGTCATCAGTCATCAGCAAAACGAAACGTATATCCTCGACCTTACTTACAAAGGCAGGGAATATTTGAATGAGATTTATAACAGCCAAGGTGTGTTAAAAATGCCGATAGAAGGATGGGTGAATCCTTTATCGGGCTTGTATCCGGTTGATTTTGACAGAGACGGCGTATACGAATTATTGGCGTACCAGCGGATAGCGGGAAGGTATAACGCCGACTCATTGGGATATGTTCAAACCGTATTAAAATGGAACGGACGGCGTTTTGCCGTTGACCGGCAGAATGTTTCGATTGTTGGCGGTGCTGTCTCGTAATCCTGATGGCTGTCACCCTATAAAGGGTGACAAAACACTACAGGTGTTCTGCAACGACAACCAAATAATAAGATAAACCGGCTTGCTGCTCTTCTAACATTCCTCTATGGAAATCATCTTGCATAAAAAAACGTGTTTGTTTTACGTAATCTTCTTTACTTGTCGGATGCCCGTTCTGATTTAGGAACTTAAGATGATTCATGACATGCTCTTGCACGGAAGGGTCATGATACGTTACGCCGTTTCTTAAAAAATCAGCCATCCTATCAAGAAAATGTTTAGCCTCTATTGCCATTTTGTTCATTTCATCGACATTGATTGTATGTGTATCCAATTCAAAATCGTAACGCTCTTTTAAATACCCATTTTGTTCTGCTAAAGATTGTTTCCATTCTTCAGCGCTTTCAAATCCTTTAAACATTACCTTATGATCCATGTTTTCGCCTTTTCTCGTGTATTCTAAAGATGTGTTGACTGTTTGAATGAGACGCTGATACTTTTCAATTTTCTTTTCAAACAGCTTTTTTTGTTTTTCTAATGTACTTGTTCTTTCAGCATCCTCATTTAATAATCTTTTGATTTCTGACAAAGGAATATCTAATTCTTTGTAAAAAAGGATTTCCTGCAGTCTTTTTAGTTCGTCAGCACCATAGTACCGATATCCGGCTTCGCTTATTTCCTTTGGGGCTAGCAAGCCGATTTTGTGGTAATGATAAAGCGTTTTGATTGTGACATTCGCAATATTGGATAGTTCTTTTACTGTTAATTTCTCCATCCGACTCCTCCTTTCTTCTTTCACTATGAGGCCTTACCTTTGGTTGGAGTCAAGGATAAAATGGTGGTGTTTTCGTCCGAAGACAGACTAGTGAATGTGGGAGAAAGAAAATAACACCTGGCGGATTCAAAGAAAAGAGTGCTTTTCAGCAAGCACTCTTCATTCCAGTTTAATTCGTTTTACATCCCCTAATACAAACACATAAAAAACCAATCCCAGCAACAGCACAAAACCAGCTACCAGAAAGCTGAGGGTAAAGGAGCCTGTCACATCAAACAAATACCCTGTCAGTGACGCAGCAATAATGCCTCCGAACAGGTTGTTTGCGAGATTCACCATGGAGCTCAGCATGGATACGGAACCGATCGGCGCGAGTTCTGCGGAGATGGACCAGCCGACTGGAGCGGTTGCTGAAATTCCGGCGAGTCCGATGGAAATGCAAATAATGGCTACGGTAATATTGTTCGTCAGAATGGAGCCTAAAAAGAAAAAGCCAAAGCTCATTCCGACTATGATTACGGTTCGGTACACCTTGGTGTTAGGATAGCCTTTCTTAATAAAATAATCGACGAGCCAGCCGCCGACGGCAATTCCGGAAATGGTTGAGATCAGCCACGGCACTGCTGTAAATAAACCGGACGACATGAGATCCATACCGTATGTATGTTTAAAGAAAGTCGGAAGCCAGGTGAGCAGCAGGTTGAATGTATACCCGTACCCTGTAAATCCGATCATTAAGCCCCATACTTTCCGATTGGTGAAAAGCTTTTTTAAAAGCGGGCCCGTTTTGTAAGGGATTTGCTCTGTTGTAATGGCATTGTGTTTTTGAATATAGTTTAGTTCACTTTTAGAAATGCGTTTATGCCGTTCAGGCTGTTCATAATACTGCCAGAAAAAAATCGTAAACAGCACATTGATGCATCCAATCGTCAAAAAAGCGACACGCCAGTCAAATGTTGTGACAAGAAAGGCGACCAATGGCGCGCCGATTACATTTGAAAACTTGGCGGCCGAATCAAACAGTGAGTTTGCCAATCCCCGCTCACTTGGAGGAAACCAGAGAGCGGTTGCTTTAGAGGCAGCAGGGAACGCAGAGGCGCTCGTCAGCCCAATGAGAAACCGGAACAGATACAACAGCAATTTTCCTTGCAAAAAAGCAAGAAGGATCGTTAAAAAGCTCCATATTGTCATTCCAACCCTCGTGACCCATGCGACCCCAAAACGGTCCAGCAAACTTCCGACAGGCAGCTGCATCAGTGTATAGGAATAGGTGTAAATGGAAAACACGATGCCGAGTTCAGTTGCAGTAAGGTGAAACGAATCTTGTATCGCAGGGGCCGCTACCGAGATGGCCACTCGGTCAAAATAATTAAGAATAATAATGCCGCTAAGTAACGAAGATATGTACCATCTGGTATGCCCAGGCCGTTTCACGCGCTCTTGACTCATGATGAAAACCTCCTCTGTCATAGCATGATCTCCTGATGGAAAAACCATTCAAATTTTAAATACCACAGCGCGCTTTTATATAAACGGCAGGAATTTGACCGGAACAGATTGGTGCTTTAGAATGAAAGTAATAAAAATGAACACTCCAAAGGGGAGTAGCTTTCACAGTAAAGTCGTCATTACGGGACAAGTTGTCCTCGGCTTTGCTGGCAATCTCATTTGTTAGCGAGACCTTTGCCAAATCTGATTTGGTGAAGGTCTTTTTGTTTCAGGAACTTCACCAAATTGGTGGAGTTTTTTCATTTTTATCAAAAAGGGAGAGGAGCATCAGAATGTCTAAGCTGAAAAAGTGGCTGAAGCGTGAATTGGTGAGGAAAGGGCTGCCGTTAGCGAAAGAGAAATTGATTCCGATCTTAAAAGAAAAAATGAAAAAGAAACAATAAGGGGGCTGAAGATGAAGATCATTTTGACAGTACTTGCCGGAGTGGGACTTTTGAGTGCAGGCGGATGTGGCATGCTTGATCAGGTGAACGACGGATTGAACTATACGAGTGAAGCAGCTGGTTATGTGGAGAAGGTGAAGACATTTGCAGAGGAAGCGCCTGAATTGGCTGAGAAAGCTGTAAATGACACCGAGGCGAAAGAAAAACTTGAAGCGCAGCTTGAGTCGATTCAGAAGGCTGCCGCTGATTTTAATGAATTAACGCCGCCTGATGCCGCAGCGGAGATTCATCAAACCATTCAGGAACATAACGAAACCTTGCAGAAAAGCGCTGAAGATGTGTTGAAACAAGCCGAGGAAGGCAAGGTATCGCTTAAAGAATTGGAGCAGTCAGACCTGGTCCAAAACGCAAAGCAAATTACTGATGTGATGGGACAAATTGAGAAGCTGGGTGAATAAGAAAAAGCATCCCGACGCGGGATGCTTTTTGCTTATTCAGCCATTGCGTCTGTTAAGACAGGAACGACTTGTTTTTTACGGGAAACAACGCCTTTTAAGAGGGCTGTGTTGTTTTCTAATGTAACGTTGAACGCTTTTTCCACTTTCGCTGCTTCGTTACCGATTGCAAGAGCAAGTGAATCATTTTCTAAGATATCTGTGATAACGAGAAGGAAGAGATCAAGATTCTTCTCAGCCACAACTTTTGAGATCACAGCTTCTAATTCAGCTTGGCGTTTTTTCACATCTTCAATGTCCACTGTATTTACTTGTGCGATTTCGACTTTCTTGCTGCCGAGCGTAAATTCTTTCGCATCAAGAGAAATGAGCTCTTCCACTGTTTTTTTGCTTAGATCAGCGCCTGCTTTCAACATGTTCAAGCCGTATTCTTCAGCATCTACGCCAGCGATCTCCGCAAGCTCTTTTGCTGCTGCTACGTCTTGGTCCGTGCAAGTTGGAGATTTAAATAACAGGGAATCAGAAATGATCGCAGACAGCATAAGGCCGGCAATTTCTTTCTCGATTTTCACGTTATTCTCTTTGTACATTTTGTTTAAGATGGTAGCCGTACAGCCTACAGGCTCAGCACGATAGTAAAGCGGCTCAGCTGTTTCAAAGTTAGCGATGCGGTGATGGTCGATAACCTCTAAAACCTGAACCTCTTCAATGTCTTTGATGCTTTGCTGGCGTTCGTTATGGTCAACCAGGATAACGCCGTTTACTTCGTTTGCAGCTGTTTCAACAAGACGCGGGCTTTCTTGTTTGAAATAGTCAAGCGCGTATTGTGTTTCGCCGTTGACTTGTCCGAGGCGGACAGGCTCAGCATTGAAGCCGAGTTTGTTTTTCAAATCAGCATAAGCAATCGCAGAACAAATCGTATCTGTATCTGGGTTTTGGTGTCCGAAAATAAGTATCTTTTCCATGATAGCTCCTATCCTTTTTTTAAGTAGTGTAATCTTTATATAGTTTAACACGTCTGGCTGCAGGTGTAATCATGCAAACCCTTAAAAATTGATGTGAATAAGAAGCATTTTCTTTGAGCTAAGGAGAAAAGGTGTGTAAAATACTGGGTAGCTTAGTTGCAAAATGTAATGTAGTATCAAAAAAGGTACTATTGGAGGGTCAAGAATGAGTGGAAAAAAGAATATATACCCGAACAAAGAAGGCTGTCCAGTTGAATTTACTCTAGATGTCATTGGCGGAAAGTGGAAAGGAATTCTTTTTTATCACATGATAGATGGCAAGAAACGATTTAATGAGTTTCGGCGAATCTGCCCGAGTATTACTCAAAGAATGCTTACTCTTCAGCTGAGGGAGCTGGAAGCGGACGGCATCGTGCATCGGGAGGTTTATCAACAGGTGCCGCCCAAGGTTGAGTACTCTCTGACGGAATTCGGGCGAACGCTTGAACCGATTGTTTTGCAAATGAAAGAATGGGGAGAATCCAACAGAGACGTGCTGGAATCTTATCGTTCGAACGGCTTACTGAAGGATCAGCAGAAATAGCAGCAAAGGGAAAACTCCTTTGCTGCTTGTTTTATTTCATTGAAATGGCTCTGTTGGCGTTTCTGACATCGTTTTTCAACAGTTCAGAAAGGTTGTAAGACGGATAATATCCATGCTGATACATGTATCGATAAACTTGGGCGTGCAGCTGGATGGCAGCATTCAGCTGTTTGACCAGTACGTTTCTTAATTGAGGTGTTGCTGTTTCTGTAATTGCGATGGCATAGCTGCGGACAGATGTTTTAGCAAAACCGAGCAGGTCACCGCTGTAAAATGGGTTATCTGCGCGTTCTTCTTCCTCATCTTCTCTGTGCGGAGCCTGTGGAAAGAACGGAAGAAGCTCTCTCAAATTTTGCTCAACACCCTGAATAGACACGTTATAAAGCTGTCTGAGCTGAGGGTCTTTTACTTCTCTTATCATTTTCTTCAGTTTAATGAGTCCGTTTGATTGAAAAGCAACCAGCTCGTGCATTTCTAATGTTTCATGCCAAGCCAATGTTCTGCGTTCATCCATGTGAAAATTCTCCTTTATCGATCAGATTCCATATCAGCATATGCCCAATGCTCAATGTTGTTCATGATGTTTTGAAGTTTTTAAAAAGGGAAATTCACCTTATATAGGATACGGGTTGAGAACATGCACAAAGAGGTGAAACACAATGTGGGACATGATAAAGAACTTTTTCTTGTTTAGCAGCGGCGTTCTGCAAGCAACAACCCTTTTACTGGTGATCTTAATTTTTATGTATGTCAGAAAAACGAAAAAGAAAAACAAGGAATCTTCTGGCTTTATGGATGATAAACATTAATTGTGATGGGCATTCTTTTCAAAGAATGTCTTTTCATTTTTCATGTTTCACATGAAACATTAGCGTTATTTTACTTGCGATTTGGACTTATGTTAAAATATAAAAGTAAAATTTAGAGATGATATAAAAACATTCGGTGTAACGTATGTTGCAGCGATGAAAAAGAGCAGTCGTTTATGCTGCTCTTTTCTATTCGTATGTTCAGGATGATACGAGGTGACTAAGTGAAACAAACGAGAGCTTTAATGGAAGGTGCTATTTTAATCAGTCTGTTTGCGATCATCACGCTTCTGGTCGTTTATGTTCCTGTGATTGGAACAATTCTGTTATTTGCACTGCCGCTGCCAATGATCTTGTATACGATCAGACATGGATTGAAGCTAGGGATATGGATGGGCGCTGTCAGTCTTCCGGTTGTTTTTATTGTCGGGTCCTTTAACGGGCTTATTGTAGCTTTTATGTCAGCTTGCGCCGGCATTGCCATGGGACATTTTTTCAAAAGGAAAGAGCCCGGGCACGCCATTATTTCGGGCGCTCTTATTTATATGCTTAGTATTGTCTTCTATTTTGTGATAAGCATTCAGTTTTTGGGTATCAATATCATTGATGAGGCGATGACACAATACCGGCAATCTCTTGATATTGTAGAAACTGTAGCGAAGCAGTCGGGCAATGCTGGACAGTTTGAGAAGCAATTAAAACTGATGGAAGAACAATTGGGTATCGTTCAATATCTTTTTCCAACAGCTATTGTGATGGTAGGAGTTATTTTTTCTTTCCTCAGTTACCTTATCGCTAAGCCGCTCTTAAGGCGATTCTCCCCCGATATTCCTAATCTAAAGCCTTTTAGAGAGTTGAAGTTTCCGCAAAGTGTTGTAGTACTGTATTTGATTATTGTCATGCTTTCATTTTTGCCTTTAGAAAAAGGCCAAATGCTGTACTCTATCGCTTTAAATGGGGAGTTTATACTCGGGTTTCTGATTTTCATCCAAGGTTTATCATTTATCTTTTTCTATTGCCATAAGAAACAATATCCAAAGGCTGCGGCTGTGATTGCTGTCATACTTGGGTTTGTGCATCCGGTCTTCATGGCAGCCATTCGCATTTTAGGCGTTTTAGATATGGGCTTTCATATAAGGAATAAGGTGAAGTGAACATGAGTTTTACTCACATGGTGGGGAGTGATAGAAATGCCAAGCTTTTATGAAAAACCGCTGTTTCGGTATCCCATCTATGCATTGATTGCTCTGTCAATTATTACAATCCTCATCAGCTTTTATTTTAACTGGATATTAGGAACCGTCGAAGTGCTGCTGCTGGCAGTTATTTTGTTTTTTATTAAGCGTGCTGATTCTCTTATTCGACAAGAGATTGATGCTTATATTTCTACGTTGTCCTACAGGTTGAAAAAAGTCGGTGAAGAGGCATTGATGGAAATGCCGATTGGAATCATGCTTTTTAATGACCAATATTATATAGAATGGGCAAATCCGTTTCTTTCCTCTTGCTTTAATGAAAGCACTTTAGTGGGGAGATCACTTTACGATACTTGTGAATCGGTAGTGCCGCTTATCAAACAAGAGGTGGAATCGGAAACGGTTACATTGAATGACCGCAAGTTTAGGGTTGTCATCAAACGGGATGAGCGTCTCTTATATTTCTTTGATGTAACAGAACAAATTCAGATTGAAAAGCTATATGAAAACGAAAGAACCGTCCTGGCATATATTTTCCTTGATAACTATGATGATGTGACACAAGGATTGGATGACCAGACGAGAAGCACGATGAACAGCCAGGTGACATCTTTGCTGAACGCTTGGGCGCAGGAGTACGGGATCTTCTTGAAAAGGACGTCTTCAGAACGCTTTATTGCTGTACTTAATGAACACATCTTAACTGAACTCGAAAATTCGAAGTTTTCGATTCTTGATGAAGTGCGGGAAAAAACCTCGTTTGACGGTGTAGCGCTGACGTTAAGCGTCGGTGTCGGGGCTTCAGTTTCTTCCCTGAAAGAACTTGGCGATTTGGCGCAATCCAGCTTGGACTTAGCACTGGGACGCGGCGGAGACCAGGTAGCCATTAAGCTGCCAAACGGCAAGGTGAAGTTTTACGGCGGTAAAACAAACCCAATGGAGAAACGAACAAGGGTGCGGGCCCGCGTGATTTCTCACGCCTTAAAGGAAATCGTCACCGAAAGCAGCAATGTGATTATCATGGGGCATAAATTCCCCGACATGGATTCTATCGGCGCAGCGATCGGGATTTTAAAGGTGGCTCAGGCAAATAACAAAGATGGTTTTATCGTGATTGACCCAAACCAAATCGGATCAAGTGTGCAGCGTTTGATTGGGGAAATCAAAAAATATGAAGAACTGTGGTCAAGATTTATTACGCCTGAAGAAGCAATGGAGATTTCCAATGATGACACACTGCTTGTGATCGTTGATACACATAAGCCGTCACTCGTCATGGAGGAACGGCTGGTCAATAAAATTGAACATATCGTGGTCATCGACCATCACCGAAGAGGTGAGGAGTTTATCAGAGATCCGCTGCTCGTTTATATGGAACCATACGCTTCTTCCACAGCGGAATTGGTGACAGAGCTGCTTGAATATCAGCCGAAGCGTTTAAAAATCAATATGATTGAAGCAACAGCCCTATTAGCTGGTATAATAGTGGATACAAAGAGCTTTTCTCTCCGCACGGGCTCGCGGACTTTTGATGCGGCTTCTTATTTAAGGGCAAAAGGCGCCGACACGGTGCTGGTGCAGAAGTTCCTGAAAGAAACCGTTGATTCCTATATTAAACGGGCGAAGCTGATCCAGCATACGGTCCTCTATAAAGATAACATTGCGATTGCTTCTCTTCCTGAAAATGAAGAGGAATACTTCGATCAAGTGCTGATTGCGCAGGCTGCCGATTCGCTGCTGTCGATGAGTGAGGTTGAGGCTTCATTTGCGGTGGCGAGACGGGATGAACAAACGGTTTGTATCAGTGCGCGGTCGCTTGGCGAGGTAAATGTTCAGATCATCATGGAGGCCCTGGAAGGCGGAGGGCATTTAACAAATGCGGCGACTCAGTTGTCCGGCATTTCAGTTTCTGAAGCGCTGGAACGGCTGAAGCACGCCATAGATGAGTATTTTGAGGGAGGCGTACAGAGATGAAGGTTATTTTCTTACAAGATGTAAAAGGAAAAGGAAAAAAAGGCGAAGTCAAAAACGTAGCAGACGGTTATGCGCATAACTTTCTAATTAAAAAAGGCCTCGCGGTTGAAGCGAACGCTTCAAACATCAGCGCGCTAAACGGACAAAAGCAGAAAGAGAAAAAAGAAGCCATTGCTGAGCTTGAGCAGGCTAAGAGCTTGAAAGAGACATTAGAAAAACTGACTGTTGAGCTTAGCGCAAAATCAGGTGAGGGCGGCCGTTTATTTGGTTCAGTGACAAGCAAGCAAATTACTGAACAGCTCCAAAAAGACCATAACATTAAAGTAGATAAGCGGAAGCTTGAACTGCCGGACGGCATTCGTGCATTAGGATATACGAACGTGCCTGTGAAGCTGCATCCTGAAGTGCAGGCTGTGTTAAAGGTACATGTAAAAGAAGAAGCTTAATAGAAAAGAGGCTTGGATTCATCCAAGCCTCTTTTTTTTATTCCACGAGATAAAGAGTTTGCTGGCTTTCTCCGCCAGGTCCTCCTCGCATTCCCTGCACGCTGTTCGTGCTGCTGGAGGAACCGCTGTACTCGTCAGATGTTATTTCTTTTCCGTTTTTCTTAATCCAGGAAACAAGTTCGCTGTTGCCTGAGTTGTTTTCTGACAGAAGGAAGTATTTCACTTTGCCTTCTTTGATCAGTTTTTTCAGTTCCGACACAGTCAGAATGGGATCCGTGCCGTTAAATCCGCCCATTGCCATAACAGATTCATTTTCGTAAATGATGTATGGCGCAGCTGTTACGGTTGTCAAAGTAGCAAATAAATATTCTTCGCCGGTATTGTGTTTTCTCAGATAGGACAGGAGCCCGCTGTCGACCTCTGAAGAGAACATGTTCCCGCCGTTTGCTGAGCCTTTGAGCTGCGGGCCGGATTCAGGAAGGACGCTGTTGCCACCGTATAGAAGCGGCGTTGCTGACCAGTAAACTGGTGTGAGAAGCAGAACGCACAAGCTGATGATGGTCAGCTGCTTACTGAACGGATGGCTGCGTTTAAGCATCAGAAGTGCAAGGGTGATGCCCAGTCCTAAGAGCCCTAGGACATACATCCATACACTGCCGATTTGGCTTGTATAAGCACTCAGAATATACACCTGGAACGCGGCTGTGATCAGAACGGCTGCCGGCAGAAGATAGCTGGACCAGTCTTTATTGTTTTTATATAAGCGGTACATCGTATACCATCCGATACCAGAAAGGGCGGCAATTGGCGGTGCCAGCATAATCAAATAATACTGGTGGAAGAATTCTGCGATGCTGAAGAAACCAGCCACCGGAACAAGCCAAGCCGCCCAGAATAGCGTTTCTTTCATTTTAGCAGCATGTCCGCGGCGATCACGGTACCAGCTGACGATTGCGCCCAGTAATCCGATCAATGAGAATGGAAGCATCCAGCTGATTTGGCCGGAAAGTGCTGATTGGAAAAGACGAAGCGGTCCAGGATCACCGGTGCCGAACATATTCACGCTTTTTCCGCCTCCACCGCCAGGCCCTCCATTTCCAGGCCCGTTGCCACCTGTGGGAGGTGTGCCTCCGCCTCCATTGAGAGCGCCGGTTTGTCCGTTAGGCGGCTGAGGCGCCTGTGAATGGTTTCCGAATGATTGATTTCTGTTCTGAGAAAAAGATGAACCGTTGCCATTTGGCGCTTGCATGTTGTCTTGATTCTGCATGTTCCCTCCGCCAGCAGCATTCATATCACCCTTTGCCAGGCCCGTAGTTTGCCCAAGCAGACGCTCTGTGCCGTTGTAGCCAAAGGCCAGTTCTAGCACTGAGTTAGTCTGGCTGCTTCCTACATAAGGCCGGCTTGAGGAAGAGGCTGAATCCACTGCAATCGCCCATGAGAGTGAAAGGCCTGTCAGAAGGACAAGAGACAGAAGCAGGGGCCCGATTTTTTTCTTCAGAGAAACCCGAGATGCAACCAGGTAGAATAACACAAATGCAGGCAATACCATAAACGCTTGCATCATCTTCATATTAAAGGCGAGCCCAATCAGGGCAAATGCCATCAGCAGCCAAACCAGCTTGCCTTGTTTTACTGCCCGAAACAGGCAAGCTGAACCGAGCAATAAGGTAAAAACAAGCATGCTGTCGATATTGTTTGTCCGGCTGACAGCTACTGCGATAGGGGTCAGTGCCATGACAAGTGCGGCAATGCGGGCCGCCCCAATTCCAAAAGTCGGCTTAATCATTCTGTAGAGAAGGAATACAGACCCAACTCCGGCAAGAGCCTGGGGAATGATGACACTCCACGTGTGAACACCGAAAATCAGTGCGAAAATCGTTTGAATCCATAACACGACAGGAGGCTTATCTACTGTCACAAATCCAGAAGGGTCAAATGACGCATAAAAGAAATTATGGAAGCTTTGCGTCATGCTTTTTACAGCCGCCAAATAGTACTGGTTCGCTGTATCATCCTGCCAAATGTGATACGTATTCAAAAAAGCTGCTCCCAGCAAAATAAAAATAAGGGCTGCGTCGAATCGTTTGGTTTTCATCGTTTTTCACCTCTTTATGGTGTCTAATTGTAAAAAACAAATATGAAAAACTTATGAATAAACCATAAATATTCAAAGAAAAAAGCGGAGATATTTTCCCCGCTTTTTATGCTGAATTTCTTTGTTTTTCTGACTGAAAAATGTATCGATCTCGTCCGGCTCCCTGTCCGGCTGCTCCCATTACGATCAGGGCAGCAATGAGAAGCACAATCGGCATCGTCCAAGAATGCGTCTGGTCAAAGAGATAGCCGACAAAGATTGGCCCGACTGCTGCCAGCAGGTAGCCGAATGACTGAGACATGCCTGACAGCGCAGCGGCCTGTTGGGCATTTTCACTGCGGAGACCAATCAAAGTGAGCGCCAGACTAATGCTGGAGCCTTGCCCGATACCGATAATGATCATCCAGATGGCAAGCAATGTATGACTTCCGCCCGCTAATAATCCGCAGAGGCCGATCAGATAAACTGAGGCCAGCGCCGCAACGATACCGCGCTGCTGTTTCACACGGTCAGCTAAAACTGGCGTCAGAAAAGTGGAAGGCAGACTCGCAAATTGCATGAGTGATACCATCCATCCGGCTGTTGCCGTATCAATCTCGTGTGAACGGAGAATTTCAGGAAACCAAGCGATGCTGCTGTAAAATAAAAACGATTGCAGGCCCATAAAGATGGTGACATACCATGCCATTTTGGAAGCCCAAATGGAACTGGATTGCAGCTTCATTGTCTGGTTTGCCGTATCTCGATGGCGCAGCTGAGGTATCCAGATCAGCAATGCAAGCAAAGCCAGCCCGCCCCATAAGAGAAAGGCTTGTTTCCATCCGCCATTCATCTGGGTCGCTAAAGGAACGCTGACACCCGATGCTAAAGCTGCGAATATATTCATTGATGTCGTATACAGGCTGATCATGATCCCTGGCTTTTCAGGGTATTTATGTTTGATTAAGCTTGGCAAAAGTACGTTACCAATCGCAATCCCGACGCCGATAAGTGCCGTTCCGAAAAACAAAGCGGCAGTATAACCGGTAGAACGAGTCAAAACACCGATAAGCAGTATCACGAGACCTAGCCATAAAGTTCGCTCATTTCCGAGGCGCTGTCCAAGCTTAGGTGCAAGCGGAGAAAGAACTGCAAACGAAAGCAGCGGCAGTGCGGTCAAAAAACCGGCTGCCCCATTGGACATGTGCAGCTCTGCCCGGATAGAGCTGATGACCGGACCGACTGAAGTGATCGCGGGCCGTAAGTTAAAGGCGATAAAGATAATGCCGGTGATCAGCCAAAATGATTGGATTTTTTTATTATGTGGATGTGGCAAAGCAGTTACTCCTCTTTTCTAACATATACATGATATTATCCCGAAACAGGTAAGCAAGTATGTGAATGAAGGCTATGATTTGTCCTCTTTTTGCAGTTCAGCCATTTTGGCAAGCAGAATATGCTGAGGCATATGCATGATCTGTTCAAGCGGCAGATTCAAGGACTCTGCAAGCTTTTGTGCAGTTTCAGCAGAAATTTGCAAAGGTCTCACAAAAGATCCCTCCTCTCTTCTGTCCATTGTACAAGAATCAGATGTGAAATGTAAGAAGATGTCACAAAGGAATAGAGCAATCGGAAAATGACCGTTATAAAAGAGGTAAGGAGGGTTCTTATGCACGCACCGTTGTCTTTATTAAAACAAATGCTGAAGGAACACCAAATAGACACTGAAAAAGCTGTCACTTTCGAAGAATATATAGCAGTGAGGCTAAAGCTTCAGGAGCTGATGGGGAAATTTGCTTCGATCGGGGAGTGGGATCTGTATCAAAAAGCGGCAGATTTGATGATGCACATAGGCATCCAATGGATGAAATAAACCGATAACCGCTAAAAAACCCTCGCTGCAGCGAAGGCTTTCATTCATTAAAATGAGTGTTCTTCTTCCACATTTTTAAACTGGTCATAAATTACAAGCTTAGACGGACTGTTTTCCTTAGCCACCTGTTTGGCCTTTTCAATAGCGGCGTCTTTAGACGTATACAAAGCTGTCGGCGCTACATTCTCCACCTCAATAAACCAGCCGTCCGCATCAACATTAGGCGTAATCGCATATTTCTTTATCATCTTTCATTCCTCCCTCATGTTTTATTGCATTTTTCCCGCCTTGTTACTGTCCGAAACGATCCAATCTGCTAACTGAAAAAAACAGGAAACAGACAATTTTTCTATTTTTTTTCTGTAGAAATGGTAGAATGGAGGTTGGAGATTTTTTAATGAGAGGACGGTGCTTAGCATGACAGACCTTCTGAATGACCGGCTTCCTCCGCAAAATATAGAAGCCGAACAAGCCGTGTTAGGCGCTATTTTTTTACAGCCGTCTGCTTTAACACTGGCTTCAGAAGTATTGATTCCAGATGATTTCTATAGAATGTCCCACCAAAAAATCTATAATGCGATGCTGGTGCTCGGTGACCGAGGTGAACCGGTTGATCTGGTGACAGTAACATCAGAGCTTGCGAACACAGACCTGCTGGAAGAAGTAGGCGGCATTTCATATTTGACAGATATCGCAAACTCGGTGCCGACAGCGGCTAACATAGAATATTACGCGAAAATCGTTGAGGAAAAATCGATTCTTCGCCGATTAATCAGAACTGCGACAACGATTGCTCAAGACGGGTATACCCGTGAGGATGAGGTCGAGGATTTGCTCAGTGAAGCGGAAAAAACGATTATGGAAGTGGCACAGCGCAAAAACACGAGTGCCTTCCAAAATATTAAGGACGTCCTTGTCCAGACCTATGATAATATCGAACAGCTTCACAATCGAAAAGGTGATATCACGGGAATTCCAACAGGGTTTACGGAGCTTGACCGGATGACTGCGGGTTTCCAGCGCAACGACTTGATCATTGTGGCTGCCCGTCCATCAGTAGGGAAAACAGCCTTTGCCCTGAACATCGCACAAAACGTGGCGACAAAGACCGATGAGAGCGTAGCAATTTTCAGTCTTGAGATGGGTGCCGAGCAGCTCGTTATGCGTATGCTCTGTGCCGAGGGAAATATCAATGCCCAGAATCTCCGTACAGGTAACCTGACCGAAGAGGATTGGGGCAAGCTGACGATGGCAATGGGAAGCCTATCGAACAGCGGGATTTACATCGACGATACACCAGGTATTCGAGTGAGTGAAATCCGTGCCAAGTGCCGCCGCTTGAAGCAGGAAAGCGGGCTGGGCATGATTTTGATCGATTACCTGCAATTGATTCAGGGAAGCGGTCGTTCAAAGGACAACCGTCAGCAGGAAGTATCTGAAATTTCCCGTGAACTGAAGTCGATTGCGAGGGAGCTGCAAGTCCCTGTTATCGCGCTTTCTCAGCTTTCCAGGGGTGTTGAGCAGCGTCAGGATAAACGTCCGATGATGTCTGATATCCGGGAATCAGGAAGTATCGAGCAGGACGCGGATATTGTCGCGTTCCTTTATCGTGATGACTACTATGACAAAGAAACCGAGAATAAAAATATTATCGAAATTATTATCGCCAAACAGCGTAACGGCCCGGTAGGAACCGTGTCTCTTGCGTTCGTAAAAGAATACAACAAATTCGTCAACCTGGAACGGCGTTTTGATGACGCAGGCGTTCCGCCCGGCGCATAAGCCCCAAGAGCTGCTCTTGGGGTTTTTTTTCATTCGAAAGATGGAAGAAATACCGTTCGCTCAGCGGATGAAAATTTGAAAGCGTTTTAATAAAATGGTGCAAAAAGGAGATGGTAACAATATGGGAAAACGTTTTTCGTCTTTTCAAGCAGCACAAATCCGAATTGCGCGTCCTACGGGCCAGCTTGATGAGATTATTCGTTTTTACGAAGAGGGACTGTGTTTGAAACGAATAGGAGAATTTTCACAGCATAACGGGTATGACGGTGTCATGTTCGGCCTTCCTCATGCCGATTATCATTTAGAATTCACCCAGTATGAAGGGGGAAGCGCTGCCCCCGTTCCCCATCCCGACAGCCTTCTTGTTTTTTATGTGCCGAATGCAGATGAACTGGCAGCGATCACTTCAAAGCTAAAGCACATGGGCTATCAAGAGGTCGAATCAGAGAACCCGTACTGGAGCAATGGGGGCGTAACGATAGAGGACCCGGATGGCTGGCGGGTCGTTTTTATGAATTCAAAAGGGATATCAGGCAAGTGATTCTTTCTTATGCTAAAGGATGAAAGTTTCGCAAGCTTTTTATGACAAAGCAGTGAGAAAACGCTTATAAAACGAATGGAAGCGAACGAATATAGATTTACAATAATTTAATGTTCGGATTTACAATTGACTTTCTGTTTCTTCACTGATAAACTTGATTTGTTTGAATAGAATCGTTTTGAAAGGTTAACGGAGGTGCACGGACATGTCTTCAGTAGTTGTAGTAGGTACGCAATGGGGCGATGAAGGAAAAGGTAAAATTACAGATTTCCTATCAGAAAATGCAGAAGTGATCGCCCGTTATCAAGGCGGAAATAACGCAGGGCATACAATCAAGTTTGACGGAATCACATATAAGCTTCACTTAATCCCGTCTGGAATTTTCTATAAGGATAAAACGTGTGTAATCGGAAACGGAATGGTTGTAGATCCGAAAGCATTAGTCACAGAGCTTGCGTATCTTCATGAGCGCAACGTGAGTACAGATAACCTGAGAATCAGCAACAGAGCTCACGTCATTCTGCCGTATCATTTGAAATTGGATGAAGTGGAAGAAGAGCGTAAAGGGGCTAACAAGATCGGCACAACGAAAAAAGGAATCGGCCCTGCTTACATGGATAAAGCAGCCCGCATCGGAATTCGCATCGCGGATCTGTTAGACCGTGACGCGTTTGCGGAAAAGCTTGAGCGCAATCTTGAAGAAAAAAACCGTCTTCTCGAGAAAATGTACGAGACAGAAGGGTTTAAACTTGAGGATATCTTAGACGAATATTATGAGTACGGACAGCAGATTAAAAAGTATGTTTGCGATACATCTGTTGTCTTAAACGATGCTCTTGATGAAGGGCGCCGTGTATTATTTGAAGGCGCACAAGGGGTTATGCTCGATATCGACCAAGGAACATACCCGTTTGTTACGTCATCTAACCCGGTTGCCGGCGGTGTCACGATCGGTTCTGGTGTCGGCCCGACCAAAATCAAGCACGTTGTCGGTGTATCAAAAGCATATACGACTCGTGTCGGCGACGGTCCTTTCCCGACTGAGCTGAAAGATGAAATCGGCGATCAAATCCGTGAAGTCGGACGCGAATATGGAACAACAACAGGCCGCCCGCGCCGTGTCGGCTGGTTTGACAGCGTTGTTGTCCGCCACGCCCGCCGTGTGAGCGGAATTACAGATCTTTCTCTGAACTCAATTGACGTCCTAACAGGAATTGAAACGTTGAAAATCTGTGTGGCATACCGCTACAAAGGCGAAATCATTGAAGAATTCCCAGCAAGTCTTAAGGCACTTGCTGAATGTGAGCCGGTATATGAAGAAATGCCAGGCTGGACTGAGGATATTACAGGTGCGAAGAGCTTGAGCGAGCTTCCGGAAAATGCGCGCCATTATCTTGAGCGTGTGTCTCAGCTGACAGGCATTCCGCTTTCTATTTTCTCTGTCGGTCCAGACCGCTCACAAACAAATGTCCTTCGCAGTGTGTACCGTGCGAACTAAATAGAATATGTCTGCAAGCCCCTATTTAAGGGGCTTGTTTTTGTTTGAAAGCCGCATATAAGTTGGTCTGAGAAAAAAATATGAAAAAAAACCAAAAAAGTTATTGCCACTTCTATTTGTTCGTGATATTATAAATCTCGTTGTTACGGAAACTGCTTCAATAGAGTACGAGATAAGAACTAGATCTAAGTCGTTTGCTCTATAGAAATTCCGACATCTTTAAGAGCCATTAGCTCAGTTGGTAGAGCATCTGACTTTTAATCAGAGGGTCGAAGGTTCGAGTCCTTCATGGCTCACCATTTCGTGAAGGCCCGTTGGTCAAGCGGTTAAGACACCGCCCTTTCACGGCGGTAACACGGGTTCGAATCCCGTACGGGTCATTGATTTACTTTAGCGTTATTGCTAAATTCCTTATTTGTCTGTGAGAGCTGACACGACAGCTCTCCGGACAATTACTGTAAGGTCCGGTAGTTCAGTTGGTTAGAATGCCTGCCTGTCACGCAGGAGGTCGCGGGTTCGAGTCCCGTCCGGACCGCCATTTTACTTTACTTAGTAGAGAAAAATAAAACATTTGGCTCGGTAGCTCAGTTGGTAGAGCAACGGACTGAAAATCCGTGTGTCGGCGGTTCGATTCCGTCCCGAGCCACTTACCAAACGCATCTGCAATCGTAGGTGCGTTTTTTCTTTTAGGAAAAAGGCAAACATGAGGAGTGTTATAATAGAAGAAAAAGGGAGAACCGGCCCTGCGGCCGGTTCAAAGAAGAAGACGTCATTGATAAAGACGCACTCCGGTGAGGGGAGGTTTCAATAAAGTTATCTTTTTTAAAAAAAGTTGACCAGCATGACAATAGATAAACAACTGGCGATAAAGGTGAAACATGTGTTTTTTTTCTAAACCTTTATTTTTTTTATCTTTTGACCTTAAACCGTTATAATAGACAAGGACCCATTCTTTACATGGGCCATAAGTGATGAAACGAATGTTATATAGATGAAATGAAGTCATTCGGCAGGAGGAAAATCAAAATGATGGATAAAAAGATCCTTGTAGTAGATGATGAAAAACCGATTGCAGATATATTGGAATTTAACTTAAGAAAAGAAGGCTATGAAGTGCACTGTGCCCACGACGGAAACGAAGCCGTTGAAATGGTAGAAGAGCTTCAGCCTGATTTAATTCTTTTAGATATTATGCTCCCGAATAAAGACGGCGTTGAAGTATGCCGTGAAGTCAGAAAGAAATACGATATGCCAATCATTATGCTGACGGCTAAGGATTCAGAAATTGACAAGGTTATCGGGCTTGAAATCGGTGCTGATGACTATGTCACAAAACCATTCAGCACACGCGAGCTCTTGGCACGTGTAAAAGCGAACCTGCGCCGCCAGCTGACAACAGCGCCTGCGGAGGAAGAGCCTTCCTCTAACGAGATTCATATCGGCTCTCTCGTCATCTTCCCTGACGCGTACGTTGTATCAAAACGAGACGAAACAATCGAATTGACTCATCGTGAGTTCGAATTGCTTCATTATTTAGCAAAACATATCGGACAAGTGATGACTCGTGAACATTTGCTTCAAACCGTTTGGGGCTATGATTACTTCGGCGATGTCAGAACGGTTGACGTAACAGTCCGCCGGCTTCGTGAAAAAATCGAGGACAACCCGAGCCATCCAAATTGGATCGTCACACGCCGCGGTGTAGGTTATTACTTGAGAAACCCAGAACAGGACTAATGACCATATGAATAAGGTTGGTTTTTTTCGGTCGATCCAATTTAAGATTACCTTGATTTATGTGCTTTTGATTATCATTGCCATGCAAATCATTGGTGTGTATTTTGTCAATCAGGTAGAGAAGTCGCTGATCAGCTCTTATGAACAATCGCTGAATCAGCGAATCGACAACCTTTCTTATTATATCGAACAAGAATATAAGAGCGATAACGACAGCACCGTCATAAAGGATGACGTCAGCCGTATTTTGAATGACTTCACGAAAAGTGATGAGGTTCGGGAAATTAGCTTTGTAGATAAAAGCTATGAAGTGGTCGGTTCTTCAAAGCCGTATGGTGAGGAAGTGGCAGGGAAACAAACGACCGATCTGATTTTCAAAAGAATTTTTTCTACCAAACAGTCGTATTTAAGAAAATATTATGACCCGAAAAGCAAAATCAGAGTTCTTATTTCCGCGAAGCCCGTCATGACTGAAAACCAAGAGGTTGTCGGCGCGATCTATGTTGTCGCGAGTATGGAAGATGTCTTTAATCAAATGAAGACGATCAACACGATATTGGCGTCCGGCACAGGTTTGGCACTTGTTTTGACGGCTCTTCTCGGTATTTTTCTGGCAAGAACCATTACCCATCCGCTTTCAGATATGCGAAAGCAGGCGATGGAGCTTGCGAAAGGGAATTTCTCGAGGAAGGTTAAAAAGTACGGGCATGATGAAATTGGGCAGCTGGCCACAACGTTTAACCACTTAACGAGAGAGCTTGAAGATGCCCAGGCGATGACTGAAGGAGAACGCAGAAAGCTAGCCTCTGTCATTGCCTATATGACAGACGGCGTAATCGCTACAAACCGAAATGGAGCGATTATTCTCTTAAACAGCCCGGCGCTGGAGCTGTTGAACGTTTCACGTGAAACAGCCTTAGAAATGCCGATTACGAGTTTGCTGGGGCTTCAAGAGAATTATACTTTTGAAGATTTAGTGGAGCAGCAGGATTCTATGCTGCTTGAAATTGAGCGCGATGATGAATTAACGGTGCTTCGCGTGAATTTCTCTGTGATTCAAAGGGAACACGGCAAAATTGATGGTTTAATCGCTGTCATTTACGATGTAACCGAACAAGAGAAAATGGATCAGGAACGCAGAGAATTCGTTGCGAATGTATCACATGAGCTGCGGACGCCGCTTACGACAATGCGCAGCTATTTAGAAGCGTTAGCTGAAGGCGCGTGGGAAAATAAAGACATTGCTCCGCGCTTCTTAATGGTGACACAAAATGAAACAGAGCGTATGATCCGGCTTGTCAATGATCTGCTTCAGCTGTCGAAATTTGACAGTAAGGATTATCAATTTAACCGGGAATGGATTCAGATTGTCCGGTTTATGTCGCTTATTATTGACCGTTTTGAAATGACAAAAGAGCAGCATGTGGAGTTTATCCGCAATCTGCCGGACAGAGATCTGTACGTCGAGATCGACCAGGATAAAATTACGCAGGTGCTCGATAATATTATTTCTAACGCTTTAAAATATTCACCGGAAGGCGGACATGTCACGTTCTCGATTGATGTCAATGAAGAGGAAGAACTTCTCTATATCAGCGTGAAGGATGAAGGGATCGGCATTCCGAAAAAAGATGTCGAAAAAGTCTTTGACCGCTTCTACAGGGTGGATAAAGCGAGAACGAGAAAACTTGGCGGCACCGGTCTGGGATTGGCGATTGCCAAGGAAATGGTACAGGCGCACGGCGGAGATATTTGGGCGGACAGCATAGAAGGAAAAGGCACGACGATTACATTTACTCTTCCATATAAAGAGGAACAAGAGGATGATTGGGATGAAGCGTGAAAATATAAAAACGATATTACTTACGGTACTCGTCGTCATCAGTCTTGTTTTTACATGGGGGATATGGACGTTCCAGCCAAACTTTTCTGAAGGCTCATCCTCAACAGAGTCTACTGTTCGTGTGAAACATAAAATCGAAAAAACCACTCAAAAGCTGTCTGAAACGGTAAGGCCAAGGGACATGTTTATCCATGATGACGGCGCTCATTACAAAGTGGATGACAATGCCCTCTATGAAGAAATTTGGTCTGACTTGCCACATTGGGATGTGAAAGGAATTAAAGATATTTCGGATCAGTATGACAAGGCTGGATTCAAAAGCTGGTTTTATGGAATAGGCGGTTCTGAAGCCAAGCTTGACTTGCAATTCAGCGATACGATTCCGATTGATATTTTCCAAACGCTGTTTAAATGGTCTAATCAGTCGTTTGAATACAGTTCGTTTGACCATATTCTGATCCCGTTCAATGAAACAAAAGCGAACAAGAAAATCTATTTGGTGTCATACAGCAAGCAGCTCATTCTTGAAGTGACGGTTGAATCAGCAAACTACCGGAACATTATGAACGACTTGAAAAACAGGCAATCAAATATGCCGGCGTTCAGTTTGTTCTCCATTGGCTCAAAGAAAGAGTTCTTGCTGCCGAACAAACCGCTTACGATGGACAAAAAAGAATTTGTCACAGAATCCATTAAAACAAATACCTTTAAGCAGGCTTTGTTTAGTGATCCGAGCATTGTAAGAGAAGATTCGAATTACAACAACAGAAATGTGCTGACAGATGGGATCAGCCGTTTAGATGTGAATCTAAGCCAGCGACAGGTGCAATTTCAGCAGCGCAATTTGGTGCAGAGCACATCCTATCAAACAGGTGAATTAATCAAAAAGAGCCAAAAATACCTTGAGGATACCGGAAGCTGGACGGATCACTATCAATTTTTCAATATCAATGACAGCCAGCAGCTGAGCTTCTATATCTTTATGGATCAGATCCCGGTCATTAACAGCACAGCCAAACCTTTCGGAGCGACATCGGCGATTACGGTGCAATGGGCGAATGATGATATTCTCAGCTATAAGCGGCCGAATTACAGTCTCGGAACGAATCCGATTAAAACAAGTGAAACAGAGCTCATGAGCGGCAGCGAAGTGAGGATGCTGCTTTCGAAACAAACCGCTTATGATACGGACAAAATTGATCAGATCTTCCTTGCTTATCAATTGGTATCAACATCAACCAATGATGATCCTCTCGTTGAACTGGAACCGGTTTGGGCGATGAAAGTAAATGGAAAAATTGTGCCGATTACAAAGGATTTATTGAGGAAGGAGGGGGCTAACAGTGGAGTGGAATAAGACAAAATCAATCTTCATCGTTGCCTTCCTCATTTTAGATATTTTCTTAGGCTATCAGTTTTTTCAAAAATGGCAGGCTACCGGCAAAGAATATGAAGTCATTAAAAATGATGTCGAGCATGACATGAAGGCCGATCATATCACGTATGAAGGTTTGAATAAGGAAGCGACAGAAGGTTATCGGATCACGGCAAATCAAAAGTCTTTCTCCAAGGAGGAAATTGAGGCGCTGAAGGATCAAAAGCCTTTAATGGACATGCCTAGTGATGATCATAAAGTAACGAGCCTGAAAATGAAGTTTGCAAATCCAATCGCCCTATCAAAGAAGGATATCGAGGACGATGCTCAGGCACTTGTTTCTTCGAAAATTCAAGATGGCGAAAAATATAAGCTTTGGAAGGTTGATAAATCGAAGAAAGAAATTATTTTCTTCCAAACGTACGAAGGTCATTATATTTACCAAAAGACCGACAATCCCTCTAATATGATCGGGCAAGTGGTGCTGCACTTAAACGGTAAAAACGAGGTTGTGTCATACGACCAGACTACGCTTGAGACCTTCAAGCAAATCCAGAAAGAAAGCTTAATTACTGAAATGGATGCGGTTGAGCTATTGTACTATCAAAATCAATTAAAAGAATACAGCACTGTGAAGAGCTGTAAATTCGGCTATGTAGCACAATATCCGCTGACAAGTACGCAGGTGCTGGCGCCGGTATGGAGAATTACGGTCGAGTACGAGAAAAAAGTGAACGGTGAGAAAAAGACAGTACAAGAGTATTTTACTGTGAATGCTTTGGAGAGTACGATTTTAGATACAGATCAATGAAAATAATGGAGTGAGACAAACATGAGCTTGCAATTTAGCGTACTTGCGAGCGGGAGTACGGGAAATGCGTTTTACCTCGAAACAGAGGATCACGCATTTTTAGTGGACGCCGGTTTGAGCGGGAAAGCCATGGATGGGCTGATGGCGCAGATCGGGCGTAAGCTGGATGATGTAGACGGCATTTTTGTGACGCATGAGCATAGTGACCATATTAAGGGCCTTGGTGTCGTCGCCAGAAAGTACAAGCTTCCGATCTATGCGAACGAGAAGACTTGGAAAGCGATGGAGAATCAAATCGGCAAAATTGACACCGATCAAAAGTTTGTATTTCCGATGGAGACGGTAAAGTCGTTCGGCGGACTTGATGTTGAATCGTTTGGCGTCTCCCACGATGCGGCGGAACCGATGTTTTATGTATTCCATTATAACGGCCGAAAGCTCGCATTAATGACAGATACGGGATATGTCAGCGACCGGATGAAAGGCATTATCCGTTCAGCGAATGTGTTTGTGTTTGAAAGCAATCACGATGTCGGTATGCTGCAAATGGGGAGATACCCATGGAGCATTAAGCGGCGGATTTTAAGTGACGTCGGGCACGTGTCAAATGAAGATGCTGCCTTGGCGATGACGGATGTCATTGGTGATGAGACGTCTCGTATTTACCTGGCGCATTTGAGCCAGGACAACAACATGAAGGAGCTGGCAAGAATGTCTGTACAGCAGACATTGGCTTCTAAAGGATTTGTGACGGGTGAGACATTTGACTTATACGACACTGATCCGAAGAAGGCCACTCCGCTTTGCGCTGTATAATTTTTCTATGTAAATCATGACTATTCTAGGAGTTTCTAACCCACAATATAACCATATTAACGTTCTTGGAAAGGATGGAATATGGTGGATTACGAACGTGAGGAAGAACATACTACTCCTGAACAGCCAAAGAGAAGCAAAAAAGGATATTTTCTTTCGAGTCTGATTGGCGTGATTGTCGGTGCCGTATTAATGGCGTTTATCATGCCGTACCTTTCAAATGAAGGGCTAGATACAGGCGCCTTAGATCAGCAGCAAAACAACAATGGCCGGGAATCAATCAGGACGGTGAATGTCAGTGTCAACAATACGGTCACCAAGATTGTCAGCAATGTGTCGCCCGCCGTTGTGGGTGTTGTGAACATCCAAAAATCAGATATACGGGGAGAGAGCGGCGAGGCTGGGAGCGGCTCTGGCGTCATCTATAAGAAAAATGACCATTCCGCTTATGTCGTGACCAACCATCATGTCATCGAAGGCGCTTCCCAAATTGAAATCAGCTTGAAAGACGGCTCACGTGTATCAGCTGATCTTGTCGGCAGCGACCAGCTGATGGACCTTGCCGTTTTACGGGTGAAAAGCGATAAGATTAAAGCAGTCGCCGATTTCGGAAATTCAGATAAAGTGAAGTCTGGGGAGCCGGTTATTGCGATCGGGAACCCGTTAGGCCTTGAGTTTGCTGGCTCTGTCACACAAGGCGTCATCTCGGGTACGGAGAGGGCGATCCCAGTAGATTCAAACGGTGATGGACAGCCTGACTGGAACGCAGAAGTCCTGCAAACAGATGCGGCCATTAACCCTGGGAACAGCGGCGGTGCTTTGTTAAATATGGATGGGAAGGTCATTGGCATCAATTCAATGAAAATTGCCGAGTCGGCGGTTGAAGGGATTGGCCTGTCGATTCCATCTAAGCTCGTGATCCCTGTGATAGAGGATTTAGAGAGATACGGAAAGGTCAAACGCCCGTTCCTTGGCATTGAGATGAAATCCCTAAGCGACATCGCAAGCTATCATTGGGATGAAACATTAAAGCTTCCTAAGAACGTCACCAATGGAGCGGTTGTGATGGGTGTAGACGCCTTTTCACCTGCTGGAAAAGCGGGGCTGAAGGAACTGGATGTCATCACGGAATTTGACGGATACAAAGTAAATGATATTGTTGACCTGCGAAAACGGCTTTATCAGAAAAAAGTCGGTGACCGGGTGAAGGTGAAGTTTTACCGCGGCGGAAAAGAAAAATCTGTAGACATCAAGCTGTCCTCCGCAGACCAATTAGGAAGTTAATCAAAACAGTCTGGCATCGTTTGCCAGGCTGTTTTGATATGCAAAAAAAACTGAACAGGGGTCACGCCCGTTCAGTTGAAAAGGATATATCGAATATGAAGAAAAATACAAGATGGATGTTACACGTGAAACAGCAGCAAATGGCTGTTAACTGCAAATACCTCCATTCTCAGCATTCACTTTAATGGTTTGTACCGTGTGGTTGCTGGCTGTGATGGTGATGATGTACACATAGGTGCCATTTTCTTTCTTCAATGCAGAAGATGTGACGGTGCCTATGCACTTGTTCAACGCAAAGCTTTGTGCTTTTGCTTTTGTGATCGCGGCTTGTTTATTTTCAACGTGATGCTTGACGATTTTTCCGCTGCTGCAGTTAATGTTAAAGGTGTGAATTTTGCCATCCTCACCAAGCACTTTAATGACATAGACATAAACGCCATCTGCTTTCTTCATTTGTGCTGATTGAACTGCGCCTTTGCACTTCTTTAAAACGACAGTTTTTGCTTTAGAGAGCGTAATAGAAGCCTGCTGCTGGGTTTGAACTTTAGCAGTGTCCTCTTTATGCAGAACAGCCGCGTGTGCGGATGATAAAGAACTGATTGAAATGACCGCGCCTAAAGCAGCTGCAGAACATATTTTCATATTCATTTGTAGGTCCTCCTTAGAAAAAGAACTGAACGCGGGTCACACACGTTCAGTTTAAAAGAGTATTTAGAAAAAGGTAGACATGAACTTAGAACTTTGTGTTAAAACAAGACTGGTGTTATACGTTGAATTTCAGTTATTTTACTGCTGGCAAGCAGTTATTTTATTTGCAAATGCTTCCGTTTTCAGCGTTCACTTTCACTGTATGTTCAGTGTGGTTTTGGGCAGTGATTTTAAACACGTAAACGAATGTGCCGTTTTCTTTCTTCAAATCAGTAGATTTCACTGTGCCTTTACATTTATTTAGTGCAATTTGATGTGCTTTTGTTTTTGTAACGGCTGCGTTTTTCTTTTGCACTTCTTGTTTTACGATTTTACCGCTGTCACAGTTGACATGAATTTTATGAGTGCTTCCATCTTCGCCAAGCACTTTGACAACGTAGATGTATGCGCCGTTTTCTTTCTTCAGTTCAGAAGATTGAACTGCGCCTTTGCATTTGTTGAGTGCGATTTGATGCGCTTTTGTTTTAGAAAGATGTGCTTGTTTCTTTTGCTCGTGTTTTGCGACTTTGCCGTTTTCTCCATTGATATGGAACGTGTGAAGGCTTCCGTCTTCACCCATTACTTTCACGACGTAAGCGTAAACACCGTTTTCTTGCTTCAGCTCAGAAGATTGAACCGCACCTTTGCAGTTTTTCAAAGCGATCGATTGGGCTTTTGTTTTGCTGATATAGCTTTGTTTCTTTTGAACATCATGTTTCACAACTTTGCCGCTGTTGCAGTTGACGTTCATCGTATGCTGTTTGCCGTCCTCACCGAGAACTTTCACAACATATACGTATGTGCCATTCACTTTCTTCATTTGGGCCGTTTGAACAGTACCTTTGCATTTGTTCAAAGCAACCTGTTTTGCCTTTGCTATTGTGATGGAAGCCTGTTGCTTCGTCTCAACCTTCGTTGATGTATCATCCTTTTGAATGACAGCGGCGTGAGCAGAAGTGAAAGAACTGATTGAAATAATCGTTCCCAGTGCAGCTCCTGATAAAACTTTAGTGATATTCATGTGAGATTCCTCCTTTATTTCATTGTTGGCTGTACCAACTAAGGCAATTGTATAGGCCGAAGCTGAAAATCAAATGAGGGCTGGCTGAAAACTTGCTGAATTCAGCTGATTTTTAGGGAAGATTCAGTTTGTTTTCAGTTAAAAACGAATAATAGGAGGGGAAGGGAAAAAACTAATCAGAGGTTTATGCCAACTAAGGAGAGAGCACAGCATGAATAGGATGAAAGGCATCAAGATTTTGCTCGTGGACGATGAACCGGCGATATTAGATTTTTTGACAATGGGTCTTGAAAATGAAGGCTTTGAAGTGAAGACAGCAGCTGACGGAATGACAGCGATGAACACCGTAAAGACATTTCAGCCGCATGTGGCCATCTTGGATGTGATGATGCCCGGAATGGATGGACTGGAAGTATCGAGGATGATGAAAAAAACCGGCCATACCGCCGTTATTATGCTTACGGCCAAGGATGAGGTGGGGGTTCGGGTAAAAGCGCTGACAGAGGGCGCTGATGATTATATGATCAAACCCTTCAGCTTTGAAGAGCTGCTGGCGCGAATCTATGCGAGAATTCGGGATCACTTTCCCAACTTGTTTGAAGAATTCGCGCTCGGTCCGTTTCGAATTGATGATCGGCGCAGAGAAATCCGCTATCAGGAAGAGGTGCTCAAGCTTTCAGCAACAGAATACGAGCTTTTAAAGTTTTTGGTGCTGAATCACGGCCTTGTGCTCAGTAAAGCAAGGATTCTGGATAAAGTATGGGGGTATGATTTTTATGGAGAAGAGAATATTGTTGAAGTGTACATTCGTTCCTTGCGGGAAAAATTGAATGACAAAAAGCATGAAGTGATCCGAACGGTTCGGGGTGCGGGCTATCGGGTGGATATTGAATGAAAAAACGATTCAAAACACTGCGCTTTCAGCTTTTATTCCGCTCATTATGCATTCTCGTTCTTCTATTGGTGTTTGTCGGCGCTATGCAATATGTGTTTGGAAAACGCCTCTTATATGAAAACCGAGCTGTCAGCATTCAAAGTTATATCAACTCAACGGAGCCAACCATCTGGAATAATATTAAAACATACAAAAGCCATCCCGACAGCTCGGAAAAGTCAGATGGTGCTGTCCGTCCCGCCTTTATCTATCCGGGCGTGACCATTGTTTTTATCGATAAGAAAACAAAAGACAGTACGGTATTGTCGACCGATCCATATGCGGGAGCACCGCCAACAGTGAAAAAAAGTGTATATGATGAGGCATTAAAAGATACGATGGCCTTGCATTACAAAATCACGAAAAATGAATCCGGCGAGGAAGTGCTGATTGTGTTTCAGGCTATTACTATTGATGGAAAAGAAGCAGGCGTGATCCAAATGAGTACTTTAACAGAACCACTGAAGGACGTACTGCTCCGGCAAATCAGCATTTATTCCACGCTCTCGCTGGTTGCGCTCCTGCTCGGGCTTTTCACGTTCTTGCCTGTGGTCAGACATACGCTTAAACCGTTATCACAAATGGTACATATGATGGGAGAAATCAATGCAGGAAATTTGAATAAAAGGCTTCCTGTATATCGAAAACAAATGGAAATCGATACGCTTGCCATTTCGTTTAATCGCATGCTGGAGCGGATTGAAACGTCATTTAAAGCAGAAAAAGAAGCGAAGGAGCGCATCCGGCAATTTGTATCAGACGCTTCACATGAATTGAGAACGCCTTTAACGTCCATACACGGTTTTATCGAAGTGCTGCTGCGTGGCGCCGCGCTTCAGCCGGAGCAGAGAGATAGGGCGCTGAATAGTATGTATGAAGAGTCGAAGAGAGCCACTCGGCTGATAGAGGATCTGTTGTTTTTAGCAAAAATTGATCGGGTGCCGAGCTTTGAAATGAAGAGAGGAAATCTCGATGCGCTCATAAGGGAGATGGAGCCGCAGCTCAGTCTGCTTGCAAAAGAAAGAAGACTGCAGCTGTGGCTTGAGGATGATGCTGAAGCGGTGTTTGACAGAGATAAGATGAAACAGGTCATTTTGAATTTGGTTTATAACGCGGTGCAGTATACAAATGAGAAAACCGGTGCCATCACCATCTCTCTGCAAAGAGGCAGTGACGGCGTGAGGTTGATGATAGCGGACAACGGCACAGGCATCGCGCCGGAACATTTGCCGCATTTATTTGACCGGTTTTACAGGGCAGACCCATCCCGCTCCCGGAAATATGGAGGGTCGGGATTGGGTCTTGCCATAACGAAATCGATTATCGACAGCCACAATGGGTCGATTGACGTGAAAAGTGAAATAGGCAGAGGCACTGTTTTTCTGATTAGGCTTCCTGCCCCGGATTATTCGTTAGACGAGTGAGAAAATTTCTTCAGCCGATATTGGAGGCTTTGTCTGCTGATGCCAAGCTCCTGAGCAGCTTTCGAGATATTATGGCCGTGTTTTCTTAACACGTTCTCTATCACATATTTTTCGAAGCTTTCCATTTTTTCTTTTAAGTCCGCGGCTGGCTGGTGTCTTGGTGTTTCCGGCTCTGGGATGTCAGCCGGCTTGATTTTCATTCGGTATTGATAGGGCAGATGGGAAGCCGTAATCGTGTGCTCGTCCGTCATGAAATTCATTGCGCCTTCGATCATATGCTCAAGCTCGCGAATATTTCCCGGCCAGTCATAAGAAAGGAAAAATTGTTTCACGTCATCGCTGATGTGTTCAACATTCATTTGGAACAGATGGTTGTTTTTCTGGATGAACTCCGACGCGAGAAGCAAAATGTCTTCTTTTCGTTCCCGAAGCGGCGGGATGATCAGTGTGACGACACTCAGCCTGTAATACAAGTCCTTCCGCATTCGTTCGCCTGCAATCGCATCAATTGGATCTTCATTCATCGTGGCAATAATACGTACGTCAATCGGTGTATCCTTTGTAGAACCGATGCGCCTGATTTTCCGTTCTTGAAGGGCGCGCAGCAGCTTTGCCTGAAGGCTGAGATTCAGCGAGTTGATTTCATCTAACAGCAGCGTCCCGCCGTGGGCTTGTTCAAACAGGCCGGGCTGGTCGACAGCGCCGGTAAACGCGCCTTTTTTCGTCCCAAACAAAATGCTTTCCACAAGGCTGTCTGGCAGTGCCGCACAGTTTTGCGAAATAAACGGGCAGCCAGAACGATTGCTTCCATTATGGATACTTTGCGCGAACAGTTCTTTTCCCGTGCCGGTTTCGCCTGCGAGAAGCACAGATGATGACGTACGGGTTGCCCGCTTGGCGTTTTCGATGACGTCTTGAATGGCCGGACTGGTGCCGAGAATACTGTCAAACGTATAGGTTGTGCTGCCTTTTTTGTTCATATTCTCCCTGATCAGCCGTTCAAGCTTTGTCACATCCTTGGCAATTTCAACGGCGCCTCTGATTTTGCCGTCTTGGACGATGGGATATGTATGATTGATCGTCGTAATTTCCTGGCCTTTATTATTGAAATAGCTCTGTTTGACGTTTTTAATCGTCTTGCCTTCCTGAAGAGCCTGTACCAGTGTGCTGTCCTGCTGCTTTGAAAACATAAACACATCCATCAGGTTTTTATTCAAGACGTCATGCTTCTCCATATCTTCAATCTGCATCATTTTATTGTTATAAACGATTGTGTTTCCATGCTCGTCTACCACGTGCAGGCCAACATCGATTTCATCTAAAATACTCTGAAAAACCAATGTGAGGAATTCGCTGTCTTTGACCACTGTATGAACCTCCCTCAATTATTTTCTTAATATTGCTTCTATTTTATAAAAAAACGGAGAGGATATGCAAAAGAATTTTGCACTCACTGAATTTTTTGCTCGAAATATCAGAATGTTTTTGCACCTTGTCCTCGAAAATTGTAGAAAACACACGAATTCTTGATTTGGCACAGAACTTGCATTTATATAAAGGGAAAGCAGGATAACATGTTGAAACAGAAAACAAGGGGGAATTCAAATATGCCAGCTTTATCTAAATCCAAAGAAATTATTGATCAGACGTCTCATTACGGAGCCAACAATTATCATCCGCTCCCGATTGTTATTTCTGAAGCGCTGGGTGCTTGGGTAAAGGACCCGGAAGGCAATGAATATATGGATATGCTGAGTGCTTACTCTGCGGTAAACCAGGGGCACAGACACCCGAAAATCATTCAGGCATTAAAGGATCAGGCTGATAAAATCACCCTCACGTCACGCGCGTTTCATAACGATCAGCTTGGGCCGTTTTACGAAAAAACAGCTAAACTGACAGGCAAAGAGATGATTCTTCCGATGAATACAGGAGCCGAAGCGGTTGAATCTGCGGTGAAAGCGGCGAGACGCTGGGCGTATGAAGTGAAGGGCGTAGCAGACAATCAAGCGGAAATTATCGCATGTGTCGGGAACTTCCACGGCCGCACGATGCTGGCGGTATCTCTTTCTTCTGAAGAGGAATATAAACGAGGATTCGGCCCGATGCTTCCAGGAATCAAACTCATTCCTTACGGCGATGTGGAAGCGCTTCGACAGGCCATTACGCCGAATACAGCGGCATTCTTGTTTGAACCGATTCAAGGCGAAGCGGGCATTGTGATTCCGCCTGAAGGATTTTTACAGGAAGCGGCGGCGATTTGTAAGGAAGAGAATGTCTTGTTTATTGCGGATGAAATTCAGACGGGTCTCGGACGTACAGGCAAGACGTTTGCCTGTGACTGGGACGGCATTGTTCCTGATATGTATATTTTGGGCAAAGCGCTTGGCGGCGGTGTGTTCCCGATCTCATGCATTGCGGCGGACCGGGAGATCCTAGGCGTGTTTAACCCTGGCTCACACGGCTCCACATTTGGCGGAAACCCGCTTGCATGTGCAGTGTCTATCGCTTCATTAGAAGTGCTGGAGGATGAAAAACTGGCGGATCGTTCTCTTGAGCTTGGCGAATACTTTAAAAGCGAGCTTGAGAGCATTGACAGCCCTGTCATTAAAGAAGTCCGCGGCAGAGGGCTGTTTATCGGTGTGGAATTGACAGAAGCCGCACGTCCGTATTGTGAGCGTTTGAAGGAAGAAGGGCTTTTATGCAAGGAAACGCATGATACAGTCATTCGTTTTGCACCGCCATTAATCATTTCCAAAGAGGATTTGGATTGGGCGATAGAGAAAATTAAGCACGTGCTGAAAAACGCATAAATCCGCACCATGGCGGGATATTCACTTCGTTTGTATAAATTTACAACAGAAAAATCAGCACTCCCTATTTGCTCAGCTACAGTATTTTAGTATAATGTATCTTTATGAGAAGAAGTGAATTTTATATTAAATAGATAGAGACTCTTTGGACAGCAAACTGGGATACGCACCATGTAGATGTTCCAGCTTAGATCCAATACAAGTTGCTGAAGGGGTGCAGAATGTGAATACAAACCAAGATAACGGAAATCAGCTCCAGCGGACAATGAAATCACGCCATTTGTTCATGATTTCATTGGGCGGAGTGATCGGAACCGGTTTCTTCCTTGGAACCGGGTTTACCATTAACCAGGCGGGACCGCTCGGCGCGGTTCTGTCCTATTTAGTGGGCGGCTTTATCATGTTTTTGACCATGCTCTGCTTAGGAGAGCTGGCAGTCGCCTTTCCTGTGTCGGGGTCCTTCCAGACCTATGCCACGAAATTTATCAGCCCGGCTTTCGGGTTTGCGTTCGGCTGGCTGTACTGGCTCGGCTGGGCGGTTACATGCGCCATTGAATTTTTATCAGCGGGGCAGCTGATGCAACGCTGGTTTCCGCATATAGACGTGTGGATCTGGTGTCTGGTCTTTGCGGCACTGATGTTTATTTTAAATGCGATCACCACAAAAGCCTTTGCGGAATCTGAATTCTGGTTCTCAGGCATTAAAATTTTGATTATCCTTTTATTTATTATTCTCGGCGGAGCTGCCATGTTTGGCCTGATTGATCTGAAGGGCGGAGAGCAGGCGCCGTTTTTGACACATTTTTATGAAGACGGGTTATTTCCGAACGGCATAAAGGCAATGCTGATTACGATGATTACCGTGAACTTTGCGTTTCAGGGGACTGAGCTGATCGGGGTTGCAGCCGGAGAAAGTGAAGACCCTGAAAAAACGATTCCACGGTCAATCAAACAGACAGTATGGAGAACGCTTGTCTTCTTTGTGCTTTCAATCATTGTCATTGCCGGCATGATTCCGTGGAAACAGGCGGGTGTCGTGGAAAGTCCATTTGTTGCCGTATTTGAGCAAATCGGAATCCCATATGCAGCTGATATCATGAACTTTGTTATTTTAATCGCGCTGTTATCTGTTGCGAATTCAGGTTTATACGCATCGACACGTATTCTGTACGCGATGGCGAATGAAGGACAGGCCTTCAAAGCGCTCGGAAAAACAAATCAGCGCGGTGTACCGATGTACTCGTTAATCGTAACGATGGCTGTGGCCTGCCTATCACTTCTGACAAAGTTTGCGCAGGCTGAAACTGTATATATGGTACTGTTATCTTTGGCGGGTATGAGCGCGCAGGTCGGCTGGATTACGATCTCGCTTTCCCAAATCATGTTTAGACGCAAATATATCCGCGAAGGCGGGAAGATAGAAGATTTGAAATTTAAAACACCGCTGTACCCGGTGCTTCCGCTGATCGGCCTAACATTAAATACGGTCGTGCTCATCAGTCTTGCATTTGATCCGGAGCAGCGTATCGCGCTGTATTGCGGCGTACCATTTATGGTCATTTGCTACATCATTTATCATGTTGTCATTAAAAAACGCCAGCAGGCGAATCGTCAGCTAGAGCTTTAAAATGTTGTCCGTAAGTCATCTTTGTTAGAACCCGCATAGGACATTATCTTAAATGTTGAGGTGGAATCACAGATGGATAAAACGATTTCGGTTATTGGAATGCCAATGGATTTAGGACAAGCACGACGCGGAGTAGATATGGGCCCGAGTGCCATCCGGTACGCTCATCTGATCGAGAGGCTGTCAGACATGGGGTATACGGTTGAAGATCTCGGTGACATTCCGATCAACCGCGAAAAAATCAAAAATGACGAGGAACTGAAAAATCTGAATTCCGTTTTGGCGGGAAATGAAAAACTCGCGCAAAAGGTCAACAAAGTCATTGAAGAGAAAAAATTCCCGCTTGTCCTGGGCGGTGACCACAGTATTGCGATCGGCACGCTTGCAGGCACAGCGAAGCATTACGATAATCTCGGCGTCATCTGGTATGACGCGCACGGCGATTTGAATACACTTGAAACTTCACCATCGGGCAATATTCACGGCATGCCGCTCGCGGTCAGCCTCGGCATTGGCCACGAGTCACTGGTTAACCTTGAAGGCTACGCGCCTAAAATCAAACCGGAAAACGTCGTCATCATTGGCGCCCGGTCACTTGATGAAGGGGAGCGCAAGTACATTAAGGAAAGCGGCATGAAGGTGTACACAATGCACGAAATCGACCGTCTTGGCATGACAAAGGTCATTGAAGAAACCCTTGATTATTTATCAGCATGTGATGGCGTCCATCTGAGCCTTGATCTGGACGGACTTGATCCGAACGACGCACCGGGTGTCGGAACCCCTGTCGTCGGCGGCATCAGCTACCGGGAGAGCCATCTTGCTATGGAAATGCTGTATGACGCAGGCATCATTACCTCAGCCGAATTCGTTGAGGTAAACCCGATCCTTGATCACAAAAACAAAACAGGTAAAACAGCAGTAGAGCTCGTAGAATCTCTGCTAGGGAAGAAGCTCCTGTAATAAGAAAACCCCCGCACCCGCGGGGGGTTCAGCGTGTCGACAAACCCTCGCATTCGTTGTCAGGCCTGCGCTTCGGTGCTCACGAATTCCAAACATTCGCTGCGCTCTAATGCTCGTTCTTCCTAGACTTCAAGGGTTTTCAATCACGCTGAAAAGATGAAAGAATCCTAAAACTACAAACCGTTTTAGGATTCTTTCGTTAAATTGAACCCCCGCACCCGCGGGGGTTTTTCATTTATCCAATCATTTTCTCAGCGACTTTCATTTCCTGTGAATGGGTTTGATGGTCTGCAATAAACCAACCTGATAAAATCACCGCTGCGACGCCTGCGCCAATCAGAAATCTTTTCATTTATATAACCTCCGTTCGTTTAATCAGTTCTTCAATCTGTAATGCTTCATAAAAAAAGTGGGCAGCTTCTTTGTAAAGCTCAAGTTCCCTATACCGTTCGCCAGCCAAAATGGAAAGTTCTCTTACACTGTCATACTCTTTCTCGGACAACAAGTCATCCATATGTTGTTTGCATAAGTGAAACGTTTCCGCATGACCCCCTTCTGCATAAATGGCATATAAAATGTCTATTTTTGCCTCACATATTCTATTCGGCTCAGCAGTCAATTTTTCCTTCACGTCTTGGTAATAAGATAAGGCCTGTTCTTTCTTTTTGATCTTAAACAGCTCTCGTATCAGCAAGTAGGCAGAATGATAATAATAGGCGGAGCGGGCATACTCATCGTTCCGTAGAGCCTCCTCTAATTTCGAAACCGCTTCTTCTGATTTGCCGCTTTGCGCATGAAGAAGGCCGAAGTTATGCAAAAGCTGGGCTTCAAAAAAATGATCCTCTAATTCACTCGTGATCCGAATTGCTTCGTCCAAATAAGCCTCAGCTTCTTCAAACTGGCTCATCTCTGTAAAATTGCCTGACATGGTAATCAGGGCTGAAGCCAGCTTCTTTTTATAATCAGTTTCTTCCCTGAACGTTTTGACCGCTTGCCGTGTATGATTGAGGGACACAATATTTTGTCCCAGCTTATAATAGAGCTTTCCGACCTTCAGGTGAAATTCAGCTTTCTCAATCGGATCGGGAATGTTGTCGAGATACTGCTCTGCATCTTTATACAGCCCAATGGCAATGTCATAATTATTTTTATAGGCCTCATACATGCCTTCAAACAGAAAAAAGTAATATTTCAGCATGTCAGACGTAGCATTCATATGAGAAGGCTCCTCATGCTGAAAGCCCTGTCCTCTCGCCTCGTGAAGCAAAACCTTGTGGCGCAGTTCCAATAAGGAGAAGTAGGCAAGCACCTCCTGATCCTCTTCCATGTCATCCAATAAAGGCTTCACTTCTTCAAATAAACGGGAGGATTCTTCAACTTCATGTTTCTTGATGGCAAGGTACCAATCGTTGAGCATGCTAGCGATTTCTGCGGGTGCGATCTTATTCATGTGAAACTCCTTTCTCTAGTGACTTATCAATCTCAGTTGCTTATTCTGATAGTAACACCTCTTTCTATTTTATGTAAAATCCTCTAGTCAATATATGAAGGAGAGATGATATGACAATTATGCTGAGCCCTATGCAGACAGAAGAATTTCGGTCTTATCTCACATACACAACAAAGCATTACGCGGAAGAAAAGGTAAAAGCGGGAACATGGCTGCCTGAAGATGCACAGCTTTTGTCTAAGCAGGCGTTTACTGATCTGCTTCCGAGAGGGCTGGAAACACCCCATCACCATTTGTGGAGCCTCAAGCTGAATGAAAAGGATACCGTTGGCTGGCTCTGGATACATGCTGAACCGGAGCATCCGCAGCAGGAAGCGTTTATTTATGATTTCGGGTTATATGAACCGTATCGGGGAAAGGGCTACGCAAAGCAAGCATTGGCGGCATTAGATCAAACGGCACGCAGCATGGGAATCCGCAAGCTGTCCCTTCATGTCTTTGCCCATAATCAGACGGCGCGAAAGCTATATGAGCAAACCGGATTTCAAGAAACAGACGTAGTGATGAGCAAGAAGCTTTAACGAAAAGGGCCTGATAAAGGCCTTTTTCTGTAAATGATTTCTAAAAATTCTGTAAATAACCTAGTTACTTTCCTTATTTTCCTAATATAATGTGGGTGAGGAAATTACCTTTCCTACACTCACAAGAAAAGAGGAGATGTAATGAAGTTGAAGAAACGAGTGTCGATGTTTTTGGTAGCGCTTACAATGTGTGGCGGCCTGTTTGTTTCTCCCGCCAAAGCCGTAAAGACCACAAATTATGCTGAAGAAATTGCCGCACTGCAGCCAGGCACGACACCGGAAGAAATCATGAAATCTGCCAGCCAGATTGCCAAACAGCAGCACGTAAAGCAGGACGTTATCCTAAAACAGTTCTATAAGGAAATCACGGCTGATAAAGCAGAAGGAGACCGGCTCGCCAAGGAAAGCGGCATGTCTATCATGGGCGGGTCGTCCGGCACGAAAAAACTCCCGACAAGCGCGAAAGGCAATATCTATTACACGAACTCCTACACAGCCTACTACAATCATGGCCACGTCGGCATGTACTCCGCTGCTGACAAAATTGTTGAATCTGTCCCGGGCGACGGCGTCAGGCAGATCGCTTATAATGCCAGAGACGTGGAAGACAACTCCATTGTGCAAACCGTCAGCGTATCCTCATCTCAAAAAACAGCTGCTGCCGACTGGGCGGTATCAAAAGTCGGCGACCCATACTCATTTAACTTCGTCAATAACAGAAATACCGGCCATGACGGCGCCAAAAACTGTTCAAAGCTCCTATGGTCTGCCTTTTTGCTAAAAGCAGGGATTGATATAGACAGCAACGGAGGCTTAGGCGTGTATCCGCGCGACATCACAAGTTCTTCGTATACGACAACTATCATGACCATTTACTAAGGAGAAGGCTATGAAAAAGTGGATGATTACCATCGCCATGCTGATTCTCGCAGGAATCGCACTATTTGTCTTCATTTCTCCTCTCAAAAGCCATAAAACCGTAAGTCAGCAGGATCTCAGAAACCCCGATTTCCTGGATGACAAAGAAGTCCTGCTGTATTTTTCATCCTCTGCAGATCAAGATGCATTTGGCGGCGGGAAAAGCTACGCCCTGTTTATCAGCCAGGACGGGACGCTGTCTTCCTTTAAGATGAAGGGCCTTGAGCTGGGCTCAGCCGAGGTTCACGGCGACAGTGTGATGCTGGAGGACAAAAACAAAATTTATACGATCAAAAACGGTCTGCGCTCCCATAAAAGAACCTATCAGCACACAGGCGACAGCGCAGGCTTTCTGCAAAACACGGACGGCTTTTACACCTTATACAACTCCGGCTACGACAAAAAGAAAGAAGGATACCGCTCAGAGCTGTACCGCCAAATGGACGGAGAGTGGAAAAAAGACGTCATCCCCTACTACATCCGAGCCTCCGGTTTTCATGACGGCGCCATTTACGCACTCGTCCCGACAGCTGACGAAAAAGGCTATGAGCTCCTTCAGATTCAAGCGGATCAGAAGAAGCTCACTTATCACACGATAACGGAATGGCAGTACCGGGAAGGAGCCTCAGTCGAATCCCAGCTTGCCGTGGACGACCAAGCTGTGTATGTCATGGTTCGCGGCCAAAAAGCCCACAATCTCTATCAAATGGTCAAGATTAACAAAAAAAGCGGCAAAGTAGAGCTGCATGACATCGCCGAATACAAAAACGACGAACAAACGATATACAGCTCCATGCCCTTCAGCTTTAAAAACAGCTTTTTCCCTTATGACGGGAACCTGTATTTCATTGACGGCTTCGGAAAGGTACACAAAATCGATGCCAAGACAGGAAAAACAAACATCGCCTTCACCCTTTCCCAGGACAAAATGAAAGCCGATTTCAAAGAAATCACCCAAAAAGGCAGCAGCCTCTATTTCTTCACATACACGTATAACAAGCCTGCCTACATTGAACAGTACAGTTTGAAAACCGGAAAGAAAATGAAAGAAAAAGAGATTAGGAAGGTAAAGGATGTCGTGACGCCGAAGAGTCATTTGAAGCTGTATGATGTTGAGGTGATGAAGGGGTTTTAAGGCAAGGAGGTTAGTATGGGAGCCATCGCCGTTTTATTTATCGTTTTTGGTTTTCCGATCGTCGCAGGTGTATTTGGTATAGCGGGTCATTTTTTATTTAAAAGATTTTGGGTGGCACCGCTCATCGTTCTTATCACGAGCTTGATATTGTTAGTTACGTTAGCTTCGGGGAATAGCTCATTCATATTTTGGGTTGTTATGTATACGGCAATTGCGTTAGTAACGAGTGTTGCCACATTATTTCTCAGGAAATTTTTTGAGTGATCTCTGTTTATGAAGAGACTGGTGTGAAGTCTCTTTTTTTGTTGAACCGAAGTTTGCAGAGGATTTTGGGTATGGTTTAGAAACGAATCCAAAGGAGGAATTACATGCAGACAAATCGGGTTATTCTTCTGGCAGTTATGATCTGCCTGGTTTCGGCCATTACTGTGTTCTTGTTAAATGGATGTAAAGTCGACTTCTTAGACATCGGCGGAACCATTATTGGATGCTTTCTTGGCATATTTGTTGTTGTAAGAATACAGAAAAAACAGTCGTGAAAAAGGGAAAGAGTCATGCCGAACCGAAGTCATGTTCAAGGACGGAGAGTCCAAACACATGAATGGGAGGAATGGCGTTGACAGGAAACAAAGCGGTTGTGTACAAAGGCAAAGGGACTGTAGCGGTGGAGGATATCGGTTATCCGGAGTTAATCTTGAGGGACGGGCCCGGCGTCCCGAAGGCGAATGTGAATCGAAAATGTGAGCATGGGGTTATTCTCAAAGTCATTACAACCAACATTTGCGGAAGCGACCAGCATATGGTCAGAGGCCGCACAACGGCGCCTGAAGGCTTGGTGCTCGGACATGAAATCACCGGAGAAGTCATTGAAACGGGGCGTGATGTCGAATTTATCAAAAAGGGCGATATCGTATCCGTTCCTTTCAATATTGCCTGCGGACGCTGTGTGATGTGCAAAACGCAGAAAACGCATGTGTGCCTGAATGTCAATCCGGACCGTCCGGGATCGGCTTACGGCTACGTCGATATGGGCGGCTGGGTCGGCGGCCAGTCTGAATATGTCATGGTGCCATACGCTGATTTTCAGCTTTTGGTATTCCCTGAGAAAGAACAGGCGTTAGAAAAGATTCTCGATTTGACCATGCTGTCGGACATATTCCCGACCGGCTTCCACGGAGCTTACACAGCGGGCGTGCAAACAGGTTCAACCGTTTATATCGCGGGAGCGGGGCCTGTCGGCTTAGCAGCCGCTCACTCCGCTCAGCTCCTAGGCGCCTCCACCGTGATTGTCGGCGATCTGAACGAAGACAGACTGGCACAGGCGAGAAGCTTCGGCTGTGAAACGGTCAACGTACAAAAACACGACCGCCTCGGCGAGCAAATTGAACAAATACTAGGTGAACCAACCGTTGATGCTGCAGTGGACTGTGTCGGCTTTGAAGCATCTGGGCACGGCAATCAAGGAGAAGCGCCAGCCGCCGTGCTGAACTCAATCATGGACGTCACCCAGGTCGGAGGCAGCCTTGGCATTCCAGGCTTATACGTGACCGAAGATCCCGGTGCAAAGGATGCGGACGCCAAAACAGGCTCATTAAAAATCCGCTTCGGACTCGGCTGGGCCAAAGCCCACACCTTCGTCACCGGACAAACGCCCGCCATGACATACAATCGCAATTTGATGAAAGCGATTCTGAGCGGCAGAGCGCAAATCGCAAAAGCCGTCAACGCCACCGTCATTTCTCTGGACGACGCGCCAAAAGGCTACAGCGACTTCGACAAAGGCGCAGCCAAAAAATTCGTCATCGACCCGCATGGGACATTGAAGTAAAAGAAAAAGCCGGACGTTCTCAGAACGCCGGCTTTATTGCTGGTAATCCGTTTCTTCAAAGCGATTTCCTGTTTCGTCTTGGACAATTAAGTCCCCTTCGATTTTGTCCAGTCCAATCAAAATATAAGGGTTTTTCTCATTTGCCGTAGGAGCAGGTTTTCGTTTCACAGTTACAATCGTTTCTTTAGGTGAGAATTTGACGTCTGACACTTCAAGCTTCTTATCTTTCTCGCTGCTTCCGAGAGACACAATAACCATTTTTCTCCCTTCTAAAATGGTGAAGACTTGATATCCTTTCACGTCATCATGCATTTGGAGATAATTAGCGTATATTTCTAAGTCTGGACTGCCTTCACCGATTCGATCCTTCTCCAACACCCAATAAGACGGCTGACACCCAGCAAGCAGCAACATGATCACAAAAAGCCAAACCCATCTAAAGCGCAAATGCAGACCTCCCCACACATCGGTTACATCCAAACTAACACACGAGCGAAATAGAGTCATCAACAGCTTGTTTGTCGAATTGTGGATAAAACTCAGCCCGAAGCACTACTAACATGTGAATAAATAGGTTATATTGAGAAGAGAACATTTGTAAAAATGGAAGAAAACATCGGAGGATTTGAACATGAAACAAGCGTATTATTCCTGTGAAGAACACATCGAAACGGTGCTGGATATGTACATAGACGACCACGAGCTGCCGCCCGAAATCAGAAAAATCGAACATACTAACAGTTTATCCACAGCCTGTGAATTATGTGGAGACCCCGCAGTATATATAGTGGGGAACGAATGATCTTACACAAAATACAGAAAAGATATCCACAATTGTGGACAACATATATGAATAACTTGTTTTTAAAGTGGGGATGACCTGTGAATATCAATATTGTGACAATCGGAAAACTAAAAGAAAAATACCTCAAGCAAGGCATTGAAGAATACACCAAACGACTTTCGGCCTACGCAAAAATCGACATCATCGAACTCCCGGACGAAAAAGCGCCGGAAAACCTAAGCGACCAGGACATGAAAATCATAAAAGACAAAGAAGGCGACCGCATCCTATCAAAAATCAGCCCCGACGCCCACGTCATCGCCCTCGCCATCGAAGGAAAAATGAAAACATCCGAAGAACTAGCCGATACAATAGATAAGCTGGCTACATATGGAAAAAGCAAAGTCACCTTCGTCATCGGCGGCTCACTCGGATTGAGCGACGCAGTGATGAAGCGAGCGGATGACAAGCTGTCGTTCTCGAAAATGACGTTTCCTCATCAGTTAATGCGGTTGATTTTGGTGGAGCAGATTTATCGGGCTTTTCGGATTAATCGTGGGGAACCTTATCATAAGTGAATGAGGTTTTTTAGCAAATAAGTTAAAAAGAATATTTCTAAATTAGGAATTATATTTCCATAATTCTAGCTGAGAAATTAGGTTGACATTCGTTCCTAATAAGTAAAATGTAATCACCCATAAAAGTATCAAATGATTAGGAACCTTTGATTACATAAATCTTTTCAGAATAGGGTTAGTCTTTAAATAAGTGATTTTTTTATGAAGTGTAATGTTTAATTTGTATAAAAGGTTGAGAAGGTTTCATAACACAAGAAAGGAGTGTATTTATGATTAAACCAGATTGGAATATCTTTAAAGCGAAATTTAGTGAGAACCCACAGAATAACTTTGAATGGTTATGTTACCTTTTATTTTGCGAAGAGTTCGGAAAAGAATTTGGTATTTTTAGGTATAAGAATCAATCTGGGATTGAGACAAATCCAGTTGATGTAGATGAAGAAGTTATAGGATGGCAAGCCAAATTTTATGAAACAACTTTGTCGGATCATAAAGGCGAACTAATTAAAACCTTAATTAAAAGCAAAAGAGACTATTCAGATTTAACAAAAATTATTTTTTATACAAATCAAGAATGGGGGCAAAGTCATAATCCTGAAAATCCTGAACAAAATGATCCCCAAGCAAAAGTTGATATTGAAAGTAAGGCTAAGGAGATTGATATCCAAATTGAATGGAGGACTGCAAGTTTCTTTGAGTCACCCTTTGTTACCATAAAAAATGGTTTAATCATTCAACATTTCTTTAGTTTTGAAAAGAGTATTGTTCAACTCTTATCGGAAAAACAAACCCATGCCGAGTCTATCTTAAAGGATATACAAACATCCATAAACTTCCATGGGAGAAAGATAGAAATAAATAGAAACGCCCTTCTTGAAAGGATAATAAGTGAAATCGAAAAAGAACAAGTATTGATGTTAACTGGTGCAGGTGGAATTGGAAAAACAGCGGTTATCAAAAGGCTATATGAAGATCAAAATACAAATACCCCTTTTTATATTTTTAAGGCAAGTGAGTTCGAAATAAATGATGTAAATAATTTGTTTGGCGGATATAGTTTGCAGGGTTTTATTGAAGCTCACAAAGAGGAAGAGAAAAAGTTAGTCGTAATTGACTCGGCGGAAAAGTTGTTAGATTTAGAAAACACAGACCCATTCAAAGAATTTGTCTCTGTTTTAATAAAAAATGAATGGAAATTTATATTTACAGCGAGAAGTAATTACTTGTCTGATTTGGACATGCAATTTATTGACCAATATCAAGTTAAACCCATCAAATTTTATATTGAAACTCTGAGCGAGGAAGAACTGATAGGCTGCTCTCAAGTTAATAATTTTAACTTACCAACCGATACGAGGCTGTTGGAGTTACTCAGAAACCCATTTTATTTAAACGAATATTTAAAGTTTTATAATAATGACGAAGTTATTAATTATCAAAACTTTAAAGAGAAACTATGGAATAAGTTAATAAAAAAATCAAAGCCAACCAGAGAGCAATGTTTTATGAAGATTGCATTTCAAAGAGCAAGTGAAGGTCAATTTTTTGTTTCTCCTAATTGTAATGAATCGACAATTAATTCCTTAGTGCACGATGGTATCTTGGGATATGAAACAGCAGGATACTTTATTACCCATGATATTTACGAAGAGTGGGCTTTGGAAAAAATTATTGAATCTGAATTTATTAGGCAAGAAAATCACCATGAATTCTTGAAGAAAATTGGGGAATCTCTGCCTATTCGGCGAAGTTTCAGAAAATGGGTGTCTGATAAGCTCTTAACCGAGGATGATTCCATTGAGAATTTTATAGAAGAAGTCATTGAGGATGAAAACATTCCCTATTTCTGGAAGGATGAAGTTTTGGTATCAGTATTACTGTCGTCTTACTCGGATCACTTTATTAATTTATTTGAGGAAAAGTTACTTGAGAATAACCAAAAACTATTAAATAGAGCAACATTTTTATTAAGAATAGCATGTAAAGAAGTAGATGAAGATTATTTAAAAGGAGTAGGATTAGATAAATACTCTATCTCTTATATGCAGTATATATTCACCAAACCAAAAGGAAAAGGATGGGAAAGTATAATTAAACTAATTTACAAAAATAAAGACAAAATTGAGGTAGAAAAACTTAACTTTATATTGCCGATAATAAATGAATGGAATAATAAATTTAAAAGCGGCGAAACGACAAAGTTATCAGCTTTAATTGCCTTAGAATATTACCAAGTAATCGTTAAGGAAGACATTTACCTTTCAAGAGGAGAAGGTATTGAGGAGAAACTTATTCAAACAATTTTATATGGAGCTGCCGAAATAAAGGAGGAACTTACTACCATTTTTGATAAAATAATTAAAAATGAGTGGAGGAATTATAGAGATCCTTATTATAACTTAGTAAATGCTATTTTATCGAAAGTGGGCGAAAATCAGGAGATTCTTAAGTCACTTCCTAATTATGTATTAAGCCTAGCAGATTTATACTGGTTCAATCCACAGGAAAAACGTCATCCGTTTCATTATAGTGTTGGCGTCGAAGGTGATTTCTGTATTGATGAGAATCAGAGGGATTATTACCCTCCAAGTGCATTTCAAACACCTATTTATTGGTTGCTTAAATATTCACTTAAAGAAACCGTTGATTTCTTGCTAAGGTTTATAAATAAAACAGTTGAATGCTATGTAAACTCAGATTTAGATAAATCTGAAGTTAAAGAAGTAGAAGTTGTTACCGACTCCCATGTAGTAAAACAATATATAAGTACCAGACTTTGGAACACATATAGGGGAACTCAAGTTTCACCTAATGTTTTTCAATCCATTCATATGGCGTTAGAAAAGTTCCTTCTTGAAACAGCAAAAAATACTGACTCTAAAATACTTGAAAGTAACCTTTTATACTTAATCAAAAACTCAAATTCTTCTTCATTGACAGCAATAGTGGTAAGTGTAGTTTTAGCCTACCCCGAAAAAACTTTTAATATTGCTAAGGTTTTATTTCAAACAAAAGAATTCTTTTTTTATGACAGCAGGAGAATGATACTTGAACACTATGCAAAAAGTCAGTACTTGATTGGAGCTGGATTGATACCTAAAAATAAAATTTATAAAGATGAGAGAATTAAATCGTGTAATGACAGCCATAGAAAAAAAACACTTGAGAATCTCGCTCTAATGTATCAATTATTTAAGGGTGAAGCTGTAACTGATGAGGAAGCAGAAAAAAGGCAAAAGGCTATATGGGCTATTTTTGATCAGTATTATAGGGAAAGTACAGACGATTCTGGGGAAGACTTTAAAACATGGAGACTTTTTCTTGCTCGAATGGACAGGAGAAAAATGAATCCTACTTTTGAAGAAGTCGATGAAGGATTGCAGATAAATCTTAATCCAGAAGTCGATCCTGGCTTAAAGGAGTATAGTGAAGTAGCTCTCCAAGAGAGTTCTGAAGCAATGAAATACCTTTCATTAAAACTGTGGGCTGACTATAAAGTCAAAAATGATGAGAAGTACAAAGAGTATACTAAATATGAAGAGAATCCAAAACAGGCGTTGAAGGAAGTTAAGCAAATTCTTGAAAAATTAAAAAAGAGTGATGTTGAATTTCAACTTTCTAATAAGGCGATTCCTGCTCATGTTTGCACTGTTTTAGTACGGGATTATTTTGAGGAACTTTCAAAATCTGAAAAGGAACTTTGTAAAGATTTAATTTTAACATTTGCATCTTCATCTTTCAGACCGAATTATATGTATCAGATATGGGATGGTGTTGAAGCGGCGATATCAGTATTGCCCCTTATATTAGAGAAGTTTCCTGAAGAAAAAGAATATATAAAAGGCATTCTGTTATTAACTTTGTTCGATTCCCATTCAATAGGAATGTATAAAAAATTTTCCGATTACTCAGCTGAGACAATCTTAAATAATTTGTGGGACATTAGTTATGATGATGCACAATCTCTACTCCTTGGGTTCCTATACTTAAAGCCAAAATATGATGAAATGCGAGAGAGTATGAGACAAGAACACCCTAAGCAAAATAAATATAAGCTATATGAGAATGAGTTAATCGAGACATTCATAAGAGAGTATGAAAAAGATATAGAGAGGGTCATAACAAATTCAATTACTTTAGATGAAATAAAATATATAAAAAATATAAACTTATGTATCTTAAGAACAGCTTTTCAATTAATTCCATTAAATAATTATGATGAATCTCATAAAATAATTACTCAACATATTATAACTGCTTTTGCAGAAAAATTATTATCGAATGATAGAGAAGATATAGTTGATTACGAAGTGAGCCATGATTTCTTAAGGAAATTCTCTAGGATTGTTTTAACATCACATAGGGATGATGTTTCTTTGTTTCTACAACCGTTTATTGAAAGCTTTAATAACAATGAACCTATGGCAGATTTATTTGAAGAATTCATCTTGGCAGAAGATATACTAAGAACTTATGATAACTTTTGGCTAGTATGGGACTTGTTTTATGACAAAGTCGCCCAGTTGTCAAAAGGTGAAAGTTATTATAATCAAAAAATCATTAAAAGTTATCTCTTTGCTTCGATACCATGGAATGAAGATGTATCTGAATGGCATGCGTTTAAAGATAATAATAAAAGATTTTTAAGTAAGGTTGCGAGAAGAATGGGGGAATCTCCATCTGTTTTATATTCAATAGCAAAATTACTAAATGGAGTTGGGCAAAAGTATCTGAATAATGGGATCACTTGGATTTCCAAACTCTTAATTGAAAACAATAATATATGGGCAGCGAAATTAGAAGAGAATACTACTTATCATTTAGAAAACTTGGTAAAAAGTTATATTTATAAGAATCGGGAAAGAATAAAAAGAGAAACAAAACTAAAACAAGAAGTTCTCGTAATATTAAACTTTTTAGTGGAGAAAGGATCAGTAGCTGGATACATGCTAAGAGAGAACGTTCTATAATAACTCTCGGTATTTTAATATTAATTTTAGAAAGAGCTTGGTTTTTACTGTCAGGCTCTCTCCTTTTATTTATAATTCTTTGTATCAATTGGATGCGCACAATGCAATTCACTTTACTAAAGTTAGAGGAGATCAATAGAAATTTAACTGATAGTGATTATTTAGTTCATGTGTTCTTAAAAAAGAAATGCCCTCTGCCCTTTAAATCATTTCCGGCTCCCATGCCCTTCTTTTTCATGTTAATAAGTAAACTTCATGGTAATCTTTTTGGGGGTTTGTTTGATAGCAAATCATTTCATTTTTCATTTTTTGTTCATACAAAATAGCACACTCTATATTTGTATTGGCATTTTATTTACGCATTTATGAATTAAAACGTTGCAGAAAATTGTAATTTACAGTGCTAAATGAGATAATGGAAAACCAAAAAAAGAGCCCAGAGAATAATCTCTGAACCCCGTATACCTCACTTCATATACCGATACTCCCGCAAACTCTCCAAAATCGCTACTTCCTGCAAAAGTTCCTCACCCACATTCGTTTCCTTCACTTTCTTCCGCTCAAGTTCTTTGTCCACTAATCGTTTGACCGTTAAGACGTCGGTTCCGGTGCTTAGGACTTCTGCCTTGGAGTTGAAGTGTTTATGGGCGACGAGCTGCATGCCGTAGGAGTTGTATAGCAGTGTGTAGCCGGCGATGCCTGTTGTGGATTGGTAGGCTTTGGAGAAGCCGCCGTCGATGACGATCATTTTTCCGTTTGCTTTGATTGGGTCTTCTCCTTCGATTTCTTTTACCGGTGTATGGCCGTTGATGATATGGCCATGATCTGGATTGAGGCCGAATTCTGCCAGGATGTTTCGGCAGGTTGCCTCGTCCTCGCGTAAATAATAATACGGGTTTTTCTTTTCTTTATGCGTTTCCTTCTCTTTAATGAAATACCGCTCAAATGTCGTCATGGCCCGTTTTCCGAAGAGAGAGGAGTATTCGCCTGTCCATAAATACCAGGCCATATCTGTCGCCAGGTCATCGGTTTCTTCCGGGTGGGCAAAGGCTTCCCGTAAGAATCGTTCAAATACATCGAGCAGCTCACGGCCCGCATACGGTTTATCCTCAATCATCATCGTTTCCATATTGCCGTTTTCATCGACAGGAATACAGCCGTGAATCAACAGGTTGCCGTTATATTTTAAATAAAGGCTGCCTTTTTTCATCATAAAATTCATATGACGGCCCAGCTTTTCGGAATGCTGGACAGAGAACAGCAGCTTGTCTATGACTTCTGTTTCTTCTTCTAATAGCTGATCTGGCTGCTCCGGATTAATCGTCGCAAAGCAGGTGTTTTCCAATTGATATGTTTTTCCGTTTAGCGTGATTTCGTTTTTGTCATAATCTATTTTCTCTAATAACAGCCGCTCTTCCATATTAAAGTTCGGCCGTCTCTTGATAATCGGACTCTCAAGCTTGAATTGGATCATCGCAATCGCTTGATGGATTTTTGTGATTTGCTTAATCTCATCCTCTGGCCTGTTGTCGTCTGCTTTTGGACGGAACGCTGGATTATCATCGTAATATTTTTCGGCCAGGTTCAGCAGCGGTCTCAGGTTGATGCCGTACACGTCTTCAATAATATCCAAGTTATCGTAGCGGGCACAGATGCGGATAATATTGGCCAAGCACACTTTGGACCCGGCATAGGCTCCGATCCAAAGGACATCGTGATTTCCCCACTGAATATCGACAGAATGATAGTTGATCAGTTCTTCCATAATCCTATCCGGCTGCGGGCCGCGGTCGTAAATATCGCCGACCACATGCAGATGGTCGACCACCAGCCGCTGAACGCTGTAAGCAAGGCCGGTGATCAGCTTATCGGCTTGGCCAAGCTCAATGATCTGATCAATGATTTCGGAGTAATATTGCTCCTTGTTGCCTGCTTGTTCTGTTTTGTATAGCAGCTCCTCCGTAATATAAGCAAACTGAGTAGGCAGTGCTTTGCGCAGTTTGGAGCGGGTATACTTGGAGGAGCAATATGAAACGAGCTTAATCATTCGGTTAATCGTTTCTTTATACCACTCGTTTAATGCTGCTTTCGCATCAAAGTCATGTTTGATTAACTTCAGTTTGTCTTCCGGATAATAGACCAGTGCTGCTAATTCATCGATTTCTCTATCGTAAATGACACCGCTGAAAATGTCGCGTATCTTCTCTTTGACTCGTCCTGAACCATTGCGCAGCACGTGCTGGAATGCCTGATACTCCCCGTGCAAATCACTGACAAAATGCTCGGTGCCCTTTGGCAGGTTCAATATCGCTTTCAAATTAATGATTTCTGTTACCACTTTTTCTTCACAATCGTATTTTTGCGCGAGTAGATCTAGGTACTTGCTTTCCAAAATCGTCCATCCCCTTTTTAGAATAAACCCCTATATATGATCATGTGCATGATAAGGTGCATTTAAAAGTATGTCATTGTTTTTCATCATTGGACCTTTATATGATAGTACCGCATAACTGCTTTTATAGACAATTGAAACGAGTGAAAGATTAAGGCAGCTAGAGCTGAAAAACCTTTCAGCAGAATTTACGGAGGAGGTTATTTAGTCAAGGGCTTAGGCTAAAAGGTTCAGTATCCTCCTTATTGTTGTTATCAATATGCATTGATATGGTATTGACGATCCATTTATTTAGCTTGTTGTCAGTTATCTTGTAAGGAATTGCCTTGAGGAAACTGCCGTTGTTGTACATTGAGTGTTATATATTGTAAACTAGAGTAAAAGATATCCAGATTAATCATCGAAAAACATTTCTTACATTTCCAAACCGGAAACGAAAGAGGCACCTCGAAAATACAAATATTTCCTAGGAGTATGTATATGAATATAGCGAATTACACTTTAAAAGTGAAAGGCAAAACGTTACTTCAGGACACCAACTTGCATTTTTCGAGCGGGAAAATTAATCACGTTGTTGGAAAAAATGGAGTCGGTAAATCACAGCTTGCTAAAGACTTTTTGTTAAATAATAGCAAAAGAATCGGCAGAGATATTCGTCAAAATGTTTCTTTAATATCCAGCTCTTCGAATATACCTAATGATGTTTCTAAGGACTTTTTATTACACTTTTTGAGTAAAAAATTTGATGCAGAAATGATAGATAAAATCGCACATTTACTTAATCTGGATAATATTGATGGAAAAGTTCTGATCAAAAATTTGAGTGATGGACAAAAGCAAAAATTAAAATTGCTCAGTTTCTTATTAGAGGATAAAAATATTATTGTTTTAGATGAAATAACGAATTCATTAGACAAAAAAACGGTTATAGAGATTCATGGCTTCTTAAACAAGTATATTCAGGAGAACCCCGAGAAGATTATCATCAACATTACACATGATTTGTCTGATTTAAAGGCGATAGAAGGGGATTATTATATATTTAATCACCAAGAAATTCAACAATATCATTCAGTGGATAAATTAATTGAAGTGTATATAAATGAGTAATAAAACAGTGGGGGCTTGAGATGAAATTAGAGTTTAAAAAGAGTATTAGCAACAAAGTTATCATTATTTTAGGAGCAATGTTTGTATTTTTATTTTTGCTGGGTTATTTTTTACTTGTTGGAATTGATAAAGTCAGCAATGTTACACCTGAAATGTTTTTCTTTAGCTCCTATACTGTTGCGACCCAGTTTGGTTTGATGTTATTTTCATTTGTTATAGCTTTCTTTATTAATAGAGAGTATTCAAACAAAAATATTCTCTTTTACAAGTTAATTGGAGAGAACATCTATACTTTCTTTTATAAAAAGATAGCTGTTTTATTTTTGGAATGTTTTGCATTTATAACGCTAGGCCTGCTAATCATATCGTTGATGTACCATGATTTTTCGCATTTTGCATTATTACTTTTTTTATTTTCTGCAGTTATACTGCAGTATATTCTAATTATCGGAACTATAAGCATGTTATGTCCTAATATATTAATTAGTATAGGTGTCAGTATCGTTTATTGGATGACTTCTGTTATCTTAGTAGCTATAAGCAATAAAACGTTTGGTTTCATTGCTCCTTTTGAGGCAGGTAACACTATGTATCCCCGAATAGAAAGAGTGCTGCAATCTGATAACATGACACTTGGGAGTAATGATGTTTTATTTATTATTTTGTATTTAGTTTCAATTATTATCATAAATGCGATTATCCTTCGCTTTTCTAAAACTAGATGGATCAAAATGGGCATTTAATAAAGGAAGCTACTTCACTGTGAAGTAGCTTTTTTTGAACATAATATTTGGTGGAGAATTATTAAAAGAAATCCTATTAGATACCGAATTTCACAATAAAAAACTATTAGCCTGCACCACAAACTGCGACTGCTTATAATTATACGAAATCTTCGAGTAATCAAACGGCTGCCCATTTGTCAGGTGAAAAATACTTTCTATATACAGCTTCGGCAGTCCAGCCTCTAATCCCAAATATTCCGCTTCCTCCTCATTAAGCTGGTCCACGTGCAGAAACAAATCAGAAAAACCAATCTTCAACCCCAGTCCTTCCCGGATGTAATGGAAGATGGAGTGGGAAACGATTTCGTTGTTTAAATACGTCACGATGGATTTGTTGTAATAGGATTCTTCGTAGCAAAGGGTCTGGCCGTTGATATAGCGGACCCTTTTGACATAGTAGGTGTCCTCGTCCATTTCGATGTTCAGGTTTTCCGCCGCTTCAGGTGTCGGCTTTCTCACGTCCAGTTCGATGACTTTTGAGGTGACGTTGAAATCCTCGAGATCTTTTTTAAATCCCTGATTCGACAGAAGGCTGATATAGCCTTTTCGTTTATGTTTTCTGACGAAAATGCCGCTTCCTCTGACTTGAAAGATCGCGCCTTTTTGCTCTAATAGCTCGAGGGACTTTGTGATTGTGCTTTTGCTGACTTCAAACTGGGCCATGAGGGTTTCCAGGACTGGCAGTTTGTCTCCCTGCTGAAGCTGGTGTTCTTCTATATATGTTTCAATTTCCGCTGCGATTTGCTGGTATTTTAACATACGCATTCCTCATTTATTCGTTTAATTTCACTTGTCAAAATTATAGCATAAACCGCTTACAATTATAGTTAGTCCGTAAATATTTTGTTTCGGTATTGATAAATTATACCGGTACAATTATAATGAAAGCGCAACCAAAACAAAGGGGTGGGTGAAAATGTCGGGGAAAGTGAGAGATTATACGAAACTAGCAAAAGACATTTTAGAGGCCGTAGGCGGGGAAGAGAATGTGATTGGGGCTTCTCGCTGCGCTACCAGACTTCGATTGGTGCAGAAGCGGTCTACCCCTAAAGCGAAGGAAATCGTGAAATCGATGCCACCATCCCGGGTCATTACGGTTGTCAAAGCATGCGATTGGCCTGCGTTCAGCGTCGAATTGCTTGCGCACATCGGGCTGGATAGAGTGACATTAGGCGACACGTCTTTTTCTTGAAGGTAAAAGAAGGCGATACCGTCAAAAAAGGCGAAGTGCTTGTTGAGTTTGATAAATCTTTCATTGAAGAGATTGAGGAAAGTGCATTACATCAAAAAATATTTACAGTCGTAAGCTGAGGAGGAATTAAACATGGGAAACATGTCAAAGGATTTTTTATGGGGCGGTGCTTTAGCTGCCCACCAATTTGAAGGCGGATGGAATCAAGGCGGTAAAGGGCCGAGTGTCGTCGATGTGATGACAGCGGGTGCGCACGGCGTGCCGAGAAAAATCACTGACACGATTGAAGAAAACGAATTTTATCCGAACCATGAAGCCATTGATTTCTATCACCGATACAAGGAAGATATCGCTTTGTTTGCAGAAATGGGATTAAAATGCCTGCGGACGTCCATCGGCTGGAGCCGGATTTTTCCGAAAGGCGATGAGGCTGAACCGAACGAAGCTGGTTTGCAGTTTTATGATGATGTGTTTGATGAATTGCTGAAGCATGGGATCGAGCCGGTCATTACCCTGTCTCACTTTGAAATGCCGCTGCACCTGGCAAGAGAATATGGCGGCTTCAGAAACCGGAAAGTCGTGGACTTCTTCGTCAACTTCGCAGAGGCTTGCTTTACCCGTTACAAAGATAAAGTGAAGTACTGGATGACATTTAACGAGATTAACAACCAAATGGATGTAAACAATCCGTTGTTCTTATGGACGAATTCAGGTGTTGTGGTTGGCGAAAACGAAAACGCCAAGGAGGTCATGTATCAAACGGCACACCACGAACTAGTGGCGAGCGCATTAGCAGTGGCAAAAGGAAAAGACATCAATCCAGAGTTCCAGATCGGGGCCATGGTATCACACGTGCCGATTTATCCTTTCTCCTCCAATCCTAAAGATGTGATGCTGGCTGAAGAAGAAATGAGGCAGCGCTATTTCTTCCCTGATGTGCAAGTTCGCGGTTATTATCCAAGCTACGCGTTGAAGGAATTTGAGCGAGAAGGCTACAATATCACATTCGAAGATGGCGATGATGAGATTTTAAGAAACGGAACCGTCGATTACTTAGGCTTCAGCTATTACATGTCAACAACTGTGAAAAGCGATGTGAAAAATGATAACACTGGCGATATTGTAAATGGCGGCTTGCCGAATGGTGTCGAAAATCCGTACATCACTTCGAGTGACTGGGGATGGGCGATTGATCCAACCGGGCTGAGATATACGTTAAATCGTTTTTATGACCGATACCAAATCCCGTTATTCATCGTTGAAAATGGCTTTGGCGCAGTGGATACGCTGGAGGAGGACGGCAAGGTTCATGATCCGGAACGCATTCAATATTTAAAATCGCATATTGAAGCATTGAAAAAAGCGGTCACGTACGATGGTGTTGATTTAATTGGCTACACGCCGTGGGGCATTATTGATATTGTCTCCTTCACAACTGGCGAAATGAAAAAACGCTACGGCATGATCTATGTTGATCGTGACAATGAAGGAAACGGATCCATGAAGCGGTATAAGAAAGATTCCTTTGAGTGGTACAAAAATGTCATTCAAACGAACGGCGAGGAACTATAAGAAGCTGGCCCGAATCGAGCACGTTTACCGTAGTGCCTGGTTCGGGTTTTTCTGTAGAAAAAGAAAAATCCGCTATCCTGCCAATCTGGCAATATAGCGGATTTTTTTATCAGTTACGGATTAGGTAATCAAACGCGCCGAGAGCGGCAGTTGCACCTGATCCCATAGAAATAATAATTTGATTGTACGCACTGTCTGTGCAGTCGCCGGCAGCAAATAAGCCTGGCACGCTTGTTGCGCCGTGTTTGTCGACAATGATTTCGCCCATGCGGTTGCGTTCAACCGTTCCTTCTAACCATTCTGTGTTTGGCACGAGACCGATTTGGACGAATACACCTTGAAGTTCAACGTGTTTTTCTTCGCCTGTTTCGCGGTCTACGTATGTGATGCCGTTAACGCTCTGATCGCCTGTGATTTCTTTTGTTTGTGCGTTTTTTACAACAGTAACGTTAGGCAGGCTGTAGAGACGTTTTTGCAGGACTTCGTCTGCTTTCAGTTCCGGTGCGAACTCTAGCACAGTAACGTGATTGACAATACCTGCAAGATCAATCGCTGCTTCAATACCAGAGTTTCCGCCGCCGATTACCGCAACGTCTTTGCCTTCAAACAATGGCCCATCACAGTGCGGGCAGTATGCGACACCTTTGTTTTTGAACTCTTGTTCACCGGGTACGTTGACATTGCGCCAGCGTGCACCTGTTGAAAGGATCACTGTTTTACTTTTCAGGACAGCGCCGTTTTCGAGTTCAAGTTCGAACAGATCTTTCTTCTCAAGGCGTTTCGCACGCTGAAGGTTCATAACATCAATATCATATTCCTTCACATGCTCTTCAAGACTTGCCGCAAGCTTCGGTCCTTCCGTCGCTTTGACGCTGATGAAGTTTTCGATGCTCATGGTGTCGAGAACCTGTCCGCCGAAGCGTTCAGCGACAACCCCAGTGCGGATGCCTTTACGTGCAGTATAAATCGCTGCACTTGCACCAGCAGGTCCGCCTCCGACAACAAGAACGTCATACGGCTCTTTGTCAGCAAATTCAGATGCATCTGTGCCGCTGCCCATTTTCGCAAGAATTTCTTCAAGCGTCATACGGCCGCTTCCGAAGGACTCGCCATTCAGGTAAACGGTCGGCACTGCCATGATGTTTTTGCTTTCAACTTCTGATTTGTATGCTGCACCGTCAATCATCGTGTGCGTAATGTTCGGGTTCAGCACGCTCATCATGTTTAAAGCTTGTACAACATCAGGACAGTTGTGGCATGTCAGGCTGATATAAGATTCGAAGTGGTATTCACCACTGATCTTCTTCACCTGATCAATGACTTTTTGGTCCACCTTAGGCGGTCTGCCGCTCACTTGGAGCAACGCCAACACTAATGATGTGAATTCGTGGCCCAGAGGGATACCGGCGAAAGTCACGCCAGTGTCTTCTCCGACACGATTGACACTGAAGCTTGGCGTTCTGTTTAATTCAGCTTTTTCAACTGAAATTTTCGATGACATGGAAGCCAGCTCATCAACGAGAGCCAGCATGTCCTTAGAAGTGTCATCTTCGCCTGCGCTAACTTTGAGAACAATGTCATTCTCAATTAGCTGCATATATTGATTTAATTGTGCTTTGATGTTTGCATCAAGTACCAATTGAATGCACTCCTTAGATTTTACCTACTAGATCAAGGCTAGGTGTAAGAGTTTCGCCGCCTTCTTCCCATTTAGCCGGGCAAACTTCACCTGGGTTTTGACGAACGTATTGAGCTGCTTTTACTTTGTTTACAAGGTTGCTTGCGTCACGGCCGATACCGCCTGCATTGATTTCAACAGTTTGGATAACGCCGTCTGGATCGATGATGAATGTTCCGCGGTCAGCAAGGCCAGTTTCTTCGTCAAGAACATCGAAGTTGCGAGAGATCGTTTGAGATGGGTCGCCGATCATTGCGTAAGTGATTTTGCTGATTTTTTCAGAGCTGTCATGCCAGCCTTTGTGTACGAAGTGAGTATCTGTAGAAACAGAGTAGACTTCAACACCTAATTCTTTAAGAGCAGCATATTGTTCTTGAAGATCTTCAAGCTCAGTTGGGCATACGAAAGAGAAATCTGCTGGGTAGAAGCAGAATACGCTCCATTGGCCTTTCAAATCTTCGTTTGTTACATCGATGAATTCACCGTTTTTGAATGCTTTTGCTTCGAATGGAAGTACTTCTTTACCGATTAAAGACATAATGTATATTCCTCCTAAAAATGTATTAGAAAGCATAATCGCTTTCAATAATAATTCTAATTATATATGAATTATTAATTAATATATATTTTTTGTCAAGCCATAACCTACTTTTTTTCATCTTACTAAAGGTGTGACAGGTAGGATTTATGCATTTCTTTTATAACAAATGAGAGGCTGATTCTCAATTAGACAAGGTTTTCAGGGACTTTTGTAAATCAGAATGACAGGCCGTTTTGGCATTTGAACATTTTATGACACCATGGGCAAGGGGCAAAGGACAATGGCCAAAAGCAGAATAGAACGGAACAGCAAGCTGCTGTCACATGATAATCTTGGGGAATGTTTCTAGCTATTATTGTATCACTGTTTATGATATTTAAAACATAACTTATGTCTTCTGTTGTTTGGGATAGAAGAAAAAAACACGGTTCAGTTGAAAACTGACCGTGTTTCTGATGACAGGTTATTCAGACCAATTCGTATGGAAAACGCCGTCCATATCAGTCCGTTCGTACGTGTGAGCGCCAAAGTAATCGCGCTGCGCCTGCAAGAGGTTCGCATTGGAACGCCCTGTGCGGTAGCCGTCGTAATAAGAGAGCGCGGTAGTTAAGCATGGGAAAGAGATTCCGGTGCTGATACCCTCGCAAACGACTTTTCGCAGGCCAGTTTGATAGGCATGGAGCTTATCTGTGAAATAAGGCGCGATCAGCAGGTTAGCCAGATTTGGCTGCTCACTGAATGCTTCGCTGATCACGTTTAGGAAATCAGCGCGGATGATGCAGCCGCCTCGGAAAATCAAGGCGATGTCTTTGAGCGGCAGATTCCAGCCGTAAAGCTCAGATGACATCTTATATTGGGCAAAGCCTTGTGCATAGGCGCATACTTTCCCCATGTAAAGAGCCTGTCTGACGTATTCAATCCAGGTGTCTTTATCCAAGTGTTTTTCTTCGGCTTCCGGGCCTGCTAATACGTCTTGAGCTGCCATCCGTTCTTCTTTTAAGGATGACAAGTAGCGGGCGAACAAGGACTCTGTGATGATCGTGGACGGGATGCCGTTATCAATCGCCTGCATGCTCGTCCATTTCCCAGTGCCTTTTTGTCCGGTTTTATCAAGGATGACATCGATCAGAGGCTGCCCTGTTTTTTCGTCTTTTTTGCGTAAAATCTCAGCTGTAATCTCTATTAAATAGCTTTTCAGCTCACCTTGATTCCATGTTTCAAAAATAGATGCAATTTCATCTAGCGGCAGACGAAGCGTTTCTCTTAGAAACGTATACGCTTCTGCAATCAGCTGCATGTCTGCATATTCAATGCCGTTGTGCACCATTTTTGTAAAGTGCCCTGCCCCTTTTGGTCCGATATAGACACAACAAGGGTCATCTCCGACTTGAGCTGCGATTTTCGTCAGGATAGGAGCGGCTTTCTCATAGACGTCGCGATCTCCGCCCGGCATGATGGAAGGCCCTGTTAATGCACCGACTTCACCGCCGGAAATGCCGACTCCCAGGTAGCCGATCCCTTTTTCCTTCAGTTCGTCATATCTTCTTTCTGTGTCTTCATAGTGGGAGTTTCCTCCGTCCATGATGACGTCGCCTTCTTCAAGCAAAGGCTTTAATGATTGGATGACGGAATCTACGGGTTTTCCCGCTGTGACCATCAAAAAGATTTTTCTTGGTTTTTCTAACGATTGAACAAAGTCCTCAAGCTCGTAATACGGGCTGAGAGATTGTCCATCCAGCTTTTGGATAAGCTGGTCCGTTAAATCTCTGGTGTAATTATAGACAGCGACGTTTTCACCTTTATTTGCCATGTTTAAGGCGATGTTGCTTCCCATTACGCCTAAGCCTATGACACCAATCGAATTGAACATGTGTTACAGCTCCTTCTTAATTTCATACAACTAAACTTAACAATAAAATGAATCCCAGTCCAGCAACGGAAATAATGGTTTCCAGCAATGTCCATGTGGCGAATGTTTCTTTCATGCTTAATCCGAAGTATTCCTTGAACATCCAGAAGCCGGCGTCATTGACGTGTGAAGCGATGACACTTCCGGCGCCTGTTGCGAGTACGACTAACGCCAGGTTAACATCAGAATGGCCCAATAACGGAATGACCAGACCTGTTGTGCTTAGTGCGGCAACAGTCGCTGAGCCTAGAGAAATGCGCAGGATCGCCGCGATGAGCCATGCCAGAATGATTGGCGATAATGCCGTTTCTTTGAATAAGTCTGCTACGTAATCGCCGACACCGCCGTTGATCAGCACTTGTTTGAAGGCGCCGCCTCCTCCGATGATCAAAAGCATCATGCCGATTTGTGAAATGGCAGTTGAACAAGAATCCATCACGGTTTTGACTGGAATGTTGCGCTTGATGCCCATTGTATAGACTGCGACCAATAACGAAATAATCATAGCAGTCGATGCGTTTCCAATCAATCTGATAAAAGCTAAAATTCCGTTATCTGCAAACCCGATTGTTTCTTGAAGCAGGTCGATAATGGTCGCGACCGACATGATGATAATCGGGAGCATTGCAGTAAAGACACTTATTCCAAAGCCGGGTGTTTCTTCAAGGTTAAACGTTTTTTGTGTGCCGAGTGATGCAATATTGCCGTTTTTCGCAAATGATGCAGGAACGATTTTTTTCGCGAACTTTGTAAATAACGGCCCTGCGATGAGCACTGTCGGAACAGCAACAATAAAGCCGTACAGCAGCACTTCTCCAATGTTTGCGCCATACTCACCGGCGATCGCCGTAGGTCCCGGGTGCGGCGGCAGGAAACCGTGTGTGACGGATAGTGCTGCGACCATCGGGATTCCGAGAAATAAAATAGAAATCTTCAATTCTCTTGAAATCGCAAAGACAATCGGAATTAATAGAACCAGTCCTACTTCAAAAAATAACGCAATCCCAATAATAAATGAGGCAATGACAACGGCCCATTGAATATTTTTCTCACCGAATTTGTTGACGAGCGTCATCGCAATGCGCTGTGCGCCTCCTGAATCCGCGATCAGCTTGCCCAGCATCGCACCGAGTCCGAAGATGAGCGCGATGTGGCCAAGAGTCCCCCCTATTCCTGCTTCGATGGAGCTGACAACTTTATCGAACGGCATCCCGAGTGCCAGTGCCACGCCGAACGATACGACCAGCAGGGAAATAAATGTGTTTAATTTTAAGCCCATAATCAGAAATAGTAATGCTAAGATCCCAAGTGCAACGATGATTAACGGCATGGTAATGCCCTCCCCTTCATGTCATGTACTATTTGTGTGTGATTAAGCCCCTCTGATAATCTGCAATTTGTGTATATTGATTTTCTAATAATCTTGATAGATTGATGAAAATCGGCATTAATGTTCTGTATTCCTTGGCTGAGTCTTCAATCGGCGTATGTCTGTATGTGCTGCCGATCATGTCGGACACGGCGTCGAAAGAGTCAATTTTTCCTGTTGCATACAGGCCTAAAATGCAGGCGCCGAGACATGAGCTTTCGTAGCTTTCTGGAACGACAACCTCTGATTCGAAGATATCAGACATCATTTGGCGCCAAACCTCCGACCTTGCAAATCCCCCTGTCGCTTGGATGCGGGTTACCGGGCCATCCATGCATTCAGTTAACGCCAAGAACACCGTGTACAGGTTGTAAATGACGCCTTCCAATGCCGCGCGTATCATATGCTCTTTCTTATGCGACATGGTCAGGCCGAAAAATGAGCCCCGTACATCCGGATTCCACAACGGAGCGCGTTCTCCGGCGAGATATGGGTGGAACAGCAGACCGTCAGAACCGGGTCTGACGCGTTGGGCAATTTTCGTCAGCACGTCATATGGATCAATGCCCAGCCGTGTCGCTGTTTCGATTTCGGAGGAGGCAAACTCGTCTCTGATCCAGCGAAGGACGATGCCCCCATTGTTCACAGGTCCCCCAATAACCCAATGCTTGTCCGTCAAGGCATAGCAAAAAATTCTCCCTTTTTCATCGGTTTGCGGCTTGTCAATAATCGTCCGGATGGCACCGCTTGTACCGATGGTGACGGCGATTTCTCCCTTTTTAATGGCGTTGACGCCGAGGTTGGACAGCACGCCGTCGCTGGCCCCGATGACAAAAGGCGTTTCCGGATCGATTCCCATTTGGATCGCTATTTCTGGGCTGCAGTGCTGAAAGATCTCGGTTGTCGGCACGAGTTTGGATAAGTGATCCGGCGTGATGCCTGCGATGCGCAGTGCCTCTTCGTCCCAAGCCAAGCTTTTCAGGTTCATCATGCCTGTCGCTGATGCCAATGAGTAATCGATGACATACTCATTGAACAGCTGTTTAAAAATGTATTCTTTGATGCCGATATATTTTTTTGCCTTGGAAGCGATTTCTTTCCTTTCATTCGTGATCCAGGCAATTTTACTTAACGGTGCCATCGGATGAATCGGTGTTCCCGTCCGTTTGTACACCTCATGTCCGTTCAATTCCTCTTTGATCTTATGCGCCCAGCCTTCACTTCGGTTGTCGGCCCATGTGATGCATGGCGTCAGCGGCTTGTCATTTTCGTCGATTGCAATGACGCTGTGCATGGCGCTGCTGAACGAAATGAAAGAGATCTGTTTTTCGGGATGCTGTTTTGTAATTCTCGCTGTTGTATGGATGACTGCCTGAAATATCTCTTCCGGGTTTTGTTCAGCTGTTGAGATGTCCGGTGTATAGAGCGGGTAGCCGATGCTTTCTTTCTGTACCACATCTCCGTTTTCACTGAACAGCACAGCTTTTGTGCTTGTCGTGCCGATATCGATTCCTAACATATAACTAGTCATTGTTGTATTCAGCTCCTTTTGCCAGCATTTGTTGTGAGAGCCATAGGTCTTCTACCTTATCCTGCACATCATCAAAGTTTTGGTGAAGAGACTGAATCATCAGCGCCCTATCCTTTGTTTTGATGGCTTGAATATAAAGCTCGTGGTTATCTAAAATCCTTGTGAAGTCTTCATACTTTTCCTTTAACCGTACCCGCATCGATAAAAGAATAAAGCTTTCCATGACGGGTTTTAGATTGTTCCAGATCATCTGAATGTATGAATGATCAATCGCTCGGATAATGGTTTCATGGAACAGCACATCTTGAAATGAAAATTCGTCAGCGTCCTCATATTTGATTGAGACTTTCATCATTTCAAGAATTTTGCTGAGATCCTTAACTAAAGGCTCAATGTCTATTTTGACAAGCCGTTCAAAGACAAATGTTTCTAATAGTAACCGCACATCATAAATTTCCGCGATTTTCTTCTCAGTTAAACCAATTACGACCGCTCCCATTCGTTCTAAGCGGATGATTTTTTCGGATGCGAGAATTTTTAGCGCTTCGCGAACCGGCGAACGGCTTACTGAAAACTCGGCGGCGATTGTATTTTCTGATAAAATGGTACCGCTTTCAATCAGGCCTGAAACGATCCGCATTCTCAGCTCGTATGCGACACGAACTCCGGTTGACGCTTTTGAGAGCCATTTTGCGGGATACAACAGGTCTTTGGAGTCTAGCATACACTCACCTTCCTCACTCAAGAAGTATACTTGTATACAAGTATGATAACGTGAATATTTCTTTTATGCAAACACTTTCATTTCTAATTTTTAATAAAATTTTTCCCAATCATTATGGTATTTATTTCTAAATGGAATATGGTACATTGGAGATAACTAGCATAAGTGAATCATGTTTTGAAAGAGGCGATTTGGATGAAAATCATCATTGCACCTGATTCTTTTAAGGAAAGCTTATCAGCTCTGGAGGCCGCAGACGCGATAGAAAGAGGTTTCAAGTCGGTCTTTCCGGGTGCTGATTACAGAAAATTGCCGATGGCGGATGGCGGCGAGGGAACTGTTCAATCTCTGGTCGATGCGACCAACGGAAGGATCATAGAGCAAGTTGTCACAGGGCCGCTGGGGGAACCGGTGAGAGCTTTCTTTGGCATGATGGGAGATGGGAGAACAGCTGTGATTGAAATGGCTGCTGCTTCAGGGCTGCATCTGGTGCCTGTAGATAAGCGAAATCCGCTCATCACTACAACAAGGGGAACGGGAGAATTAATCGGAGCAGCTCTTGATGCAGGAGCGGAGCGTTTGATCATCGGAATCGGCGGAAGCGCCACGAACGACGGGGGAGCCGGGATGATTCAGGCATTGGGCGGAAGGCTTCTTGATAACTCAGGCAGCGAGATTGGCCCAGGGGGCGGCGCGTTATCTCAGCTTGCATCAATAGATGTGAGCGGGCTTGATTCCAGATTGCGGAATGTCAAACTGGAAGTTGCCTGTGACGTGGACAATCCGTTAACAGGACCAAAGGGTGCTACGGCTGTTTTCGGACCGCAAAAAGGCGCGACGGCCGACATGCTGGATGTACTAGAACAGAACGTAAACCATTTCGCTGATATGGCAGAAAAAGAGCTCGGATCAACCTTCCGAGATACAGAGGGCGCCGGTGCAGCGGGCGGTCTTGGATGGAGCCTGCTGACTTATCTTCAGGCTGACCTGAAAAGAGGCATTGATATTGTCCTTGAAGCGGTTGATTTTGAAAGTATCGTTCAGGATGCAGATCTTGTGATTACCGGCGAGGGACGGATCGACAGCCAAACGGTTCATGGAAAAACGCCGATCGGCGTAGCCAAGGCGGCTAAATCATACGATGTGCCTGTCATCGGTATTGCGGGATCAGTATCACGTGACAGTGATGCCGTCTATCAACACGGAATCGATGCGCTTTTCAGCATCGTCCCCGGAGCCGTGCCGCTAGAAGATGCGTTTGAACATGCCGCGGAATATATGGAAAGAACGGCGCGGGACATTGCAGCGTCTATCAAATTGGCGAAAACGATGTTTCTGATATAGCCGATGCACACGCCAATGCATAGCCATCCTTCTTTTTGGGTAGAGACAGTTAACACACAATGAGGAATTCATCCCAGAAGGAGGACGCAGATATGACTGTACAAGAAATCAAAGGAAAAAAACTAGTAAAAGGCATTGCGCCAAATGTGGAGCCGGAAGCTCTGTTAAATGATAAACGAAAAGTATTTTTGTTTGGTTCCCCTAGTTACACAAACATTGGAGACCAAGCGATTGCGTATGCGGAAGAGAAATTTATCAAAAATCATTTTCCGTATTATGAATACATTGAGATTATGGATTATGCGACGGATGAGGGCATTGAACTGGTGAAGGAGATCATTCGTGAAGACGATATTGTCTGCTTTACAGGCGGAGGGAACTTAGGAAACCTTTATCTCGATATTGAGGAAGACAGAAGAAAGGTCTTTTCGGCGTTTAAAGACTACAAATCAATTTCTCTGCCACAATCCGTTTATTTTGAGGATACAGAGGAAGGACAGAAGGAAAAGAAAAAAACACAGGATGCGTACCATCAAAATACAAACTTAACGATTGCTGCGCGTGAGACGCAAACACTGGATGTTGTGAAAGAGACCTTCAACTCCAATGTGATCTTTACACCGGACATGGTGCTTTCCTTGGATATTGTGCCGCGAGAGCTCGAGCGGGACGGCGTTCTCTTTATTTTAAGAGCGGATAAGGAGAAAGTGACTGACGAAGATTTTATTTCACAGATGAAGCAATGGGCAGAAAAAACAACTTACACAGAGCGTACCGATACGGTGCTGGATACGGTCGACACCATCGATTACGCTGATCGTGAAAAGCATTTTATGGAGATGCTGGACCGCATCGGCTCCAGTAAATTGGTGATTACCGACCGCCTTCACGCGATGATTTTCTCGATTATCACCAAAACACCTTGCCTTGTCTTTGGAAACAGCTATGGCAAAGCCAAACATTCATACCGGGATTGGCTTGAAAGCTTAAACTTCATTGAGTATACGGATAAGAATGATGTTGAGGAGCTGGAGCGTATGATTGACCGCCTGCTTCAAGCAGAACCGAATGACGTTGATTTATCTAAGGACTTTCAGCCGTTGATTGATTTTTTTGCTTCTTAAACGAAAAAGACTGCCCTCCCCCGGGGCAGTCTTTCTTTGTTAAATATGAAACAGCCAGACGACGAGCGGGCCGAAGAATGAGCCGAGCACCGCACAAAGCGTCATGGAGACGGAACTCATGGAGACGGCCAGTTCCCCATATTCCAATGCTTTGGAGGTGCCCAGTGCATGGGAGGCGCTGCCTAATGCAATGCCTTGTCCAAGGGAACTGCGTATGCGAAGCCATTTTAGGAAAAGAGGCCCGAGGATGACGCCTGAAAAGCCCGCAATCATGACAAATACGACTGTCATGGAAGGGACGCCGCCAAGATCGGCGGCGATCTGAATAGCGACAGGGGTTGTGATCGACTTTGGCAGAATGGATAATAAGAGATCATGATCAATCCCGAATGCTTCTGCGAAGATCAGCCCGCTGATCATTCCCATGCATAATCCGACCAGGACGCCGCCTAAAATGGGAACACAATGTTTGACAATAATATGCCATTGTTTATAAAGCGGATAGGCCAGTGCCACGACAGCCGGCCCAAGCAAAGAATTGATCCATTTCCCCCCGATCATATAGCCTTCATAGGAAACATGGAACATCATCAAAACCGCTACAATCAAAATGGTCGTTGTCAGAACGGGGATCAGAAATGGAAGCGGGAATCGCTTATAGAGTTTGACCATCGCTAAATAAGCGGCAACTGTTAAAAGAATTATAATGATCGCGATACATGCTTGCTGCATTTCTCTTTCTCCTCCCGTTTTTTTGCTTTTTTCTCTAATAGCTGGCTGGCGAATCCAGCCGCAATGATCGTGACGATGGTGCTCAGAACGACTGTAATCAGCAGCATCAGGCCATTGAATGAAATGAGAGACGGATAGTTTATCACTCCTGTCATTGCCGGGATGAACAACAATGGAAGGAAGGATAATAAAAACCCTGCTCCGTCTTCAATGATGGAGACGGGAACAATACGGAGGCCCAAGCAGATCAGAAGCAATACCAATCCAACGATGCTTCCTGACACGGGTAAATGAAACAGATGCTGAATGGCTTCCCCGATCATAAAAAATACATATAATATCAACACTTGCAAGATAATTCGTATGACTTTCACATCAAGTGCTGCTCTCCAATCAGAACAGCTTCCTCCTTTCTGGTGCTTGCTTCTAGGATGGTTCTGAGGAATCGCTTTACTTTCTTTTTATATGATTGTACTATACAAGTATAATGATTGATTTAGTCATATAACGACTTGTATTTATTCAGTTAATGTACATTTGTATTATACAAGTATATATGATGTTGTCAATGCCGGAGATTGGAATAGGGAGCGAGAGCGATTGCAAAATCAAAATCCAGTTGAATTAATTGAATATGAGCTGACGACTTTTATCAGGAGAGCTGTTTATCTGGATCAATCAGAGAAAAGAACAGGGAATTTGGAGAGATCTTCGTACTTATTACTGAGACAATTGGATGAGTTTGGGCCTGCTCGTGTTAAGGAATTGGCAGAATCGTTTAAGCTTGATATTTCTACTCTTTCAAGACAAGCAGCTGCATTAGAGGCAAAGGAGCTCATCTATCGTTTCTCAGACCCATCTGATGGGAGAGTCAGCCTGTTTACTATTACAAAACTCGGCAAACAACTATTAAAAGCCGATCAGCAAAAGCGCCTTGAACGTTATGAACAGATGCTGAAAGAATGGTCAACACAGGAAAAAGAGATGTTTGGCGAGCTGTTGCAGCGTATGAACAAGGCTTTTATCGATTAACAGCTGAAAAACCCATGGTTCGCTGGAACAGCATGGGTTTTTCTATCATGGTCAGAGATTATCTGCATCGTTTGGCGGCAGCCCAAGCCACTAGTCCGGCAACAACAGCCGCCGATACAATGGGGCGCTTCGTCGCTTTTGTGTAGTAGCTTCTTGACCTCATCCATCCTTTATTTGTGCCTCTGTCATGCATACTGCAGCCCGCATCATAAAGAGCGCTTTCTTCTCGCGGTTTGGACGGTCTTTCGGCATGCTGGCTGTGATACATGATTTTTTCCATCAGTCTGTCGGTCAGACGAGGGAAAAGCGCGCCCAGCATGGCGATGGCTTTGGCCTGTGAGCCGATGTACATGTCGCGCTTAGGGTGTTCGGCGGCAAACAGGATCGCTTCGGCGACTGCTTCCGGCGGATAGATCATGGAGCGGTAATGAGCCGGCTGTTTGTCGAGGTAGCTGTGCGCATGCTCGTTATAAGGCGTGTCAATTCTGCCCGGGTGGATGAGCGTTACCGAGACTGGCGCCTGTTCCTTTTCGAGCTCCATTCGGATGCTTTCCGTCCAGCCGTGAAGCGCAAATTTGGCAGATGCATATGTGGATTGAATGACCGTTCCCCTGTCTCCGAACAGGCTTCCTACATTAATGAGTGCGCCCGGCACACCTCTGCCGGTGTAGTGTTTGACAGCCGCTCTTGTTCCGTAAACAGGTCCCCAGAAATTTGTGTCGAACATGCGCTTCATGTCTTCGACGGTGACGTCCATGGCATGTCCGAAAGTCGAGACGGCCGCATTGTTGACCCATGTGTCAAAGCGGCCGAATGTGCTGATCGCGGTTTCTGCGATGCGGTTGACGTCCTCTTCTTTTCCGACATCCGCCTTTACCCATATGGCGTCGTGCCCTTTTTCCTTAAGTTCATCAGTGAGCTCCTTCAGCGCGTCTTCATTTCGCGCTGCTGCCACGACCTTTGCGCCTTTTTCAGCTGCCATTCGTGCCGTGACAAGTCCGATTCCGCTTGAAGCGCCGGTAATGACGATCACCTGATCCTTAAGCTTTTTCAGTTTGAGCTTTGTTTTTATGGCGAGGTTTTGTCGTTCAAGCTGTTCTGTATTTGTGACTGAATGATCGATTGTCATTGAGAGATCCCTCCTAGACGCTGTTTTTGTACATTACCCCATCCGGAAGGGTCTTACCCCTTTTGACAATCACAGGGTTCTTTTTTATATTATATAAGTCGCTCTACCATACCTAGGAGGGAATGTTTTAATGACTAGCAGAGGAGATTCACGTGAAAAAATCCTTCACACGGCGTCACGTCTGTTCCAGCTGCAAGGATATCACGCGACAGGTTTGAACCAGATTGTAAAAGAAAGCGGTGCTCCTAAGGGATCGCTTTATCACTTTTTTCCGAATGGCAAAGAAGAATTAGCAATTGAAGCGGTTACATATACAGGTAAGATCGTTGAACATCTGATACAGCAAAGCATGGATGAATCCTCTGATCCAACAGAAGCGATTCAGCTTTTTATCAAAAAAACAGCCAGCCAATTTGACAACACAGAAAGCATTAAAGGTATTCCAGTCGGTTTGCTGGCGAGTGAGACAGCGTTAATCAGTGAACCGCTGCGGACGGTTTGCATGAAGGTGTTTAAAAGCTGGGAAGCGGTTTTTGCCAGAAAATTAATAGAAAACGGATTTGCAGAAGAAGAAGCAAATCAGCTTGGAACGCTGATTAATTCGATGATTGAGGGCGGCATCATGCTTTCGTTAACGAATAAAGACAAAACGCCCCTTCTTCTCATTGCCGAACAAATACCAGTGCTGGTGAGAAAAAAAGGGTAGCATTTTGTTATCCTTTCTCCTACAATTATATAGAACGGTCTAGACAAATAATGATAATATATAGACTGGTCTAAATTGGAGGAAGCGATAATATGAAAACATTATGTACACATTCATTGCCTAAAGAAAAAATGCCTTATTTGCTTCGGAGCGGAGAAGGCGAGCGCTATCTGTTCGGCAGACAGGTTGCCACGGTGATGGCGAATGGGAGGAGCACAGGTGATTTGTTTGAGATCGTGCTTCTTTCCGGGGGAAAAGGAGATGCCTTTCCGCTTCACGTCCACAAGGACACACATGAAGGAATTCTCGTTTTGGACGGGAAACTGGAACTGACACTTGACGGTGAACGCTATTTATTAATATCAGGTGATTATGCGAACATTCCGGCGGGAACACCGCACAGCTACCGGATGCAGAGCCACAGAACAAGACTGGTGTCTTACACGATGAAAGGAAACGTAGCGCACTTGTATTCCGTTATTGGGAATCCGTATGATCACGCTGAACATCCGCCGTACGCAAGCGAAGAAGTCTCAAACGAGCGATTTGCAGAAGCAGCCGCTGTAGCGGACATTGTATTTCTAGATGAAGAAAAGCCTGCATGTTCGGCCAAATTAGCGGAACTTACAGAGCTGCCAGATGGAGCCGTTCCATACGTTCTTGAATCTGGAGAAGGAGATCGCCTGTTGACTGGAGATCAGCTTCACCGCATTGTGGCTGCACAAAAAAATACAGATGGCCAGTTTACCGTCGTATCCTCTGAAGGCCCTAAAGGTGACCGAATCGTTGATCACTACCATGAACATCATACAGAAACATTTTATTGCCTTGAAGGTCAGATGACGATGTGGGCAGATGGCCAGGAAATTCAGCTGAATCCGGGAGATTTCCTGCATGTCCCTGCAAATACCGTTCACTCCTATCGCCTTGATTCTCACTATACAAAGATGGTGGGCGTATTGGTTCCTGGTTTATTTGAACCGTTTTTCCGGACGTTAGGCGACCCGTATGAAGGCCACATCTTCCCATGTGAGCCTCAGGCTTTGCGTTTTGATCGCGTTTTGCAGAATATCGAAGCATTAGATTTAAAGGTGATGAAACCATAAAGATGACAAGATTGTAAGGTTTTCATGCCGGCCTGACACCTAAATCGATGTTTCCGCGCTTCATTTTTTCATACCCTTAAGGTACAGAAAAAAGGAGCGTGATGGCTATGTCTTCATTACAGCCGACTCTAACAAATGAGCGGATCGGTGTGCTTGATGTGCTGAGAGGAATGGCGATTTTCGGCATCTTATTTGTCAATCTGGCACATTTCAGTTATCCGGATATGTATTTGTCTATGCTTGGAAAAGAGAATTTTTTCATGGATAAGTGGTCTGAAGCTGATTTTGCCGCCGCAGACATACTGAAATTCTTCATTCAAACAAAATGTATTTTATTGTTTTCCTTTTTATTTGGATTTGGCATGGTTGTCATGATGGAGAGAGCAGAAAACAAAGGGAAACGGTTTGTTCCGTTATATGTGAGAAGGTTAATGGCGCTTCTCTTGTTTGGAACGATTCATGCCTTTTTGATATGGGACGGGGATATTTTAACAGAATATGCCTTGCTCGGTTTTGTCCTGCTCTTGTTTCGAAAAGCAAAGCCGAAAACACTGCTGATATGGGCGGTCTCTTTGTATCTTCTGTTTTCCATTCCGCTCATGTTGACAAGTTTTGATCAATCAAACGGACAGGAATGGGTACAAGCGGTAAAACAGCAGGCAAAACAAGCGATTCATGTTTATGGAAGCGGCAGCCTGAAGGACATTGCAGAACAGCGGATCCATGACCGTCTTGTTTATATGTCTTCGAATGGCATGCTTACGTATAATCCGCTCAACTTCTTCTTTGCATCCATTCCTTATTTCAGCATGTTTTTGCTGGGAGCTGCGGCAGCAAAATCACGGTATTTGCATGAACCGGAAAAGCATCGCAAAGGATTAAAACGATTATGGATGGCTGGGCTTGTCATCGGCATCGGCGCCCAGGTGCTGTACAATGTAACGGATAAAGAAATATGTTTGCTGATTGGCGCGCCTTTCCTCATGTTTTTCTATGTTACAACGGTTGTCTATCTTTATCATAAAACAAGAGTGAGAACAGTGCTGCAATCATTCTCCGCTGTTGGGAGGATGGCATTTACCAATTATCTGATGCAGTCTATTGTATGTACTTGGATTTTTTATCATTACGGCTTGGGCCTGTATGGAAAAGTGTACCCTGCTGCCGGTGTGCTCATTACAATTGCTGTTTGTGCCGTTCAAATGGTCTTCAGCCACCTTTGGCTTCGTGTCTTTCGGATGGGGCCGTTTGAGTGGCTGTGGAGAAGCGCTACGTATCTGTCGTGGCAGCCTATTGTAAAGAAAACAAAAGTCTAGATGCCTATTGGCGTCTAGACTTTTTTCTATTATTTATACACGACACGTGTTTTGCAAATGATGTCATGCAGGCCTTTTTTCTCTCCAAAGGCGATCATGATAAACCCGATATAAAAGATGATTCCAGATAAGATATAGGCAAAGTAACGGCCAATTGCCTGTCCGACAGAAACCCGTTCGCCTTGTTCATTGACCACTTTCAGGCCAAGAATTTTTTTGCCAAGTGTGCCTTGCATTTTAGAAGCTGTGAGCAGCCCGTAATATAACACACTGATGACGATCATGATCAGCATAGTAGGCAAAAATGCAAGCGTCATGTATTTTACTAAATACTCTTCTTCCGTCATGTAAGGGTTTGTTGCCACAGCCCCAGCTACAAAAACAGAATTGATCACAAATAGAATAATATAACTAGGAACAGATACAATAATGCCATCAATAAAATAAGCTAAAAAACGAATCCAAAATCCTGCTGGTTTTTCCATGTATTTTTCTCTCTCCTCTGAATTAATCTGGAATAGTATACTTTGAAAAACAAGTACATGCAATATGGTATGGTGATAAAATCCTGATATTACAGAAAAATGAGTCTTTTATCCTTTGTTTTTTACTATATAAATATACTAGAAAGAAGCATAGCATTTGTGTATGTATTCTGGAATTTTTTAAAAATATAATGAATATAACATTCAACTTACTTATAATAAAAAAGGTTAATATTTCTATTAAAGGAGGAGTTTGATGTCAAAAAAAAATAGCGTGGCGATCATGACAACCATTTCTGCGTTTCTTTTTTGCGCCGTGATTGTGGCGGCTTCACTTTCGCCGCTGGCCGGAACGGGAGCGGCGGCCAATCAGTTTAATTCAGCTGGCATGTGGTCAGCTGTCGGTATGATCCTTGTCTTGTATTTCATTCCATTTCTCGTTTATATGCTCGGAGTCGATGCAATGAGGTATGTCATGGCGGTGCTTTGCGGCTTCGGGCTTTTGATTCATTTGTCTTCGGCCGGTTTTATCTTGATGTTTAGTTTCTTTAGTGACCATCTGCTTTCTGAGGTGATCTTTGTTTTGGGAGTTAGTCTCGCTGCGGCTGCTGTCAACGTCATTTGGTTTGTGGCTGCATTTCGATCGGGTGCTGAAAAAACGTCCGTGAATACTCTTACATAGTTTTCTAGTTTGTGATGTTTTTGTGAAATAGATTTATAAAATGGATGAATATGTTATGATGGTCACAAATTAGAAGTTACATATAATGGGGGTCTCAATGATGGTCAAGTCATTTCGTATGAAAGCTTTGATTGCGGGAGCTGCGGTGGCGGCGGCTGTTTCGGCCGGCGCTGTTTCTGATGTGCCCGCTGCCAAAGTGCTTCAGCCGACAGCTGCTTATGCGGCGGAAACGGTGTTTTCTCAAAATAATGGAGCATCTGGCTTTTTGCCAGGAAGATATGATGTACAAGCGATGGCGCCTGCCATGTTTAACTGGTCACGCGAAAGCCGGTTCGCCGGAAATACAGACGGGACGCTGAAATGGCAAAACGACATCAGAACGACTCCGCAAAATGGAGCGGGGGCTGTGATTGACGGAGACGGCACAGTATATTTTCATTCCAGAGACGGGGAAATGAAAGCCTTTAATCCAGACGGCTCAGTCAAATGGGTGACTGGCAATCTTGGAAAAACATATACGCAATCTCCTGTACTTGGGACCAACGGCGTTATCTATTTGGCATCCTATGACAAAAAGATTTATTTTATTGACAAAGAAACGGGAGAAATTTTAACAACGGTTCCGTTAAGCGGCGGGCCAAGCTCTGAAACGGTGATCGGTTCAGACGGGACGTTGTATTTCTCAACACTTGATAATTATGTTCACGCGATCAAACCGACGTCAAAATCAACCTGGACAGAGCGCTGGAAGTTGAAAACAAATGGTGTCGTCAGCTCTGTGCCGGTGCTTGCCAAAAACGGCACCGTGTATGTCGGCACATATAATTACGTGTTTTATGCGATCAACTCCGGAACCGGACAGGTGAAATGGTCCAGAACGACGTCAAATGCGTTTAAAGGATATCCGGTGATTGATAAGGACGGAAACATTTATGCCGGCAACCAAGATGGACAGCTGTATGCCTATACATCAACAGGCAGTTTGAAATGGACATTCCCGTTAAACGGGTTCTCCAGCTCATCTCCTGCGATTGATCATAATGGCAATATCTACATCGGCTCAGGAAGCGGCGAGCTGTTTTCCATCAGCAAAAACGGGGATATGAACTGGTCATTCTATACAGACGGTCCTGTCAGAACGGCGCCGCTGATTGACGCGAAGGGAACGGTGTATTTCGGGTCAGATGATATGAAGGTTTATGCGGCAGACGCAAACGGCAATGAATTATGGAGCTATCAAACCGACAGCAACGTCGTGTCTTCTCCTCAGCTCGCTGAGGACGGAACGCTTTATATTGGAAGTTATACGAAGCTGATGGCTTTTGGGAAATAGTAAAACAGGCTGGCGAGGTTAACTCGGCAGCCTGTTTTTTTGATCAATCAAGATATTTATTTTTATAGACAACCTTTGTCCCGCAAATATAATCATGTAATGCCAGTTTAGAGGGAAAGGCCGCCATGATAAAACCGATATATAAGATCTTAGATAATGTGTAAGCGAAGAAACGGCCGAAGCTGTGCCAAAAAGAAATACGCTCGCCATACTGATTGACAACGATGATGCCCATGAGTTTTTTCCCAATGTTGCTTGCATGTTTGAGGAAGTCAGCAAGCTATAGTAAAGAATAGCGAAAATAAATATGATGGCCAAAACAGGGATTGTGCCAATGATCAACATGAAAAACTCATATTGGGCTTCTGACATGTGTGTACCTGCTGCATCAATGAGTGGCAACACAATGAAGGTGTTAATGAAAATCATAATGAAAGAGAATATAGCTATAATAAATACATCAATAATCGAGGCGGCTGCCCGAATCCAAAATCCTGCTGGTTTTTCCATGTATCATTTTACTCCTTTAAAGTTTTCTGGGTATTATACGTTAGGGGCTGCAGGGTTTCAATGAGATAGACTAGAGGAATTTTGTCTCGTTTGAAAATTGTATTTTATCACTTTTAATCTCTTTATTTAGGTGATATAAAGATAAAAAAAGAACCTGCAAGATGATGCAGATTCTCTTCATTACGATTATTTAGAGGCCTGAATAAATACACCCTTCTCATGAGAAAACTCTTTGAATCCGTATACACCATGATAGGAGCCGATTCCGCTTGTGTTTACGCCGCCGAATGGCAGGTTGACGTCACTGAAATGGACGACGACATCATTGATGGCGGCATTTCCTGATGTCGTGTGCTGAAGGACGTTGTCAATCAGGTCTTGGTTTTTGCTGAACACATAAAGTGCAAGCGGTTTATCGCGGTCATTTACGTAATCGATGACCTCGTCGATGTCTTCATAGTTCATCATTGGCAGAATCGGTGCGAAGATTTCCTCCTGCATGATTTTCATGTCAGACGTGACGTTTTTCAAAACGGTTGGCGAGATCGTGCGGTCGCTGGCATCAAATACGCCGCCGAACACCACTTCCGCCCCTTTTTCGATGGCATCGTCGAACAGATCTTTGACGCGGTTGAAGTTGCGGTCATTGACGATCTGCGTAAATTTGCTGCGGTCTGGGGTATGATCATCCTCCATAAATCCAGCGTTGACGACTGTTTGTAAAATCCCCGCGAACCTGTCCTGAACGTCTTTTTTAATGAACAGGTAATCAGGTGCGATGCAGGTTTGGCCGGCGTTTACGAATTTCCCGACGGCGATCTTTTTCGCTGCGTCCATCAGATCGTATTCACTGTCAATGATCGTCGGGCTCTTGCCGCCAAGTTCAAGTGTGACAGATGCCAAGTGTTTGGCAGCCGCTGTCATGACAATTTTCCCGACATTTGTGCTTCCAGTGAAGAAAATATGGTCGAACGGCTGATCAAGTAGTTCGGTTGCCACCTCAACCTCTCCTTCAAAAATCGCGACTTCTTTTTCATCAAAAGCGTCTCTTATCACTTTAGCGGCAATGTTGCTCGTGTTCATCGTGAAATCGGACAGCTTCACAATCGCGCTGTTTCCGGCTGCGAGAGAAGCGGCAAGCGGCGCCATCGTCAGCATAAACGGATAGTTCCACGGGCCGAGAATGAGTGTGACGCCTTTAGGCTCGTACATAAGAATTCCGTTTGCGTCAGGGCTTAACGATGAACCGACTTCTTTAGGCGCCATCCATTGTTCCAGGTTATTCATATTATCTCTAATCGCTTTTTTTGTTCCTTCAATTTCCGCTTTTTTGACTTCATGATATGGTTTGCGGACGTCTTTACGGATCGCTTCGATGATTTCTTCTTCATGGGCGATGACGGAATCTAAAAAGCGCTGAAGCTTTTCTCTGCGCTGTTCCGCTGTTGAAGCACGCAAGGCTTTTTGCTGTTTTTTCTGAAGCAGAAAGACACGCTGGATGTCGTCCTTTACTTGCTGTTCCATTGTAAAATCCCCCTCATTTGCTTTCTTCTTTTCTCGGACCTATTATAAGGTGGTACCTTTTCTGTAAGAAAGACAACGGTGAACCATCTATACGTTACCGTACATATATCGAACATTTGTCTAATGATTGGGGGTGTCTTTTGTGCCGGAATCTGCCGAAGCTCAAGTGAAAGAGGCGCTGCTGGCCTTATTGAAAGAAAGAGATATTCAACACATCACAATGAAAGAAATCGCTGAGAAGGCCAAAGTGAGCCGCGGATCGCTCTACCTTTATTATGAGGATAAGTTTTCAATCATTGAGGATTTAATCGAAGACAAGAAGGAAGGGCTGGGCAAAGCGCTTTTTGACGCCTTCAGTCATATGGATACCCTCCATTTGAACAAAAAACGGCAAACGGTGCATCCGACGCTGTCCTTTGTTCATGAGCATCGATCCTTTTTTTCTGTGATGATGAACAGAGAGCATTTCCATCGTTTTTTTAAGGATGTGTTTCAGCAGGATGTGCTGCTGACTCCGGTCCATGTGAATTTGACGCCGATCGAACGGGAAATTTACGGACATTACCGGGCCTTGTACACGTACGCGATTATCCTGTATTGGCTGAATGAGGATGCGGCCGCGACTCCGGAAGCTATCAGCCAAAAGGTATGGGAGCTTGTTTCTCAAAAGAGATTTTATTGGCTGTTTGGACAGGCTGTGCCAGGAGAGCGAGAGAAGAACAAGCAAATCGACAGGCGTGTGATTCGAACGAGAGAGGCGCTCCAGAAGGCATTTCTGGACGTGCTGGCGGAGAAAAAAGACTACGCAGCCATCACGATTTCGGATATTACCCGGAAAAGCAATATCCGCCGTGCAACCTTTTATGATCACTATGCCAATAAGGAGGAATTGCTCCAAACCATGATACAGCGATCATGTGCGGGGATCATTGATCACCTGACGATTGCCTCCAGCCCGAATGAATTTCCCTTAAAGGAAGCGGAGAAGGCGCTCGCCAGTCTGCTTTCTGCTTTGTCAAATATGCCCATTGTCCATTTTCTCAATCGGGAATGGGGTGTTCCTCATGTGATACCTGATATGTTCAAAGCGCTGGAATCGTTTTATCTGCATCAGCAAACTGATATTCACGCAGAGAAAAAGCTTTATGCCCATTATGTATCCGCAATGATTATCGGGTTGCTTTTGTATCGGCTGGATGAAGGAAAGGTGCATCCGCCTGAAGTGCTGGCGAGGGAATTTTTGCAGTTTTTGGATGTGAAAAAGTATAAGGTTGTATTGCTTTGAAAGACAAAAAGAGAGGGATATCCCCTCTCTTATTTCGTTTCTTTCTTCCATTTCTCATCAATCAGCATTTTCCCTGGCCATGTGTATGCCATGATGCCGCCGTCTGCGGTGATGTCCTCTCCTGTGACATATGAGCTGTCGTCTGACGCGAGGAACAGGGCCACTGTCGCCATTTCCTTCGGCTGGCCGAGGCGGCCGAGCGGTGTGATCCATTTGTTGGCTTCGCGGAATTTTTCACCCATTTCCTGTTCTTTGGTGCCTGCTAATTTGTCAATCAGCGGGGTTTCGATCGTACCCGGTGAAATGGAATTGACGCGGATGCCGTTTCGTGCGTAGTCGATTGCCATTGCCTTTGTCAGGTTGGTGATACCGCCTTTTGCGGCGTTGTAGCCGGAGCGGTCAAGGTCCGCGGCACGGCCTGACATGGAGGAGGTGTTGATGATGGAGCCTCCATTTTCGAGCATGAGCGGAATCAAATATTTGCTGCAAAGGAACGTGCCGCGCAGGTCGACGGCGATAATGCGGTCAAACAGGTCAACCGGATATTCGTGTACCTTTCCGCCTTCCTGATCAACGCCGGCATTATTAAACAGAATATCAATCGTTCCGCATGCATCCTTGATTTGATCAGCAAATGCTTTCACACTGTTTTCATCTGACACATCGAGGTGAAAGGATTCGGCCTGTCCTCCGTTTTTTCTGATTGCGTCAACTGTTTCTTCCATTTGATCTTTATTGATATCTCCGATGATCACACGCGCGCCTTCATTGGCAAAAACCTCTGCCGTCGCTTGCCCAATGCCTGTCGCGGCGCCTGTGATCACTGCTGTTTTGTTTTCAAGTCTTCCCATGATACGAGACCTCCTTTTTCTATTTGTCTTCCCGCTATGTGCAGTGATAAACATGCGAGAAAAGAAAGGCCAGCATATGTTAAGATGAATTAGAAATTGTTGGGAGGTTTGTATGTTTGAAGGTACAGCATAAGAAGGAGCTCAAGTTTTATTGCTTTATTACCATTCCATCTGCATTTGTTGTGCTGACTGTCATCTCTTTTTTATTGCAAGAGATTACGTTTCCGGTGACTGCAAGCGCATTTCTGAATGCTTCATGGCATAATCTATTGTTTTTGATACCGTTCGGTTTGTTTTTCTACCCGGTGCATATATGGATGAAGCGGGAGTTTGGCCGCTGGAATGACACAGAAAAAAAGAGAGGATGATGAAGCCTCTCTTTTTTATGAGAATGAGTGAGAAAAAGAGTGAAAACAAATCCAACTAATGTTAAATTTACATATATATGCATCTATCAATCTAATTGACAATTGTCATCTTATGTGATAAATAGATGCTGAAAAGGGTTTACATAATGGTAAAGGAGCGATCAAGAGTGGCGAAAAAAGAGTTTAAAGCAGAGTCTAAACGCTTGCTGGATATGATGATTAACTCCATTTATACCCAAAAAGAAATTTTCCTGCGCGAGTTAATCTCCAATTCGAGTGATGCGATTGACAAAATCTATTACAAAGCGCTTACGGACGATGCGCTTACGTTTGATAAAGACAGTTACTACATAAAGGTCGCAGCTGACAAAGATGCGAGAACATTAACCATCTCTGATACGGGGATCGGAATGACAAAGGATGAGCTTGAACAGCATCTTGGAACAATTGCAAAAAGCGGTTCCCTCGCGTTTAAAAAGGAAAACGAGCTGAAAGACGGACATGACATTATCGGGCAGTTCGGTGTCGGTTTTTACGCGGCATTTATGGTTGCCGATGTCGTGACAGTCATCAGTAAAGCGCTTGGCAGCGAAGAGGCTTATAAATGGGAGTCTGCGGGTGCAGACGGCTATACGATTGAGCCGTGTGAAAAGGATTCTGTCGGTACAGACATTATCCTGAAAATCAAAGAGAACACAGAAGATGACAGCTATGACGAGTTTTTAGAGGAATATCGTTTAAAAGCGATCATCAAGAAGTACTCCGACTTCATTCGCTACCCGATCAAAATGGATACAACCATTAATAAGCCGAAGGAAGGCAGCGAAAATGAATTTGAAGAGGTGCAGGAAGAGCAGACGGTCAACAGCATGGTGCCGATCTGGAGAAAAAACAAAAGCGAGCTGACAGATGAGGATTATGAAAAATTCTATGCTGAAAAGCATTACGGGTTTGATAAACCGCTGACACACGTTCATATCAGCGTGGATGGAGCGGTTCGCTACAACGCGATTCTATTCGTCCCTGAAAACATGCCGTTTGACTACTATTCCAAGGAATATGAGAAAGGCTTGGAGCTGTATTCCAATGGCGTGCTGATCATGAATAAGTGCGCAGACCTGCTACCGGACCACTTCAGCTTTGTGAAGGGCATGGTCGATTCTGAGGATCTGTCGCTGAATATTTCCAGAGAAATGCTGCAGCATGACCGCCAGCTGAAGCTGATCGCGAAAAACATCAGCAAGAAAATCAAAAGCGAGCTGCAAAGCCTGTTGAAAAAAGACCGCGAGAAATACGAGACGTTCTACAAGTCGTTCGGCAGACAGCTGAAATTCGGCGTGTACAATGATTTTGGCGCGAATAAGGATCAATTGAAGGATCTCCTCTTATTCTACTCTTCAAAAGAGAAAAAACTGGTCAGCTTAGACGAGTATGTTTCCAGAATGCCAGAGGAGCAGAAATTCATTTATTACGCGACCGGTGATTCTTACGACCGCATTGAGAAACTGCCGCAAACGGAAATGGTGGCGGACAAAGGCTATGAAATCCTCTACTTTACTGAGGACATCGATGAGTTTGCAATTAAAATGCTGGCTTCTTATCAGGAAAAAGAATTCAAGTCCGTATCAAGCGGAGACCTTGGCATAGACACGGATGAGGATCAAAAGCAGTCCGAGGAAGAGGAAAGCAAGTATAAGGATCTGTTTGAGGAAATGAAAAACATTCTGTCAGACAAAGTGAAAAACGTCAGAATCTCAAAACGGCTTAAATCACATCCAGTCTGCCTTGCTGCTGACGGCGAAGTGACAATTGAGATGGAAAAAATCTTAAATGCGATGCCTGACAGCCAAAATGTGAAGGCGGAAAAAGTGCTGGAAATCAACCCAAATCACGAGGTATTCCAAACACTGCAGGACGCGTTTGAACAAGATAAAGAGAAGCTGAGCCTGTACACAAACCTTCTGTACAATCAGGCGCTCCTCATCGAAGGCCTGCCGATTCAGGACCCTGTGGAATTTACGAACAATATTTGCAAGGTCATGGTGTAAACAGAAAAAGGAATCGTCTCATAAGGAGACGATTCCTTTTTTTATAATGTACGCTCATTCAGCACTTGGTTTTGGGTGCTTTTCTTCTTTTTAAACCGTTTTTTCAGGCTTGCTTCAATTTCCTCCAAGCTTTTCCCTTTGGTTTCCGGTACCATGTAGAACGCGAAGAAAAATGAGAGAAGACAAATGACTGAGAAAACCATAAAGACCCATGCGATGCCCATCGCGCTTAGCATCAGCGGGAAGACAAGCGACACGATCAGGTTAGCTGCCGATAACACCAAAGTCGTGAACCCTGTCGCGGCTCCGCGTGCTTTGGACGGGAAGAGCTCAGGCATGAGCACCCACACTACCGGACCCCATGTCGCCTGGTAAAAGACGATATAGACACCGAGAAAGACTACTGTCATCCACGCTGTTGATGCGGAAAGCCCCAGTGTCAGGAGCACGCCTGATAAAGCAGCAAGGCTCAGTGTGATGCCGACACTTCCCCAGATCAGAAGTTTTTTGCGTCCGACACGGTCAATTAAAATCATGGCAGTGATACACATGATGACGTTAAGGACGCCGATTCCCATTGTGCCGAGTGCGGAAGCTGACGTGCCAAGACCGGCCTTCGTAAAAATGGTCGGCGCGTAGTAGATGACCGTGTTAATGCCGACAGCCTGCTGAAAAATGGCAAGACCGACGCCAATCAGAAGCATAGGGCGAATCCATTTGGCTTTTAGGACGCTGAGTGTTGTTTCTTTTTTCTCTGCTTCTCCTTGCTTCATCTCTGCCAATTCCATTTCGATGTCTTTGGGATCATGAGTGATGTTCATGATTCGTCTCGCTTCTTCTTCACGGCCGCGCTTCACGAGCCATCTTGGCGATTCCGGCATGAATGCGATGCCGATTAATAAAAGCACGGCAGGCACCGCGGCCAGACCGACCATCCAGCGCCACGCTTCAAACGGTGTGAACAGGTAGTTCACGATATAGGCGAGCAAAATTCCTGTGACGATCATTAAGTTGTTCATTGTGCCGAGTGTACCGCGAATTTTTGTCGGTGCCATTTCTGAAAGATATACGGGCACAAGCGCCGTTGAACCGCCGACGGCCAATCCGAGAATCACCCTAGATGCAATCAGCATGCCGATTGTTTGAGAAAATGCGCAAGCGAGCGCTCCGATAATGAAAATGATGGAAAGGACAAATACAACCTTTCTCCTGCCCCAGCGGTCTGAGCATGTACCGCTCAAGGCCGAACCGAAAATCGCGCCAAGGAGCAACATGCTGACAACCAATCCTTCTGTCAATGTCGTTAAAGGAATATCGTTATTGATAAACAGGAGTGCCCCGGAGATAACGCCTGTATCGTAACCGTAAAGCAGTCCCCCTAAAGCGCCGAAAAAGTAGATCATATATTTCCTTGTGTCTTTCTTCACAAATGTCTCCTCCTCAGTTGTTGAGCCAATGAGTATCTAAAATGTATAACAAAGTTAATAGATTAGTACCCATTTCCTATCTCATTTGAAACATTTGTTTTGAACAAACGGAAACGTTAAAGCCAAAAGAGATGATCACAGATCCGCTGAGTTTAGGAAAAACGAAATAACTTTATGCTCAGAGAAACCATTAAAAAAACCTTACCCGCGCGGAGTAAGGTTTTGATTAAGACATTTTTATTCTTCTGCTTCGTTGACGAAAACCAAGGCGGAGAAGCCTTTTTTCTTATCAAATTGCAATTCAACGACGGTAACGTCCGGATTGAAGTTGTGGTATTCCTCTAAGAACTGAATAATGCCTTCTGAAATGTCATCTGACATAAGCTGCTTGTGGTGCAGGCCAAATGTAGCTTCAGCGAAGAACCCTGTACGCTTGTTATAAGATAGCTCCTTTACTTCAACGTCTTCAGGGTAGATATCTTCTTCATTGGAAATATACACGCAAATTCCGTCTACAATTTCTTGCTCATTTAATATTAATCTCATCGCCTAAAATCTCCTTCTGTACGTCTTCGGTGCTTTAAATGCGCGAATCAATGCGATGACAATGATTAAAATAATGATCAAAGCGATGATATCAACGATCCAGGCAATGGGTGAAGCGCCATAAGAAACATAGCCTGGTCCTCCGACTGGATGATAGGTGTAACCCCATGGGTGCATCATGCTGATCATGAACATACCCATTGTAAATCCGCTATAATATCCAAACCATCCTGATGGTGCGAAACCTGCGTGATAGTAATGATTCACTGAAACATAACGTCCGCCAACATAAGCTTTAGACGTTTTTCCGCTGTATGTCTTTCCGCTTACTTTTGATGTAGCGCCGGAAAAGGTCCCTGACGATTTTTTAGAGCTTGATGAGCTTGCCTTTTCCGAAGGCTTCTTTTTAAGCGAAATCGATGATGATGAATCGTCAGGCGTCTTGGATTTTTTGCTAGAAGAGCCTGATCCTGAGCTGTAGCTTGATTTCGGGCTTGATTTATAGCTTCCGCTGTATGACGAGCTTGAACTTCGGCTGCTGTAACTAGATGATGAGCGGCCGCTAAAGCTCTTTGCATGAGAAATCGTTGATGGCAGCAGTACACCTAAAGCAACGGTTACTGCAACTAAGGCTTTTACATATTTAAGTTTCATTCTGTTTCCTCCATAGACCGCCGAAAAGGTCCGCTATTCTGACCAGCAAATAAAAGAAGCTGGGTCAGCTTTATTTCATATGAGCTAGATGATATGAACGTTTCATACTTTTGCTTTCTCAATCACTTTCTTTCTGAGATAAACTACCTTTATTTTATCGGATTTATGGCTCATTTTGTAAGGTTTTGCTTCAAAATCAGTTATTTAGGAATTTATCGCACAAAAAAACAGCCTTCTCCAATGGAGAAGGCTGTTTTCTTCTTATGCGAACAGCTTATCAATAAATGAAATATCCTCTTGAGAAAGCGTCACGTCGGCTGTTTTGATGTTATCAATCAGCTGATCGGCACGTTTTGCTCCCGGGATTAAAATATCAATTTCCGGTCTTGCTAAATACCAGGCCAATACGATGTGAGGGATATCCACGTTGTGTTTTTCGGCAATCGGCGCAAGCTTGTTGACCTTTCTGATATTTTCTTTGAAACGCTCGCCCTTGAAGTGTTCCTGTTCGTTTCGCAGGTCGCCTTCTGGGAACGTTGTATCTTCTGTATACTTTCCTGCCAATAAACCTGATACGAGCGGGAAGTAAGGGATAAATGAAATATTATGCTCCTTCGTATACGGGAAGAATGTTTTTTCCGCTTCACGGTTTAACAGGTTGTATTCGCCTTGCAATACATCTACCAAACCGTCTTTGTTTGCTTCTTTCAATTGCTCTAAAGAGAAGTTGGATACACCGATGGAGCGGATTTTTCCGGCTTTCTTCATCTCATTCAGCGCGTTAACAGCTTCATCCTTAGGCGTATGTTCGTCAGGGAAGTGAATGTAGAACAAATCGATATAATCGGTATTCAAGCGCTTCAGGCTTTCATCAACTGATTTTTTAAGAAATTCTGGTGAATTATCAAAGACAAAGTCATTGCCTTGTTTTCTGTGAGCGGCTTTTGTCGCGATGACAACATCTTCACGGTTGAATTCACGCAGCACTTCACCAATTAATTCTTCGGAACGGCCGATCCCGTAAATATAAGCGGTGTCTAACATTGTCACGCCATTACGGATCGCCTCGCGCACCAATTCTTTTCCGGTTTCTTCATTTAGGTTCGGATAGAGGTTATGTCCTCCGACAGCATTTGTTCCTAATCCGATAGGGAATACCTGCAAGTCTGATTTTCCGAGCTTCGCTTTTTTCATGATCTGCCTCCTAGAATAAAATGGATGATAGACTCTCAACACTATTGTAAACGTTAGGCTAGATGAATGCCGATTTGATGCTCATTGCAGTACTGCGTGTACTCGTCGTCTAATGGCTGAGAGGTTACAATGCAATGCAGCCTGTCAAACGGTGCATACGTCAGAAGCGTTGATTTTCCGAATTTAGAATGGTCAGCCAATAGATACACTTCTTTTGCTTTTTCCGAAATCCTCTTTTTAATTTCATACTCCAGCAGATCCGAGTTGGTCAATCCGTGTGTCAGCGTCGTTCCGGTAGCGGACATAAAGGCTTTGTTGATATTGTACTTATCAAGCATAGCCGGGTCGTCCATGCCGACAAAGGAGCGGGTTTTTCTCTTATAGTTGTTTCCGATAATGATTAAGTTGATATTCTTCAAAGCTGACGCCGCATTGATAATGTCTAAACTGTTGGTTAAGATGGTGACATTTTTGGCTGGATCAAGCGTATCAAGAATAGACTTTGTCGTCGTTCCTGAATCAATGAAGACCAAATCGTGATCTTCAATAAATCGGGAAGCATAATGAGCGATTTTTGTTTTTTCATCCTGGTGCTGAATGGTGCGATTTTCAAAAGGAACTAATGCGGTTTTTTCAATAGATGTTACGCCGCCGTATACTTTTTCAATCGCACCCTTTTCTGTTAGCTTGTTGATATCACGTCTGACTGTGTTTTTGGAGACATTGAACACCTGGCACAGCTCATCTAAGGAAACAGTGCCATGCGATAAAATGTACTCCTCCATTTCCTGAATCCGCATCAGTTTCATATAAAAAACTCCTTCTTGAATCTTTACGTAACATAAATATATAATAAAAACCAAAAGTTAATCAATAGTTGCTTAAAAAATGATAACATCGGTGTATATCTTTTGCAAGATTGGACGGCCTTCTCTTACCTCTCTTACTTGATTAAAAGATTAATATAATAAAAATAATGAAAAAATGTAGTGTTTATGATTGACTTATGGGTATTATGCGATTAGAATATAACCAAGAAATGACCAAAAAGTAACCTGTTGTGCATGAAATGGTTGCTTGTATGTAAATATGCATCCGCCATTTATTTTTTTGGTTTTTTTGAAAGCGTTTAATTCTTGGCTTACTGAAAAGTGGATATTGATATGAATCTATCCGGAACCATCCATACAAGTGTATGTGTTTACTAATGAAGGAGGCAATAAGAATGGCAGAAATCAGAAAATTAAAAAACTATATCAACGGTGAATGGGTTGAAAGCAAAACAGATCAATATGAAGATGTCGTCAATCCGGCGACGAAAGAAGTGCTATGCCAAGTGCCGATTTCTACAAAAGAGGATATTGATTACGCAGCGCAAACGGCGGCTGAAGCATTTAAAACATGGTCAAAGGTGGCGGTTCCGCGCCGTGCCAGAATTCTATTTAACTTTCAGCAGCTGCTGTCCCAGCATAGAGAAGAACTGGCTCATCTAATTACCATTGAAAACGGAAAAAACACAAAAGAAGCTTTAGGTGAAGTGGGACGCGGGATTGAAAACGTAGAGTTCGCCGCTGGAGCACCTTCCCTGATGATGGGTGACTCGCTTGCTTCCATCGCAACGGACGTTGAAGCGGCGAACTACCGTTACCCAATCGGAGTTGTCGGCGGAATCGCGCCATTCAACTTCCCGATGATGGTTCCTTGCTGGATGTTCCCGATGGCGATCGCGCTCGGCAACACATTTATTTTAAAGCCATCTGAGCGGACTCCGCTGTTAACAGAGAAATTGGTTGAGCTTTTTGAAAAAGCGGGCCTTCCGAAAGGGGTATTCAACGTCGTATACGGTGCGCATGACGTTGTAAACGGGATTCTCGAGCATCCCGAAATTAAAGCGATTTCATTTGTAGGCTCCAAGCCAGTAGGCGAATACGTCTACAAAAAAGGAAGCGAAAACTTAAAACGCGTTCAATCTCTGACTGGCGCGAAAAACCATACGATTGTCTTGAACGATGCGAATCTTGAAGACACGGTTACAAACATCGTTGGAGCTGCCTTCGGTTCTGCCGGTGAACGCTGCATGGCTTGTGCGGTTGTGACAGTTGAAGAAGGAATCGCCGATGAATTTATGGCGAAGCTGCAGGAAAAAGTGGCGGACATTAAAATCGGTAACGGCCTTGATGACGGCGTGTTCTTAGGACCGGTGATTCGCGAAGACAACAAGAAGCGCACGCTCAGCTATATCGAAAAAGGTCTTGAAGAAGGTGCCAGACTCGTATGTGACGGACGTGAAAATGTGTCTGACGACGGCTACTTTGTCGGCCCGACGATCTTTGACAATGTCACAACAGAAATGACGATCTGGAAAGATGAAATTTTCGCTCCGGTCTTATCTGTCATCCGTGTGAAAAACCTGAAAGAAGCGATTGAAATCGCCAATAAGTCTGAGTTTGCGAACGGCGCCTGCTTGTTCACATCCAACTCAAACGCAATCCGCTACTTCCGTGAAAACATTGATGCGGGAATGCTAGGCATCAACCTTGGTGTGCCGGCTCCAATGGCGTTCTTCCCATTCTCAGGCTGGAAATCTTCATTCTTTGGAACGCTGCATGCGAACGGAAAAGACAGCGTCGACTTCTATACACGTAAAAAAGTGGTGACGGCAAGATATCCGGCACCTGATTTCAACTAAACGACGAACAGCCGAACGGCGTCCATGTGCGCTGTTCGGACTCATTCTGCCAATAGAAAGAGGAGGGCTTCTCTATGAGTTATTTGTTGCGTAAGCCGCAGTCGCATGAAGTGTCTAATGGGGTCAAACTCGTGCACGAAGTAACGACATCCAACTCTGATCTCACTTATGTAGAGTTTAAAGTGTTAGATCTTGCATCAGGTTCAAGCTATACAGAAGAATTGAAAAAACAAGAAATCTGTATTGTGGCGGTAACGGGGAAAATTACAGTGACAGATCATGAGTCGACTTTTGAGAATATCGGCACGCGCGAAAGCGTATTTGAACGAAAACCGACAGACAGCGTCTATATTTCAAATGACCGTGCATTTGAGATCACAGCGGTCAGCGACGCAAGAGTGGCGCTTTGCTATTCTCCATCGGAAAAGCAGCTTCCGACAAAGCTGATCAAAGCGGAAGACAACGGAATTGAGCATCGCGGGCAATTTTCAAACAAACGTACTGTTCATAACATTCTTCCGGATTCAGACCCTTCAGCTAACAGTCTATTAGTAGTTGAAGTCTATACAGACAGCGGCAACTGGTCCAGCTACCCGCCTCACAAACATGACCAAGACAACTTGCCGGAAGAATCTTTCTTAGAAGAAACGTACTACCATGAGTTAGACCCGGGACAGGGCTTTGTGTTTCAGCGCGTATACACAGATGACCGTTCTATTGACGAGACAATGACTGTGGGAAATGAAAACGTTGTCATCGTTCCTGCGGGATACCACCCGGTAGGCGTTCCGGACGGATACACATCCTACTATTTAAATGTCATGGCAGGGCCGACGCGAAAATGGAAGTTTTATAACGACCCGGCGCATGAATGGATTTTAGAACGCTAACAAGTGAGGAGTGGCTGTTTACGATGAAGTATACATTCAATGAAGAGAAGGCTTTTGATATTGTTGCCATCGGCCGGGCATGTATTGATCTGAACGCAGTCGAATACAACCGCCCAATGGAAGAAACGATGACATTTTCGAAATATGTCGGCGGTTCACCTGCGAATATCGCGATCGGCAGCGCGAAGCTTGGCTTAAAAGCGGGCTTCATCGGCAAAATTCCGGATGACCAGCATGGAAGATTCATAGAGTCCTATATGAGAAAGACCGGCGTGGATACTACACAGATGATTGTTGATCAAGATGGACACAAAGCAGGCCTTGCATTTACAGAAATCCTCAGCCCTGAAGAATGCAGCATCTTAATGTATCGCGATGATGTGGCGGATCTTTATCTTGAGCCTTCAGAGGTAAGTGAGGACTATATCGCAAATGCGAAAATGCTGCTTGTCTCCGGGACAGCGCTCGCCAAAAGCCCGTCACGGGAAGCGGTGTTAAAAGCTGTTCAATACGCGAAAAAGCATCAGGTTAAGGTGGTATTCGAACTGGATTACCGGCCATATACGTGGCAGTCATCAGATGAAACAGCCGTTTATTATTCTTTGGTTGCCGAGCAGTCTGATATCGTCATCGGCACACGCGATGAATTTGATGTGATGGAAAACCGCACAGGCGGAAGCAATGAAGAATCCGTCAATCATTTATTTGGCCATTCAGCCGACCTCGTTGTCATCAAACACGGCGTCGAAGGCTCTTACGCATACAGCAAATCCGGCGAGGTATTCCGCGCTCAAGCGTACAAGACAAAAGTGCTGAAAACCTTTGGGGCCGGTGACTCCTATGCGTCAGCCTTTATCTATGGCCTTGTCAGCGGAAAAGACATTGAAACGGCATTGAAATACGGCAGTGCTTCAGCCTCCATTGTGGTGAGCAAGCACAGTTCGTCAGAAGCGATGCCGACTGCGGAAGAAATCGAACAGCTTATTGAAGCACAGTCATAATTGAAAAAGATCGAGTAAAGGTGGGATCGTTTGTGGGTAAGAAAATTCGCTTAACAACTGCGCAGGCGCTGATTAAATTCTTAAACCAGCAGTACATCCATGTAGATGGAAAGGAAGAGCCTTTTGTCGAAGGGATCTTCACGATTTTCGGTCATGGAAACGTATTAGGGATCGGGCAGGCGCTTGAGCAGGATGCAGGCCATTTGAAAGTCTATCAAGGGAAAAATGAACAAGGAATGGCGCATGCGGCCATGGCGTACAGCAAGCAAATGCTGAGAAGAAAAATATATGCGGTGTCTACATCCGTCGGACCTGGAGCGGCTAACTTGGTGGCGGCAGCCGGCACTGCATTGGCAAATAATATCCCAGTTCTCTTGATTCCGGCAGACACATTTGCGACAAGACAGCCAGACCCTGTACTGCAGCAAATGGAGCAAGAATACAGTGCGGCGATTACGACAAACGATGCATTGAAGCCTGTATCGAGATACTGGGACCGCATTACGCGCCCTGAGCAGCTGATGAGCAGTTTGCTGCGCGCGTTTGAAGTCATGACTGATCCGGCAAAAGCAGGTCCGGCAACGATTTGTATTTCTCAGGATGTTGAAGGGGAAGCATACGATTTTGATGAAAGTTTCTTCGTCAAACGGGTTCACTATATTGATCGCATGCAGCCGAGCGAGCGCGAGCTTCAAGGTGCGGCGGAGCTGATTAAATCCAGCAAAAAACCTGTGATTCTCGTCGGCGGAGGCGCAAAATATTCCGGTGCGCGCGATGAATTGGTTGCCATTTCTGAAGCCTATAACATTCCGTTAGTTGAAACGCAGGCAGGAAAGTCTACCGTTGAGGCAGATTTTGCGAACAACCTTGGCGGAATGGGCATCACAGGTACACTTGCGGCAAACAAAGCGGCCCGCCAAGCTGATTTGATTATCGGCATAGGCACAAGGTATACAGATTTTGCGACATCCTCTAAGACCGCTTTTGATTTTGATAAAGCGAAGTTTTTGAACATTAACGTCAGCCGAATGCAGGCGTATAAACTTGATGCATTCCAAGTGGTGGCGGATGCGAAAGTGACGCTTGGCAAACTGCACGGCTTGCTTGAAGGCTATGAGAGCGAGTTCGGCACAACGATCCGGGAGCTGAAGGACGAATGGCTAGCTGAACGCGAGCGTCTCAGCAAAGTGACGTTTAAGCGGGAAGCATTTGATCCGGAAATCAAAAATCACTTTTCTCAAGAGGTCCTGAATGAATATGCTGACGCGTTGAATACGGAGCTTCCGCAAACAACGGCATTGCTGACAATCAACGAGACGATTCCTGAAGACAGCGTCATCATCTGTTCAGCAGGCTCACTCCCAGGAGATTTGCAGCGTCTGTGGCATTCTAATGTTCCGAATACGTATCACCTGGAGTATGGATATTCTTGCATGGGCTATGAAGTGTCCGGGACACTCGGTCTTAAACTGGCCCACCCTGACAGAGAAGTGTATTCAATCGTCGGAGACGGCAGCTTCCTGATGCTTCATTCTGAATTGATCACGGCGATTCAGTACAACAAGAAAATCAATGTGCTGCTCTTTGACAACTCAGGATTCGGATGCATCAACAACCTGCAAATGGATCACGGCAGCGGCAGCTACTATTGCGAGTTCCGCACAGATGACAACCAAATCCTGAATGTCGATTACGCGAAAGTCGCTGAGGGATACGGCGCGAAAACCTACCGCGCAAACACAGTAGAAGAATTAAAAGCGGCGTTAGAGGATGCGAAGAAACAGGATGTATCAACATTAATTGAAATGAAGGTGCTGCCTAAAACAATGACGGACGGCTATGATAGCTGGTGGCATGTCGGGGTGGCAGAGGTATCTGAACAAGAAAGCGTTCAGAAGGCATACGAAGCAAAAGAGAAAAAGCTGGAATCTGCGAAGCAGTATTAGAGGGGAGGCACCAAGATGGGCAAAAATGAAATCCTGTGGGGAATCGCTCCCATTGGGTGGCGGAATGATGACATGCCTGAAATTGGAGCGGGAAATACACTTCAGCATTTGTTAAGTGATATCGTTGTCGCACGTTTTCAAGGCACGGAAGTCGGGGGCTTTTTCCCCGAACCTGCCGTCCTGAACAAAGAGCTGAAGCTTCGGAACTTACGCATTGCAGGAAAATGGTTCAGCAGTTTTATTTTGCGTGACGGACTTGGTGAAGCGGCAAAGACATTTACCCTGCATTGTGAGTATTTGCAGCAAGTAAACGCGGATGTCGCAGTTGTCTCTGAACAAACGTACAGCGTGCAAGGCTTGGAGAAAAACGTGTTCACAGAGAAGCCGCACTTTACGGATGATGAATGGGAGCGGCTTTGCGAAGGGCTGAATCACCTTGGCGAAATTGCCGCTCAGCATGGCTTGAAGCTTGTCTATCATCATCATCTCGGCACTGGTGTCCAAACAGCGGAAGAAGTGGACCGCCTGATGGCAGGAACAGACCCTGCGCATGTACACCTCCTCTATGATACAGGGCATGCGTATATTTCTGACGGCGATTACATGGGGATGCTTGAGAAGCATATCGGCCGCATTAAGCATGTGCACTTTAAGGATGCCCGCCTGAATGTCATGGAACAATGCAGGCTCGAAGGACAATCGTTCCGGCAATCATTTTTAAAAGGCATGTTTACGGTTCCCGGTGACGGCTGCATTGACTTTAGAGAAGTATATCAGCTGCTGTTGAAGCACAGTTATTCCGGATGGATTGTCATTGAAGCTGAACAAGACCCCGATGTTGCAAACCCGCTGGAGTATGCATTGATTGCGAGAAACTATATTGATCAGCAGTTGTTGGATATGGCTTAATGGGGAATGAACATATGGGCAATACCAATGGAGATTCAGCCTTCAATAAACGGACAATCGCGGCAGCATTGGCCAACTATATTGATGCCGGTTCAATTGTGGCAGGCTCCGCCGGTTTATCATTATGGGTCAGTTACCTTAAGCTATCCGATACACAAATCGGGCTGCTCGGCGCGCTGAGCGCAAATGCGATTTCTGCAGCTGTCGGCGCGCTGCTTGGCGGGTTTCTGGCTGATAAAGTCGGACGGAAGGCTGTTTATACCAATAGTATGCTGGTTTATGCACTAGGGATTTGTTTGGTTTTGTTCGGGGTTAATTTCCCCATGTTGTTAAGCGGTTACATCATTATCGGTTTATCAGTAGGAGCTGATATAACCGCGTCATGGACCATTATTGCGGAAAATGCGCCAAAGAAGAATCGGGCCAGGCATTGTGGCGTAGCACAAGTCGCTTGGGCCGCGGGCGCTGTCGTTGTACTGCTCCTCTCCGTACTGGCCGGTGACTTGGGACTCTTGGGGAATAAAATCGTATTTGCCCATCTGCTTGTGATTGCGCTGATTACATACATCCTGAGAATCAGGCTTCCGGAATCAGACGCCTGGCAGACAAAAAATCAGCCGGAGGATGCTCAGGCAGCAAAGCCGGCTGTATTGAATAAGACATCGTATTTTGATTTGCTCAAGCCTATGTATCTAAAAAGCATCCTGTTTTTGATGGGTGTGTACTTGGTTTGGAACTTAGCCGCCGGGGTCATGGGCTTCTTTATGCCATACATTTATCAGCAGGTCGGCGGTGTATCTGCCAACATGGCCAACCTTTTGCAAATGGGGCTGTTTATCTTCACAGGATTGGGGGTCGCTTTGATCTTCATGCCCTTTGCCGACAAATATAGAAAAACCGTATTTGGAATTGCCGCTTTCATGGCGGTGATCGGGTGGACACTGTTTCTGCTGCCAGTTGAAGGCCTGCCGATTCTGCTCCTGTTTATTGTCGTGATCGGCATCAATAACGGAGCCGGGCAGCAAGCGAACTATCAGTTATGGGCCAGCGAAATCTTTCCTACGCAATATCGTGCTTCCGCACAAGGACTGATGTTTTTCCTTGTCCGTATTTCAATAGGGATTTGGAGTCTGTTTGTCCCAATGATTATCACCAATTTCGGCATTGGAACGATGGCTGCAATTCTTCTCGGATGTGTGACGGCCAGTATGATCATCGGGCTGCTCTTTGCGCCGAATACGTCTGGCAAGTCGCTTGAACAAATTCAAGAGGAACTCTACGGATCTCCTCAGAGCCAAGTAAAGCAAGAAACAGAAAGCAAAATTATGTAATCAACAGAAGGAGTGGCTGTCAATGAGTTTACGTATTGGCGTAATTGGAACTGGAGCAATCGGAAAAGAACATATTAACCGCATCACCAACAAGCTGTCCGGCGCAGAAATTGTAGCTGTAACGGATGTCAATCAAGAAGCTGCACAAAAGGTCGTTGAGCAATACCAATTAAACGCGACGGTTTATCCGAATGATGACAGCCTGCTTGCAGACGAAAATGTAGACGCTGTCTTAGTGACAAGCTGGGGGCCTGCGCATGAGTCAAGCGTGCTGAAAGCCATTAAAGCCCAGAAATATGTGTTCTGTGAAAAACCGCTCGCGACAACGGCTGAAGGATGCATGCGAATCGTCGAAGAAGAAATCAAAGTGGGCAAACGCCTTGTTCAAGTCGGATTCATGCGCCGTTATGACAGCGGTTACGTACAGCTGAAGGAAGCACTCGATAACCATGTGATTGGCGAACCGCTTATGATTCACTGCGCGCACCGCAACCCGACTGTAGGAGATAACTACACAACCGATATGGCCGTAGTCGACACGCTTGTTCATGAAATTGATGTGCTGCACTGGCTCGTCAACGATGACTACGAGTCCGTTCAAGTCATCTACCCGAAAAAATCGAAAAACGCGCTGCCGCATTTAAAAGATCCGCAAATCGTCGTAATTGAAACAAAAGGCGGTATCGTCATCAATGCTGAAATCTATGTGAACTGTAAATACGGCTATGACATTCAATGCGAAATCGTCGGAGAAGACGGCATCATCAAGCTTCCCGAACCATCAAGCATCAGCTTGAGAAAAGAAGGCAAATTTAGCACTGATATTTTGATGGATTGGCAGAGACGCTTTGTCGCTGCGTACGATGTGGAAATCCAAGACTTTATTGATTCGATTCAAAAGAAAGGCGAGGTCAGCGGACCGACGGCATGGGATGGCTATATTGCTGCTGTCACGACTGACGCGTGTGTAAAAGCCCAGGAATCTGGACAAAAAGAAAAGGTTGAATTGAAGGAAAAACCGGAATTCTATCAATCTTTTACAACAGTTCAAAACTAAAAAACAGAGGAGTGAAAATATGAAGTTAGCATTGGATCCATCCATGTATCGTGATGATTTAACTTTAGAGGAAACGGTCTATAAAACGGCGGAGCTTGGCTATGAATATATCGAATTGTCTCCGCGCGAGGATTTTTGCCCGTTTTATAAATATCCGAAAGTCGATTCAGCAAAGATCAAACAATTAAAGCGTCTTTTAAGAGATACAGGTGTTAAGCTTTCATCGCTTCTTCCTCTTTACCACTGGGCGGGACCCGATGAAGACCGCCGCCAGGCAGCAGTGCGCAACTGGAAACGGGCAATCGAAATTGCGGTTGAACTTGAAGTCGATTTGATGAACAGCGAATTCAGCGGTTCAAAATATGATCCTTTAACAAGTGAAGAAAAATTTATCAAATCCATGGATGAGCTTCTGCCAGTCTTTGAAAAAGAAGGTATTAAACTCAATCTTCAAGCCCACCCATACGATTTTATCGAAACGCACAAGGGTGCGATGGATATGATCCGCGCGCTTGACAAGGATTGGATCAATCTTGTCTACTCGACTGCGCATACGTTCTTCTATGATGACGGCAAAGGCGACATCGAGACCATGTTTGACGAAGCCGGCGACCGCCTCACACATGTTTTATTTGCAGATACCTATAATCATAAAGCGGCTCATGGCCTTCGCTACATCGTCAATCCGCCTGACGCAAAAGTAACGGTTCACCAGCATTTGGACATTGGCCAAGGCGAGGTTGATTTTGATACGATTTTCAGAAAACTGAGAGAGATGAAGTTCGACGGAATTGCGACGAATGCCGTATTTGCTTGGGTCGATGAAAGAGCGGATGAATCAAGCCGATTTATGCTTAAGAAAATGAAAGAAGAATTAGGTCTGGCATAAGCTGAGCATGGAGTTCGGCGGGATATGACGACAGCCTTCCTGCCGAACTCCCTTCATATCTAAAACGCAGATGGGGGAGTCTGGCATGAAACTTTGTTTTAATGAAGCGACAACATTGGAAAACTCAAACCTTAAACAGGATTTAGAACTATGCGAAAAGCACGGCTATGATTATATTGAAATCCGCACAATGGATAAGCTGCCCGAGTACTTAAAAGATCATTCATTGGCAGATCTTGCGGAATATTTTCAAACCCATCACATCAAACCGCTTGCTTTAAACGCGCTTGTTTTCTTCAACAACCGTGATGAAAAGGGCCACAACGAGATCATCACTGAATTTAAAGGCATGATGGAAACATGCAAAACCCTCGGTGTGAAATATGTGGTGGCCGTTCCGCTTGTGACAGAGCAGAAGATTGTAAAAGAAGAGATCAAAAAGAGCAGTGTAGACGTGCTGACTGAGCTGTCAGATATCGCGGAGCCGTACGGCGTAAAAATCGCGCTTGAATTTGTCGGCCATCCGCAATGTACGGTCAATACGTTTGAACAGGCGTATGAGATCGTAAACACAGTTAACCGTGACAATGTCGGGCTTGTCTTTGATAGTTTTCACTTCCATGCAATGGGTTCAAATATTGAGAGCTTAAAGCAGGCGGACGGAAAGAAAATCTTCATCTATCATATCGATGATACAGAAGATTTCCCAATCGGCTTTTTAACAGATGAGGATCGTGTATGGCCGGGACAAGGGGCAATTGACTTAGATGCCCACTTATCAGCACTGAAGGAAATCGGCTTCTCTGATGTTGTATCGGTTGAGCTCTTCCGGCCTGAATACTATAAGCTGACTGCTGAGGAAGCCATTCAAACAGCGAAAAAAACAACAGTGGACGTCGTATCAAAATACTTCAACATGTAATGGATAAAGGAGGGGTGGACATGGCTTTTGTATCGATGAAAGAGCTTCTTGAAGATGCAAAGCGGGAGCAATATGCAATTGGCCAGTTTAATATCAACGGCCTGCAATGGACGAAGGCGATTTTGCAGGCGGCGCAAAAGGAGCAATCAGCGGTCATCGCCGCGGCTTCCGATCGCCTGGTCGACTATTTAGGCGGATTTAAAACGATTGCCGCCATGGTAGGCGCGTTAATGGAGGACATGGCGATTACCGTTCCGGTCGTGCTTCATCTCGATCACGGCAGCAGTGCGGAACGCTGCAGACAGGCCATTGATGCCGGATTCAGCTCAGTGATGATTGACGGCTCCCATCAGCCGATTGACGAGAATATCGCGATGACAAAAGAAGTCACCGATTATGCCGCAAAACACGGCGTGTCAGTAGAAGCCGAAGTCGGCACGGTCGGCGGAATGGAAGATGGACTGGTCGGCGGGGTCCGCTATGCCGATATCACGGAATGTGAGCGGATCGTTAAAGAAACCAATATCGACGCGCTGGCCGCCGCCCTCGGCTCTGTACACGGCAAATATCAGGGTGAGCCGAATCTCGGATTTAAGGAAATGGAGGCTATCTCCCGCATGACTGATATTCCCCTCGTTCTTCACGGGGCATCCGGGATTCCGCGGGATCAGATCAAAAAAGCCATCACGCTCGGCCACGCGAAGATCAATATCAATACGGAATGTATGGTAGCGTGGACAGACGAAACACGCCGCATGTTTCAGGAAAACAGCGATCTGTACGAACCGCGCGGCTATTTGACACCCGGCATTGAAGCCGTGGAAGAGACAGTGCGAAGCAAAATGAGAGAGTTCGGATCAGCCGGTAAAGCAGCTAAGCAGCAGGTCGGCTAAAGAGACCAGAAACCGCCGAGATGGCGGTTTTTTTGTGCGGTGTTGCGTCCATACGCCCAAAACGATTATGATGATGGCAGCAGTGTAAGAAACGGGAGTGGTTCAGTTTGAATAAAATCATGATTGTGGAAGACAGTGAAGACATTCGCGGACTATTGCAGAATTACCTTGAAAAATACGGATATCAAACAGTGGTCGCCGCGGATTTTACAGCTGTTCTTGATGTCTTTTTGCGGGAAAAGCCCGATGTGGTGCTGCTTGATATCAATTTGCCGGCATATGACGGATATTATTGGTGCCGGCAAATCCGCCAGCACTCCACAAGCCCGATCATCTTTATTTCTGCCAGAAGCGGGGAAATGGATCAGGTGATGGCGATTGAAAATGGGGGAGACGATTATATCGAAAAACCGTTTTCTTATGATATTGTGCTGGCGAAAATCAAAAGCCAGATCCGGAGGGCGTACGGGGAGTACGCCGCAAAGCAGGGAGAGAAAGTGGTTGAATATGCCGGCGTTCAGCTCTTTGTGGAACGGTTTGAACTGCGTTTTCAGGATGAAAAAAGCGAGCTTTCTAAAAAAGAAAGCAAGCTTTTGGAAGTGCTGCTTGAGCGGGGAGAAAAGGTGACGAGTCGGGACCGTCTCATGGAAAAGACGTGGGACACCGACATATTCATCGATGATAATACACTTAACGTGTATATCACGCGGCTCAGAAAAAAACTGCGGGAGCTGAATGCGCCTGTTTCTATTGAAGCGGTGCGGGGCGAAGGCTACCAGCTGAGGGCGCAGTCATGAAGCTGTTTCTCCGGTCTCATGCAGTGCTGATTCTGCTTTTTCTCCTTCAAGGGCTGTTTGTCTTCTTTTATTACTGGTTTGCGGGTCTTCATTCTTTTTCTCACTTGTTTTACATATTGGGCGTGCAGCTTCTTATTTTGGCGGGCTATCTTGCCTATCGCTGGTACAAAGACCGCGGCGTGTATCATTGGCTCAGCTCGGGGCAGGAAGGGACGGATATCCCGTATCTCGGTTCTTCAGTGTTCTGTTCAGAGCTGTATGAAAAGCAGATGGAGCTGGTCCGGCTGCAGCACCAGAAGCTCCATGAGACCGAAGCCAAGCTTGACGCGCGGGTGACGTATATGAATCAATGGGTGCACCAAGTGAAGACACCGCTGTCGGTCATTAATTTAATCATTCAAGAAGAGGATGAGCCCGTTTTTGAACAAATCAAAAAAGAAGTCCGGCAGATTGAATTCGGGCTGGAGACGCTTCTTTATTCTTCAAGGCTCGACCTGTTTGAACGGGATTTTAAAATCGAAGCGGTTTCCCTGTCCGAGCTTCTCCAATCAGTCATTCAAAGCTATAAACGATTTTTTATTCAATATCGCGTTTATCCGAAAATGAACGTTTGCAATGATCATCAGATTTACACCGATGCCAAATGGCTCAAATTTGCGATTGGCCAAGTGGTCACAAATGCGGTCAAGTATTCAGCGGGCAAGAGTGACAGACTTGAGCTGAATGTCTTCCGCGATGAAGACAGGACGGTGCTTGAAGTTAAAGATTACGGTGTCGGGATTCCCTCACAAGACATCAAGCGGGTGTTTGACCCTTATTACACCGGTGAAAACGGGCGGCGTTTCCAAGAATCTACGGGAATCGGCCTCCATCTCGTCAAAGAAATTACAGATAAGCTCAATCATACGGTGGACATCAGCTCGTCTCCCGGTGAAGGGACATCAGTTCGATTTTCATTTCTTACAAAAATGTAAGGCTGCGTTAAGAAAACAACATAGCCCGCTTTGTTTCCCCTTGATAACATGGATTTATGTCAAGGGGATTTTTATGTTGAACGTCCCGGCACTACATGAAAGCAGCCCAGATCAACAAGAATAAAACCATAAGGAGGATTTTCATGGCGAATATGCTTGAAGTCAAACATATAAATAAAACCTATAAAGGACAAGTGTCCTATCAGGCCTTAAAGCAAATTTCATTTTCAATAGAAGAAGGCGAGTTCACGGCGGTGATGGGGCCGTCCGGGTCCGGAAAAACAACGCTTTTGAATATCATTTCAACGATTGACCGTCCAGATTCAGGCGATATCCTGATTAACGGAGAAAACCCGCATCGCCTGAAGCGGACAAAGCTCGCTCATTTCCGCCGCAAGCAGCTCGGATTTGTGTTTCAGGATTTCAACCTTCTGGACACGCTGACGATCGGTGAAAATATCATGCTGCCGTTAACGCTTGAAAAAGAAGCGCCGTCTGTCATGGAAGAAAAACTGCACGGCATCGCGGCAAAGCTCGGTATCGAAAACCTGCTCAACAAACGGACGTTTGAAGTATCCGGAGGCCAGCGCCAGCGGGCCGCCATCGCAAGAGCGGTCATTCATAAGCCGTCACTCATTCTGGCCGATGAACCAACTGGAAACCTTGATTCCAAAGCGACAAAAGACGTCATGGAAACGTTGCAGAGCCTGAATCGGGATGATCATGTCACGGCTTTGATGGTGACCCACGATCCGGTTTCGGCAAGCTACTGCCGCCGCGTCATCTTTATAAAAGACGGCGAATTGTTTAATGAGATTTACCGCGGGGAAAACCGCCAAGTCTTTTATGAACAAATTCTTGATGTGCTGTCTATGCTGGGGGGAAACGCAAATGACCTTTCTTCAGTTCGCTTATAAAAACGTCACGAGAAACAAAAGGGCCTATCTTGCATTCTTTTTAAGCAGCGCCTTTTCCGTTTTGATTTTCTTTACCTTTGCGATGTTCCTGTTTCATCCGGCATTAAAGGAAGGCTACCTGAATAACATCGCCAAAAAAGGCTTAACCGCCGCGGAATGGATGATCTTTGTTTTTTCTTTCTTATTTGTTCTGTATTCGGTTAATGCATTTTTGAAATCGAGAAATAAAGAATTCGGCATTCTGCTCATGCAGGGCATCACGCCGGGGCAGCTGAGAAAGCTCATTACGGCGGAAAATATGATCATCGGCGTCATGTCAATTGCAGCCGGCATTATCGGAGGGTTCATTTTTTCAAAGACGTTCTTTACGGTCGGCGCTTATATTTTAGAAATGGACGCGCTGCCTTTGTATATGCCTTGGAAAGCGCTCGGTATTACGGCCAGCGGATTTCTGCTCTTATTTTTCTTTTTATCGCAGTTTACGATCCTTTTTGTCAGATCAAATACGGTTATCAAATTAATAAAGGGCACTGGCAAGGTTAAACCGGAGCCTAAGCCGTCCGTGCTTCTGTCCTTATTCGGCATCGCCTGTCTGTGCGGCGGGTACGGCATGGTCCTTAAAGGCAATGTCCACGGGGCCGAACCGTTTATCATTTTACTGCTCACCGTCATCGGAACATATTTCTTTTTCAGCCAAAGCAGCATATGGATTCTGCGCGCGCTGAAGAAGTGGAAAACCTTTTATCTGCGCGGGAAAAACGTCATTTGGGTTTCTGACCTTGTCTATCGTTTAAAAGACAACGCCCGCCTGTTCTTTATTGTCAGCATTATTTCCGCGGTTGCGTTTACTGCGACAGGCGTGCTCGCAATGTACAAATCGACCGTCGGAGCGGAAGAGTCCGCTTATGAAATGGAGTATTTATCTTACAGCAACAATCCAAAAGAACAGACTCATTTGAAAGATATTGACCATGAATTGAAAACACACGGCTTTACGTATAAGAAAGACAAAATAGATGTTTCCTATGTTCGCTATCAGGAAGGAGAAACTGTTCCCCCTGTTTACATGATCAGTGAATCGGATGCGGCAAAATACTTCCATGTCAAAGTGAACGGCCTGAAAGAAGACGAGGCTGTCTATTTCCCGGGAACGTATGACCGCAATTTCAAAAACGAAGCGCCGGATCAGCTGAAGCTGCTGAACCAAAAAGGGGAGCTGTCTGATCAAAAACTGTCGGTAAAAGAAGTCAAAAAACCGCTGATCTCATTGAATGCTATCATCGCGGTGAATGATCAAACCTTTGATCAGCTGAAATCACTCGGTGATAAAGCGTCATTATACGGCTACAGCTATGATCATTGGAAAGACAGTCTTGAGATCAGCCAATCCTTGCAAAATGAGATTTACGGCAATTATATCGACGTGCATTCTGATTTTGCTTCAAAAGCGGGGACTTACTATGATACGGTGCAGCTGCCGAGCCTGAGTTTATTTATCGGCCTGTTTATCGCAATTGTATTCTTTGTCGCGGCAGCAAGTTTCTTATATTTCAGGCTGTTCACTGATTTAGATGAAGACCGGGAGCGCTACCGTTCACTGGCCAAAATCGGCCTGAGTGAGCGTGAAATGGCACAAAGCGTGACAATACAATTGGCCATTCTTTTCTTCTTTCCATTTGTCATTGCCGTCATGCATACACTGTTTGCCTTGAGAACATTGGCTGTGGAAGGCTATTCCGATGTCGCGGGGCCGCTCAGTCTCACCATCGGAGGGTTTTTCATTTTTCAGCTTCTATTCTTCCTCGCGGTGCGGTCAAGCTATTTGAAAAAAATGAACAAGTAAGGGGAGTGCAAAGATGAAAAAAGCAATGGCAATCCTGGCCGTCTTGGCGGCTGCTGCCGTAATATGCGGGCTTCTCTTTTTTCATAACGATGTTACAGACAGATTTAATCCGTTTATTCACCAGCAAGATGTCTATGTTCAGATTGATCGAGATGGCAGACATCTTAGTCCGGGCGGTACTGAATATACATTAGACGGATATAATGCATCCGGAAAAAAAGAAGAAGTGACCTTTTTCGCCGGCAAAGAGCTTCGGAAGAACGCGTATTTGAAGGTGAAGGCGAAAGGAAAGTATGTCGAGACTTGGGAAGAAGTCAAGTTTGAAGATATGCCGGACTCCGTACAATCAAAATTAAAGTGAATCATAAAAAACGGCACAGCGTCATGACTGTGCCGTTTTTTTATTTTTTATTTTCTTCGGCCCGTTTGATCAGCATGTCGGTGATGATATCCACCTGTTTGCTGACAGAAATCGGGTCGTACGGGTAGAACGAGTCAAAGTCATTGATAAACACGCGATTATGTTTAACAGCGTCAAGATTTTTCCAAATGGAGGAATTCTCCAGCTTGTCGAGTGTTTTGCTTTCGCCTTTCGGGTTGTAATCCGTAATGAACATATAATCTGCGGCATACTCAGGAATAACCTCTTGAGAGAGCTGTTTCATCTCTCCTTTTTTGATGACATCTTGCTCAATTTTTTCAGGCGCTTTTAACCCAAGTGCATTGTATACAGCTTGGCCGCCGCGTCCGCCATTGTCATTGAACACCCAGAATTCGCCCTTGTCTGTGTTTTCATAAATGCCGAAGGTTGCATCTTTGTCGATGACGCCGGCAATTTTCTTCTTAGCTGCTTCCGCTTTTTTGTTAAAGTCAGCCATAAAGGATTTTGCTTGGTCTTTCGCTCCGGCGATATCTCCGAACATGCTGACTGTGTCTTCTACGTTTTTCGCTGTGTTATAAGGTATGACAACAGTCGGAGCGATTTTCTTTAATTTATCAACATTCTCTTCATTCATGACAACAATTAAGTCAGGCTGAAGCTCCATCACTTTTTCAACGCTTATTGGATCACCAACATCCTTCACATTTTTCAGCTTTGATTTTAAAAACGGATTATCAAATGACCATGAGCCTGAGCCGACCACATTGGCCCCGACAGACAGCAATTCACCGGCATAAAAATCAGTAACGATGCGTTTCGGATGTGCAGGAATGTTGACGTTCCCTTTTGGTGATTTGTATGTTCTCATTTCTGTTTTTTCGGAAGCAGAATCGCTTGAGCTCCCTTTAGAAGCCGTGCCGCTGCAAGCGCTGACAAACATGAGAAGCAGCACAAGCAAGCCCACGAGCAATATGTTCTTTTTCATCAAGAACCCTCCCACTATGTATCTCAATAGATTAGTAATGATTATCATTATCAATTAATAATATAGCAAGAAACCTGTTCTCCGTCTATCACTATTTTTAAGGGAGAAAGTTTTTCCCGTTTATGGGTGACGCGGTATGCCTAATCGATTATTATAGGTAAATAGGAGGAGAAAAATATGGGAATTACAAAAAGAGGTGCCGCTTGGGAATGGCTGCATAGCTGGTGGATGCTGTTTATTTTCATGCCTTTTGCCATTACCAGTTTTTTTGCCTTTTTATTTATTGGCATCAAGGTTAGAAATAGAAAGTGGATCATGTACGGCATCATTTATTTTTTCATTTTTGCATTTGGTTTTGTTTTGCCCGATCTGCCCGGTGTTTTTATTGTGGTCCCGTTATGGGCGGTGACCATTATTCATGGATTTAAAGTGCGCCCGCTGTATTTGATTCAGCTGGATGTCTACAAAGATCATGTGGAGGCGCGGGCTTTTGCCGAGGCAAGAAGTGAAGCCGAGAGCAGATTTCATGCACCGAAACAGTCTATTCAGGATATACATATTCGCAAAGAACAGTAAGAAAAAAAGCTCAACACTCGCATTGTGTTGAGCTTTTTATATGTTACTGCTGGTAGGATTGCTGCTGAAATGGCGTGTTTTGGCCGAATGGAAGTGTAGACACATTCGTATTCATGACGCTGGATTGTCCAGTAAGTTCCTGTTGCATTTGGTTGCACATGTTGACAACCTGCTGGCACTTTTGAATCGCCATATCATGCCCGTGCAGTGCTTGCTGAATGGTATGTGCAGCTTGTTGTTCGTGGTTTAGAATCTGCTGCAGCATTTGGATGTTTTGCTGTTCCTGATGAAGCATTTGGCGATATTGCTGGCTGCTTTGCTGTGTCTGCTGAATGAGCTGCTGAGCAGTTTGGCGGCATTGGTTCAGCTGCTGCAAGCCGTGTTGTGTATTATGCATGAATGATCCCTCCATGTATCGATTGACGTGAGTCGGTATTATCATGCAACTTGAATGAAAAGAAATTCCGTCAAAGAGGAACTACAATTATTTTCCTCAGCCCCTCTATCTTTGAATGAAAACGGTAAAGATTGTATACTGGGTACAAACCCTTTTTATGTAAATGTTCCGTTTTAACATATAAGAATTGCGGAAAACGAAACCCTGAAATGGGAGAATCGTATTCCGCTTTTTTTCTTTGTTTGCTCAGAAACCGCCTTCCCCTGCAGTAAATGGGATATTCAGCCTGTTTTCTACTGTGCGGAGGCGCTGATTGAGCCGATTTAGGCGGCGTGTATGGCGTTCAACAGCCTGGCTTAACTGATTGACCTGTTCGGCAATCCGTGCAATTTCCCGATTTTGACGGCGGTCTTCGTTTGTCAGACGGGTTAATTCTCTTGACTGCTGTTCATTTTGCCGTTCAAGTGCTGCGATTCTTCTTTCCAATGCCGGTTGTCTGTCCATTTGGTATGGATCGTATACATCCTGCTGCGGATAAGGATTGTACTCATAGTGGCTATAGTAAGGTTCCTGCTGAGGCAGCTGAGGGCTGTAATATTGATAAGGGTTCATTATGATCAATCTCCTTGTGGGTGAATTCCTTATAACTTATGTAGTCATTGGCACAGTGGCACGGCATTTGCCCAAAAAAGGAGGAAAGAATGGTGATCCCCTTGAGAAACAAATATGGCATTTTGTTTTTAATTGCTGTATGCATTATGGTATCGGGCTGCCAGCAGCAAAAAGAAGAGACGCCGTTTTATTACGGAACGTGGGATGAGGGACTTGCCCCCGGGCCAGCGGATGGCGTGAAATCAGCAACAGTCACATTTACCGAAGACGAGGTTGTGGAAACGGAAGTGATTGAAGGAAGAGGAGAGGTACAGCTGCCTTTTATGGCATACAAGGTGATTTCCCAAAACACTGACGGGTCTATCGAGATTCAGTACCTCGGCCCCTATTATCCGCTCAAAAGCACGCTGAAAAGAGGAGAAAACGGGACATTGATATGGGAGCAAAATGGCCAGACAAAAACGATGACAAGAATCGAATCAAAGACCGGCAGGGAGGAGAAAGATGAGAAATCAAAAAGCTGAAAGACTGGTGGCAGCGGGGCTTGTTTTACATATTATTCAGTGGATATTTATATTATGGGCTTTTCTCAAAGTCAAACATTTATTTAGTGACTATACGATCTATAACCCCAATGTCATCAGCGGCTCCATGCAGTCCTTATCGTTTATACAAATGATGCGCGCTATGATGTACTCAGGGGCAATCGTGAATTATGTATTGTTTTTTGCCCTTGTATTGCTGATTTATGGCATAGTGCTTCATGCCATCCTGATTGTTCTGGAAATGGCGGCTTACGTCATGATCAGACGGAATCCATCATCTTCATGGGGGTTCTTTTTCATCGCGGCGGGTGTGAAGCTTGCCATCTTGAATATAACCGGCATTCCTTTTCTAGCTGCCGGCTTTCTGCTGATGAAACAGAAAAAAGCAGAAAACGGCGTCAAGGCAGAAAGAAAGCGGAAACCGCGCTTTCGTATCCGAAGACAAGGGCGGCGTCTAAACAGAATCCGGAGAAAACCATCTCTTCCGGTTGAATATCAAAAAGAAAAAACGATATGATGGGACTATAGCCTGAAAACGACATGAAGGAGATGCAGGATGTACAAACTAATTGCAATTGATATGGATGGAACACTTTTAAATGATCATCATGAAGTAACAGAGGAGGTCCGCGACGCCCTTCACGCGGCAAAAGCGGAAGGTGTCAAAATTGTGCTTTGCACCGGCCGGCCTATCGGGGGTGTGCAGAGATATTTAGATGAACTGAATTTAATTGAAGAAGGCGACTATGTTATTGCGTATAATGGAGCACTTGTTCAAAATACGCATACAAATGAAGTGGTCTCGGAGCTGTCTCTCGGTTATGATGATTTGACTTCATTATATGACCTGAGCTTAGAGCTGAAGACGCCGATGCATTTCTTTGACTCATCTAATTTGTATACGCCTAACCGGGACATTAGCGAATTTACCGTATACGAATCCTATGTGACACAGGTGCCGCTTCATTTCCGCAAGATTGACGAGGTGCCAAAAGATATCCTCATCCCGAAAGTGATGTTTATTGATAAACCGGAGAACTTAAGCCGCGTCATTACATCGATTCCAAAAGACGTGAGAGAAAAATATACAATGGTCAGAAGCGCGCCTTTCTTTTATGAAATTCTGCACTCGGAAGCCAGCAAAGGAAATGCTGTACGCCAGCTGGCTCAGCTGCTTGGAATTGAACAGGCGGAAGTCATGTGCATAGGCGACAACGGGAACGACCTGACAATGATCGAATGGGCGGGCTGCGGGGTTGCCATGGCAAACGCCATCCCAGAAGTATTGGAAGCAGCAAACTTTCAAACACGCTCCAATAATGAACATGGCGTTGCACATGCGATTCACGAGCTTGTTTTGGCTAAATAATAAAAAATCCAGCCTTCTAAAGGCTGGATTTTTTCGTTTTATTTGATGTAATGTCAATTCTTTGACGAATCGATTTGACTTTCGTTATGCTGATAAAACCAATTCGTTCACAATATGTATGATATTAATCTGAATTGAAAAGGGGACTGATCAAATGTGCACAAGTCTTACATTGGAAACTGCTGACCGTAAACATGTATTAGCAAGAACAATGGATTTTGCATTTCAGCTGGGGACAGAGGTGATTCTCTATCCGCGCCGTTACAGCTGGAACAGTGAAGCTGACGGAAGGGCCCATCAGACACAGTACGCGTTTATCGGTATGGGGAGAAAACTTGGAAATATATTATTTGCCGACGGCGTTAATGAAAGCGGTTTATCTTGTGCGGCGCTTTATTTTCCGGGCTATGCGGAGTACGAAAAAACGATACGGGAAGATACCGTTCACATTGTCCCGCATGAGTTTGTGACATGGGTGCTGTCAGTCTGTCAGTCTTTGGAAGACGTAAAAGAAAAGATTCGATCTTTAACGATTGTAGAGAAAAAATTAGATCTATTGGATACAGTTTTACCGCTTCACTGGATATTGTCAGACCGGACGGGCCGAAGCCTGACGATAGAACCAAGAGCAGACGGCCTCAAAGTCTATGATAATCAACCTGGTGTCATGACGAACAGCCCCGACTTTATATGGCATGTAACCAATCTGCAGCAATATACAGGAATCAGACCGAAGCAATTAGAGAGCAAAGAGATGGGCGGATTAGCCCTTTCTGCTTTTGGCCAAGGCTTAGGAACTGTTGGTCTGCCGGGGGATTACACACCGCCTTCCCGGTTTGTCAGAGCTGTTTATTTGAAAGAACATCTAGAGCCGGCGGCCGATGAAACGAAAGGTGTAACAGCCGCTTTTCAAATTTTGGCAAATATGACGATACCAAAGGGCGCAGTGATAACGGAAGAAGACGAAATTCATTATACGCAATATACTTCCGTGATGTGCAACGAAACTGGAAACTACTATTTCCACCACTATGACAATCGGCAAATCCAAAAAGTGAGTTTATTTCATGAAGACCTAGACCGCCTTGAGCCTAAAGTGTTTTCTGCTAAAGCAGAAGAGAGTATTCTAGAACTTAATTAAGATTCAAGTAGCTGATTTCGGTATGAATCCGGGATCAGCTTATTTTTTTATGTGATGTCTCAGCTTCTGAATGAGTGGGAAAATGAACCGTTCTACGACGGCGATCACGCGCGTTTATTAGCAAAGAGCAAAAGCGGCGGCAAAATGCGTATGGTCGGAAGTAGAGATAAGGTGCAAGCTACATTTATATAAAACTTTGGATCAAAACGAGTCTCAGCATCAGACTGGTTTTGCCAGTATACAGGTTGCACAAATGCCGCCCCATGATCCCGCGAGTTTTCAGCTTAAAAAGAAAAATTTAATCTTAACTCATTGACAAACGTCCAAGACAAAGGTACATTTTGATTTATTCATATTAAACGACTAGGAATATAGGAGTTTATTTTTCGGATTATTCAGCCTAAAAACATGATAAAAGGAGTATCGTCATGACAAGCAAAAAGAAACAAATCAAATTAGGGGTATTTTTAGCAGGTACAGGCCATCATGTTGCGTCTTGGCGGCACCCGGACGCGCCGTCAGATGCGAGCATGAATTTGGATTATTTTAAAGAGCTTGCGAAAACAGCGGAGCGGGGCAAGCTGGATATGCTGTTTTTAGCGGACAGCCTTTCAATTGACAGCAAATCACATCCAAATGTATTAACAAGGTTTGAGCCATTCACCCTGCTCTCTGCTTTGGCGCAGGTCACATCAAAAATCGGACTGACAGCAACAGCCTCCACTACATACAGCGAGCCATTCCATATTGCCAGACAGTTTGCGTCATTGGATCATCTCTCCAATGGCCGTGCCGGATGGAACGTCGTCACTTCATCTATTGAATCAACAGCACTGAATTTCAGCGGTGAAAAGCACCTTGAACACCATTTGCGCTATCAGCGGGCAGAGGAATTTGTCGAGGTTGTAAAGGGGCTTTGGGATTCATGGGAAGAGGACGCCTTTATCCGTAATAAAGAAACGGGTGAATTCTTTGACAAAGAAAAAATGCACGAGCTGAACCACAAAGGAGAATATTTCTCGGTTCGCGGACCTCTGAACGTTTCAAGAACCCCGCAGGGCCAGCCGGTCATTATCCAGGCAGGATCATCAGGAGACGGAAAAGCGCTGGCTGCCAAAACAGCCGAAGTGATCTTCACAGCACAAAACCACCTGGAATCAGCTCAAGAATTTTATCAATCCATTAAAGAACAGGCTGCGGAATTCGGACGTGATCCAGAAAAAATTGCCATCATGCCGGGTATTTTCCCAATCATTGCCGATACAGAAGAAGCAGCGCAAGCCAAATACAAGGAGCTTCAAGATCTGATTATCCCATCTGTCGGTCTGCAAATTCTCCAAAATTACTTAGGCGGAATTGATTTGTCGGCATATCCGCTTGATGGGCCGCTGCCGAAGCTTGACGCAGAAGCTTCCAATGCGGTGAAGAGCCGCTTCAAGCTTGTTCAGGAGATGGCTGAACGTGACAATATGACGATACGAGAGCTTTACAAATACGTTGCAGGCTCCAGAGGCCACCATATCTTTGTCGGCACGCCGGAGCAGCTCGCCGACAAGATGCAGGAATGGGTGGATACGAAAGCGTGTGACGGGTTTAACATCATGCCTCCGCTTCTTCCAGAAGGAATTGAAGTGTTTGTTGATCAAGTGGTTCCGATTTTACAGGAGCGCGGCGTGTTCAGAAAAGAATATGAAGGCACAACATTACGAGAGCACTTCGGTTTGGAAAAGCCGGTAAACCGCTATGCAAAGTAAGGAGGAACGCTAGATGAAGCCACAATACCGCCTTGCAGTTGAACGTGATGCCGAACAGCTTCTCGAGCTGACATTGCGGGCTTATGAACCGATTCGAAAGCTCGGCATTCGTTTTGCTGCCGCTCATGCGGATTTGGATTTGGTGCTGAAAAATATTCGGGAAAATGCTTGCTACGTCATGGAAGAAGACGGGCGGATCATCGCGACCATCACCTTGAGAATGCCTTGGGGAAAACAGCCGGGACCGTATGGCGTTCCGCATATCTGGTGGTTTGCTGTGGACCCCGACACCGGAAAAAAAGGAATCGGAACAAAGCTGCTTCAATGGCTGGAGGAAACAATCCTTCGCGATACGTTAAAGGTTCCGTTTGTCTCACTCGGAACAGCGGATAAGCATCCGTGGCTGATTGAGATGTACGAACGAAAAGGATATGTCCGCTCAGGTGAACAAGACCTTGGAAAAGGGCATATCACAGTCTATATGAAAAAACAATTGCGACATGATCTATAAAAATAGAAAAGGCGGGAAAATCAAATGAAGATGAAAAAATGGACAGTGCTGGTCGTTGCTGCATTATTAGCGGTGCTCTCAGCTTGCGGCAATGGAAACAGCAGCAGTAAAGAGGATGACAATGTGCTTCATGTCGGTGCGACAGGACAAAGTTACCCATTTGCTTATAAAGAAAACGGAAAGCTGACAGGTTTTGACGTGGAAGTGATGGAAGCAGTCGCTAAGAAAATTGACATGAAACTGGACTGGAAGCTGCTTGAATTCAGCGGGCTGATGGGAGAGCTTCAAACAGGCAAGCTTGACACCATTTCTAACCAGGTAGCTGTGACAGACGAACGTAAGGAAACGTATAACTTTACGAAACCATACGCTTATGCGGGAACACAGATTGTCGTCAAAAAAGACAATACAGACATCAAATCAGTAGACGATTTAAAAGGCAAGACAGTCGCAGCCGTTCTCGGTTCAAACCACGCGAAAAACCTTGAAAGCAAAGATCCTGATAAAAAAATCAATATCAAAACGTACGAAACACAAGAGGGTACGCTGAAGGATGTTGCGTACGGCCGTGTAGACGCTTATGTCAACAGCCGAACTGTATTGATCGCGCAAATCAAGAAGACCGGTTTGCCATTAAAGCTTGCAGGAGATCCGATTGTTTACGAACAGGTTGCATTCCCATTTGCCAAGGACGATGCGCACGACAAGCTCCGCAAAAAAGTCAATAAGGCGCTAGATGAATTGCGTAAAGACGGAACACTGAAAAAACTCTCTGAAAAATACTTTAATGAAGATATCACAGTAGAACAGAAGCATTAAGAAACGGCGGTGACTCACCAGAATGAACACGATTGATTGGGAATTCATGATATCAGCGTTCCCGACTTTAATTCAGGCCCTTCCGATCACGTTGTTTATGGCTATAGCGGCTATGATTTTTGCCATTATCGGAGGACTTATTCTCGCACTCATCACAAAGAACAAAATTCCAGTGCTTCATCAGCTGTCAAAGCTGTATATATCCTTTTTCCGAGGCGTGCCGACACTGGTGCAGCTGTTCTTAATCTATTACGGGCTGCCGCAGCTGTTTCCAGAGATGAGCAAAATGACAGCTCTCACAGCTGCCATCATCGGGTTAAGCTTAAAAAATGCAGCATATTTGGCAGAAATCTTCCGGGCTGCCCTCAATTCTGTTGATGACGGGCAACTGGAGGCGTGCCTGTCTGTCGGTATGACAAAATTTCAGGCATACAGACGGATTATTTTGCCGCAAGCGATCCGAAATGCGATTCCGGCAACGGGCAATACATTTATCGGGCTCCTGAAAGAAACGTCACTGGCCTTTACATTAGGGGTCATGGAGATGTTCGCCCAAGGGAAGATGTACGCTTCAGGAAACCTCAAATATTTTGAGACGTACTTGGCGGTTGCGATCGTCTATTGGGTTCTTACCATGATCTACAGCATTTTGCAGGACTTGTTTGAACGTGCCATGAGCAAGCCATACCGGACTTAGAGGTGAAATCAGTTGATAACAGTAAAAAATATTCGCAAAGCGTTTAAAGATCTCGTCGTGCTCGACGGAATCGATCTAGAAGTGAAACGCGGAGAAGTGGTGGCAATCATCGGTCCGTCCGGTTCCGGAAAATCAACGCTTCTCCGGTGCTTAAATCTATTAGAGCGTCCGGATCAAGGCCTTATTGAAATCGGAGAAGCCAAACTGAATGCGGAAAAGTTTACACGCAAGGAAGCACATCGGCTTCGCCAGCAAACGGCCATGGTCTTTCAAAACTACAATCTGTTTAAAAATAAAACGGCTCTGCAAAACATTACAGAAGCTTTAATCGTGGCTCAACATAAACCACGCGACGAAGCGAAACGTATTGGAATGGAGATTCTGAAACAAGTCGGTCTGGAGCATAAGGCTGACAGCTATCCAATCACAATGTCCGGCGGCCAGCAGCAGCGAATCGGCATTGCGCGGGCGCTTGCGGTCAATCCGCATGCGATTTTGCTGGATGAACCAACGTCAGCGCTTGACCCTGAGCTCGTCACAGGGGTGCTTCAGGTCATCAAGTCCATTGCGGAAAAACAAACAACGATGATCATTGTTACACACGAAATGGCGTTTGCAAAAGAGGTTGCTGATCAAGTGATTTTTATGGCAGACGGCCATATTATCGAGCAGGGAACGCCAGAGGAATTGTTTGACCATCCGAAAAACGAACGGACGAAACGATTTATCAAGCAGGTGGGAGAGCCTGCAGAGCTTATATAAGAAGGAGAGAAGAACAATGGCCGACAAAACGTTTCATACCCGTTTAATCAATATGCGGCGTGATCTTCATGAACATCCTGAACTGTCATTTCAAGAGATTGAAACGACGAAAAAAATCCGCCGCTGGCTTGAGGAGGAGCAAATCGAAATACTTGATGTTCCTCAATTGGAGACTGGCGTGATTGCAGAAATCAAAGGACGGGAAGACGGCCCCGTGATAGCAATACGAGCGGATATTGACGCGCTCCCGATCCAAGAACAGACGAATCTCCCATTTGCATCTAAGGTTGATGGCACAATGCATGCATGTGGACACGATTTTCATACTGCTTCTATTATTGGCACAGCGATGTTGCTGAATCAAAGAAGGGCCGAGCTGAAAGGTACAGTCCGCTTTATCTTTCAGCCGGCCGAAGAAATTGCCGCAGGAGCAAGAAAGGTTCTAGAAGCTGGCGTACTTAATGACGTTACTGCGATTTTCGGCATGCACAATAAGCCGGATCTGCCTGTCGGAACCATTGGTGTAAAGGAAGGTCCGCTTATGGCAAGTGTTGACCGGTTTGAGATCGTCATCAAAGGGAAAGGCGGACACGCCGGCATCCCGAATAACAGTATTGATCCAATCGCTGCAGCCGGACAAATCATCAGCGGGCTGCAATCTGTGGTCAGCCGCAATATCAGCTCACTGCAAAACGCAGTCGTCAGTATCACAAGAGTACAGGCGGGCACCTCGTGGAACGTAATTCCAGACCAAGCTGAAATGGAGGGGACGGTTCGAACCTTTCAAAAAGAAGCGCGGCAGGCTGTTCCGGAGCATATGAGACGAGTGGCTGAAGGAATTGCAGCGGGCTATGGGGCACAAGCAGAATTCAAGTGGTTTCCTTATTTGCCTTCCGTTCAGAATGACGGCACATTTTTGAATGCGGCATCCGAAGCTGCGGCACGGCTTGGCTATCAAACCGTTCACGCTGAGCAGTCTCCGGGCGGAGAAGACTTCGCTCTGTATCAAGAGAAGATTCCGGGATTTTTTGTCTGGATGGGAACGAACGGGACGGAGGAGTGGCATCATCCGGCCTTTACACTGGATGAAGAAGCCCTTACGGTTGCCTCTCAATACTTTGCGGAGCTGGCGGTTATTGTATTGGAGACCATCAAATGAGCAAACAAGGGCTGACAGCAGGTCTTGCAGCGGCTGTGAGAACGTCACAACCTGAGTATTCAGTTGACGCGATTCGCGAAGCAAAAAAAGGATTACTTGATTTTATTGCCGCTTCATTCGCAGGAAGAGAAGATAAAGGCATTCAAAAGCTCCTCCGTCTGATAGAGGATGAAGGAGGCCGGCCCCTTGTTCCTATTATCGGACAGGGCAAAAAGGCCGCGCCATTACAATCCGCGATGCTGAATGGATTTATCGCCCATGCATTGGATTTTGATGATGTCCACTCCGATGTAAGAGGACACCCCAGTGCAGTCATTGTACCGGCCCTTATTGCTTCTGCCGCTCGCGGACATGACGAGCGGCTTCTTGGCGCTTATATTGTTGGTATTGAAGTGATGGCACGGCTGGGAGAATCAATTGGCAGCCGCCACTATGAAAAGGGCTGGCATAATACAGGAACGCTTGGTGCCATCGCTGCTGCCTGCGCCGTAGGTTATGCTGAGGAGCTGACTCAGGAAGAGCTGGAAAAAGCAATTGGTTTTGCGGCTACGCAATCTGCTGGGATGAGGGTGCAATTTGGAACAGAAATGAAACCGCTGCACGCCGGTTTGGCGGCTCAGGCTGGCTTGCTGGCCGTTAAGCTGGCCCAATCAGAATTTGGCGGGTCCCGCACGGCATTTGATGGAGAAACTGGTTTCTTCAGTCTGTACGGTGACGTTGAGAAAGCACAACACACTTTGCTAAACGATTGGGGGGCACCGTGGAGAATTGTGCAGCCGGGTCTATGGTTTAAAATCTATCCATTTTGTTCCGCGGCACACCATGCTGCAGATGCGGTACGACAGCTTATCTCCGAAGAAACCATTTCTGCTGCCAATACCGAACGTATTGAAGTGATATTTCCGCCAGGCGGAGATGCTGCATTGACGGAAAGATCTCCAAAAACTGGAGAGGAAGGCCGTTTCAGCGTTGAATATGTGATTGCTCTTGCTTTGCATGGACACGGCCTGACCGTTGAACATTTCAGCAGCCAGCCGATCCCAAGCGGGGTTCAAACGACAATGGGGCGAATTCAGCGCGTATATGACAATGCTATTCAGCCGGCTCCTCATGCCGTTCCAAAAGGCCGTTTCACGATTGTCCGGGCCTATTTATCAGACGGCCGGATTTGCGAAGCGCGTGTGGACTGCCCAAAAGGGGCGCCAGGAAATGAGCTGTCTGAAGAAGACATAAAAGAAAAATTGACATTAACGGTCCCGCAAGAAAAAGCGCGGAGAATCATAACAGCCGTTGAAAAAGCCGATATAACAGAATTTTTAGCTCATATTGAATAAGATCAACTCTATTCGGTGATTTCAGATGATATGATAAAACCAATCATACGTTTGAAAAAGGAGAAAACCATGACGGTGAATGACGCGGTTGTATTCATTTTGGCTGCCTTTTTACTATGGGGAGCGGCGGATTATTGTTTGGGAAACAGATGGGGGCTAGGCGAGCGGTTTGCGGACGGCTTTAAGGCTATGGGGCCGCTGGCGCTGTCCATGATCGGAATTGTGTCGCTGGCGCCCGTGCTGGCAGCAATCCTGATTCCCATTGTTGCTCCGTTTTACACAGCGATTGGCGCGGATCCTTCTTCCTTTGCGAACACCATTTTGGCGATTGATATGGGAGGATATGCGCTGGCTGGAGAAATGGCGAAAGATCCGCAGGCCGGGCTGTTTTCATGGGTGTTTTTAGGAACAATGATGGGGCCGGCAATCGTCTTCACGATTCCCGTCGCTCTTGGCATCATCGAAAAAGAGGATCATCCGTATTTTGCGAAAGGCATATTAATCGGGCTGTGCACAGTGCCGATCGGTTGCTTAATCGGCGGATTATGCGCAGGCTTTGACATCGGCATGATAGGTAAAAATCTTCTGATCCCGAGTCTGTTATCTGCTGTCATCGCTTTTGGGTTATGGCGATACACCGACAGAATGATTCAGTTGTTTCATCTCTTCGGGAAAGCGGTCAGTGTTGTTGCGATTATCGGGCTTGCAGCTGTTTCTGTTGAAACGATGACCGGCATTGTGCTGATTCCGGGAATGGAGAATGTCGAGACAGGGATACAAACGACAGGGACCATCGCCATTGCTCTGGCAGGGGCGTTCCCGATGACGGCATTTATTACAAAAACCTTTAAAAAACCGCTTCATGCTCTGGGGAAATGCCTTCATTTAGATGAGACAGCAACAGCAGGCTTAGTGACCTCTTTGGCGCATCATATCCCAATGCTGGCTTCATTAAAGGATATGACGCCGAGAGGAAAGGTCATCAATGTCGCGTTTGCGGTCAGCGGCGCCTTTGTACTCGGCAGCCATCTCGGTTTTGTAGCTGGAATGAAAAAAGAAATGGCGGCGGCCATGATCATTGGGAAATTAGCAGGCGGAGTCACAGCTGCCGCAGCGGCTGCTTGGATGACACCTGCACAATCAGCTAAACAGCAAAAACGTATCTCAGCCAGCCATAGCTGAGGCAGAAGCTGTTTCAACTTTGTCCAATCGGGAATGTTACAGTAAAGATTTCTGTGAAAGAGGGTTGGACACATGGCGGTGAAAGACCGGTACATGTCAAAAATAAAACAGGAAACCAAGCCTTGGATCAAACGATTCGGGAGGCTTGGTTATTTTGCATTCGGCGGCGTTTTTATTCTGCTTGGGGTTTTGGCTTTTCTGACGGCTGCCGGGGCAGGCCGCGCCAAAGATTCGAGCGGAGCTCTCCAAACGCTATCACGCATGCCGTATGGGTCACTATTGCTTTTTTTTATAGGCATCGGCCTTATCGGCTATGTGATCTGGATGGTGTTAAGCGCGATCAAGGACACGGAGGGGCACGGAAACAGCAGGCGAGGCCTGTCGCGGAGAATAGGAAACTTTTTCAGTGCCGCTGTTTACACATCCATCGCTTGGAATGCCTTGCGATTTGTGTTTGGCCAAGGGGACGGCGGCACTTCAGAACAGACGTGGTCCGCTTATGTATTGGCGCAGCCGTTCGGCCAATGGCTCACAGGGCTTACGGGTGCGGGTTTTATCGTATTTGCGATTGTTCAATTTATGAAAGGCGTTCGGGCTGCTTTTATGAAAGAATTCGATACATCAAAAATGAACAAACAGATGATATGCATCACGAAAAACACAGGACGCGCAGGCAATATCGCCCGGGCCATTATTTTCTCGGCTATCGGCTATTTTCTCATCAAGACAGCCATGACCGCTGATCCCGACGACACAAGAGGCTTTGACGGCGCGCTCGCCGAACTCGCGCAGCAGCCGCATGGCAAATTGATTCTGTCTATATTGGCATTAGGCCTGATCCTATATGGAATGTACGCCATTATGAAAGGCATTTATCAGCATATGACCTGGGAGAAGTAAGCTCTGGGCAGGTCCGCGCCCAGAGCGTTTTTCAGTTTCTTAGAAATCAGGTGGATGAAAGCCGGCGCCAGCCTGTATAATAAAAGCAAATCAAAAGCAGTTTTATCAGGACTGATCCACAGGGAGGTGCAGAATGGATCGGGAAAAACAACAATTAAGCATAGAAGCGGCAAGGCTTTACTATCAGTCTGACTACAGTCAGCAGCAAATTGCTGAGCAGCTCAACATTTCAAGGCCAACCGTTTCCCGGCTGCTGCAATATGCAAAGGAAAAAGGGTATGTCCAGATTCGCGTCATGGACCCTTTTGAGGATTTGGATGCGCTCGGTTCCATACTTGAAGAGAAATACGGGCTCCTTGAGGCGCATGTTGTGTTTTCCCCGACACCCGATTATGCAGGAATTACACATGACCTAAGCCGCTATGGTGCAGAATATATGCATGAAACGGTAAAAGACGGCGACATTGTCGGCGTCAGCTGGGGAACCACCATGTATCAAATCGCGCAAAACATGCAGCCGAAGCAGGTAAAAGGCGTCGAGGTCGTCCAGCTGAAAGGCGGTATCAGCCATTCCCGGGTAAACACGTATTCGGCTGAAACGATTCAGCTGTTTGCGGAGGCTTTTCAAACGATGCCGCGCTATCTCCCGCTTCCCGTCGTGTTTGATAATGCGGATGTGAAGCGAATGGTGGAGAAAGACCGTCATATTGAGCGGATTATTGAGATGGGCAAGCAGGCGAATATCGCTCTCTTTACGGTCGGGACTGTCCGTGATGAAGCGCTGTTGTTTCGGCTCGGATATTTTAACGAAGAAGAGAAAGCCCTGCTGAAAAAACAGGCCGTCGGGGATATTTGTTCACGCTTTTTTGATGCGAAAGGGAATATTTGCAGCAGTGCCATCAATGACCGGACCATCGGTGTTGAGCTTGAAGACCTCAGGCTGAAGGAACGCTCCATTTTAGTTGCCGGCGGAAGCAGAAAAGTATCTTCCATTCACGGAGCATTAACCGGAAAATATGCCAACGTTTTAATCATTGACCAGCATACCGCGAGGGCGCTTGTTAATGATTTGTGACACGTTCAAACCTTTCGTTGAACAAAATTTCAATTACCAATTTACATATGTTCAAAAGTCGGTTATGCTAAAAAATATCTTAACAAAAAAGGAAGTGTGCGAAGGATGTCATTAGCCAACATAATTGATCATACAGCTTTGAAACCGCATACACAAAAAGCGGACATTCTAAAACTAATTGAAGAAGCGAAAACATACAAATTTGCTTCAGTATGTGTCAATCCGACATGGGTGGAGCTTGCTGCAAAAGAGCTTAAGGGAACTGGAGTCGACGTTTGTACGGTCATCGGCTTCCCGCTCGGTGCCAATACAACTGAAACAAAAGCGTTCGAAACAAAAGACGCCATTTCAAAAGGCGCCACTGAAGTGGATATGGTCATTAATATTGCCGCTTTAAAAGACAAGGAAGACGATGTGGTGGAAGCTGATATCCGCGGTGTAGTGGAAGCTGCAGCCGGAAAAGCGCTTGTCAAAGTCATTATCGAAACGTGCCTTCTGACTGATGAAGAAAAAGAACGTGCATGCCGTTTAGCGGTGTCTGCGGGAGCGGATTTCGTAAAAACATCAACAGGCTTTTCTACAGGCGGCGCAACGAAGGAAGATATCGCCTTAATGCGCAAAACAGTAGGACCTGATATCGGCGTGAAAGCATCTGGCGGCGTCAGAACGAAAGAAGATGTAGACATAATGGTAGAGGCCGGAGCAAGCCGAATTGGCGCCAGCGCAGGCGTTTCTATCGTAAAAGGAGAAAATGCATCAGGCGGAGACAACTATTAAGAGCTGACGGAAGGCAGACTGCTTTCCGTTTTCTGAGGAAACAGTGATTGTAAGCGAATACAAATAAAGGAGAAACACATATGAAGTATTTGATTGGGATTATCGGTTTAATCGTGTTTTTAGGCCTCGCGTGGATCGCGAGCAGCGGCAAAAAAAGAATTAAGATCCGCCCAATTGTTGTTATGCTCATTTTGCAATTTATTCTTGGCTACATTCTCCTCAATACCGGGATAGGGAATTTCCTCGTAGGAGGATTTGCAAAAGGTTTCGGTTACCTGCTTGAATACGCGGCAGAGGGAATTAACTTTGTGTTTGGCGGCTTGGTGAATGCGGACCAAACGACATTCTTTATGAATGTTCTCTTGCCGATCGTGTTTATTTCCGCTCTGATCGGGATTCTGCAAAAGTGGAAAGTCCTCCCGTTTATTATTAGATATATCGGCCTTGCCCTCAGCAAGGTAAACGGTATGGGAAGATTGGAATCGTATAACGCAGTGGCTTCTGCGATTTTAGGGCAGTCAGAAGTATTTATCTCCTTGAAGAAAGAACTCGGTCTTTTAAATCAGCAGCGCTTGTACACGCTTTGCGCATCTGCGATGTCAACTGTATCAATGTCGATTGTCGGCGCGTATATGACAATGCTGAAACCGGAATATGTTGTAACAGCGCTGGTCTTGAACTTATTTGGCGGTTTCATAATTGCTTCTATTATTAATCCGTACGAGGTTGCAAAAGAAGAGGATATGCTTCGTGTTGAGGAAGAAGAAAAACAATCTTTCTTCGAAGTGCTCGGAGAATACATCCTTGACGGTTTCAAAGTAGCGGTTGTCGTCGCTGCGATGCTGATTGGATTTGTCGCGATTATTGCATTGATCAATGGCATTTTTAATGCAGTATTCGGTATTTCGTTCCAAGGCATTCTTGGATATGTGTTTGCTCCATTCGCTTTTCTTGTCGGTATCCCATGGAATGAAGCTGTTAATGCGGGAAGCATTATGGCAACAAAAATGGTATCGAATGAATTTGTCGCCATGACGTCGCTTACGCAAAACGGTTTCCATTTCAGCGGCCGTACAACAGCGATCGTATCGGTATTCCTTGTGTCATTTGCGAACTTCTCCTCAATCGGAATCATTGCCGGTGCCGTAAAAGGACTGAATGAAAAGCAAGGAAATGTCGTCGCTCGTTTCGGCTTGAAATTATTATACGGTGCTACGCTTGTCAGCTTTTTATCAGCAGCAATTGTGGGCTTGATTTACTGAACTTAATCGAAAAGGATCGGTGACCAAACATGAGAATGGTAGATATCATCATCAAAAAACAAAACGGAAAAGAACTCACCACTGAAGAAATTCAATTTTTCGTGAACGGCTATACAGACGGAAGCATTCCTGATTATCAGGCAAGCGCGCTTGCTATGGCGATTTTCTTCCAGGATATGAGTGACCGTGAACGCGCGGACTTGACGATGGCTATGGTGAACTCCGGTGAAACGATTGATCTTTCTGCCATTGAAGGAATTAAAGTGGATAAACACTCCACTGGCGGCGTCGGCGACACGACAACACTCGTTCTCGCTCCGCTTGTTGCGGCTCTTGACGTGCCGGTTGCCAAAATGTCCGGCCGCGGCCTCGGCCATACGGGCGGCACGATTGATAAGTTAGAGGCAATCGACGGCTTCCACGTGGAACTGACGAAGGATGAATTTATTAAACTTGTGAACCGCGACAAGGTTGCGGTCATCGGCCAAAGCGGCAATTTAACGCCGGCTGATAAAAAACTGTACGCGCTTCGTGATGTAACGGGAACGGTCAATTCCATTCCGCTCATTGCAAGCTCGATTATGAGCAAAAAAATCGCTGCCGGGGCGGACGCCATCGTGCTTGACGTAAAAACGGGAGCGGGCGCCTTCATGAAAACAGAAGAAGACGCAGCTGAACTTGCCAAAGCGATGGTACGCATCGGAAATAACGTCGGCCGTCAAACAATGGCTGTCATTTCAGACATGTCCCAGCCGCTCGGCTTTGCGATCGGAAATGCGCTTGAGGTCAAAGAAGCGATCGACACACTCAAAGGCGAGGGGCCTGAGGATCTTCATGAGCTTGTCTTAACGCTCGGCAGCCAGATGGTTGTGCTTGCGAAAAAAGCCGATACATTGGACGAAGCGAGAGCGAAGCTGGAAGAAGTCATGAAAAACGGCAAAGCACTTGAGAAATTCAAGGATTTCTTGAAAAACCAAGGCGGCGACAGCTCAATTGTTGACGATCCGTCTAAGCTTCCGCAAGCCGCATATCAAATTGATGTGCCTGCCAAAGAAGCGGGTGTCGTCTCTGAAATCGTTGCGGACGAAATCGGCGTCGCGGCGATGCTGTTAGGTGCCGGTCGCGCCACAAAAGAAGATGAGATCGATTTAGCCGTCGGCATCATGCTCCGCAAGAAGGTCGGCGACAAAGTAGAAAAAGACGAACCGCTCGTGACGCTTTACGCCAACCGCGAAAATGTTGATGAAGTCATTGCAAAAGTCTATGACAACATCCGCATTGCCGCGGAAGCGAAGGCGCCGAAGCTGATTCATACGTTGATTACTGAATAAAAATAAAGCACATCCCATCCTGAGTGGGGTGTGCTTTTTTGATTACAGGATGTGATCAGCCTGATATTCCTCTTGGCTGATTTTTTTCGCTTTTGTAACATTTCTTTTGATATGATAGATCAGATAGCAAAGGATGATACAAGGAACTCCGCAGAAAAGTGCGATTCTTTGATTGGGATCAAAAGCAAGACCGATACAAGAAGCAGAACATAATAAGAGAGCGGCTATAGGCATAAGAGGATAAAGCGGCGTGCGAAATGTCAGATCTTTTACATTCCCCCCTTTTTTCAGAAATCTCTTTCGAAACAAGAGCTGGGACAAGGCAATGCTCATCCAGACCACGACTCCTGCAAATCCAGCAATTGCTACCATCACCACATAGACAGTTCCAGGGGCCACGATACTGGAAACGAGAGATAAACAAGATACAGCCATACTGATCATTAAGGCATTTAAAGGAATGCCTTTAGATGTCACTTTCTTAAAACGGGAGCTGATCATGTTTTCATTTGCTAAAGACCACATCATACGGGTCGAAGCATATAAGCCTGAGTTGGCGACAGACAGCAAGGCTGTTAATATCACGAAATTCATAATATCAGCAGCGTAAGGGATTCCGATCTCCGCAAATACGGCTACAAACGGGCTTTCAATCACGCCTGCGTCCTTCCATGAAATCAACCCGGATAATATGAAGACAGCGCCAATGAAAAAAATCACGGTTCTCCATGCGACATTACGGATGGATCGCGGTATATCCTTTTGAGGATTTGCTGATTCTCCTGCTGTAACGCCGATTAACTCTGTACCAGAAAAGGCGAAGCTCACAGATATCATCGCGATAAAAACGGCGAGAAAGCCATTTGGAAACAGCCCGCCATGATCTGTGAAGTTTGACAACATAGGAGCATCCGCCGTTCCGTTTAAAGAGATCAGGCCAAACATGGCGGCTCCTCCTAAAATGATAAATAAAATAATGGTGACAATCTTTACGCTGGAAAACCAAAATTCAGTTTCCGCAAATAACTTAACTGAAAATGCGTTGCATATAAAAAGAAGGGCTGCAAAAATCGCACTCCACATCCATACACTGCTGTCAGGGAACCAGCGCTGCATGAGAATACCGGATGCGGTAAACTCAGAGCCTACCGTCACCACCCAATTGATCCAGTACATGATGCCGACCATAAAACCGGTAGATGGACCGATAAATGTTGTAGCATATTTTTGAAAAGAGCCGGTCACCGGCATGGCAACCGACAATTCGCCGAGACATTGCATGACGAGGTACATCATCAACCCGCCGATTACATAAGCGAGTATCGTACCGCCGGGTCCGGCTTGATGTAGCGTATAGCCGGTACTGAGGAAAAGTCCTGTGCCTATGACGCCTCCCAATGAGATCATAAATAGGTGCCTGCTTTTCATTGTGCGTTTTAGCTGTTGGCTGCTGTTCTCCTGAAGATTCACTGTCTCGCCCTCCTTTTAACTGCCATTCATTAGGCAGATGAGTTTCCTATACCCAAAATACAACCTGCCAGAAGATCACTTGAATGGGGAGAGTTTCATTCCTTTTAATGCGTGTAACAGAACATGAGCTGCAGCTCTGCTTGTCATATCTCGAAAATCGAGGGTAGGGTCGACTTCAACAATTTCAATCCCGGCAACATTGGGCTGTTGTGCGATGTACTTGACTGCTTCAAGCAATTCGTCTGTATAGAGGCCGCCCGGGCCAATCGCTGGACAGCCGGGTGCATGGGACTGGTCTAAGACATCCATGTCAACAGATATAAAAATGAAATCTGTTTTATCTTGAACAACAGGCAAAATCTCTTTTATCGTTGGGATTAGTCCTTTTTCCCGGATCATGTCCATCGTGTGAATGTTCACGTTATGTTTTTTTGCATATGCTTCATAGGCCTGGCTGTTGCTGAATTCTCTGATACCCAGCTGGATCAAATGTTGACCTTCAATGATCTCTTCATCCAAAAGGCGGCGGAAGGGGGTGCCGTTTGTCGGCCCCCCGTCCTCCGTATTGCGAACATCGTGATGGGCATCAAATTGAATCACCGCTGTCGTTCCTTTTGTTTGTGCTATCGCTTTTATGGTGGAGTAGCTGATAGAGTTATCTCCCCCAAGTATGAGCGGCACCCAATCCGGATGATCCGAAAGCAGAGCGTGCATGGTTTGGAAAATGTGATGATGTGACTTTACGATATCAGTGACATGAATATCGATATCCCCCAGGTCATATAGAAGCTCTGATACGACGTGCTCTCCAAGCTCAGCAGAATAGGCTGATGAATGTTTCAGAGCCTGGCGTATTGTTCCGGGTGCAAAGGAAGCGCCTGAATGACTGATGGAGGATTTTGATAGGGGGACACCTATCAACGCCGGTCCCTTAATGTCCTGGCCGTCCCATGTTGCGATCAGGTCGCTCATTTTTGTGACATCCCGGTCTTTAAACGAAGATCCGGCCTCTCTGAGAAAAGGGTACTTATCCAAGAATGGCTCCCTCCCTGTTGACAACAATTGTTCCATTTTTCATGACTTGATGTACATGATTGACCCCGTAGTGATACGGAATATACATATAGTTCGGGGCTTGCCAAATGACAAGATCAGCTGAGCGGCCAGCTTTGAGCTGACCGGCTTCTTCTCCTTTTCCTATGGCATATGCGGCATTGACTGTGACCGCGTGCCATATTTCTTCTGCAGTCATCTTCAGATGAAGCGCGGCAATCGACATGATCAGCTGGATATTTTCAGTCGGCGAGCTGCCAGGGTTAAAATCCGTTGCCAAGCTGACACATACCCCTTCATCAATCATAGCTCTTGCCCTGGCGTATGTGCTTTTGCCAAGATAAAATGTCGTGCCCGGCAAGAGGACGGCGATCGTTCCTGCCTCAGCCAATTTCTTTATGCCTTCGTCCGATGCCCCTACCAAATGGTCGGCTGAGACGGCCTTTAGCTCACCTGCTAATTCAGCACCTCCAAGCGGATCGATTTCATCTGCGTGTATTTTTAATCCGAAGCCTGCCTCAGCTGCTTTTTGTAAATAACGGCGGGATTGGCTGACTGTAAAAACGCCTGTTTCTGTAAAAATATCAGCAAAGCTGGCGAGCTCCTGCTCTTTGATTTCCGGCAAAAGGGAAAGCATTTGATCCAGAAATTGATCTGGATCGTTTTGATATTCGGGAGGAATCGCATGGGCTCCCATAAATGTGGAAACAAGATCAACAGGCTGGCTTTCATGCAGTTTTTTTGCGACACGCAATTGTTTGAGCTCTGTCTCTTTTTCCAAGCCGTAGCCGCTTTTCACTTCTGCTGTGGTTGTGCCGTAGGACAGCATTCTTTGCAGATGAAAATGGGCTTTTTGCAGCAGCTCTTCTTCTGAAGCCGCCCTGGTATCCTTGACTGTAGACAGAATCCCGCCGCCCTGCGCCAGAATATCCAAATATGAAATGCCCTGAAGCTTAAGGTTCATCTCCTTTTCACGAGATCCGCCAAATACAAGATGGGTGTGCGGATCAACGAGGCCAGGCGTTACAAGGCGTCCCGAACAGTCAATGATTTCGTCTGCCTCGTAACCGGCTTCAGCCCCTTTTTGTCCGGCGAACACAATTTTCTGTTCATGGATGCCGACAACAGCGTCTTCGATCACATGAAGATCCTGCATGCTTTTGCCTGCCCGCGGACCGTTGCTTTCCATCGTCAAAAGCTGACCGATGTTGATGAGAATCGTATCAATTTGCTTTGGCATGTCATCACTCCTTTATTTTTGCATCGGCACGATAATGTCCTGTTCCTTCGCTACTTCAACGGCACGTTCATAACCCGCATCCGCATGACGGATAATGCCCATTCCTGGGTCGCTCGTTAAGACCCGCGCGAGCCGCTCGTCAGCCAGCTCACTTCCATCGGCCACTGCAACCATGCCGGCATGCAGGGAATAGCCCATTCCGACGCCGCCGCCATGGTGGAAGGAAACCCAGCTTGCACCCGCCGCCGTGTTGACAAGCGCATTTAGCACAGCCCAGTCACCAACAGCGTCACTTCCGTCCTTCATCGCTTCTGTCTCCCGGTTTGGAGAGGCGACAGACCCGCAGTCCAAATGATCTCTCCCAATAACGACAGGCGCTTTTAGCTCCCCGCTTCTAACCAGCTCGTTAATGGCGAGGCCCATCTTTTTTCGTTCTCCATATCCAAGCCAGCAGATACGGGACGGCAAACCTTGGAAGGTGACTTTTTCCTGTGCCATATCAATCCAGCGGTGAAGGGCTTTATTTGTCGGGAACAGCTCTTTTAATAACGCATCCGTACGGTAAATATCTGCCGGATCTCCGGAAAGCGCCGCCCAGCGGAACGGCCCTTTTCCTTCACAGAATAAGGGGCGGATGTAGGCAGGGACAAAACCCGGAAAATCGAAGGCATTCTCCAGCCCTTCATCCTTTGCAACTTGCCGGATATTGTTGCCGTAGTCAAATACAATAGAGCCCTTTTGCTGAAAGGCCAGCATGGCTTCGACATGTTTTTTCATGCTTTGCTTCGCAAGGCGCACGTAAAGCTCTGGATTGTCTTGACGCAAACGGTCAGCTTCATCAAGGGAATAGCCCTCGGGAACATAACCGATTAAAGGGTCATGGGCAGATGTCTGATCTGTCACAATATCAATTTTGACGCCTCGGTTCAATAGTGTGTGATGCACCTCAGCTGCGTTTCCGAGAAGTGCAATGGACAAAGGTTTTCCTGCCAGCTTTGCCTCTTCAGCCCAAGCTAAGGCTTCCTCAATCGATGCAGTTTTTCGATCGCAGTATTTTGTTTCGATCCGCTTGTCGATGCGTTTCTCGTCAACCTCGACGGCAATCACGACGCCTTCATTCATCGTGACTGACAGCGGCTGGGCGCCTCCCATTCCGCCGAGACCCGCTGTCAGCGTCAACGTTCCTTTTAAGCTGCCCCCGAAGTGCTGTCGCGCCAGCTCAGCGAAGGTTTCATAGGTTCCTTGCAATATGCCTTGTGAGCCAATGTAAATCCAGCTGCCAGCCGTCATCTGTCCGTACATCATTAACCCTTTTTTCTCAAGTTCGTGGAAATGCTCCCAGTCTGCCCACTTCGGAACAAGAACAGAATTTGCTAGGAGCACGCGCGGGGCCTGCGGGTGTGTACGGAACATGCCAACGGGCTTTCCGGATTGCACGAGCAATGTTTCATCATTTTTTAATGTTTTCAAGGAATGCTCAATGGCGTGAAAAGCGTCCCAATCCCGTGCGGCTTTGCCAATCCCGCCATATACGATGAGGTCCTCCGGCTTCTCGGCGACTTCTGGATCAAGGTTGTTTCGAAGCATCCGAAGCACTGCCTCTTGCTCCCATCCTAAGCATTCAAGCTCTGTTCCTCTGTTGGCACGGATTGATTTTTTTACATCAGTCATATGTTCATCCCCCTTAGTTCTTTATTCTGATGATCAGGTATTAAAGATTCTTTCTTCAGCCAGTCAGTCAAGCGTTCAATGTCATAGGAAAAAACACGATCCTGCTGAATGGACGGCACGACTTTTCTCATTTCTTGAAAAAGCTGTTTCGTATAGGACGCTGCATGTTCTATGCCTCTGTATTCAACCGCCTGTAATGCGCAAATCGCTTCGATCGCAATGACTCTCCTTGTATTTGCGATCACCTGATAAGCATGCCGAGCGGCGATGGTTCCCATGCTGACATGGTCCTCTTGGTTGGCGGATGACGGAATGGAATCCACACTTGCAGGATGGGCCAGTGTTTTATTTTCAGAAACGAGTGAGGCCGCGGCGTACTGCATGATCATTGCACCGGATTGCAGACCGGGATGAGGGCTCAGGAACGGCGGCAGGTCATTCAGCTGCGGATTCACAAGTCGTTCGATCCTACGCTCTGCGATATTCGCAAGCTCTGATATTGCGATTTTCAGAAAATCCATGGCAAAGGCGATTGGCTGTCCGTGAAAGTTTCCGCCGGAAATCACTTTGTCACCGTCATTGAAAATGAGTGGATTGTCTGTAGCTGCGTTCATTTCAATCTCTAATTTTTCTTTGACATATCCTAGTGTCTGCCAAGTCGCACCGTGTACTTGCGGAATACAGCGCAATGAATAGGCATCCTGTACCCGCAGTTCTCCCTGGGAGGTTGTCAGGCCGCTGTCAGATAGATAAAAGCGAATTCGTTCTGCGACATCGATCTGCTCCTGATAGCCGCGGGCTAAGTGAATATCCTCGTCAAATGCATCGATAATTCCCTGCAACCCCTCAATCGTTAAGCTGGCAATTCGTTCTGTTTGATAGGCTAGTTTCTCAGCTTCGATGTAGGCGACCACCCCCATTGCAGTCATGGCCTGAGTCCCGTTAATCAAGGCAAGCCCTTCCTTGGATGTCAGCGTTACCGGTTGAATACCTGCTTTTTTCAAGCCTGTCATTGCCGGCATTCTTTCCCCCTCAAAAAAGACTTCTCCTTGTCCGATCAGCGCAAGCGCCAGGTGGGAAAGCGGCGCCAGATCTCCGCTTGCGCCAAGTGATCCTTGCTGAGGGATGACAGGATGGACGCGTTTATTTAAAAAAGCAAGCAACTGTTCGATCAGCTCAGCGCGGACACCGGAAAAGCCTTTTAACAGCGCATTGGCGCGCAAAAGCAGCATTGCCCTGGAAACACACTCGGGAAAAGGATCGCCGACTCCGCAGGCATGAGAAAGGATTAAATTCAGCTGCAGCGCCGCCGAGTCTTCTTTCTGAATCAGGACATCGCTGAATTTGCCAAATCCGGTGTTGATGCCGTAGATTGTCTTTTCGTCGCGTACAATCCGTTCCACTGCCGCTCTGCTTTTTTTCACGCGCTCCATACTTTCCTCAGAAGCCGCTGCCTCCTCAAAATCAAACAGCACACGAGCGACGTCGGCTGTTGTCAATGAAGAACCGTCTAAAGTCACCATAAGCCCAACTCCTTTTTCTTTACTTTGGTAAAGCGCCCATACAAAAAGGAGCTATGCTGTGAAAATTTGATTTCACGCATAGCCCCCTATCGTCTAAGATCTATGGGCTGTTTCATATGTGATTAATCCCAACACCGAATGTCTCGTGCTCAAGACCTTTAATCGGCGCCCCGATTGTTCCGTAAAGCGAGACAGCAATCCAATCGCCTTCCGCTTCACTTTCATAAGGATTTCCCCTCAAAACGGCAAACCTCAAGCCCACCGTCCGAAGCAGCGATCCCAGCAGCATTTCACCTCTGGTCACGCCATGCAAAGCTTCCATCGTCGCATGATAAAGCGCATGTGACTCCCGATAACCCTCAGATTGAATGACACCGCTCTTTTTGGAAGCGGTTTCAATTGCGGCTACTACTTTATGCGCGTCCATTGATCCTACCTTGCCAAGACAGACCTTCCATCCGTCTCGCTCCAGCTCCTCAACCTGCGTACTTTCTTCCGCCTCATTCAGCAGCAGGAGAACAGACAGCCGGCCGATCCGACGCTCTTTATGCAGTGTCATATGAATCACTCAATTCCTAAAAATTCTGATAACTATTAACTGAGTATTATATTAATTGGTTCAGCAGCAGAAGTCAAAAGGTTTTTTACAGTCTTTAACAAGTTAGATTGCTATTGTAATAGCGTGACGCAGAAAGCAGAACAGGTTTTTTCAGCGATTGCACACGATATCCAGACAAGGAGGCAAGCGCCGCTGTCTAACTCTCAATATGCGTTTACTAAGTCGTATTTTTCGCAAGGCGTTTTATAAAGAGCCAGCCGAATGACTCTGGTGTTGACGGGCAATCAGGCATCATCTTAAAAAACGCCGACAACGAAATGGCTGTATCACAGTTGATGCAAAACCTGACAAAGCAGTTATTACATGTACGCGAAAGAAAAACAGACGTGATGCAAGAAGGAGAAACAGCAAAAGAGTTGAACTATGAAGGAGAGGATATGCAAGCAGCAGTTCCGCGCAAAACAGACAGACATCAGTCTGACAATGTAAGAGAACAGTGAGAAATCACCTATCTGTTTGAATATGAAAACATTCGGCTGTTTTAATAGGCCGGGGTATCTTCATAGAGAAATGTAAGCGTTTAAAATTTAATAAAAAAGAGAGGCGGATTGTTTAGATGTTCAACCGATTGTTTCGTGTATGTTTTCTTGCAGCTCTTATCATGGCCTTCACCCTCCCAAACTCCGCCAATGCACAAAAACCTGTATTTAAAGAAGTCAGCGTCCATGACCCTTCCATCATTGAAACAAATGGCACTTTTTATGTTTTTGGATCTCATCTCGCTTCAGCTAAATCGAATGACCTCATGCAATGGCAGCAGCTGACCACCAGCGTAAGCAATGACAACCCACTTATCCCGAATGTCTATAAAGAATTAAAAGAAACCTTCGAATGGGCGCAATCCGATACTCTTTGGGCGGCTGACGTCACGCAGCTGGCGGACGGCAAATACTACATGTACTACAACGCCTGCCGCGGCGATTCGCCAAGATCCGCCATGGGTGTTGCCGTTGCTGACAACATCGAAGGCCCATACAAAAACAAAGGCATCTTTTTGAAATCAGGAATGGAAGGCACAAGCAACGATGGAACACCGTATGACGCAACCAAACATCCGAATGTCGTCGACCCGCATACCTTCTTTGATAAAGACGGCAAGCTGTGGATGGTGTACGGATCATACTCAGGCGGCATTTTCATACTTGAAATGAATCCGAAAACGGGCTTCCCGCTTCCTGGACAGGGATACGGGAAAAAACTGCTCGGCGGCAACCATAGCAGAATCGAAGGCCCGTATGTTCTCTACAATCCAGACACCAAATACTACTACTTATACCTATCATATGGCGGTCTTGATGCAACAGGCGGCTATAACATCCGTGTGGTCCGCTCCAAGAAACCAGACGGCCCTTACTATGATGCAGAAGGCAATCCAATGCTTGACGTCCGCGGCAAAGAAGGCACATTCTTCGACGACCGTTCCATCGAACCATACGGCGTCAAACTCATGGGCAGCTACACTTTTGAAACAGAAAATGAAAAAGGCACCGGGTACGTCTCACCAGGCCACAACTCCGCATACTATGATGAAAAAACCGGGCGTTCCTATTTAATCTTCCACACCCGCTTCCCGGGCAGGGGTGAAGAACACGAAGTCAGAGTCCACCAATTGTTCATGAACAAAGACGGCTGGCCGGTAGCAGCACCATATCGTTATGCGGGCGAAACATTGAAAGAAGTAAAACAAAAAGACATCACAGGAACATACAAACTTATCCAGCACGGAAAAGACATCTCAGCCGACATCAAACAAACCATCATTATCCAGCTCAACAAAAACCACACCATTTCCGGGGAAATGACCGGAACATGGCAGAAAACCGGAAAAAACACAGCCGACATCACGTTAGCTGGCAAGAAGTATAACGGGGTATTTTTACGCCAGTGGGATTCGGTGAGAGAGAAGAACGTCATGACGTTTAGTGTTTTGAATGGCAACGGTGAGGCTGTATGGGGATCTAAATAAGATGGAGAAGGCGCCTTCTAGAGAAGGCGCTTTTTTATGAGCTTTATTGACTATAAGAAATGGTTGAGCGAGAGAAAAAACAGAAGTGATTGCGGGGTTCAAGACCTAAACGAAAAGTCCCCATTATGATGATTCTCCCTCTTACAAAGTTATGAAATTGAATTTTTAGCTATTTAGAACCGGTATAAAGTTCCTCAAGGCAATCCTTTTTACCTATTTATCCAATATGACCCATCATGTAATATGAAAATAGTCTGTATTGTAAAGAATTGACACAGTTTGATAGAAACACGAGGTGTTGCGGCATGCATAGTGAAATGTTGTTACATTCGGTCAAAGCCGACTTACATGAAAAGCAGGAACAGATCCATCAATTAAAACGAGTGCTGCACGAAATTAGGCAAATCAAACACGATTTCTCTGAGGCCCAGCATCTCATTCACCGGCCTCATCTTAACCGGGAGGCATGGAGAGGAACACATGCTCAGCGGTTTGAAGATATTCGTGAAGGAATGAACAAAGCATATCAGCAAATCAAAAGCGATCAAGTCAGCGGAATCATCGAAAGCATAGAAGGAAAAATCCACTCATTAGAGGGCGATGTCTATTCCATAAGACGCCAAATTACGAGGATAGAGCATGAAATAGAGAAGGAAAAACATAAAAAGTGAGGTGAGCACAAATGGCACAGGAAATCAAAATGGTCTATGGCACAGTGAAGCAAGGGCTTTCTCAGCTTAAGAATTCAGCTGAACTCAAATCCTCCTTGCCCGGTCATCTCTCAGGCAGAAACCATTTGAATATTGTGAAGACCATCGAGCAATTAAATAAGGACATCAAAGAGCTCACTGAAGCATATGCGTCTGTTCTGGCCAAGCATATCGCACAAACGGAAAGCGCGGTAAACGCCATGAAGGAAACGGACGAAAACATATCATCTTCCATGAAATAAAGCGCGGGAGGACAAGGGATTGAAAACATTAGATGTCCACGCTCTTCACGAGGGCATTCAGCATACGATTGAGAAACTGGACAAGCAAAAACAACAGCTGGAGAAGCTGGAAAAAAGCGTTGAGCATCTGGCAGGCATGAAGGATGCGCTAAAGGGAAAAGGCGGAGATGCCATCCGGACCTTTTACGAGGAGTGCCACAAGCCTTTTCTCCTTTTCTTTGGCATGTTTATCGACGAATACAAAAAAGTGCTGAAACAAACACAGCATGCGATTTCCTCTGTAGAATCTGACTCTCACGGCATGATTGCAGAGGCTTTTCTCTCACACGATGCGAGACATGGGGTCAAGCATGCACGAGAAGTGACAGAGCAGCTCACTGATGCAGTCAATCGCCAGACGTCGGCCATAGATCACATCGTCAGCCTGCCGACAGTCAATGATTCCTTTTTTCGGATGGAAACAGAACAGGCTGAGCGGCTGATTACAGACACCCTGCATAAGCTCTTTCAATTTGACGGCCAGCAAACCCAAGCACTAGAAACCGCAAAATCAGATTTTCAAACGATGAAAAAATATATAGACCAGCTCGAAACCATGTACACCGATCCGAAAATTGAAATCACAGGCTACAAAAGCGGCTCCATCCTGAAATCACAGGAAGAAGAAAACATCAACCAAACCTTCGGCGCGATTAACCCGCAAATGAAGCAGTCGGATGATTCACCGATGGAGATGATGCTGAAGAAACTAGCCGAGAATGAAAAGTCTAAAGTGGATTCAGTTGTCAAAACGGGTCATTCTAAAAAGGTAAGTAAAAATATCATCGTTATCAATGGTAAAGTGTATAATACGAGTGAACATAGAGAACATATAAAAACTGATTTCTCAAATGCAGAGGTTAAGCAAGTCGTTTATAATGATACACTTTACAATGTATACATATCTGGTAATGACATGAAGCTTGAACCTGTCGTCTCGCTTTCGGACATTAAAGTGGATGAGAATGGATATGTGAAAATTTTGGAGACGGCTGTAGAACTTACCGGCGTGTATGATCTTTTTAAGGCAGCCACGGGCAGAGATCCGGTATCAGGCGAAAAAGTCACAGGGAAAGACCGTGTTGTTGCCTCCATAAACTCAGTACCATTTGCCAAAATAGCTAAGTTAGAAAAGTTAATATATATTAATAAACTTATTAATGATGGGAAAAAGGCTAAGAAGGCTGCGGAAGTTAAAAACGTTGCTAAGGATACGGGTAATGGTGTACCTTCTTATGGAAAGAAGTCAGTACCTAAAGGACCTTACAGAGAAGTACATGGATTCCCAGTTAAAGTAAAGCCAGGTGCTCAAGAGAAACATATTCCTAATACGCCAAATTACAAACAAGAAATAGCAAATGGTAAAAACAAGAGTATTTTCTATGGTGATAATAAAACAGCACAGGAATTGCTTGATAAGTTTGCAGGAAAAGGTCAACTACTACCAAACGGTAAAAAAGAAAGAGTAGACTTTGGTAAACCAATTGGAAAATACTATGATCGTGATACTGGTGAATACATTGAAACTACTAGAGGAATGATTCATTACGGAAAAGACGGAGCGCATATAGTGCCTTCAGAACCATTAAAGAAGTAATAAGAGGAGGATATACATGGAATATGATCCTTTAATAAAAGCGTTAAAAGAGTATAAAGATAGTGACTTGATAATAGAGTGGGATAGTGGATTAAAGATTATTGGTGAACCAGACACACTCTTTGAAACAGACAATGGGTTGGATGACGATGATGTGAATTTTATCGAATATTATGCAGTTACATTTCAAGTAAATGATATTTTAGCTCATCCTACTAGTGAAGAAAGTAGTTTATATAATTGGTTAATACAAAAGAAAGGTTCATTAGTTGAAATTTCACTTTATGATGATCCGCCAAGTGCAGTTTTTTTAACTGACGGAGAAAGTATATGGAAAAGGGATAGTCAAAAATAAAACATATACCTTGATGGGCTAATGCCTTTCAAGGTTTTTTACTTTTATATTAAGTCAGCTGATATATTTGATAGTATTTTCGGAAAAATAAAACAAAATATACAAAATGGCTTACCGTTATAAAAAATAGTCCTTATTGAGCAATCACCTTAGTCAACACCAAAAATGAAAGCGTTGACATCCCGCAAATCTAGTGCTAAAGTATACCTACAAACAAATAAAACGACCCGTCAGGATTGTTACTGTGAAAGCAGGCAAAACCTAAATGGTGCAGGTGCAGGAGGAGACTCTCGCAATCTGTGTCATTTAGGTTTTTTTTATTCTCTTTTAGGAGGTGATGCGGCATTTGATACAAAAAAAGCTGGTGAAAGGCGGCCACCTTTCATCCAGCAGTCCCCCCATAAAAAGGAGGTATACACATGGATTATGATAAATTATCGAAGGACATATTACAACTCGTAGGCGGTGAAGAAAACGTTCAGCGCGTGATCCACTGCATGACGAGGCTGCGTTTTAATCTTCATGACAACGCGAAGGCGGATCGCAGTCAGCTGGAGCAGCTGCCTGGAGTGATGGGCACCAATATCAGCGGCGAGCAGTTTCAAATCATTATCGGAAACGATGTGCCGAAGGTGTATCAGGCGATTGTGCGGCACAGCAATCTCAGTGATGAAAAGAGCGCTGGTTCATCCTCTCAGAAAAAGAATGTGCTGAGTGCGGTCTTTGATGTGATTTCTGGTGTGTTTACCCCGATTTTGCCTGCGATTGCGGGAGCGGGGATGATCAAAGGGCTTGTTGCGCTGGCAGTTACGTTTGGCTGGATGGCGGAGAAGAGCCAGGTTCATGTCATTTTAACGGCTGTCGGTGACGGCGCGTTCTACTTCCTGCCGCTCCTGCTAGCGATGAGTGCGGCGAGAAAATTCGGAAGCAATCCGTACGTAGCGGCAGCCATTGCGGCGGCGATTCTGCATCCGGATTTGACAGCCCTGCTCGGTGCGGGGAAACCGATTTCCTTTATCGGGCTTCCTGTAACCGCTGCCACTTATTCGTCAACGGTCATCCCGATTTTGCTGGCGATTTGGATTGCTTCATACGTGGAAAAATGGATTGACCGTTTTACACACGCATCTCTCAAATTGATTGTGGTTCCGACATTCACGCTATTGATTGTCGTGCCGCTGACATTGATTACAGTCGGTCCGCTTGGCGCTATTTTAGGAGAATACTTGTCTTCTGGAGTCAATTATTTGTTTGATCATGCAGGGCTTGTGGCGATGATTTTGCTGGCGGGTACATTCTCTTTAATCATTATGACGGGCATGCACTATGCCTTTGTGCCGATCATGATCAACAACATCGCTCAAAACGGCCACGATTATTTACTGCCGGCTATGTTTTTGGCGAATATGGGGCAGGCGGGAGCATCATTTGCCGTCTTCCTTCGCTCCAGAAACAAAAAATTTAAATCACTTGCGCTTACCACAAGCATCACGGCGCTGATGGGGATTACAGAACCTGCGATGTACGGCGTGAATATGCGATTGAAAAAGCCGTTTGCGGCCGCTTTGATTGGCGGTGCAGCCGGTGGCGCGTTTTACGGCATGACGGGTGTTGCTTCCTATATCGTCGGGGGGAATGCAGGTCTCCCGAGCATCCCTGTCTTTATCGGCCCAACGTTTATTTACGCGATGATCGGCCTTGTGATTGCGTTTGCGGCGGGAACAGCAGCTGCGTATTTGCTTGGATTCGAGGATGTGCCTTCTGACGGCAGCCAGCAGCCGGCAGTGCATGAAGGCAGCAGAGAGATCATTCACAGCCCGATTAAGGGAGAAGTGAAAGCCTTAAGTGAAGTCAAAGATGGAGTATTTTCTGCCGGGATCATGGGAAAAGGATTTGCCATTGAGCCTGAAGAAGGAGAAGTTGTGTCGCCTGTTTGTGGAAGCGTTACCACCGTTTTTAAAACAAAACACGCAATTGGCATTACGAGTGATCAGGGAGCTGAAATACTCATACACATTGGATTGGACACGGTAAAGCTGGAGGGACAATGGTTCACGGCTCACGTCAAAGAAGGCGACAAGGTCGCACCGGGAGATCCGCTCGTGTCCTTTGATCTGGAGCAAATCAAAGCAGCGGGATATGACGTCATTACCCCGGTGATTGTGACCAACACAGACCAATATTCGTTTTCGCCGGTGAAAGAGATCGGTAAAGTGCAGCCAAAAGAAGCGCTGCTTGCTTTATCTTAAAAAACTGATGGGGTGATCAATATGAGTTCAAATGCAAAACGATTTCCAGAAGGATTTTTATGGGGCGGCGCAGTTGCTGCCAACCAAGTGGAGGGTGCTTATAACGAGGGTGGTAAGGGGCTTTCGACAGCTGACGTATCGCCGAACGGGATCATGTCTCCATTTGATGAATCAATGACTTCCTTGAATCTGTATCACAACGGGATTGACTTTTATCATCGTTATAAAGAGGATATCGCCTTATTTGCAGAAATGGGATTTAAGGCGTTCCGCACATCGATTGCGTGGACGAGAATTTTTCCGAATGGCGATGAAGAGGAGCCCAATGAAGAAGGCCTCAGATTTTATGATGATCTGTTTGATGAGCTGTTAAAGCATCATATTGAGCCTGTCGTAACCATCTCTCATTATGAGATGCCGCTCGGTTTAGTGAAAAATTATGGCGGCTGGAAGAATCGCAAAGTCATAGAGTTTTATGAACGCTACGCCAAAACGGTTTTCAAACGCTATCAACACAAAGTGAAGTATTGGATGACGTTTAATGAAATTAACGTAGTGCTCCATGCGCCATTTACCGGAGGCGGTCTTGTTTTTGAAGAAGGAGAAAACAAATTAAACGCGATGTACCAGGCGGCACACCACCAATTTGTGGCCAGTGCTCTTGCTGTCAAAGCGGGTCACGACATCATTCCTGATTCGAAAATCGGCTGTATGATAGCGGCAACGACAACCTATCCGATGACTTCTAAGCCGGAGGATGTCTTCGCGGCAATGGAGAATGAGCGCAAAACACTTTTCTTCTCAGATGTTCAGGCAAGAGGCGCATACCCGGGATATATGAAACGCTATCTGGCAGAAAACAATATTGAAATTGAAATGGCTGAAGGCGATGAAGAGCTCTTGAAAGAACATACGGTGGATTATATTGGATTCAGCTACTACATGTCGATGGCGGCGAGCACAGATCCGGAAGAGCTTGCAAAATCAGGGGGCAACCTGCTGGGCGGAGTCAAAAACCCTTACCTCAAATCATCAGAATGGGGCTGGCAAATTGATCCGAAAGGCTTGCGCATCACGCTCAACACCTTATACGACCGTTATCAGAAGCCGCTGTTCATTGTTGAAAACGGCCTTGGCGCTGTAGACAAGGTTGAAGAGGACGGCACGATTCAGGACGATTACAGAATCAACTATCTGCGTGATCATTTAATTGAAGCGCGCGAAGCCATTGCGGACGGCGTTGAATTAATCGGATACACATCATGGGGGCCAATTGACCTTGTCAGCGCATCTACTGCGGAAATGAAAAAACGCTACGGTTTCATTTATGTGGACAGGGACAATGAAGGAAATGGAACATTTAACCGCATCAAGAAAAAAAGCTTCAACTGGTATCAGCAGGTCATCGCCACAAACGGAGAGAGTATCTGACAAATTTTTGAAAACTCATGCGCTTCAATTGACAATAACAAAATGCAGGCGGACAATAAAAGAGAAAGATGAACCACCCACAGTCCGAAAGGCGGGAAGAGCATGTTTAACAAAATGTTAGTAGCGATTGACGGATCAGACATGAGTGCAAAAGCGCTTGATGCCGCAGTGCATTTGGCAAAAGAGCAGCAAGCGGAACTAAGCATTCTTCATGTGGGGAGAGAAGCCGTCGTCACGACTTCTTCTCTGACGGGAATTGTCTATGTGCCTGAACACTTTATTGATGAAATCAGGAACGAGGTTAAAAAAGAGGGCCTGAAAATCCTTGAGAATGCAAAAGAAAAAGCAGCCGAAAAAGGCGTTCAAGCTGAAACCATTTACGCGAATGGCGAGCCGGCGTATGAGATACTAAATCACGCAAAAGAGAAAGGCGTCAGCCTGATTGTAGTTGGCAGCCGGGGGATCAGCGGCCTGAAAGAAATGATGCTTGGAAGCGTCAGCCATAAAGTGTCTCAATTATCAACATGCCCGGTTTTGATTGTTCGATAGATTTGTAAAAAAAGCGCCCAAGGGCGCTTTTTTTTATTTAGAATAGAAGTGTTATAATATCTACATGTAAAAAAGAGGAATTCTATGTGTAGATTTCTGAATTCATAAAAAACAGTTTAAGCTATGCAGTACTGGAGGTAGAATACGTTTGATGCAACAGGATCTTTCCATATCGTCAAAACAAAAATCAACAGCCGTAATCAAAATGGTCATCTCTATGGTGATTTTCGGTTCTATCGGCTTTTTCTCAGAGCATACCAATCTGCCGTCATTTGAATTGGTCTTTGTCCGCTGCCTTTGCGCGACGCTGTTTTTAGGTCTTTGCTGGCTGGCGTCCGGCCAGTATAAAACTGAAAAATGGAGCAAGAGAGACGTGCTGCAAACATTGGCGTGCGGTTTCTTTCTTGTATTCAACTGGGTGTTTTTATTTAAGTCTTTTGAAGAAACGTCCGTTACAATTGCCATCTCCGTTTATCATCTAGCGCCGGTGCTTGTTCTTCTTCTGGGGAGCTTCTTCTACAGAGAGAAATTAAATGTGATCTCCGTCAGCTCCATTATCATCTGCTTTCTGGGAACTGCGCTGATTTCCGGGATTAACGGCAGCACTTCATTGACACAGCTGATGGGATCAGGGATCATATGGGCCGTTCTCGCCGCGCTGTTTTATGCGTTCACTACTTTATTGGGAAAAGGCATTCAAAACCTCAGTCCTTATACGACCACCTTCCTGCAAACGGGTTTAGGGGTTATCATCCTGATTCCGTTTATTCGCTTTGGCGCTTTTGCTGACCTATCTCAGGGAAACTGGATTATGGTGGTATCTACCGGCATCATCCATACGGGTATTGTATATTTGTTGTTTTTTGACAGTTTACGATTTTTATCAACGAAATTTATTTCAATCATTGTATTTCTCGACCCCGCTGTCGCGATCGTGCTCGATACCGTCTTCACAGGCTTCCGCCCTGACCTCTATCAAACGCTTGGCATCGTGCTGATCTTTGCGGGCATGGCCTTGACGCTTGTCAGGAGGCAGGGGAAGGCGAATGTGGCAGCTGAGGGTACGGATATTGAACAAATGCAATAATGGAAAAAGTAAAAAGGCCTATGCGGCCTTTTTTTATTTTAGGTCAATAGACTCTCGTTAATCCTTAAAATAAGATAAATTTTCTAGAAAAATATTGTAATAATATTTCAGTCTAGTTAAGATTATTGAGTGAATATTACTTTTATTACAAAAGGAGAGAGAAAATGAAAAAAAGAAAGAGGCGAAACTTTAAAAGGTTCATAGCAGCATTTTTAGTGTTGGCTTTAATCATTTCATTAGTGCCAGCAGATGTACTGGCAAAAACCACAGAAGAAGAGAATGGAAATCGTATTGCTGCCGATGATCCAGAAGAAACTCTTCAGAAAGAACAAACTGAGGAAGCTGTACCTTTTGATCCAAAAGATATAAACAAAGAGGGTGAGATCACCTCTGAAAGAACAGAAAATACAAAACTCTATTATGAAGGTGACGGTGTCTATAAACAGGAAGTATATCTTGATCCTATTCATACAAAGGAAACACCTGATGCCGACTGGGAAGACATTTCTCCTGAGTTAAAAGAGTCGACAAGCAAACAAGTCGAGACAGAGAACGCCATTTTGAATTCAGATTTTCAAAAGCAAATGAAGAACGGGCTTTACGCGACTTTTGAGCATAATGACCATAAGGTTACATATTCACTTGTAGAAGCGAAAGGCCCGAATAAAACTTCACTTACTCCGAAAGATACCTCAGCAGATTATAAGACTGACAGTAATGAGATTGTGTATCCGGATGTGTTTCCGAATATTGATCTCCAGACTTTCACATTCAATGAAAACATAAAAGAAGATTTAGTCCTTCATCAGTATAATGGATACAACACATTTACATTTCAGTTAAAAACCGATTTGCAGGCTAAAGAACAAGAGGATGGATCCATTGATTTTTCTGATGAAAAAGGCAAAGTTGTTTTTTCTGTGCCTAAGCCTTTTATGACGGATTCAAAACTAGATGAGCTTTCCGGCGAGGTTGAACGGTCAGACAAAGTCAGCTATAAGCTGGAAAAGAATGAAGAAGGGTATTTGCTTCATCTTACGGCAGACGAGAACTGGCTGAAAGACCCAGAACGCGTATATCCAGTATCTATCGACCCGTCAACTTCTTTATCTGTTTCATCGGATACGTTTGTCATGAGTGCCTACCCGACGACGAACTATTCGGCCTCCTCACAAAAATGGGATGCTAATTTAAAGGCCTATGTACTGAAAACGGGCTATTATGACAAAACAACAGGCACAAACTATGCGTTCATGAAATTTAACAACCTAAAGCCAATTCAAAATATGACTGTCACTAAAGCTACATTAAAAACATACGTAGCCCATTCCTATTATGGAACAAAGGCAACCGGTCTTTGGCTGGATACGGTCAACAGCAATTATGATAATGCAAAAGTGACATGGAACACCAAACCGGCATCTAAAAATATCGGAAAAGCCGACGTCCATAAAGGACAGTGGGCGAGTTATGATGTGACCGCTGCTGTAAAGTCATGGAACTCCGGCGGGGCCAACTATGGATTTAAGCTTCATACAAACGGAAACGGCAAGGAATATTGGAAAAAACTAATTTCTTCAGCGAACTCCGCCAATAAACCATATATTGAAGTGACGTATACCATTCCAAAGGGAAACACACCTACAATCAAAGCCTATCACAACGGCGATTCCACTGGTTATTTCGATATCAGCTGGAAAAAGGTTGAAGGCGCAAAAGGATATAAGGTATGGATTTACAATGGTAAGGAATATCAAGCGATTTCTGCAGGCAACGTCACGTCGTGGAGCACAAAAGGGAAAAAAATCTGGCCTACGAGCGCAGAAATTGCCTCCAAGAGATATAAACTGCATCTGGACGGCAAGGATGGAGCTGAATTGGCATTAGATCCATCCCCGGTCTATAAGAATTCCGGCGGAAGCTATGCTACAAGCAAAAACTATTGGATTGGCGTCAGTGCGATATTTGACCAAGGTGAAGGAGCGATGTCCGCACCGGCAAAGCCCGTTATCCCTAATGTAGGAAAAGCACAAGCACCGTCTGCAAAGGGCTACAATAATGGGAATGCCACAGGATACTTCGACCTTTCTTGGAAAGCTGTATCTGGTGCAACCGGCTATAAGGTTCAGGTGTTCAATGGGAAAGGCTTTGAGACACTTGATCTCGGAAATCAGACGTCTTGGACCACAAAAGGGAAAAAGATCTGGCCGACAAGTGCAGAAATCAAGGCGGGAAAATATGCTCTTCACCTAAAGGACGGAAGCGGAGCAGAGCTGCCGATCAATCCCGGACCAACCTATAAAAACGCCGGGGGAGATGGAGCCAAAAAAAATTACTCGTTTAAAATTATCGCATACAACAAAGATGGCGAAGCCATTGCATCCCCGGCTGCTAACCCGGCACTTCCTGATATCGCTAGGCCAAAGAATGTAACTGGCTATTTGTATACAAATACAAAATCGAGTCAAACGGGTTATGTGAATTTGATATGGGAAAAGGTTCAAAATGCGAAAGGCTATAAAGTTAACATTTACAACGGTAAGGAATATCAGTCCTTTGATGTGGGTGACGCGGATCATTGGACAACCCAAAATAAAAACATTTGGCCGACTTCTGAGGAAATCAAAGCCGGAAGCTATAAGCTTCATACAGATGGAAAAGGCGGGGAATTAGCCCTCGATCCATCACCTGTCTATAACAATGCAAATGGGAATTACAAAGGGAAGAAGAATTATTCTTTCACGCTTGTCGCCTATGATGCGAATGGTGAAACGATTCCAACGGCGCCCTTTAACCCAACGTTCCATGAAGGCGCAGAATTCCTTGGGACAGAAGAATACTGGTCTATCATTGATATCCCAAGCGGCCAGTTAAATGGTGCGACAGGCAATGTCATTGTGAATGAAGAAGATTTGTCAATTGACGGACGCGGTCCGGGACTTGGCTTATCGAGAACCTACAACAGTCTTGACAGCTCTGATCACTTATTTGGACAAGGCTGGTATGCTGATGCAGAAACATCTGTCATCTCAACGGATGGCGGGGCAATGTATATCGATGAAGACGCTACGACACATCGATTCACGAAAAAAGCCGATGGCACGTATCAGCCGCCGACCGGTGTATATCTTGAATTAACAGAAACAGCTGATCAGTTCATATTAAAAACAAAGGATCAAACCAATGCTTATTTCAATAAAAAAGGCGGTAAGCTTCAAAAGGTAGTGGATGGCCACAACAATGCAACCGTCTACACTTACAACGACAAAAATCAACTGACCGCCATTACAGATGCATCAGGCCGCAAGCTTGCATTTACCTATGATGAAAACGGCCATGTGACTTCCATCACCGGACCTAAGAATAAGAAAGTCACCTACTCATATGAGAATGATTTGCTGAAGAAGGTTACAGATACAGACGGGACTGTCACAAGCTATGACTATGATGGCGAAGGGCGCCTTGTCAAACAATATTCAGCCAACAGTACCGAAGCAAAGCCTGTCTTTACCGAATATCAGTATAATGGACACCGTCTCGATAAAGCGATTAACGCTAAGAAAGAGACATATGTCTATAGCTATGATGCTGATAAAAAGACGCTTCTCATGACACAGCCGAATGGCCGGAAAGTACAGTACGGCTATAATGAAGCGGGAAATCCGATTCAGGTCATTGATGATGCGGAAGGGTTAAAAATTACAACGAATACAAAGTATGAAGGCAACAATGTTGTAGAAGATGTCGATCCAAACGACGTCGGCACCGGAAAAGCAACGGAAAGCTATCAATATGACAAAGATGGCAACGTTACGTCTGTTAAAGACGCATATGGAACTGAGACATACGAATACAACAAAAACAACGATGTCACAAAAATGAAGGATACCGAGGGCAATGTCACGGATATTGCTTATGACGGACTGGATGCTGTATCCGAAACCGATCAGAGTGGAAAATCATCGTCAGCAGCCGTTTATGATAAATACGGAAATCAGATTCAATCCAGCAAAGATTTATCAGCTTCAACTAATATTTTGAAAGATGGAAGCTTTGAAGCACAAAAATCCGGCTGGAATATGACTGCTTCTAAAGACAGCGGCAAAATCTCAATTATCACCGATAAAAGCGGGGTTCTTTCCGGATCAAAGGCATTGGAAGTCTTGAGCCAATCAACGTCTGCCGGAACAGATCATGGGTATTCGTCAGCAACACAAACAGTTGAGCTGGAGCCGAATACAACCTATACATTAAGCGGGAAAATCAAAACAGATCTTGCGAAATCAAGAGCCTACTTTAACATTGATTTGCGAGACAAAGATCAAAAACGAATTCAATGGATTCACAATGAATACAGTGCATTAGCCGGAAAAAATGACTGGACAAAACGGCAAATCACTTTTACGACTCCAGCGAATGCAGGAAAAGCTGTTGTGTATATGGAAGTCGATCATAAAGATAAAGATGGCAAAGGAAAAGCATGGTTTGATGAAGTCCAGCTGGAAAAAGGCGAAGTATCATCGAGCTATAACCCAGTTCAAAACAGCAGCTTCACATCAGCAACGGAAAACTGGAATGTAAGCGGGACATCCGTTGATTCTGAAGAAGGCTTTAATGATGATGTATCGTTAAAAGCTGCCCGGACCAGTGCGTCCCAAGCCGGATCAGTAACAAAACAAACCGTTGTCTTAGGGCAGAGCGCAAATGACAAACCGGTTTATCTCACACTGACAGGCATGTCGAAAGCAAGCAGTGTCAAGTTTACAGATGAAAAAGACTATTCTCTGCAGGCTAATGTCACTTACGCGGACGGCAGCACAGGTGTATACAATGCCAAATTCCCTTCTGGAACACAGGAATGGAACCGGGCTGCAGTTGTTATACCGAAAACAAAGCCGATTAATAAAGTGGACGTTAGCATTCTGTTCCAAAAGAGTGCGACAGGCACAGTCTGGTTTGATGATATCCGTCTGATTGAAGGAAGCCTTCTGACAAAAAGCACGTACGACAGTAATGGCAACTATGTGACCAAGGAAGAGGACGAACTAGGTTTCTCCACTTCAACTGATTATGATGAAACTGGTAAGAAAACGTCTGAAACGGATGCAAAAGGTGAAAAAACAACCTATACGTATGATCAGGCAGACCAATTGACAAACATGACGCTCTCTAACGGCACGTCTATCCTTCACAGCTATGATAAGGAAGGCAATGAGGTAAGCAAAACCATCCGGGCGGGAGCAGATCAAACCTATAAATACGAATATGATGTGATGGGCAAGCTTGTCAAAACAACTGATCCTCTGGGCAATGTGTTGGCAAGCGAATATGATGCCAACAGCAACCTGACCAAAACCATTTCACCAAATGGCAACGAAGTGTCTCTTTCTTATGATGGAACAGACCGGGTGAAATCAAAGTCGTATAACGGTACAGAAAAGTACAATTTCACGTATGACAAAAATGGAAATGAAACGTCGGTCGTTAATAAAGAGCAGAACACCACAAAGAAACGGACATTTGACAATAAAAACCGTTTAACCGAATTGACTGACCGCGGCGGCAGCCAAACTTGGACATATCCTAGTGACTCCGATAAGCTGAAAACCTTCTCGTGGAGCCATGGGGATCAAAAAGGAACGAATCAATTTACGTATAACAAGCTGGACCAAATGATTGAGATGGAAGACAGTACATCTTCCTATTCATTTGATTATGATGAAAATGGAAACGTCCAAACCTTTATTACGGGCAACGGCGGTGGAACAAGTTTTTCATATGACGAAAGAAACCTTGTAAGCTCGCTGCATATCGGCGACAAAAATGGCGGAAGCATTCTGACAGAAAGCTATGAATACGACGCCAACGGCAATCGCACAACGATAAACAGCTCAGCAAGCGGCAAGGTGCAATATGAGTATGGGAAGCTGAATCAGCTTGTCAAAGAAACCCATGAAGACGGTACTGTTATTGAATACACATATGATGGATTCGGAAACCGGAAAACCGTTACAACTATAAAAGACGGTTCGAGCAAAACGGTGAACGCCTCTTTCAACATCATGAACCAGCTGACAAAAGTCAATGAAGAAAGCATCTCGTACGATAAAAACGGCAACCGCACATCCGACGGCAAATTCACATATACGTGGGATGCAGAAGACAACCTGACCGCCGTTACCAAAAAAGGCGAAGACAAGCCATTCGCAACGTATAAGTATGATGAAAAAGGAAACAGAATCCAAAAAACGGTCAACGGAAAAGTCACGAATTACTTCTACGACGGAGACAGCTTGAACGTCTTGTATGAAACAGACGCAGACAACAACGTCACAAAATCATACACGTACGGAGACAGCGGCCAGCTGTTTTCCTACACAGAAAATGGCAAGAAATATTTCTATCACTACAACGCACACGGCGATGTCATCGCGATCTCAGACAGCACTGGAAAAACGGTTGCCAAATATCAGTACGACGCATGGGGAAATCCAACAAAAACCGAAGCAAGCGACGAAGTGAAAGACAACCGCTACCGCTACGCAGGCTACCAATACGACGAAGAAACCGGCCTGTACTATCTCATGGCCCGCTACTACGAGCCAAGAAACGGCGTGTTCCTATCGCTCGACCCAGACCCAGGCAGCGACGGAGACTCATTGGATCAGAATGGGTATGCTTATGGAAATAATAACCCTGTGATGAATGTTGACCCGGACGGGCATTGGGTATGGCTTGTGGTAAATGCCGGATTTGCAGCCTATGATGGATATAAGGCATATAAATCAGGTAAAGGATGGAAAGGTGCTGCTTGGGCAGCTGCTTCTAATTTTGGTCCTGGGAAGATATTTAAGGGTGCTAGTCGCGCCTATAAGTTTACGAAGAAGGCAGTTAAAATCACAGGTCATACAAGACATGGACTTAATCAATCTATAGGAAGAAATGGAGGCCGTGGAGTCAATTTAAGGGCCAAACTGAATGCTGTGCGAAGCCCTAAAAAAGTAATAAAACAACCTAATGGGGCAACGAAATATGTTGGAAAAAAAGCTACAGTTGTTTTAAATAAAAGGGGTAAAGTAATCACAGCTTATGGAAGTTCAAGAGCTAAGGGTTCTAAACACGTATTCCATACACACGGAAAAGGAAATAAATCTAAGAGAAGGCGTTAATAAGGTTAAGCGAGGGGGGGATGACAACTACCCTCACTTAAACTTTAAATGAGGAGGAAATATGGCCAAAATAAAAGATGATTGTATAGAACTTGAATTAACACCGAGAAGGTATCAAGAGTTGGACGATGATCCATTTATTTTATCTGTATTTGAATTGTTGGAAAATAAGAAAGCCGTCGTTCGCGATTTTTCTGCTGTTTTATTAGAAAGTGAATATAAGGTGTTGATATCTGGGATCGAAACTATGATAAAAGGAAATCAAGACAGTATCAGTTTAGAGACTATTGAACCATTCTTATTTCTTAGTATTGATCAAGAAAACGGAAATTACAGAATTAAGATTAAAATTATATTTGATGATTATAAAGAAAGTAAGTCGAACTCCAACTTGTTCGAAATTAATTGTAATGAAGAAAAGCTAGAGTCTTTTGTGACCGCTTTAAAATTAAATCTTGAAAATACAAAAAATCCTTCTAAACTTCCTTAATTATAAATAATTTCTGCATTGGATAAAAATGGGGCATTTATTGATGGAACATTAAATAAGAGATGTTACCATCCTCTCTTATTTGTATGACAAAAGAATCTAAAAATATAGAATTGATTGGGATGAAGAGGATTTGCCAAAAAGGTTCCCAGCGTTTTGTGAAAAGCCCACTGGGTGAGTTTTAAGCAGTTGAAGATAAAGCTTGTATCGATAAGCGATACAAGCTTTTTTAGAACAAATCTAAACATGAACGACAACGAAAACAAGAGAATGATGAATCAATTTAAAAGAACTTGAGAAATTGACAGCGGAGGGAATGCGGCTCATGCAAAAAAGATTGATCGAAAAACTCGCCGAGAATAAAAGACGTTTATTGATGAGCGAAATCAAAGAAAAACTAGTCCCTTGTGCAGAAAGAGGCTTCACTTATCGTTTTGCTGATCTGGCGCAAAGCAGGCAATTGCTTGAGCTGGTTTTATCAAATTCAATACCAGCCAACACCCGTGAGGTTGATGCCCTCGAAAAAACGGAAGCGAAACAGCTGATCTGGAAAATATCTCAGTCATATGTTGCTTACGATGACCGGGACGTTCTGCTGTTTCATCAATACAGCAGCGAAATTGGTGCGTTAGTTTGTTCTTTTGGAAAATGTCTCGAGCACCTTGACTGCTTATTGGAGTGTATTGAGTTCGATGAAGGGATTCTCAATCATAGTTTTATTTTGGTTGAGCCTAAGTGCCAGTTTGGTTTATGTATATTGCACACGGAATACGGATGTGAGCTTGTTTATTGGTAGATTGGAAACCTTTTGGAACATATCTTTTACGGAAAAAGCTTCAATATCTAAATATCAGTACGGTGCTTTGCATACTAATAAAAAATCATTTAGTACTTGAATACGTGGTGATCAAATTGAGCGAGACAAATCTAATAGAATGCATAAATAAAATCAAAAGTGTCTTAAATGGACAAACAACAAGAGAAGAAGTGTCGGATTGGGCTGGAACTTATGTTTATGCGGATGACCCCGAAGTAGAAGACGATAGAGTCTGGGATATGTTAATCCTTCTAAGTGGGATTGATTTGAAAGATTCATCAGAAACTTATTTGCATTCAACAGATGATTTAAATGATTGGATCAAACAATATACGGAGTAATTTGTTTTCTGCTTGGTGGCAAGGCGTTATTGTTTAAAAAGAGGCAGGGGATGACAATGTATCAAACGATTAATGAATGGGTTGATTATATAGATAAGGGGTGCAGTGTCCTTCATTTAGATTTTAATGTGTTTAAAAAAGAACTCTCACTTGATATTAAGGTTTTTGAAGATGAAGGTGAATATACGCATAAAATTTCATTTCAAAATGTGGCATCCGCTTATTATAGTGCAGATGTTGGCGACATGAGATTGGAAAAAATAGATCCGGAAGAATACAATTGGCAAGTATTTGAGATGAGTTATCATCCAGAAGGAATCGGGAATCTATCAAATTCTATAATTCCGGAGTATCAATCAAATGCTAACTTTCTTATTGACATGAACAGAATGCTGATTGCTATAGAAGCTGAAACAGTTCGCTTTGATGATCAATCGTTTTATGCATACCAATTAAACACTAAATGATTTAAGGCTGAATTGGAAAGTAGATTTATCCCAAAACGATTAATGAAACTAGGCTGTCCGTTACTAATAGCTAATAAATGGTTTATTCTTATCATTTCATTTCGAACCTAGGAGCATAACCAATGAAAAAATTAAAATTGAATAAAATCATCAACGAGAACACCCAAGATTGTTTTTTCCATGCTGATCCACAGGGGCGTGTCTACATTGGAAAAGGGTTGAAAGGTGGTATCACCATTACAATCTATGATCCTTCCGGTGATGTTCGGGATTTTAGAGTGAAAGAGCAGATTTCATACAGTGATATTCTGCTCTTTCAACAATGTGCAGATGGCTATGTCTTCGTTTATTACGAATCGTACGAGCCGAAGGTAAAGGTTTTTTCAGAAGAGGGAAGGGTGAAAAGTGTTTTTCACTTGCCTTCAGGGGTTTCCTGCTGTCTTTTGGATGAGAAACAACAGCTTTGGGTCGGTTTATGTGATGAAGGGATTTATCATGATGAGAATCCCAACGGCCATAGTGTGTGGTGTTTTACGTTAGATGGTCAGCAGAAGGAAATACACATTGATAGAAAGCTTGAAGAAATGGATGCGCCTGCTGTAGATGATTGTTATGGACTTGCAGAAAAAAACGGCTTGATTTATATGCTGTATTACGGAGATGCAGTCATTGCCGCATTTGATGAAACGGTCGTGAGACGGGTGTGGATTCTGTCGGATAAAGAGCCGGACTCAGAAGCATTTGATCAGCTCGCGATATCCGAAGAAGGTTTTTTGGTTGGGACGTTCAATTGTTACAGTGCAGACCTTAAGTCGTCTCTTTATTTGATTTCTGCCGATGTGAGTCAAGAGATGGAAGAGATAACATGCTGTGATTCGAACGGTGAAGGCCTAGATGTTCAACAGCTGAAACTGACAAGTTACGCTGTTTACGCAGTGGCCTCTTCTGGTGTTTATAAGCAGGATATCCAATAAGGTGTAGGGATGAGATTATGATGAATTGGCGCGCTTTAAGTCAGACAAAACAAGACCGCATCTGGTCAGAAGTGAACAAGATCATAAAATGGAAGCCCGGAAGCAGATGTCATCACATCATCCCGCCTGATCCATATCGAGTGTTTGATATCTCAAGCGCGATGAGCAGTAAAGCTGGTCATAATGATGTGAGCGGAGTGCTAAGTGATTTAGAGACTTCTATTTTAAAAGCATTTCAATTAGGTACTGGAAAGAACGATGTAATGTACGCACTAGATTGGCAGCATGACGGATATACCTTTAGTCCTCATCAGGCAATGCCTAAGGATGAATTTGGCGAATGGCCTGTTCCCGTATTTCCAAATGGAGACTATTATTTCTTTTTTCATCAGGACTTCTCCTGGGGACTTTTGGGAGACCCGTGGAAATTGACAATCACTGTGTTTGGTGAAGAGCTGTTGGAGGCGATAGATAATGATCCGCCTATCCTGTTTCAAGATAAATGAGTTTGTTGCGGAGGGAGAGGATCAACGTGCTTCAAAAGCTGAGAAAAAGACAGCGAGAGCTTGAAGAAAAGCAGTACCCTGATGAATTGTACGGCTTTGAAGCGGAAATCTATGAGTTTTTTATGCTTGTTGCTGGCAGTTTGGATTATGTGCTGGCGAATAAAAGGATACCCCGGCACCAGCGGCGTTTGTTGGAGAAAAGCTTTTTTGAGCTGTATCCTGACATACTTCCGGATATGATCAAAAACGATAAGGGTCTGTATCATCACATTCTCTTGTATGAACAAGTCAGACAAGAGATTTCCGTTGCGCTATCCAACTGATAAGGGGAAGATTTTATGGAAATAACCGCTATAAGCAGTATCGGCAATTTGGACATGATCGCTCTTAAGCCTTACCAAGTTGTTATGTCATGTGAGCTTGAAGATGCAGAGTCATTTTATCGTATTTGGCAAGGGCTTGACTATGAGCAAATCATGATACAAGTGATAACGACTGGTTCATTTATAGAAGACCTGTCCGAGTACTTTGAAGGTTATGCTTACAAGGTGACGAAGTTGGCGAAACGAGAATTCCATTTCCAATGCATATTACATGATGCAGACCGGGACATTGCAGGCTTTCTCTTTCTGTTAGCTTCTATAAATGACGATGTTTTTCTGATCACTGATCCTCAACCGGATAAAAGCTATTTTTCAGAAGGGAAGCTCCATTGTCTAACGGACTCAGGCGAAGGGATCATGTGGTTTGAATATGATGCTGTTGACATCTATATGGTTAGCGGTAACTAAAAATAGGAGGAATCCATTTGAATATCACACAATACGAAAAAGTGAAAAAACATCTTTCTGATGCGGATACAGGTCCATTTACATTCAACGAGTTTTCTTTCTATATGAAAGAAGATGATCGTTATATTCATATTCCTGTGTTTGAATTAAAACTATCTGCTCAAACCTGTGACATTCATTTGCGGTTTGAAGACATTAGTGCATCAAGGCTGGATGACCTTGAATCCATCGATGCGGTTGAGTTGGAGATTGAACCGACTGACGATCAATGGGAAAGACTCCGTTATTATGTGTATGACGAAGCAGATCAAATAAGCTTCTATTGCGGAGGTTGGGATGTGATCAAGTGTGACAAGAAGTCACACTGATTTTCCCCTTCTTGAGACTCTCCCCTCATTTTTATTCCTCAACGCCATTTTTTTCTCCCTTCAGCCATCATAAAGAAACAATCACCGAGTATGCATTAATGTATGCGTTTTCATAGAGGGGGAGTCTTGATGAAAAAATGGATGGCAACGGTTTTTGTGATGATGTTGATGTTGGGTTTTGACGGGATTGAGAGTGTGAAGGCAGTGGAGCCGAAGGTGTATCAGTTTGACTTTGGAAGCGGTTCGGTGGAGCCTGATTATATTGGTGTCAGGGCGTCTGATCGGTATGACCGATCAAAGGGCTACGGTTTTCAAACACCGGAGAATATGAAGGATGTGGCGGCATCCGGGACTGGTGTGAAGAGTGATGCGGTTCAGTTTTTAGCGTATGGGACGAAAAGCAATAACACGTTTAATGTGGATCTCCCGAACGGCCTTTATGAGGTGAAGGTGACGCTTGGCAATACGGCAAGGGCCAGTGTGGCAGCGGAGGGCGTGTTTCAGGTCATCAATATGACAGGGGATGGCGCGGAGGATACGTTCCAAATTCCCGTCACCGACGGGCAGCTGAATCTGCTGGTGACAGAGGGGAAAGCTGGCACCGCTTTTACGCTTAGCGCCTTGAAAATAAAGAAATTGTCTGATCAGCCGGTGACGAACCGAACCATTTATATCGGCGGCGACTCGACGGTGTGCAATTATTATCCGCTCAACAGCAGCAAGCAGGCGGGCTGGGGGCAGATGCTGCCTCACTATATCGATAAACACACCTTTCAAGTGAGAAACATGGCGTCTGGCGGGCAGATCGCGAGAGGGTTCAGAAATGATGGACAGCTTGAGGCGATCTTGAAGTACATCAAGCCGGGGGATTATTTTATGTTGCAGCTCGGCATTAATGACACAAATCCGAAGCATAATGAATCTGAAGCGGAATTTAAAGAGATGATGCGTGATATGATTCGTCAGGTGAAAGCGAAAGGAGCGGACGTCATCCTATCAACACCCCAGGGCCGGGCGACCGATTTTACTTCTGAGGGCATCCATTCGTCTGTAAACAGATGGTACAGGGCTACTATTTTAGCTTTGGCCGAAGAGGAAAAAACACACCTCATTGACTTAAATGTCCTCAGCTCGGCATACTTTACATCGATCGGTCCGGAAAAAACACTTGGGCTTTATATGGATGGAGATACGCTGCACCCGAACCGCACGGGGGCCGACGCACTGGCGCGATTGGCTGTTCAAGAGCTAAAACGCCAGGGAATCGATGGCTTTTAACACGTCATTTTTTCGACAAAACACATACGCCTTCGTCAATTAGAGTATAATGAGAACATCTGCAAGAGACAGGAGTTTATACATGAGTCATTTTAAAAACTATCAAATCAGTCATGACATTTTACGAGCACTGGAAGGACTAGGATATACAGAACCAACCAAGGTGCAGCAGAGCGTGATCCCCGCTGCCCTTGAACGAAAGGATCTTGTCGTCAAATCACAGACGGGAAGCGGGAAAACGGCTTCGTTCGGGATTCCTCTCTGTGAGCTGGCGGATTGGGATGAAAACAAGCCGCAGGCGCTTATTTTAACTCCAACCCGTGAGCTTGCGGTGCAAGTAAAGGAAGATATCACGAATATCGGACGATTTAAACGGATCAAAGCGACAGCCGTATTTGGAAAATCCTCCTTTGATAAACAAAAAGCTGAGCTTAAGCAAAAAAGCCACATTGTTGTCGGCACGCCGGGACGTGTTCTGGATCATATCGAAAAAGGCACGCTGCCGTTGGATCGTCTCTCTTATTTGGTCATTGATGAAGCGGATGAGATGCTGAATATGGGCTTCATTGAGCAGGTGGAGGCGATTATCAAGCATCTGCCGACTGAGCGTACGACGATGCTGTTTTCAGCGACGCTTCCGCAGGATATCGAGAAGCTGAGCCGTCAATATATGCAAAAACCGGAGCATATCGAAATCAAAGCGGCCGGGCTTACCACAAGAAATATTGAACATGCGGTGATTCAAGTAAGAGAAGAGAATAAATTTTCATTGCTGAAAGATGTGCTGATGACGGAGAATCCTGACAGCTGCATCATTTTCTGCCGAACGAAGGAGCACGTCAATCAGCTGACCGATGAATTGGATGACTTAGGATATCCATGCGATAAAATTCACGGCGGAATGATTCAGGAAGACCGATTCGACGTCATGAATGAATTTAAACGTGGCGAGTACCGTTACTTAGTGGCGACGGATGTCGCCGCGCGCGGGATTGATATTGAAAATATCTCCCTTGTCATCAACTATGATCTGCCGCTTGAAAAAGAAAGCTATGTCCACCGCACGGGCCGAACGGGACGCGCAGGGAACAAAGGGAAGGCCATTTCGTTTGTCACGGCCTTTGAAAAACGGTTTTTAGCCGACATTGAAGAATATATCGGATTTGAAATTCAAAAAATAGAAGCACCTTCTCAAGAGGAAGTAGCAAGGAAAAAACCTGAATTTCTAGCTAAAATGAATGACCGTCCGAAAAGCAAAAAAGACAAAAGCGAAGAGCTGAATAAAGACATTATGAAGCTGTATTTTAACGGCGGAAAGAAAAAGAAAATCAGAGCCGTTGATTTTGTAGGAACGATTGCCAAAATTGACGGTGTGTCAGCTGACGACATCGGCATCATTACGATCATGGATAACGCCTCATACGTTGAGATTTTAAATGGTAAAGGCCCTCATGTTCTCAAAGTGATGAAGAACACAACCGTCAAAGGGAAACAGCTGAAGGTGAATAAAGCGAATAAATGATGAATGACCTGCTCCCAGTTAAAGGGGCAGGTCATTTTGCTGCTGGCTGACATTGGCGCTGGTCTCCTCCGGAACAAAGGCAAGAATCACAATACCAATTACAAACAAAATGATCAGACTGAACACCGCAGTCGAGGATTTCCCGGTCAGCTGGGCGGTAACGGCAATGAGCAGCGGCCCCATAATTGAGGCGAATTTTCCGAAAATGTTGTAAAAACCGAAGAATTCATTAGCGTGGTGCTTTGGCACAAGCTTGGCGAAATAGGAACGGCTCAGGGCTTGAATACCGCCTTGCGAGGTGGCGACAAGCATAGCCAGTATCCAGAAATCAAGCGTTGTCTTCATAAAATAGGCATACACGCAAACGATCATATAAATGACGATCCCGACGTACAGCATGGTCTTCCCCGTGAAGCGTTCTGCCAGTTTTCCGTATATAATCGAAAACGGTGCAGCGACCACCTGAGTGACAAATAGGATGATCAGAAGGCTTGAGGAGCCGATCCCTAAATCTGATCCATAGGATGTCGACATCGTAATAATCGTGCCGACTCCGTCGATATAAAAGAAATAAGCGAGCAAGAAGAGGAAAAGTGCCCGGTATTGTCTGATCCGTTTCATCGTTTGGCCGAGCCGCTTAAAGCTGTTGATGACAATATGAGGTTCTTTTTTGATGTAATAGCGTTGATGGACATGTTTAATCATTGGGATGGTGAACAGCCCCCACCAGGCAGCCGTTATGAAGAAGGACAGCTGGCTTGCGGCCGATACAGACACTGGAATCGTCTCTGCTTGTGCGAGCAGGATGACAGCAATACTGATGATAAATGGAATCGTGCTTCCAATGTATCCTAAGCCAAAACCCCGTGCCGAGACGAGATTCATCCGCTTCTCAGGCGTAACGTCCACGAGAAAGGCATCATAAAACACATTGGCGCCGGAAAAACCGATAGCCGATATCGTATAAAACAGCAACAATAGCAGCCAATGTTCACTAGGGATAAAGGCGAGCATCGCGGTGCTGGCGACACCGGCTGACACAAAGAAACCGAAGAACTTTTTCTTGCACCCTTCATAGTCGGCGATTGTGCCTAAAATAGGGCCGAGCATCGCAAGAATAAACGTTGAAATCGCAATGGTATAGCCCAAATAGGCAGTCGATTGAGCGGCGCTGACACCGCTTTCCGCAGCAGCTGATTTATAAAATAACGGAAATACCGCGGTGGTCACGACAATTGAGTAAGCAGAATTTGCCCAGTCATATAATACCCAGCTGTTTTCTTGTTTCGTAAAACGTTTCATCATCAGAGCCCCCTCTCCGGTAACGATACTTCTATTGTACGAGAATTGGGCCTGAAAAGAATGGAATGCACGTCAATTTTTACAAAATATTTATGCTTTTGCGCTTCAAATCATACTTTTGATTTATTGCTGGGGTTAGGTGAATCTGGTACCATTTAACTATATTTTATGGTATTTTCCAGAAGGGATTCAGCAGAGAGGAGACAGAGCATGAGGCGAATAGGCTTGTGTATAAGCCTGCTGGTCACAGTTCTTGTGATGAGCGCATGCGAAAGTGAAGGTGAGGCTCAGATGTTCGCAGACTGTGATCAAAAGACAGTAAAACAAACCGAAGCCAAACCGATGAGCAGTAAGAAAAAGCAGGATTTCCAAGCCCTCGCAAGCGACAGGCAGCTGGCCATTGTGTTCAGTTCCATGATACAAGTGAGCGAAGCATTTGATTATGGAATCGGCAATCCAGAATACTTCGTGCGAAGCAGCATGACTGAAGAAGAAGCAGACATTGCGAAGGAGAATCTCGAATCGATTAAGCTTGAGAACAAATCGCTCAAAAAACAAAACAGCGAGGCGGTCGCCTTGCTTCAAAAAACGCGTAATCAAGACATGAGCCGCATCGAAATTCAGCAGCTGACAGAAAATAGAGCCGCTTTTTTTGAGACCGCAGACAATATGATCAAACTCATCGGCCAAGTCACACCGAAAAACGCGAAGAAGACAAGACAGCAGCTGGATCAGCTGAAAAAACAATATACACAATACAGCGCCGAAAGCGTCAAAATCATGAACAGCATTGTCAAAAAGCAGAAAGCTGACAAGGCATCATTTGAACGCCATCTGGAGGCGCTGCTTCAAAAACAGCCCGGGCAGCAGGTACGGAGTGAATTGTACTGATCAGCTTCCGTCTTTCCCTGATGATATTGACCTAGTACAAAAAGAATGTACAATCAAGATATAGTCTGTTCTTAGTTGATTGGAGGGACATGTCATGAAAATTGCGAAGGTGATCAACAATAATGTGATCAGCGTGGTCAATGAACAAGGGAAAGAATTGGTCGTCATGGGCAGGGGGCTCGCGTTTCAGAAAAAGTCCGGCGATGATGTCGATGAAGCCCGCATTGAGAAAGTGTTCACGCTCGATAACAAGGATGTATCAGAAAAGTTCAAAACCCTTTTGTATGATATACCGATCGAGTGTATGGAAGTATCCGAAGAGATTATCAGCTACGCAAAATTACAGCTCGGCAAAAAGCTCAACGACAGCATCTATGTGTCGCTGACCGACCATATTAACTTTGCCATCCAGCGCAACCAGAAAGGGCTTGATATCAAAAACGCCTTGCTGTGGGAAACAAAACGGCTGTACAAAGACGAATTTGCGATCGGCAAAGAAGCGTTGGTTATGGTAAAAAATAAGACTGGTGTGTCTCTGCCAGAGGATGAAGCAGGCTTTATTGCTCTGCATATTGTAAATGCCGAGCTGAACGAAGAGATGCCCAATATCATCAACATTACAAAAGTCATGCAAGAGATTTTGAGTATTGTAAAATACCATTTTAAGATTGAATTCAACGAAGAATCGCTTCACTATTATCGGTTCGTCACCCACTTAAAGTTTTTCGCGCAACGTCTATTTAACGGCACTCACATGGAAAGCCAGGACGATTTTTTGCTGGATACAGTGAAAGAAAAGTATCATCGCGCGTATGAATGCACGAAGAAAATCCAAACCTACATTGAGCGGGAGTATGAGCACAAGCTCACAAGTGACGAGCTGCTGTATTTAACCATTCACATAGAAAGGGTAGTTAAACAAGCATAATGAGAGCGCTGACATTTTTATTTTCGTGTGTTCGTTTTTTTCTTACATTTCCATATGATAATGTTAGGATTGTTACTGATAAAGCAGGCAAAACCTAAATTACAATGAGTGCGGATCATCTCTGTCTGTGCTGATGGTAATTTAGGTTTTTATTTTTTTCAGGGGGAAGATGAAGATAGTTACAGGATTCAAGTAAGTAAGATTCGGTATTATCATTATTTTGACCGATGTTCCCTTTTAAAAGAATCATGTAAGATCAACATAGAAAACGCTTTCAATGAAAGGGGAATGCCAATATGCCTTATCTGAAACGAGTGTTGCTGCTTCTTGTCACTGGATTGTTTATGAGTTTGTTTGCAGTCACTTCTACTGCCTCGGCTCAAACAGGTGGATCGTTTTTTGACCCTTTTAACGGCTATAACTCCGGTTTTTGGCAAAAAGCAGATGGTTATTCGAATGGAAATATGTTCAACTGCACGTGGCGGGCTAATAACGTATCAATGACGTCATTGGGTGAAATGCGTTTAGCGCTAACAAGCCCAGCTTATAACAAGTTTGACTGCGGGGAAAACCGTTCTGTTCAAACATATGGCTATGGACTTTATGAAGTCAGAATGAAACCAGCTAAAAACACAGGGATCGTTTCATCGTTCTTCACTTACACAGGTCCAACAGATGGAACTCCTTGGGATGAGATTGATATCGAATTTTTAGGAAAAGACACAACGAAGGTTCAATTTAACTATTATACAAATGGTGCAGGAAACCATGAGAAGATTGTTGATCTCGGGTTTGATGCAGCCAATGCCTATCATACGTATGCATTCGATTGGCAGCCAAACTCTATTAAATGGTATGTCGATGGGCAATTAAAACATACTGCAACAAACCAAATTCCGACAACACCTGGAAAGATCATGATGAACTTGTGGAACGGCACGGGTGTCGATGAATGGCTTGGCTCCTACAATGGTGTAAATCCGCTATACGCTCATTATGACTGGGTGCGCTATACAAAAAAATAATGCCAAATGTGAAAGAGCCTGCTGCAATATAGCAGGCTCTTATGATTGTAATGAGAAGTTGTTGGCGTGAATCTTCTATTCACTCATAATATCCTATTTGATCTTCTCCCCTCTGTAAATCACGTACTCACTCAATGCTACGATCAAGCTCATACATTTAGAAAGAAATAATCCCAATCAAAAGTGCGGCAATCGTCATCACAATCGTTGTTCCCACGGCCCATTTAATAGTGAATTTTTGATGGTCGCCAAAGCTGACGCCTGCCATTCCTACCAATAGATAGGTGGAAGGCACAAGTGGGCTGAGCAGATGCACAGGCTGCCCCAGCAAGGAGGCCCTTCCGATTTCAGCGGCGTCTATTCCGTAAGCGGAAGCGGCTTCGGCGATGATGGGAAGGACACCGAAGTAAAAGGCGTCATTCGACATGAAAAAGGTGAATGGCATGCTGACGATCGCAGTGATCAACGGCAGGTGCGGGCCCATGGCATCAGGGATGAGTGAAACGAGAGAATGCGCCATGGCATCGACCATTTTTGTGCCGGAGAGAATGCCTGTGAATATGCCCGCAGCAAACACCATTGAGACAACGTTTAACGCATTACCCGCATGCGCCGAGATTCGTTTCTGCTGCTCTTTGACATTTGGATAGTTGACCATCAAGGCGACGGCGAACGCAGTCATAAAAAGAACAGGGAGCGGCAGCAGGCTGGTGATCAGTGCGGCCATCAGAGCGACAGTCAGCAGCAGGTTAAACCATTGAAGAGCGGGGCGCTTGAGCGGTGCGGCCTCCGGATCGGAAGACGGTGCGTGATCAATCGAAATGACGCCGAGCCGCTTCCGCTCTTTCTTTCCGAGGATATAAGCAACGGCGATCACCCAGAGAATGCCGGCGATCATAGCGGGAATCAGGGGCGTGAAGACCTCTGACGTGTCCAATTTTAAGGAAGCCAAAACCCTCGCAGTCGGCCCGCCCCACGGGATAATATTCATAACCCCCGAACCGAGCATCGCTATTCCCGCTAACACCAAACGGTTCATGCCGAGCCGTTTGTAGAGAGGCAGCATCGCTGCAATGGTAATCATATAGGTTGTTGTCCCATCTCCGTCCAGCGAAATGGTCATGGTCAGAACCGCTGTGCCTACGGCGATTTTTAACGGATCTCCTTTGACAAACGATAAGATTTTGGCAATGAGAGGATCAAACAGGCCTGAGTCAATCATAATGCCGAAATACAGGATGGCGAATAACAGCATGATACCGGTAGGGGCGAGGTCTGTAACGCCCTGAATCATCATCTCGCCGAGATCTTTGCCAAATCCGCTGATCAGGGCGAACACAATAGGAACGACAATCAAGGCAATAAGAGCGGAAAGCCGGTTAGACATAATAAGGTACATAAAGACAATCATCATCACAAAACCGAGTATGGCAAGCATGATATGACCTCCCCTATTCAACAGCTTTTTTTGGTAAGCGCTTCCATCCTTTCTTTCTGTGAAGAAGGCTTATTTCAAATGTGTATGACCGCATATTTATATGTAGACCAAAAATCCTAATGAGCGGATTAGCAGTTTATATGAAGAACGCCACGGGTAAATGTGCTGTAGAATGTTTCGTTTTAAAAAGGGGGAGCAGACATGAGTGATGACCAAAACAAACGTGTAAATGAACACTCAAAGGACGAGCAGCTTGAGCAGTACAGGACCGATAACAGCGGGAAGAAAATGACGACAAATCAAGGCTTGCGAGTATCAGAGGATGAGCATTCGTTAAAAGCCGGGGTTCGCGGCCCGACGCTGATGGAGGATTTTCACTTTCGGGAGAAAATGACGCACTTTGACCATGAGAGGATTCCGGAGCGCGTTGTGCATGCACGCGGGTATGGCGTGCATGGCTTTTTTCAGGTTTACGAACCAATGACAGAATATACACGGGCCAAATTTCTTCAGGACCCTTCGGTGAAGACACCGGTATTTGTCCGTTTCTCTACGGTTGCGGGTTCTAAAGGCTCCGCAGACACGGTGCGGGATGCCAGAGGCTTTGCGACAAAATTTTATACTGAAGAAGGAAACTATGACCTTGTGGGAAATAACATTCCGGTGTTTTTCATTCAAGACGCAATCAAATTTCCGGATTTGGTTCATGCGTTTAAGCCTGAGCCACACAATGAAATGCCTCAGGCCGCGACTGCCCATGATACGTTTTGGGATTTTGTCGCCAATAACCCTGAGTCTGCCCACATGGTGATGTGGACGATGTCTGACAGAGGCATCCCCCGCAGCTACAGAATGATGGAGGGCTTCGGCGTGCACACGTTCCGTTTTGTCAATGAACAAGGAAAGGCACGTTTCGTGAAATTTCACTGGAAGCCGGTGCTCGGCGTGCATTCTCTCGTATGGGATGAAGCGCAGAAAATTGCAGGGAAAGATCCGGATTTCCATCGCCGTGACCTGTGGGAAACAATTGAAAACGGCGGCAAGGTTGAATACGAGCTTGGCGTGCAGATGATTGATGAGGAAGATGAATTCAAGTTTGATTTTGATATTCTTGATCCGACTAAGCTGTGGCCGGAAGAGCTTGTGCCGGTGAAGATCATTGGGAAAATGACGCTGAACCGCAACCAGGATAATGTGTTTGCGGAAACAGAACAAGTCGCATTTCACCCGGGAAATGTCGTGCCGGGCATCGACTTTACAAATGACCCGCTCCTGCAGGGACGGCTTTTCTCTTATACAGACACACAGCTCATCCGTCTTGGCGGTCCGAACTTCCATGAACTTCCGATTAACCGGCCGGTATGTCCATTCCATAACAATCAATACGACGGCTATCACCGGATGACGATCAATAAGGGACCTGTCGCTTATCATAAAAACTCACTGCAAAACAATGATCCGTCGCCTGCGACAGCTGAAGAAGGCGGCTACGTCCACTATCAGGAAAAAGTCGAGGGCAAAAAAATCCGACAGCGAAGCGACAGCTTCAACGATTATTACTCACAGGCGAAGCTTTTCTGGAACAGCATGTCTCCTGTGGAGAAACAGCATATCATTTCTGCTTTCTGCTTCGAGGTCGGGAAGGTCAAAAGCAAAGACGTACAGCGGCAGGTCGTTGATGTCTTCAGCAATGTCGATGCAGATTTAGCAGAAGAAATCGCCAAAGGAGTAGGCGTGGCGGCGCCCGCGAAGCGTAAAGCATCTAAAGAAATTCTTACTTCGCCTGCGTTAAGCCAAGCCCGTACAGTGAAAACCGCGTCAACAAGAAAAGTCGCTGTACTCGCCGGAAACGGATTTCATGAAAAAGAGCTGCAAACAGTGCTGGAAGCCTTAAAGCAAGAAGGAATCACAGTAGATATCATCAGTCAAAATCTGGGGTATATGACAAGCGGCAGCGGACAGCAGCTTGAGGCCAGCGGCACGTTCCTGACGGTTGATTCTGTTCTGTATGATGCCGTCTATGCCGCAGGAGGGCCGGGGTTAAAAGACAACAAACAAGCGATGGCGTTTATCAGAGAAGCTTACAATCACTACAAGGCGATCGGTGCGGCAAATGAAGGAATTGACCTTCTTCAATCCTCTGTCGGGACAACAGAGGGGCCAGGCATCGTAACGGCTAAAGATGAACCTGACTACACCGCTTTCAGCAAGGCATTTATCGATGCGGTTTCTGCTCATCGCCATTGGGATAGACGAATTTGATCGGCTCCTGTATCTTTAAGGAAGATACTTTTCATAAGGAGCATGACAAATGAACGAAAAACAGCTCGCTGAAGCTTACGAACGCGATGAAAATATGATGATTTTGGTGTTTGCCCAGTGGTGCGTGAACCATGATCTTGATCCGATGGAGCTGTACGCCAAAGCGTATCCGCAGCAAAAGCTGAATGAAAGCTTGAAAAAAACCATGGACGATCTGGTCGTGCCAAAACACGAAGCAGAGCACATTCCGGACCAGACTGTCATTGCGGTATTAGAAATGTTCGGAAATACAGATTTGGCACAGGCCGTTCATGAAGCGATTTCTGGGCGCAAACAGTAAAAAAAGAGACATCCTGTGTCTCTTTTTTTATTGGAAAAATCATGCTGTTAGACCTAGAAACTTCTTTCGATTTAATCAGTCTATAAAAGTGTGTATTGCTTAAATAAGGGAATGATAAACAACGACATCAAAGGAGGAGATTGTATGAAATGGAATAAAATGCTGAAAGCCGCGGGGATTGCAGTCTTGCTTTTTTCCGTAGTTGCATATGCGGCCCCATCTTTAAAAGCAGTTCAAGCGAAAACACCGACTGTCAGCACCCATACGTACAAAAAGATCAAGGAGTTAACGTATCCACAAGTGCATCACGTCGGGAATGCCGCGTTTGAAAAGAAAATCAATCAAGAGCTGAAAGTCTACATTGAACAATCGTATCAGGAATATCTGAAAAACAAAAAAGCAGGCGAACAGCAGGGCTTTAAAACGGAATATCAAACATCCTTCAGCGTCAAATACAATGCGGCAGGCAAGCTCAGCATTCAAACACTCAATTATATCTATTCAGGGGGCGCCCACGGTTTAACGTCTGTCCAGTCCTTCAACTATGACTTGAAAGCACAAAAGCGGGTGACGCTGGATCAGATTCTGAACACCAAAACAAAAGTCAGCAAAACGAGAGATTACCTATATAGCTATATCAAAAAACACGATGAGCTGTTTTTCCCTGATGTAAAGAAAGAGGATATAACCCTAAACAAAGACACAATGTTTTACTTTACGGCAAACGGGATCGCCATCGTCTTCGGCCAGTATGACTTGGGGCCTTATGCAGCGGGAATCCGGGATGTGCAGGTGCCAGCCTCTATTTATCAATAATGAAAAGAGCCATATCCGAAAAGGGATATGGCTCAATGTTTCTACCACACAAACAGGCCGACAATCGCAGCACTTAATAAAGATACCGCAATTCCGCTGACGAGCAGCTTCCACACGTTTTTCCCGATGACCGTTGACTTTTCTCCGTCAAGGATCGAATTGTACGTGCCGTAAATCATGCCGACCGTACTGAAGTTTGCAAAGGACGTCAGGAATGTCGTCGCCACCGCAACGGTGTGAGGCGGAAGGGATTTGAGATTGTTTTTCAAGTCAAGCATCGCAACAAACTCGTTCGTTGCTAATTTCATGCCCATCAGCTGAGCAACATACATCGCATCGTGCAGCGGCAATCCAAGCAGGAATGCGAACGGACTGAACAGATAAGCAAAAATCGTCTGGATGGTCAGGCCGTGTACGAAAACGCCAAGAATGCCATTAACTGCTGACGTTAATGCGACATATCCGATCACCATTGCCAAAATAACGATAACCATGTTCATACCGACAAGCATACTGTTAGAAATCGTAGAGAAAAAGTCTTTCTTCTCTTCTTTAGGCGGTGTATAGATGATATCTTCATCCTCCGGCACGTGAACAGGATTCAGCAGGTTTGCGATAATCAGCGCGTTTAAGCAGTTCAAAGGAATGGCTGTAAACACGTATGTCGCAGGCACCATTGACAGATAAGATCCGATAATGGAGCCGCTGATGCTGCTCATGCTCATTAAGCCGAATGTGAGCAGGCGGTTGTTGCTTAAAACCGTTAGCTGCTGGCGGATAACCGCAAGTGCTTCGGTATTTCCAAGAAACATCATTTGAATAGAGAAAAAGCTTTCTAATTTCGGCAAGCGGGAAGCCTTTGAAATCACCCATCCGATTTTATCAATCAGCCAAGGCAAAATGCCGAAATACGTTAAAATATCAAAGAATGTGACGATAAAAATAATTGGAAGAAGCGCACTAAAGAAAAAGTCTACTGTTTCATTCGCCATCACTGACGGAAAGGCAAACGCGATACCGTCACTGGCGCAAGCAATCAGCCAAGTGAAGAAATCACCTATTTTACCGATGGCCCAGCTTCCGACTTTTGTTCCCAGCATAAACCAAGTAATCAGCAATTCCAGAACAATTAACGTCATGATCGGGCGCCACTTGATTTTCTTTTTCTGCGGAGAACATAGGAATACAACTGCCATAATCACAATGAGACCGACAAGGTTTAGTAAAAAGTACATGATAGCAACTCCTATGAGGGTTATTATGGAAACAAAAAAAGCTCTTATCCTTCACAAATTCTGGAAGTGCAGAAAGTGTGAAAAATAAGAGCAAACAGAAAAGAACTTGTCCTTTTCAACTCGTTCAAATTTATTCAAACTTTCTTGTAGTCTAGTTTTTTACGGTTACTAGGTAGAAACAATCAGACCATATTACTGATCATATACAAGAATGTCTTTTTCTAAGATGATAGCAGTATTTTATCCTTTCACTTTTTGAAAATCAACCTTTTTAACTATTTTCACAATAATAAAATTTATATTCTAAAATGAGAAAATAAAGGAAAAACATGCTGGATTGCTATGCTGATATGATGTTGGCGGGATACCAGCATGTCAGTACTGATTTTTCTTCACTATAAGGTTCCAGCTCCTGGATATTTGTTGTATGATGGAAACGGGGAAACCCATACAGCAGAAAGGGAGTTTTTTTCATGATTATCCAATTCATTCGTTATAGATAATGACAGGTGTAGACAAACTGCCAGACCTGGCCAATTTTTGAGATAGGCCTAGGTTTATTTGTCTATGCCTTTTTCATTTAACTAAAAATGAATGAATGGGGTGTTTTTTATCATGAAGCGAACAGTTGATTTCAGCATGTTTCGATGCCCGCTCTGCGATTCTTCTATGGATGCGGCATCAGGGAAAAGCTTGATTTGTACAGAACGAGGACATACATTTGATCTATCTCGGCACGGCTACGTGAACTTTCTGACGAAGCCGGTCAAAACCAGTTACGGTGCCGAGCTTTTTGAAGCGAGGAGCAGGCTGATTGGAGAATGTGGTTTTTTTGACCCGCTCCATGATGCGATTGCAGAACTCATCAGTCATCCCAAATCTGGTCATGAGGCATTCACCATCCTGGACAGCGGTTGCGGTGAGGGTTCTCATTTGAATGCGCTTTGCGGGTTTGATTATGCAGGGAAAGCAGCGATAGGAACCGGCATAGATCTTTCGAAGGATGGGATCTTAAAAGCTTCTAAGGCATTCAAAGATCAGATGTGGGCGGTTGCCGATGTGGCGCGTGCTCCTTTTCATGATCGCCAATTTGATGTTGTGCTGTCTATTTTTTCGCCGTCCAATTATGCAGAGTTTCATAGACTGCTGAAGAATGATGGCATGCTCGTAAAAGTAGTGCCGCGAAGCGATTATTTAATAGAATTAAGGCAATTTTTATATACTGATTCACCAAGGCGCACGTATTCCAATGCGGCAGCTGTTGAGCGTTTTACAGCAAATGCAGCACACAGCCGTCCTGTCAGGCTGCGCTATGTTAAAACGCTTGACCAGCAGGCGATCCACTGGCTTCTCAAGATGACGCCGCTTGCCTGGTCGGCGCCGAAAGATCGAATCAGCCTGCTGAAAGAGATGAAAACAGCCGATATTACGGTTGATGTTGATATCCTAATAGGAATGAAATGAATGGCAGAGGAAAGCTCCGAAAAAAGGGAGCTTTCCTTTTTTAATCGGAATAGTTGGCCCACGCTTCTCGTACATATATGGAAAGGGGACGGAAACAGCCGATGCGGACAGGTTTATGTAAACGCTTTCTAGTTCGCGGAAACGGGGGATGTGTGTGTGGAACTGATCATCATTCTATTGGCGTTAGGTTTGCTGATGTTTACGGCGTATCGGGGATTTTCTGTCATATTGTTTGCGCCGATTTGCGCGTTATTCGCGGTGCTGCTGACAGATCCAAGCCATGTGCTTCCTTTTTTCTCATCAATTTTTATGGAGAAGATGGCGGGTTTTATTAAACTGTATTTCCCAGTGTTTTTGCTCGGTGCCATTTTTGGAAAGGTCGTTGAAATGGCCGGGCTTGCGGCATCAATCGCGAAAACAATTGTCCGGCTTGTCGGGGCAAAAAGAGCGATACTTGCCATTGTGTTGATGGGTGCTGTCTTGACGTACAGCGGTGTCAGCCTGTTTGTTGTCGTATTTGCCGTATATCCTTTTGCGAAAAACATGTTCCAAGAAGCAAACATACCAAAACGCCTCATCCCGGGAACGATTGCTTTAGGGGCTTTTACGTTTACGATGGACGCACTTCCGGGAACGCCGCAAATCCAAAATGTCATTCCGACGTCGTTTTTCAAAACAGACATTTATGCCGCCCCTTGGCTGGGCTTGATGGGCGCAGTGATTGTGCTGGCAGCTGGGATGCTCTATTTGGAATCAAGGCGGAAAAAAGCGCAGGCATCTGGCGAAGGCTATGGCGGTTTTGATTCGCAGAATGCTCCTGCTCCTGAATCGATTGAGTCCGCGGCTGAACTGGACAAAAGCCCGATTCGGCACGCGCTTGCCTTTGTCCCGCTTATTCTCGTCGGTGCAGTGAATAAATATTTCACCATTTACCTGCCAAAGTGGTATCCGAATGGATTTGATTTTTCTTCCATAGGATTAAAGGAGTTCGGCAGGCTTGATATTTCTTCAGCGGCTGCTATTTGGTCGGTGGAGATTGCTTTAGTGATTGGCATCATCACAACGATTTTATTTGATTGGAGAAGTGTGTTTGCCCAAATGAAGGAAGGGCTGAATGAAGGGATCGGCGGCGCCTTGCTGGCATCTATGAATACGGGTGCCGAGTACGGGTTCGGCGGCATTATCGCCGCGCTGCCGGGGTTTCATAAGCTGAGCAGCGGAATTTCACATACTTTTACCGATCCTCTTGTAAATGGCGCCGTTACGACAACTGCGCTGGCGTGAATCACCGGCTCGGCTTCAGGAGGAATGGGCATTGCGTTAAGCGCGATGTCAGAACAATACTTACAGGCGATTCAGGCTTATAATATTCCGCCAGAGGTGATGCATCGGGTCATTTCAATGGCATCAGGCGGGATGGACACACTGCCGCATAATGGCGCTGTTATCACGCTTCTGGCCGTGACGGGTTTGACACACCGGCAATCCTATCGCGATATTTTTGCGATCACGCTCATTAAAACGGCTGCCGTATTTGCTGTGATCGCGATTTACAGCCTGACTGGTCTAGTGTAGAAGAAAACGAAAGGGGCATCAATATGGGAAAAGTGCTGTCATCAAGCAAGGAAGCTGCGAAACTGATTCATGATGGGGATACGCTGATCGCGGGAGGATTTGGGCTGTGCGGCATCCCTGAACAGCTTATTTTGTCTATAAGAGATCAGGGAGTAAAGGATTTAACCGTTGTCAGCAATAACTGCGGAGTCGATGACTGGGGGCTTGGTTTGCTTCTGGCTAACAAGCAAATCAAGAAAATGATCGCTTCCTATGTCGGTGAAAATAAAATTTTTGAGCGGCAGTTTTTAAGCGGAGAGCTTGAGGTCGAGCTTGTTCCCCAAGGAACGCTCGCTGAGAGAATTCGTGCAGGCGGTGCAGGCATACCGGGATTTTATACGGCGACAGGCGTCGGCACCTCCATAGCCGAGGGAAAAGAACATAAAACATTCGGCGGCCGGACTTATGTGCTGGAGCGAGGCATTACCGGCGATGTGGCGATCGTCAAAGCGTGGAAAGCGGACACCATGGGCAATTTGGTTTTTAGGAAAACGGCGAGAAATTTCAATCCCATTGCCGCCATGGCAGGCAAGATCACGATTGCCGAGGCGGAAGAAATCGTGGAAGCAGGAGAGCTCGATCCAGATCACATCCATACGCCGGGAATTTACGTACAGCATGTCGTGCTTGGCGCGAGCCAAGAAAAACGGATTGAAAAACGAACAGTTCAGCAAGCATCGGGAAAGGGTGAGGCCAAGTGAAGGAAGCGAGAAAACGAATGGTCAAACGGGCTGTACAAGAAATCAAGGACGGCATGAATGTGAATCTCGGGATTGGCATGCCGACGCTTGTCGCAAATGAGATACCCGATGGCGTTCACGTCATGCTTCAGTCGGAAAACGGCTTGCTCGGAATTGGCCCCTATCCTCTGGAAGGAACGGAAGACGCGGATTTGATCAATGCGGGAAAGGAAACGATCACTGAAGTGACCGGCGCCTCTTATTTTGACAGCGCTGAGTCATTCGCGATGATAAGAGGCGGGCATATCGATTTGGCTATTCTCGGCGGAATGGAGGTTTCGGAGCAGGGGGATTTGGCCAATTGGATGATCCCGGGCAAAATGGTAAAAGGGATGGGCGGCGCCATGGATCTCGTCAACGGGGCGAAACGAATCGTTGTCATCATGGAGCACGTCAATAAGCATGGTGAATCAAAGGTGAAAAAAACATGCTCCCTTCCGCTGACAGGCCAGAAAGTCGTGCACAGGCTGATTACGGATTTGGCTGTATTTGATTTTGTGAACGGCCGCATGACACTGACGGAGCTTCAGGATGGTGTCACAATTGAAGAGGTTTATGAAAAAACAGAAGCTGATTTCGCTGTAAGCCAGTCTGTACTCAATTCTTAATGGGAAGGTGTTTGACATGAGAAAACAAGTCGCCTTGGTGACAGGGGCTGCCGGCGGAATCGGATTCGAAATGGCAAGAGAATTCGCCCGTGAAGGCGCTAGCGTCATCGTTTCAGACCTCCGTCCGGAAGCATGTGAAAAAGCAGTCTCCAAGCTTGCAGAAGAAGGCTTTGACGCGGCGGCCATTCCGTATGATGTGACAAAGGAAGCGCAAGTTGCTGATACGGTGAACGTCATTCAAAAACAATACGGCCGCTTGGATATTCTGGTGAACAATGCCGGTATTCAGCACGTCGCTCCGATTGAAGAGTTTCCGACAGACACCTTTGAACAGCTGATCAAGGTCATGCTGACGGCCCCCTTTATTGCAATGAAGCATGTTTTTCCGATCATGAAAAAACAGCAGTTTGGCAGAATCATTAATATCGCGTCTGTTAATGGATTAGTCGGCTTTGCAGGGAAATCCGCTTATAATAGCGCCAAGCACGGCGTCATTGGACTCACAAAAGTAGGAGCGCTGGAAGGCGCGCCCCACGGCATAACAGTCAATGCGCTCTGTCCGGGTTATGTCGATACCCAGCTTGTACGCAATCAGCTTAGCGATCTATCGAAAACTAGAAATGTCCCTTACGACTCTGTACTTGAACAAGTCATTTTTCCGCTTGTGCCGCAAAAGCGACTGCTTTCCGTCAAGGAAATTGCGGATTATGCCGTGTTTTTGGCAAGCGAGAAGGCGAAGGGCGTCACTGGGCAGGCTGTCGTCCTTGATGGGGGCTACACCGCACAATGACATAAAAAACACACTTGCTCCGCTAGGGAATCAAGTGTGTTTTTTTCTTTGCTTATTTCCAAACATCATTAGCGATCTCAACCACATGGCGGAGCTTCGCCCATTGCTGTTCTTCAGTCAGCTTGTTGCCTTCCTCAGTTGAAGCAAATCCGCATTGAGGGCTGAGGCAAAGCTGGTCTAAGCTTACATAACGGGATGCTTCTTCGATACGGCGTTTCACGTCATCCGGATTTTCAAGCTCACCGAATTTAGATGTCACTAAGCCAAGAACAAGCTGAAGATCAGACCGTTTTACATAACGGAGCGGCTCAAATCCGCCTGAGCGTGAATCATCATACTCTAAGAAAAGTCCGTCAAGATTCAAGCCGTCAAAAATGGTTTCGGCTGCTGCGTCATAGCCGCCTTCCGCTGTCCAAGTGGACTGGAAGTTGCCGCGGCAAATATGCATGGTTACCGTCAAGTCATCAGGGCGGTCTGCAATCGCGTCGTTAATGGATTTCGCAAACAGCTGGCGAAGCTCGTCAGGCGTTGTTCCGAACGCTTCGATTTGTTTTAAGCCTTTTTCAGATAAGAAAACGGCCCACGCTGTATCATCAAGCTGGAGGTAGCGGCAGCCTCTGTCATAAAACGCTTGAATCGCTTTTTTATATGCTTTGGATACATCATGCTGGAAAAGGTGATAATCTTTTTTATACGTATCCTTTTCCAGTTTTCCGCGGAAAAACAGCATATTCGGGCTTGGAATCGTCATCTTTGGCGTCGCGTCACCGGCAATGCTATGGAGAAATGAATAATCTTCAAGCATTGGGTGAGTTGAAAAGTCGATATCGCCTGTGACTTTAATGCCGCGTGCTTTTGTTTGTACGTTATGGAATTGAATGCCTTGCTCAGGAGTAAACGGCTCAACGCCATCCAGGTTCTCCAGGAAATCAAAGTGCCACCATGCTCTGCGAAATTCACCGTCTGTCACGACGTTCAGGCCGGTTTCCTTCTGTTTTTCCACAATGCGGATGATTTCATCGTTTTCAATTTGGCGAAGCTGCTCAGCGGTCATATCGCCGGCCGCTTTTTGCAGCCGCGCTTTTTTGACGGGCTCAGATCTTAGCAGGCTTCCGACTTGATCCGCGCGAAACGGCGGTTTTTTTCTTTGAAGTGATTTTTGTTCTGCGGGTGTTGTTTGTTGTGACATGTTGTCCATTCCTTCTTTCCATTCAAATGTAAAAAAGCTCTTCCTTTGGATAAGGAAGAGCTTGCGTGACAATCTCAACCTTATCTTCAAGAGCAATCATTGCTCTAAAGGATTTAGCACCATTCTGTTAAACAGCGGTTGCCGGGTATCGCAGGGCCAGTCCCTCCACCTCTCTTGATAAGGAAAACCTTTTTATGAAATTTTCTGATAGTATCTATTATTCACACATTTTCTATTTCTGTCAATGATAGATTATCTCCACACATCGTTGGCAATGTCGATGACATGGCGAAGCTTTGCCCATTGCTGCTCCTCTGTCAGAAGGTTGCCTTCTTCTGTAGAGGCGAAACCGCACTGCGGGCTCAGGCATAGCTGGTCCAAGCTGACAAAACGCGCGGCTTCATTGATACGGCGTTTCACATCCTCAGGATTTTCAAGCTCGCCGTATTTCGATGTGATCAAGCCGAGCACAATTTGCAGATCCTTGCGCTTCACAAAACGGAGCGGATCAAAGTTTCCGGAGCGGTCATCATCGTATTCCAAGAAAAGGCCGTCAAGGTTTAAGCCGTCCAAAATCGTTTCCGCTACAGCGTCGTACCCTCCTGATGCCGCCCAGGTTGAGCGGAAGTTGCCGCGGCAAATGTGCATTGTGATCGTTAAATCGTCAGGCCGGTCTGCGACGGCATCGTTAATTGTTTTGGCAAATATGGCTGGCAATGTTTCTGGATCGCCGCCGAGCGCCCGGACAACCTCTCTGCCTTTTTCCTCAAAGAAGAGAGACCATGACGTATCATCGAGCTGGAGATAACGGCAGCCAGCATCATAGAAGGCTTTGATTGCTTTTTTGTACGCTTGGGCCAGATCATGAAAGTATTCCTCTTGATCGTCATAAATCCCTTTATCCGCCTTTTCGCCAAAAAACAGCATATTTGGGCTGGGAATGGTCAATTTTGGCGTCGCGTTACCAGCAATCTCATGTAAAAATTGATAATCAGCAAGCGCTGGGTGGCTCGTAAAATCGAGTTTTCCCGTCACTTTGATGCTGCGCGCTTTCGTTTTTGTGTTATGGAACTGAATTCCCTCAGCCGGGATGAACGGTTCCACACCGTCAAGCCCTTCCAGGAAGTCATAATGCCACCAGGAACGTCGGAATTCCCCGTCTGTTACCACATCGAGACCGATTTCTTTTTGTTTTTCCACGATGCGGGTGATCTCTTGATTTTCGATATCACGAAGCTGTTCCGCTGTCATCTCACCAGCCGCTTTTTTTTGCCGGGATTCCTTCACCGGAACGGAACGAAGCAAACTGCCGACATGATCGGCGCGGAAAGGTGCTTTGCGTTGTTTTTCTGTTTTTTGTCCTGCAACATTCGTTTGTTGAGCCATGTTATTCGCCTCTTTTCTGAAATATTGAGCATGTAAAAAGCTCTTCCTTTGTGTAAGGAAGAGCTTGAACGATCAAATCTCCGCCTCATCTGCAAGAACGCAATGTTCTTAAGGATTTAGCACCATTCTGTTTGAAACAGCGGTTGCCGGGTATCATAGGGCCAGTCCCTCCACCTCTCTTGATAAGGTACAACTTCATATTCAGATTTCAATTATCTTAATATTATTACTTTTGGATCAATTGTCAATGCTTTTTAGAAAATACTTTCATCTTCATCGTTATATAAAACCATATCAAGCACGATAGCGATGGCAGTGCAAATCAGAACATCTCCCTCGTTTGCAATCTGCAAGTGATAGGAATCACCCCAACTGAGCCACTTTTTGCTCACTGACATCCGGACATTTTCCCCGTCCGTCAGCTGGAATTCATCCCTCCATAAATCACCATCGATTTCCCAGTTAAGCCCGGAAATCACAAATTTCGGTTTGAAAAACGTTACTTTCTTCGTTACCTCACAAACTGTTTTCCCGCCAATTGAAATCTCATAGCGCGGCAATAAAGACATTAGTTTTTGTTCTATGGAAACGAGCGTTTTCCCAGATGAGTCTGTCATTTGTAATGAGTCTCCTAACGAGAAAAAACGCCCCTCCACCTTGAATGTTTCTTGTTCATCCCGGTCATAAATGTGAAATGCATCTTTAAATGAGAACATTTTTTGTTTCATAAATAACTCGATCATTGCTGAAGTCTCCTTTGGGTTTGCCTTGTATGAAATTACGGATAGGTGGCGAAAAGGTTTCAGGCTCTAAATCAAACCAATTTTAAAAGGCTGCGTGATTCAGCAGCCTTTTCGTTTGAAATATAGAATTAGGAAAGATGCATCCGGCGTTTTTGGCGGATGGCGTCAAGGTCGATTAGGTTGTTGTGATGAGGTGCGGCTGCTGGCAGAGGGCTTGTCTTTTGCGGTTTGCGGCGATTGTCCTTGCTGAAAGAAAAAAGAAGATAGCCGCATAATGCGATGATAATAAATAGGATCATATTACATACCTCCCAAAAAAAGTTTTGGTACTCTCTATTGTACGGATAAAAAGTCAAAAAGTATTCAAAAAATTCTAAATCAATAAATAACAAGAAACTGTCCCTCTAAAACAGTATAACCTGATGACCTGAAAATAGTCTTGAATCACGCTGTTTGCTCTTGTTGATGATTGGTTCTATAGTTACTATCGACGATAAAATAAATTCCTTTATATAACTTTTAACCTAAGTTTTCGTAATTCAAATCGCCTGTTTTTGGGTGCTGTTTTCTTGCTTGTTTGGTTTATACCCTATTTTGCGGAATTGAACACAAAAAACCCAAATTTCGGAGCATTTGGGCGGTACGGGTGAATTGAATTTTGGGGATTTGAATGTTTTATTTGAAGAAGCGTTTGAACATTTTTCTGATTTTTTGAAATGGGCTGGATTTCTTTTGCATGTTAAGCGGCCTGGAAATGATCCATTTTTTCAAGAGACTCTTTGCAGCGATTGCATGTTTTGTCATTGTTTTTCCTCCTCATTTGTTGATACTTGTTTTACGGAGGACGTGTTTAAAATGTTTCATTTTCACACAAAAAAGCCAGTCCTTTTTTGGACTGGCTTTTGGCATTATGCTTGCGCTTCAAACTGCTTTGCAATCTCAACGATGACATTTACGGCTTTGACCATGTTATCAACTGAGATGTATTCAAATTTGCCGTGGAAGTTTTCCCCGCCTGTAAAGATGTTTGGCGTCGGAAGCCCCATGTAGGACAGCTGTGATCCGTCGGTGCCGCCGCGGATGGGGGAAATCTTCGGTTCGATGCCGAGGTTTTCCATCGCTTGCTTGGCAATGTTGACGATTTCGATGACAGGTTCAATTTTCTCTCTCATGTTGTAGTATTGGTCGTTCATATCCAGCAGAATCCGGTCTTGCCCGTATTCGTTTTGAAGTTCTTCAACGGCACGCTTCATTGTTTCTTTTCTGTTTTGGAAATTCTCTTTGTCAAAGTCTCTGATAATGTAGTGGAGCTTTGTTTCCTCTACGTCTCCTTGAATCGACAGCAGGTGGTAGAATCCTTCATAACCTTCCGTATATTCAGGCGCTTCGTCTGCCGGCAGCAGGCTGTTCAGCTTCATCGCGATTTTCGCAGAGTTGATCATTTTTCCTTTAGCTGTTCCGGGATGTACGTTGTTGCCTTTAATCGTAATTTTTGCGGCAGCGGCATTGAAGCTTTCATATTCAAGCTCGCCGAGCGGCCCGCCGTCAACCGTGTAGGCAAAGGAAGCATTGAACCGTTTCACATCAAATTTGTGCGGCCCTCTTCCGATTTCTTCATCAGGCGTAAAGGCGACTCTGATTGTGCCGTGCTTGATTTCAGGGTGTTTGATGAGGTAATCCATGGCTGTCATGATTTCAGCGATACCGGCCTTATTGTCTGCGCCGAGAAGGGTGGTGCCGTCTGTGGTGATGAGTGTATGGCCCTTATAGCCAGACAGCTCAGGGAATTGATCAGGTGACAGGGTGACCTGCAGCTGTTCGTTAAGAACAATGTCTTTTCCATCATAGCTTTCGATGATTTGCGGATTCACGTTTTTGCCGGTAAAGTCTGTAGCGGTGTCGACGTGAGCGAGAAAGCCGATTGTCGGCACGTCTTTTTCAGTATTGGAGGGAAGAGTTGCCATGACATAGCCGTTTTCATCAATGGCTGCATCCTGCATGCCGATGGACTTCAATTCATCAACGAGCATGTTTCCTAATGTCAATTGGCCGGGTGTGGAAGGACACGTGTCAACGGATTCATCGGACTGTGTGTCGACTTTTACATATGTAGTAAACCGTTCAATGATTTCTTCTTTCATTTCCAATCATCTCCTTTGTCTTATTTTAGCATGACGGGATGAGAGATTTCTATTGCACAATACCGTTTCGAATGGCAAATACGACTGCCTGTGTCCGGTCTTGGGCATTGCATTTTTGCAGGATGCGGTGCACGTGGGTTTTCACAGTGCTTTCACTGACGAAAAGCTTTTCAGCAATATCCTCATTTCTCAGTCCGTAGGCCATTTGCTGAAGAACCTCAAGCTCTCTTTTGGTGAACGGCTCTGCCAGTTCTTCGGCATGAGTTTGCTGTTTCGCCCGAAATGTCTCACTGATGATTTTAGCAGCTGTGACTGTACGGAAAATCGCCTCGCCTCTCGCCGCAGCGCGAATCGCATCTATCAACTCTTCAGGAAGTGTATCCTTCAGCAGATAGCCGACTGCGCCCGCACGGATGCCTTCAAATACGTATTCTTCCGTGTCAAAGGTGGTTAAAATGACTATCTTTGTATCTGGAAGTGCGGACATAATGTCTTTCGCCGCTTCGATGCCTGAGCAATGCGGCATCTGGACATCCATGAGGATGACATCGGGTTTTGTTTGTTTTGCGAGTGCTATAATATCGTGACCGTCGCCGGCCTCACCAAAAACCGTCATATCCGTCTGTGCGTTGATGACGTAGCGGAAGCCTTCACGCACAAGCGGCTGATCATCGGCAAGCGCTACGCGTATTTTATCTTTGTTCATCTTTTTGCTCCTTATTCGTTGTCGTGAGCGGCAATGACAGCTCAACTTTCAGGCCGCTCGGCTGTACGGCACTGAAAGTAAGGGAACCGCCTGCTTTTTCTGCGCGCTCTTTCATTCCTGTCAGGCCAAATCCATAAGTAAGGCTGCCGGTGAATTGTCCGTCGTCGGTGATTGTGATATAGAGATGGGACTTGTCGTTAGAAATGACGGCCGCCGCATGGGAAGCGTCAGCGTGACGAATGATATTGGTCAGCGCTTCCTGCAAGATGCGGTAGATCGTTTCGCTCACGTTTGGAGGCCAAGACTCTTCTGACAGTCCGGCAGTATCTAAAGAAACGTGCAAGCCGCTCCGTTCCTCCACTTGATGAATGAGCCCCCGCAAAGCGGTAAGCCCCACCATCGATTCACTACGGCCCATTTGGTGAACGACAGACCGTACTTCTTGAAGACATTCCCTGGCGACACTCAGTACATTTTGAATGACTTTTTCTGAATCCTCCTTGCTGCTTTTAAGGATATAGGGAAGGGATTGAAGCTGAACAATCACAGAAGTCAGCTCGTGACCGATGCTGTCATGAATGTCGCGGGCAATTCTTGTACGTTCCTCAAGGACCGCGTACCTTAATGAAAGAACAGAAGCCTCCTGCAGCTCTGCATGCGCTTTCTGGAGTTCTTTATGAGCATGTTCCAGCTGCACATGCATTTTTGCCAATTCAGCATGATTCCGTTCAGCCTCCCTTCTCGCTTCTCGTCTGAAACGCATGGAGGAGAAGAGGACGTACAGCCCGAGCATGATCGAGATGTTGCTAATGATGGTATTCAAGCTTCCCCCTTGTGAGGATAGGAGTAATATGTTGCCTCCAATTAAACATGCTGTGAAGATCAAGGATAGCCGTGAAGGGAGTCTAAAGGCGGCATATATCATTAAAAATACAATCAAAAAATAGGCGGCACTCTGCTCTTGGCCGGAAACAGCCCAAAAGAAATCGGTCAGGAGCCAAAGTCCGATGAATATGCTCAAACTAACAGCAGCGGATGCCACATAGGGAATGATCCAAATGAATGCTAAGTATACCGCAAATACAAATGCTAACAAAATGGGATCAGCCTTAGTTGGATGAGATAAAAATTGTATGCAATTCAAAATGAGAATAAGGCTCGGCACAAGCTTCTTGTAGTAATGCCGAGCCGGAGATTGTCCGTTCATGCTGGTCCTTCTTTCGGTTATTGAATGGATACTTTGCCGGCGGTCAGCCGTCTGTATGCTTTGTAAAGCATGATGTTACGGGCTGTAATGGTGCCTAGGGGAACGAAGAACATAGAATGAATAATGGCAATAAACATCTCGTTGCTCTCAGGCAGCCATGTTCTCGCGGCTATGCGCAAAGAAAGTATCACTAGAATGAGGATAACACTCCCAAGTGAGCCGCGTGAAGTGACCTTTCCTGTTTCCGGGTGAATCCGCACATTTACCATCTTCCCAATGCCAAACCCGCAGGCCAGCCCGATCAGTAATAAAATGCCGCTGATCGCCACATGTAATACGGAATGAAAATACGCCGGCTGAAACGATGCTGATACGCCCCATAAGAGCAGCAGCGGAATGATCAGCAACTTCCCGGGCTTTACCGTTCTTTCTCGATACATCGATAAAATAATAAGAATCAATACAATAAAAATATAAGGGCTCATCGCCATGTCATCAAATCCTTTCTGCATTAAGCATAGCGAAAATAGGAAAGAAAAACGTCAACCGGCAGATTGATTTTTCAGCTGCTATACTTGTTCACGCTGCATAAAGGTATGAAAATGCTGATAATATATGAAAAAACTATTAATAAACGATTAAACTTCTTAAAAATGGATGTGGACCGGTTTTAAACACTATATAATGAAAACAGGTCATTTTTTAGGAGGGTTACATCATGGCAATACTTGTTACTGGCGGGGCCGGGTACATTGGCAGCCACACATGTGTTGAATTATTGAACAGCGGATACGAGATTGTTGTTCTTGATAATCTGTCCAACAGTTCGGCTGAGGCGCTGAACCGTGTCAAGGAGATTACGGGAAAAGATTTAACGTTCTACGAAGCAGATTTATTGGACCGGGAAGCGGTAGATTCCGTTTTTGCGGAAAATGAAATCGAAGCTGTGATTCATTTTGCGGGGTTAAAAGCAGTCGGTGAATCTGTGGCGATTCCGCTCAAATATTATCATAACAATCTGACAGGAACGTTTATTTTATGCGAGGCCATGGAGAAATACGGCGTTAAGAAAATCGTATTCAGTTCATCTGCGACAGTGTACGGCGTTCCGGAAACATCGCCGATTACGGAGGACTTTCCATTAGGTGCGACAAATCCTTATGGGCAGACGAAGCTCATGCTTGAACAAATATTGCGTGATTTGCATACAGCCGACAATGAGTGGAGCGTTGCGCTGCTTCGTTACTTTAACCCGTTCGGCGCGCATCCAAGCGGACGGATCGGTGAAGACCCGAACGGAATCCCAAATAACCTTATGCCGTATGTGGCACAGGTAGCAGTCGGGAAGCTCGAGCAATTAAACGTATTCGGAAATGACTATCCGACAAAAGACGGGACAGGCGTACGCGATTATATTCACGTCGTTGATCTCGCAGAAGGACACGTCAAGGCGCTGGAAAAAGTATTGAACTCTACAGGAGCCGATGCATACAACCTTGGAACAGGCACAGGCTACAGCGTGCTTGAAATGGTCAAAGCCTTTGAAAAAGTGTCAGGGAAAGAGGTTCCGTACCGTTTTGCGGACCGCCGTCCGGGAGACATCGCCACATGCTTTGCAGATCCTGCGAAAGCCAAGCGGGAACTGGGCTGGGAAGCGAAACGCGGCCTTGAGGAAATGTGTGCTGATTCCTGGAGATGGCAGTCTTCTAATGTGAATGGGTATAAGAGTGCGGAATAAGAATGGAGGCCTTCTCAATAGAGAAGGCCTTTAAAGAACAAGGGTGCCTGAACAGGCACCCTTTTTAGCTGTTATTTGATTTTCACAATAACATCATTACTGAATTTTAGTTTCCAAGTGCCTTTTGCATAAGCTTCCTTGTCAACTTCAAATGCTTTTACACCTGTTACTTTAATATTAGGATTTAGATCACTCAAAATTTTAGAGTTATCAACTTTTGTCTCAGTTGCATAGTTTACAGAAGCATCAATATCAGAATCATAAGAAGTACCATCAGCATCAACTAATTTAACAGTTGGAATTGAAAAAGAGCTAATCGGTTTTTTAGATACGTTTTTAATTGTATATTGAACAGCTACAATAGTACCTCCCTCAGATGCTTTCTTTTCAACATATTGAGTACCGACAGTATCTCTGTCCTCTACCTTCGTAACTGTCACTTCAGTTTTTTCAGTTTTTACAGTATCACCGATATTGTATGTTTTTTCAGTTTCTGCTTTGCTGCTGCTTGATGTTTTGGAAGTGGCTTCTGAACCGCCTCCGCCAATCATATTACCGATAATAATGATGACAACAACTGCGAGAATAAACGTAATGATTTTATGTCGCATAAAAAAGTTACGTTGATCCTTACCGCAGTTAGGACATTTTTTTACACCCTTTGCAATTTCTTGACCGCAAGCTTTACAGGGTACTAGTTTTCCTGCCATTATATTTCCTCCTATGTAATAAAATGTACGAAACATATGTACTATAATGCCTATATTATTTCACTTAGTCAATATAAAATTATGAATTTCTCATAATTATTATCATTTATAGTTAAATTTACTTGTAAAATATATGCTTTTTTTCTTATCGGTTATATCTGTTCTTTTTTAATAGATAAATCATTTTTTCTTCCAGCTTATCTGATGAAAACTCCGCAAATACCCCTTGAACCAATTCGAACCGTCCCTTATAATGCTAATATTGGAAAGTGAAAAGGATATGATAAAAACAGTGGTTTTCTAGGGTTCCGCAATGCAAATTGGACTGTGACCGAGAGAAAACACATAGCAGCTTGGCTGTTATGACACGGTGGGATAAAAGCCCAGGAGTTTCTGCTCTTTTTCGAGAGCGTTCTCCTGGGTTTTTTTATTTGCTAGAACAGAACAATGAGAAGGAGTGTTTTCGTGATGAAAAAGAGAATGTTGGATGTACTTATGCTTGTGATTGGCGCTTTTTTCTTCGCGCTTGCGGTTAATTTATTTGCGATTCCCAATGATCTTGGGGAAGGCGGAGTCACTGGGATTACGCTGATATTGTATTATCTGTTTCAATGGTCTCCTGGTGTCACGAACTTTATCTTAAATGCGTTTTTGCTTTTAATCGGCTACAAGTTTCTGGATGGAAAAACAACGGTTTATACGATCATTGCGGTTGCGGCAAATTCGCTTTTTCTTCATCTGACACATGGGTGGAGCATTCCGTCTGATGAATTGATCATTAATGCGATTTTCGCAGGTGTATTTGCGGGAGTCGGGATCGGCATGATTATCCGGGTCGGCGGGACGACAGCCGGTTCCGCAATTTTGGCCAGAATTGCTAATAAATATTTAGACTGGAATATCAGCTATGCACTCTTGTTTTTTGATTTAATCGTAGTATTCAGCTCTTATTTTATTATTGGTGCAGAAAAAATGATGTTTACGATCGTGATGCTGTATATCGGTACCAAAGTGATGGACTTCATTATTGAAGGTTTGAATACGAAAAAAGCCATTACGGTCATTTCAGAAAATAAGAGTGAGATTGCAGAGCAGGTAAATACCTTGATGGATCGGGGCGTGACGATTTTATCAGGGAAGGGAAATTATACGGGCCAGTCAAAAGAGATTTTGTATATCGTCATTAACAAACAGGAGCTGTCTATGCTGAAAAAAATCATTAGAAGCTGCGACAAAAAAGCGTTTGTGATCGTACATGACGTACGCGATGTGTTTGGCGAAGGGTTTGTGGATATATCTAAATAAAGAAAAATCCCTCTGTACTTGAAACAGAGGGATTTTTTCATTTAGAACGGATATTTGCGGTATTGCTTCTGTATCGAAATCCATTTCGTCACGGTAAATTCCTCGACGACCCACGGATTGCCGAAACGGCCGACACCGCTTGCTTTGTTTCCGCCAAAGGCAATATTCGGCGAATCATTGACGGACTGGTCGTTGACATGTGCCGCTGTCAATTTGCAGGGCGAACTTTTCGCCTTTTTCTAAATCAGAAGTGAAAACCGCAGAGCTGAGGCCGTATTCAGTATCATTTGCCATGTCAATCGCTTCCTGGTCGCTGCCAGCTTTAATAATGGTTGCGATTGGGGCAAACAGCTCCGTTTGGGCAATTTTGCTGTTGTTGTCCGCACCGACAAAGACGTACGGCGTCAGCACGTTTCCGACGCGTTTTCCTTCAACCGCAAGCTCAATGCCGTCTGTCTTTGCCTGCTCAATGATCTCCAGTGCTTTCTTGATTTGGCGCTCGTTGATCAGCGGGCCGACAACGGTTTTCGGATCGGTTTGATCGCCGTACGGAAGCTGTTTGACACGGGCGGTGAATTTTTCTACAAACTCATCGTATACATCTTGATGAACGATGATCCTGTTGATAATCATACAGATTTGTCCCTGGTGAATAAATTTTCCGAAAATCGCGGCATCCACAGCACGATCGACATCCGCATCTGAAAGAACGGCAAATGGATTGTTGCCGCCGAGCTCAAGTGCCATTCGTTTGAAGGCGCGACCGGCGATTTCACCGATGTGGCGCCCGACTGCTGTTGACCCTGTAAAGCTGATTAATCTCGGGATTGGATTGGTGAGCATGCCGTCCCCGATTTCCTTTACATCCGTCAGCATGACGTTAAGGACACCGGCAGGAAGACCGGCGTGTTCAAACGCTTTCGCAATGATGGTCCCGCCGGAAATAGCAGTTTGGATATCAGGCTTGTGAACAACGCTGTTACCCAGCGCAATTGCGGGCGCAATGGATCTCATGGATAGATTCATTGGGAAATTAAATGGAGAAATCGATGAAATGACACCTAGCGGAAGGCGGTAAATCTTATTGGTTTTCCCTTCAATGTCGGATGGCACCTCTTTGACGCCGCCTAATTCACCAGTATACGTCATGGCTTCATCTAAAATCGCAATCGTTTGTTCCAGCTCGATTGTTGATTTAATGATCGTTCCGCCAGTTTCGCGGGCGATCATCATAATGATGTCATCACGGTTTTCGTGTAAATAGCCGCGCGCTTTTTGCAGCACGGCTTTTCGGTCTTCCGTCGTGCTCTTGGCCCACTCTTTTTGGGCTTTCTGTGCAATGTCAAACGCATCCTCAAGCTGTTTGCCCGTTGCCAAAGATGCTGTTGTGATCACAGACTGGTCATACGGATTCAAAATGTCCTCCGTACGTCCGCTTTCTCCCCCAGTCCATTTTCCGTTGATAAAACTTTTGTTTAACGTTTCGAAACTCATAAGATGACCCTCCTTTGGTCCTGCATGTCTTCTTCTATTTCCGCTGAAGCCAATATGTAAACGAATGAGGTTTCCCTTTCAGTTTCTCGTCTATCTATACCGGATATACTCTTTTTTAGTGGAGAACATGTGTGTTTCGCCTTATACTGAATATACAGATCCTTACATAAGAGAGGAGACTCTATGAAATCGCTGCTGGCTATTTATCCCGGTTCGATTGTGTCTGAGGAGCTTTGCATAAGGGAAGGCTGTCTATGTTTTTTTGATGAGAGCAATCAGAGATATATCTCCATTCCGAAAACAGAGATCAGTGAAAAAGAAGTATTGGTGCTGCAGGCATTTTTGACGCCTGCGGATGAGGGCAATCAAATGTCTATGAAATCACCTGAGGAAAACAAGTGGTTTTCGTTCCTTTTTTCCAGAGGGGAATTGCCGGCGTACATAAAGAAACGGACGAGATTTGTTCACTTTCATTTGTTCGGCAAAATAGAAAGGACGTCCTTTACGGAAGCGGTTCGCCATTTTTGGCCGGTGTCTTTTGTGATTGTGTGGATCCATGAGGACAGAGGCGTGATTGTCGAGCAGGAAAGTGAAGCGGCGGCGGAGAAGGGCGAACTGGAATCGCTCGCAAAGGTTCTTGAAAGTGATTTCTACTTCAGTGTCCGTTTTTACGCCGGAAGATTTTACGAGCCGGATGAGTGTCTGCGAAAACATTACGCTCGTGAACAGGCGTATTTCCTGTTTGCTGAAAAACGGCTGCCTCAGGTGCAGAGTGTGACCTTTGAGATGATCTTTCCTTTTCTATTATTAGAAACAGAAAAAGAAAAACTGGAAACGCTGCTCTCTGAAGAAGCTGAGCTTTTATTTGGAAGTGAAGCTGAGCTAAGGAAGACCATTAAGCTGTTTATTGAAAACAACTCAAACGTCACATTAACAGCGAAAAAGCTGCATCTGCATCGCAACAGCCTGCAATATCGGATTGATAAATTTATTGAGCGGTCAGGGATAGATATCAAATCGTACAAAGGCGCGCTTCTTGCCTATTTTATCTGCCTGCAAAATGAAAGTTCAGAATAAATTGGAAATATGCACGAAAAATGGCTGGGTGATTTTATGAACGCTGCCCATTTTAGCGAGAGGGAATTGCTGTTACACTCAATATAAGAAAGCGTTTACAATAACAAAGGGGGATGTTAGATGGCTGAATTGCGGATGGAGCATATTTATAAATTTTATGATCAAAAGGAACCGGCGGTTGATGACTTTAACCTTCATATTGCCGATAAGGAATTTATCGTATTCGTCGGCCCGTCCGGCTGCGGGAAATCAACGACGCTGCGAATGGTCGCAGGACTTGAAGAAATTTCGAAAGGCGATTTTTATATTGAAGGAAAACGGGTCAATGATGTAGCGCCAAAGGACAGGGATATCGCGATGGTATTTCAGAACTACGCGCTCTATCCGCATATGACGGTCTACGATAATATCGCGTTCGGGCTCAAGCTTCGGAAAATGCCGAAGCCTGAAATCAAAAAAAGAGTCGAAGAAGCCGCTAAAATTCTCGGGCTGGAGGAATATTTGCACCGTAAACCGAAAGCGCTGTCAGGCGGACAGAGACAGCGGGTTGCGCTGGGCCGGGCAATCGTGCGGGATGCAAAGGTGTTCCTGATGGATGAGCCTTTGTCAAACCTGGACGCGAAGCTGAGGGTGCAAATGCGGGCGGAAATCATTAAGCTCCACCAGAGACTGCAGACTACTACGATTTATGTGACACATGACCAGACAGAAGCGCTAACGATGGCGACACGGATCGTAGTCATGAAAGATGGGAAAATTCAGCAGATCGGGACGCCGAAGGATGTATACGAGTTCCCTGAAAACGTCTTTGTCGGCGGGTTTATCGGATCACCAGCGATGAACTTTTTCAAAGGGAAGCTCACGGATGGCTTAATCAAAATCGGTTCTGCGGCATTAACCGTCCCGGAAGGAAAAATGAAAGTGCTGCGTGAAAAAGGCTACATCGGCAAAGAGGTCATCTTCGGCATCCGTCCTGAGGATATACATGATGAATTGATTGTCGTGGAATCATATAAGAACTCTTCGATTAAGGCCAAAATCAATGTTGCAGAGCTGCTCGGTTCTGAAATCATGATTTATTCGCAGATCGACAACCAAGACTTTATTGCGCGGATTGACGCCCGCCTCGATATTCAATCGGGCGATGAACTGACGGTTGCATTTGATATGAATAAAGGCCATTTCTTTGACAGTGAGACAGAAGTGAGAATCCGATAAGATCAAAAAAACCGGACATGGGATGTCCGGTTTTTTGCTATTGAAAATCTCAGAATCAAACCGATGAAAAAGGAGGAAGAAATAGACAGAAAGCAGGAGAACGATGAAACGATTGTTTTTAAGCATCTTTCTTTTGGGCAGCTGTTTGGTTCTTGCGGCTTGCGCTGATCAAGAGGCGAATGCAGAGCAGCCGATGCCAAAAGCGGAACAAAAGAAACCGGAAAAAAAGGCAGTACAAGTTCAGAAAAAAGAAGACGATACATCCGCATGGATCAAAACAGAGAAACCGGCAAAGCTGCCGATTTTGATGTACCACAGCATTTCTTCAGGAAACAGCCTCCGTGTGCCAAAGAAAGAATTCGAGGCGCATATGAAGTGGCTTCATGTTAACGGCTATCAGACATTAACGCCGAAAGAGGCATATCTCATGCTGACGCAGGATAAAAAACCGAGTGAGAAGTGCGTGCTGATCACATTTGATGACGGGTACACCGACAATTATCAAGATGCGTATCCGGTGCTGAAAAAGTACGGGATGAAGGCAACGATTTTTATGATCGGCAAATCGATCGGACATAAGCACCATCTGACAGAGGACCAAATGAAGGAAATGGCACAGCACGGCATATCGATTGAAAGCCATACGATTGACCACCTTGAGCTGAACGGATTAACGCCTCAACAGCAGCAAAGTGAGATGGCTGATTCGAAAAAGCTGTTTGACAACATGTTTCATCAGCAAACCACCATCATCAGCTATCCGGTAGGGCGCTACAATGAGGAGACGCTGAAGGCCGCTGAAAAAACAGGCTATCAAATGGGCGTGACGACAGAACCGGGCGCGGCTTCGAGAGACCAGGGAATGTATGCCCTCCATCGTGTGCGCGTGTCCCCAGGCATGTCGGGCTCGGCTTTTGGTGCGTACATCGAATCAATGAAATAAAAAAAGGCGGCGTTTAATCGCCGCCCCCTCCGCCGCCACAGCCGGAATCGCTGAAACCTCCGTCACTGCCGCATCCATCATGGTGCGAGCCGTTGTCTGAATAACCGAAAAAACCGCTGTCCGCCTGCTGGCGGCTTTTGTTTTTCGAGGGCTGCGGCTGAATGACTGAAAGAAAAACAATAATAGATATAAACAATAAGATGATCACAATCACTTCGCGTCACTCCCTTTTTTCACCATATCTGTTATACGGATGAAACGCTGACCGGTTTCATTTCAAAGTGATCGATTCTTTCAGTCGGTCTCTGAGCCAGCGCTTTAGCACCCCATGTCCTTTGTTTGACAATAAAGTGCCGACACGCCAATACATAGGAGGATGAGGAGCGAACTGAAAATCAATCAATCTGAAAAACCAGCTTTTATCACGGGTGAGAGAATCAATTTGAAGCTCGTCTTCACCTGCTTCAGAGCTATAGGCACTTTGTTTCTGTATATCCTCATCTTGCCGAACCGCCAAGATTCTCAAGGCTTCAGCCATTTGTTTGTAACCGCCGTCCAGCAATGATGCGCCAAGGTTGTCAGCACGCACCTCCATCCATTGTGAACAAAAGGATTGATAGAGCTGGAATAGGATAATGATTGCCATAATGAAAGCCCAAAGCGCAATTTTGTGGGCCTCGGGATGGGTGATATGCTGCTCAAACAAGAGGAAAATCCCCACGACAGCTCCAAGATATAGAAAACGCAAAAGCTGTGATGACAGAACGTCACGTTTTTTGATATGAATCGCCTCATGGGCCAGAATGCCTTCAATGACACGCTGTGGAAGTGTTAGTGTGGCGCTTGTCAGGATGACCATTGACCTCCCGACATTCATGCCTACTGCCATTCCGTTGTAATCATCACTCTCCGTTTCGTATATGCGGACATGGGAAATGCCGGCCGATCTGAAAATCTTATCGGCCGCGGCCTGTACATGCGGATGATGACAAGACTTGGCGTCCATCGCCGCCCGCAACACACGGTCTGACATATACATGTTGAATACCCAATATAGGATTACGGCAACAGCCATGACCCATGGAGAGGCGTGTAATGCGTATAACGCGAGCACCAATAAGGCGTAAGCGGATACCCCTTTTACGCTGGCGGCAAAATAAAGCTTACCGAGCAGCCGCTTCACATTTTTTCGATGATAAAACGGCAAAACAGAAATCACATTGTCCACATTGTTTTCTGCATCTGTGTATTCCTGAAGAATTGTTTTCCATTTTTGCGGTTCCTTCACCGTCAGAAACAGTGTTTCGCCGGGAAGAGACAGTTTAATGACTTGCTGAAAGCTTGTTGTCAAATCTAAACGGGATGAATACATCGTCAGAAGCGGATGGAGCTTTAAGAGATCTGCTGTTGATTCAAGCTGAATGTTCTTCAAATCGGAAAGCGGGTATGTACGGGTTTCATAGTGTGAGCTGATATGCAATTTTTCTAAGGCTGCTGAATAAAAAACCTTTACGCTAAAAACATTCAGTATTCGCTTCACAAGTGCCCCTCCGCCGGAGATCATTCCGAGAAGGATCACATATTTGAGAGGGCTTGTGTCAGGTCCATAGATGAAAAAAATGACAGCCCCTGCAAACACAATGGCGGTCAGCGTAATGTCTGACAGGAGGCGTGTTTTGTTTTTGGCAAGCTCGATTTCCTGCCAGTCTCCCGAAGGTTTTTCCACACGCTCTGAAACAATGAGATCCATTGCGGTCCAATAGCAGTAGAACATTGTCGCGAGTGAGACAATGCCGTCCATGAATGAGAGATGAGAGAAGATGTAAGCCGCAGCGCCGACCCATAGAACAATATCAATCCAGAAGTCTATGGCCGGAATGAGTTTTGCAGCTAGGGCTGATATCAAATAAAATCCCAGCCCGAGAAGCATAAAGAGAAATAGATGAGTTCCCATAGGCATGCCAGATTCCTTTCTATCTAGTATTTCCAACTATTACTATAGCATGGGATGGGAACTTGCAAAAACATGGACATGCAAAAAAGCAAGCTCTTTCGTTTGACGAAGAACTTGCTTGCGGGGATCAATAAAACTGGTGCAGCAGCAATAAGGTTAAGGATACTGTAATCGCGCCCCCGATGCGGGTAGACACCTGGGCGAAAGGCATTAGCTCAAGCCTTTCAGCGGCGCTTAAAATGGCAACGTCACCCGTGCCGCCTTGCCCAGAATGGCATGCATTAATAATGGCGGTTTCAATCGGATACATGTTCAGCCATTTTCCAGTGAAGAAGCCAACGGCCATCATGGTCACAACGACAGACAGAATCGTGATAATATTGCTGAGGTTAAAAGCGGCGACAAGCTTGTCCCACGGCGTCATGGATACCCCAATCGCAAAGAGAAGCGGGTAGGTCACAGCTGTTGAAAAGAAGCGGGACACTCCAAACGCGCCATTTTCAATTGAGGCAGGCACCAATCTGAACAGCTTGATTAGAACAGCCAGTAACAGCATGGCAACGGGTGCCGGAAAACCGAAAAAATCGTGAGCGAGCATGCCGACTAAGTATAAAGAAACAGCAAGGATACCGCCTGACGCAAATAAAGAAAGGTTGAACATTTGCTGTCCGCTTTGAGATTCCTCCAGCGCAGGGGACTCTTCTTCGGAGCGGTCCACTTTGCCGTTGCCTGTCCATTCCGGTTTTTTCTTTCCGATTCGGTTCAGCAATCCCGCTAGAATAATCGCGCACAAGCTGCCCAGCATAATCGATGGCAGAACAAGTGCAAACGCTTCCCCTTGAGAAATGGGCATGATGTCAGAATATCCGATGGACAGCGGGATAGCGCCTTCTCCGACTCCTCCAGCCATGATCGGAATGACAATGTACAGCAGGGTATGCTGAAATCCGAGTCCGAGCAATGTCCCGACAGCCAGTCCGACAATAGCGGCTGTGACAGAACCGACAATAAGCGGAATAAAGATTTTCATGAATGCTTTTACGAGTGTTTCTCTTTTCATGCCGAGAATGCTTCCGACGACAATACCGGCGATAAACAAATATAGAAAGTTTGAGTTTTCTGTAAATTCTGTGGTGGATTTGACGATATCATTAGGCAGCAGGTGATAGTACACGACAGCGGACGGAATAAAAGTAGCTAGGATGGCCGGGCCGCCGATAGAACGAACAATCGGTATCGATTTGCCGATTTGGGCAAAGGTAAACCCGAAAAACGCCATGACGGCAATGGATGTCAAAATGTCACTTTTTACATCGTGATGCATAACAAAAACAGTGATTAATATAAACAGCAAGGCATACACAGGAAGCGGTATGATGCCTACTTTTATATTCATGGCTTTCGCAAACCAATTCTCTTTTCGAACCCCTTCGTGAATTGTATCCGTTTGCAATTGCATGTGTGTTTGAAGCTCTCCCATTGAAAAACCTCCCCTATTCTTGATGCAGTGAAATTGTTCACTATGTTAAGTATACTAAAAAATTGAAATTATTAATATATTAAAAATTTACTATTCAACTTTTCTCCTCTTACCGGTTCAAATGAAAAGAGGCATTCTGACTAAAATCGGTTTAAGACGGAATGCTGAGACTCGAGTGCTGGGGCGGGGGCAAGCATTTTGTTCGCAAGGAACGATGTGTTGATGTACGATAATAAAGGGTCATTTATCCTAGCAGCCGACATAAATAAGCAACAAAATAGACAAAAATCCGTCACATAGTGCGGGACTTTTTAGGTATTTTAGGCTTTATTTTTGAAATGAATCGTTGTAAAGTACTTAATATGAACCAGTCAGAGATTGTGTCATTTGGTCAGTCTGGCAATCTTGCATCATATTGGATGACTTTTTGACACATTTGTGAAATATTGAGCAATATTTTTTTCGTCTATTTTGTGAATTACTGATCAAAGTCTCGGTTCTATTTGTGAAGTAGTGAGCAAATTAACAGTTTTAACCGGAAATGGAGGAGAAAGCATGAGTGAATTGGTATTAGCCCGCATACAATTTGCATCAACAACGTTGTTTCACTTCTTGTTTGTGCCGATGTCTATCGGGCTTGTGTTTATGGTTGCGTTGATGGAGACTCTTTATCTTGTAAAGAAAAATGAGCTGTATCTCAAAATGGCAAAGTTTTGGGGACACTTATTCTTAATAAATTTCGCAGTCGGTGTTGTAACGGGGATTTTGCAAGAATTCCAGTTTGGACTGAACTGGTCAGATTACTCCCGTTTTGTCGGAGATGTATTTGGCGCTCCGCTTGCGATTGAAGCATTATTGGCGTTTTTCATGGAATCTATTTTTATCGGATTATGGATTTTTGGCTGGGACCGCCTGCCGAAGAAAATTCACGCGCTCTGCATATGGCTCGTATCATTCGGAACGATCATGTCATCTTTCTGGATTTTAACAGCAAACTCCTTTATGCAGGAGCCGGTCGGCTTTACGATCAAAAACGGCCGCGCGGAAATGAATGATTTTGGCGCGTTGATTACAAACCCTCAGCTTTGGGTTGAATTCCCGCACGTTATTTTCGGTGCGCTTGCCACTGGAGCTTTCTTTATTGCCGGAGTGAGTGCTTTTAAACTGCTGAAGAAAAAAGAAGTGCCGTTCTTTAAGCAATCTTTTAAACTCGCAATGATCGTCGGTCTTTGTGCCGGTCTTGGCGTCGGCCTTAGCGGACACATGCAGGCTGAGCACTTGATGGAATCACAGCCGATGAAAATGGCTGCCAGTGAAGGCCTATGGGAAGACAGCGGTGACCCTGCTGCTTGGACCGCTTTTGCGACGATCGATACAAAAAATGAAAAAAGCTCAAATGAAATCAAAGTTCCTTATGCCTTGAGCTACTTGGCTTATCAGAAATTCAGCGGAAGTGTCAAAGGGATGAAAACCCTTCAGGCTGAGTACGAAAAAATATACGGAAAAGGCGACTACATTCCGCCAGTGAAAACGACATTCTGGAGCTTCCGCATCATGGTAGGAGCAGGTGTTGTCATGATTCTTGCTGCGTTAGGCGGCCTTTGGTTAAACCGCCGTAAAAAGCTTGAAAACAGCAAATGGTATTTGCGCATCATGATCGCGTTGATTTCCTTCCCGTTTCTTGCAAACTCCGCGGGCTGGATTATGACAGAAATCGGACGTCAGCCTTGGACGGTTATGGGGTTAATGACAACCGCTCAATCTGTGTCGCCTAACGTAACAGCGGGTTCCTTGTTATTCTCAATCATCGCATTCGGTGTGATGTACATGATTCTTGGTGCACTGCTTGTCTTCTTGTTTATCCGTGAGATTAAAAAAGGTGCGGAGCATGATAATCATCATGATGTGCCTGTATCAACAGATCCATTTAGTCAGGAGGTATACCATGGCATCTCTTCATGATCTTTGGTTTATACTCGTTGCTGTATTGTTTGTAGGATTCTTCTTTTTGGAAGGCTTTGATTTCGGGGTCGGCATGGCGACCCGTTTTCTTGGCCATAATGAATTAGAACGCAGAGTGCTGATCAACACGATCGGGCCGTTCTGGGACGCGAATGAAGTGTGGCTTTTGACTGGCGCAGGCGCCATTTTCGCGGCATTCCCAAACTGGTATGCAACGATGCTGAGCGGTTATTACATTCCGTTTGTCATAGTGCTGCTTGCGTTAATGGGCCGCGGGGTCGCGTTTGAGTTCCGCGGCAAGGTGGATCATTTAAAATGGGTAAAGGTTTGGGACTGGGTCGTTTTTTTCGGCAGTCTAATTCCTCCGTTTGTGCTTGGTGTGCTGTTCACGACATTATTCCGCGGGATGCCGATTGATGCCGACATGAACATTCACGCACATGTATCTGATTATATCAATGTATATTCTATACTTGGCGGTGTGACGGTAACGCTTCTTTGCTTCCAGCATGGATTAATGTTTATCACGCTGCGTACGATTGGTGATTTGCAAAACCGCGCCCGGAAAATGGCGCAAAAGATAATGGGTGTTGTTTTTGTAGCGGTTCTTGCCTTCGCGGCCCTTTCTGCGTATCAGACAGACATGTTTACACGCCGCGGCGAGATTACCATTCCGCTCGCTGTTTTGATTGTCATCTGCTTTATGCTCGCGGCTGTATTTATTCGTAAGAAAAAAGACGGCTGGACATTTGGGATGACAGGCGCTGGTCTGGCGCTGACCGTGGGAATGATCTTTATTTCCCTATTCCCTCGTGTAATGGTCAGCTCGCTTCATAGCGCATACGATTTAACAGTAGCTAACGCTTCTTCTGGAGATTATTCGCTTAAAGTCATGTCAATTGCAGCATTAACGCTATTGCCGTTCGTCATCGGCAGCCAGATCTGGAGCTATTATGTCTTCCGGAAGCGCGTCAGCCATAAGGAGCCTATGACTTATTAATGGGAAAAGACCTGTTTCGATATAAAGGAATGAAGCGGATTCTCACCTTGATTACTTGTTTAACGATGATTCAGACAGCCGCCATTATTATGCAGGCAGAGTGGCTGAGTGAGGCCGTAACCGGACTGTTCAACGGGAAGGGCATTACCTCCCTTTTTCCGATGATCGGCTTTTTCCTCATCGCTTTTATCGCCCGGCACGGGGTGACGGTGGCGCGACAGAAAATCGTCTATCAATACGCCGCCCGGACAGGAGCAGATTTGAGGAAAAGTTTTCTTGATCAGCTGTTCCGATTAGGCCCCCGCTTTGCAAAGAAAGAGGGGACGGGGCAAATGGTGACGCTGGCGATGGAAGGCATCAGCCAGTTCCGCCGCTACCTGGAGCTGTTTCTGCCGAAAATGGTCAGCATGGCGATTGTGCCTGCGGCAGTTGTCATTTATGTGTTTTTTCAGGATCGGACATCAGCCATCATTTTAGTCGCTGCTATGCCGATTCTGATCATCTTTATGATTCTCCTCGGCCTTGTCGCGCAGAGAAAAGCGGATCGTCAGTGGAAATCCTATCAGAGACTTTCCAATCATTTTGTTGATTCTCTTCGCGGGCTGGAGACATTGCGTTTCCTAGGTTTGAGCAAGTCACACATCAAAAATATTTTCTATGTGAGTGAGCGGTATCGCAAGGCAACGATGAGCACACTCCGGGTGGCGTTTTTGTCATCATTCGCCCTCGATTTTTTCACGATGCTGTCGGTGGCGACAGTCGCAGTATTTCTGGGCCTGCGCCTCATTGACGGCGATATTTTGCTTGGCCCTGCTTTAACGGCGCTTATTCTGGCGCCTGAGTATTTTTTGCCGGTGCGGGAAGTGGGGAATGATTATCATGCAACGCTGAACGGCCAGGAAGCAGGAAAAACCATTCAAGAGATTTTGTCGCAGCCTGGTTTTAAAGAAGAGACGCCGCTTCAGCTCGAAGCTTGGTCCGATCAGGATGAGCTGAAGCTGTCAGGCGTGTCAGTCGGCCGTTCGGTGTCTGATATTCATCTCTCATTCAAAGGCAAGAAAAAAATCGGCATTATCGGTGCAAGCGGCGCCGGAAAATCAACATTAATTGATATTCTCGGCGGATTTTTAGAGCCGGATGGCGGGATGATTGAGGTTAATGGTACAAGCCGGTCCCATTTGCAGGACGGCAGCTGGCAGAAGAACCTTCTTTACATTCCCCAGCATCCGTACATTTTTGATGATACGCTTGGCAACAACATTCGCTTCTACCATCCAAGCGCTTCGGCAGAGGATACAACACGTGCTGCTGCCTCAGCGGGACTGACGGAGCTGGTGAACAACCTTCCTGACGGATTAGAGGGGCGGATCGGGGAAGGCGGCCGGGCGCTCAGCGGCGGCCAGGCACAGCGTGTCGCGCTGGCCCGCGCCTTTTTGGGAAACCGTCCGATCCTGCTGCTGGATGAGCCGACCGCCCATCTTGATATCGAAACAGAATATGAAATAAAAGAAACGATGCTGGATTTATTTGAGGATAAGCTCGTCTTTCTCGCGACTCACCGCCTTCACTGGATGCTCGATATGGACGAAATTATCGTGCTTGACGGGGGCAGGGTTGCGGAAATTGGGACTCACAATGAACTGCTGGAGAAAAACGGTGTGTATACCAAACTCGTGAAGGCACAACTGGGGGAAAGAGCATGAAGAAAGAAGAATGGATTTTGCCGTATATCAAGCAAAATGCCCGCCTGTTCGTTCTGGTTATCTTTTTGGGTGCGGTGACGATTTTTTCTGCTGCTTTTCTCATGTTCACCTCAGGTTTTTTGATTTCTAAAGCGGCGACAAGGCCGGAAAACATTCTGCTCATTTATGTGCCGATTGTCGCTGTGCGCACCTTTGGGATTGCGCGCTCTGTGTCGCGATATGTGGAACGGCTCGTCGGCCATCACATCATTTTGAAAATCGTATCTGACATGCGCGTCCGCCTTTACAATATGCTTGAGCCGGGTGCTTTGATGCTGCGTTCCCGTTTTCGCACGGGGGATATGCTCGGCATTTTGTCTGAGGATATTGAGCATTTGCAGGATGCTTTCTTAAAAACGATTTTTCCTGCGATCTCAGCCTTGCTCCTGTATGCTGTGTCAGTGATAGCGCTCGGCTTCTTCTCTTGGCCGTTTGCCATATTGCTTGCGCTGTATTTGTTTGTTCTTGTTGTATTGTTTCCGGTTGTGTCTTTGCTCGTGACGAGAGCGAAGAATGCGAAGCTGAAAAGCGGACGGAATGTGCTGTACAGCCGTCTGACAGATGCTGTGATGGGTGTCAGCGACTGGATGTTCAGCGGACGCCGGCATGCTTTTATTGATGCTTATGAAAAAGAGGAACGTGATTGGTTTGAGCTTGAACGGAAAAAACAACGCTTTACAAGATGGCGGGACTTTGCTGCGCAATGCCTTGTCGCTGGCCTTATTTTGCTGATGCTGTTTTGGACAGCGGGACAGCAAGCGGACGGCGAGCTCGCTAAAACGATGATTGCCGCTTTTGTGCTAGTGGTGTTTCCGTTGACGGAAGCCTTTTTGCCGCTTTCGGATGCCTTAGGCGAAGTGCCGGGCTATCAGGATTCTATCAGACGCATGAACAATGTGGCTCCTCAGCCGGAGGCGTCACAAACTGAATCAGGGGATCAAATTCTCGATCTTCAAGATGTCACCTTGGCCTTTCGTGATGTGACGTTTTCTTATGACAACAGCAGCCAAGTGCTGCACAACTTTTCCTTTACGCTGCGCCAAGGAGAAAAAATGGCGCTGCTCGGCCGAAGCGGCTCTGGGAAATCAACATCGCTTGCATTAATCGAAGGCGCCTTGAAACCGGACTCCGGTTCTGTGACGTTAAACGGAGTGGAGACAGCGCTGTTAAAGGATCAGATTGCGGATGCGGTGGCCGTGTTAAATCAAAAACCGCACCTGTTTGATACAAGCATTTTGAACAACATCAGGCTCGGAAACGGAGAAGCAAGCGACGAGGATGTGCGCCGCGCCGCAAAGCAGGTCAAGCTGCATGACTACATTGAGTCATTGCCTGACGGATATCATACCTCTGTACAAGAAACCGGCATCCGTTTTTCCGGTGGAGAGCGCCAGCGGATCGCACTTGCGAGGATTTTGCTGCAGGATACACCGATCATCATCCTCGATGAGCCAACAGTCGGCCTCGATCCTATTACCGAACGTGAATTGATGGAAACGGTGTTTGAGGTGCTGAAAGGAAAAACGATTTTATGGATTACACACCATCTCGCGGGAGTGGAAGCAGCCGATAAAATCGTATTTCTCGAAAACGGCAAAACAGAAATGGAAGGAACCCATGAGGAGCTGCTGGCGGCAAACGAACGATATCGCCGCCTGTATCACCTTGATGTTCCTGTAAAATAAAAGACAGCCCTAAAAGGCTGTCTTTTTTGTTTGAAAAAGAAAAGGGACAGGAAAAATAGGAAAAGAAAGCAGAGGAGGGATAGAGATGAATGTTCCATTTTGGACGGAAGAGCATGTAAGGGCCACGCTTCCTGAAAGAGATGCGGAGAGCCATAAAGGCACGTACGGTACGGCTTTGCTGCTGGCTGGAAGTGACGACATGCCGGGAGCAGCGCTGCTTGCAGGGCTTGGGGCCATGCGGAGCGGTCTCGGCAAGCTTGTCATCGGTACATCAGAAAACGTAATCCCGCTAATTGTTCCTGTTTTGCCCGAGGCGACCTATTGGCGTGACGGCTGGAAAAAGGCGGCGGATGCTCAGCTTGAAGAGACGTACCGGGCCATTGCCATCGGACCGGGCCTTCCGCAAACGGAAAGCGTACAGCAGGCAGTCGATCATGTGCTTACGGCTGATTGTCCTGTTATTTTGGATGCCGGAGCGCTGGCGAAGCGCACATATCCGAAACGGGAGGGCCCCGTCATCCTCACGCCGCACCCGGGCGAGTTTTTCCGAATGACAGGGGTGCCCGTGAACGAATTGCAGAAAAAAAGAGCGGAATATGCAAAGGAATGGGCGGCTCAGCTGCAGACTGTCATTGTGTTAAAAGGAAACCAAACCGTCATCGCGTTTCCTGATGGAGACTGCTGGCTCAATCCAACCGGAAACGGGGCGCTCGCCAAGGGCGGAACCGGTGACACGCTGACGGGCATGATATTGGGGATGCTCTGCTGCCATGAAGATCCAAAGCACGCCGTATTAAACGCGGTCTATTTGCATGGTGCGTGCGCCGAGCTCTGGACGGACGAGCACTCCGCTCATACGTTGCTCGCTCATGAGCTATCTGACATCCTGCCCCGCGTGTGGAAACGATTTGAATGATAAAAAAGCTGTCTTCAGAGAGAAGACAGCTTTTCTTGATACCCCGCCCGTTTTTTCAGACGCGGTTTCATTAATACATAGTAAAGCACAGAAGGCACGGCCAAGCCGATAATCCATGCGATGTCTCCGCCGCCAAACATTTTGGCAAGCGGTCCGATGTAAAAGCTTGTGTTGATAAACGGAATTTCCAGCAAGATAGACAGAACGAACGCAATTGTGGTGATCCAATTGACCTTTCCATAAGGCCCGTTTACGTCGAACATGGCTTTGACTTGATACTTTCCGTGGCGAACGAAGTAGTAATCGACTAAATTGATTGCCGTCCACGGAATTAAGAAATAACTGATGAAAAAGATAAAATTCAAAAACAGCTCCATAAAATTGCTCTGTCCCAGTAGGCTTAAGACTGTGCCGACAAGCGTGACACCCAGGATCATGATGATTCTGACTTTGGGCGTGACTTTTAATTTCAGAAACGGCTCCAGCGTTGTTGTCGTGGACATGAAGGCCCCATACAGGTTAAAAACATTGATTGCCATTTGCCCAAATAACACAATGATCAGCATAATAAACGAGAAGGGACCGAACAATTGGACAATCTGGCTGCCTGAGTTTGCCGTAAAGTCAGGAAGTGAGGTTGTCAGCAATGCGCCGAGCAGCATCATCCAGATGGAGCTGACAGATGTACCTGCATAGCTGTACCAAAATGTTTTTGAAGCCGGTGTTTTAACTGGCAGATATCTTGAATAATCGGCAACATACGGCGCGTAGGCAAGCTGCCACGTCGCAACTGCGCTGACTGCCACCAAGAAAATTGGCAGATCAATCGCTCCGGGAATCCAGCTGCCTGCTGGAATCGGCAATTGAAAAATGAGAATCGTTGCAGCAAAAAATACAGCAAAAGAGGTCCAAGAAAGGATTTTTTGCATTTTGTGAATCAAATCATGGCCGAAAATGGTGAGTAAAAAACATACGGCGCTTAAGCCTATAATGCTCCATGATCCCGGGATGGGAACAAAGCTGCTTAAGGTTCCGGCCGCCAGAATCGTACTGCTTGCGAAGAAACCAAGGTAGATAAACATGACTAAGAAGAGGGGAAGAATCGCTCCGATTACGCCGAATTGGGCACGGCTTTGAATCATTTGCGGGATGCCTAGCTGAGGGCCTTGCGCGGAATGAGACGCCATAAATATGGCACCGATTAAGGTTCCGCAAATAATAGCGGCAACACTCCAAAACAGATTAAGTCCCATTGCAACGGGAATCGTGCCGGTCACTAACGTGGTGATATGCATATTAGCCCCGAACCATACGGGAAATAAATCTTTCGCTTTACCATGTCTTTCTTCATTCGGAATATATTCAATCGTTCGCCTTTCTACTTTCAATGCATCGTCCTCCATATTGGATGTTTTTTTGAAATCGACATAAAGTCATAGCTTAACAGACTATAAGAGGGTTTACAAATAAGGATATGCAGCCAAACGGCCGGGAAGCCTGATCTGTCAATGGCTGAAAAGAATTGTAAAAAAGATGAACGCTTTTGAATCCGGTGTCGTCTCATAAGGCAGAAAAACAAAAAAGGGGGGATCACGGTCATTGGATACACATGAAGAACAGCGGCTGATCCAGCAGGCGAAAGAGGGAAACGACGAGGCGTTTACAGCCCTTTTCCAATATCACTATTCTTTCTTATATAAATACTTGTTAAAGCTTTCCCTTCACCCCGATCTCAGCGAGGAACTTGTTCAGGAAACCTTTCTGAAAGGGTACATCCATTTAAGAAGCTTTCAGGGCCGTTCAAAATTCTCCACATGGCTGATCTCCATTGCATCGCGGCTCTATCTCGATCACCAGAAAAAGAGAAAGAGAGAATGGAAACGGAATCAGACAGTTACGGAGGAAACAATCCGCAAGATCAAGTGGGACGTGTCGGCGAAAGGGGCAGAGTGGAGCGAAACGCTCGATCTGTTTTCAAAGCTGGACCCTAAACTGCGCACACCGGTTTTATTAAGGCATTACTACGGCTATACCTACGCTGAAATCGGGGTGATGCTTCAAATCAAAGAAGGCACTGTAAAGTCCAGAGTTCATAAAGGGCTCCAGCAAATCAGAAAGGAGTGGGACGATGAATAAAGAAAAGCTTTCTGATCATTTAAAGTCAGAATGGAAAAAAATTGATCAAACAGCCAATCCCTCTATACCGACTCAAAAAGAACTGCTTCACCAGCTGTCACAAATGAAAGCTGAATATAGAAAAAAACTTCTTCAAGAGATCATTTTATTTGTATTCTGCGCGCTGATGGTTGTGAGTGCTGCAATCTTAGCTTTCACTCAAGCTCCTGCTGTGTTTATTGTGCTTCAGGTTTGTGTGCTTGCGGTGCTGCCGATTTTGATTGCGGCTGAGAAAAAAAGGCATCTCGGCGAATGCGAGGTGAAACGCGGATGACACAAACAGAAATTATCATAACGGTTGCGGCTTGTCTCATCGTATTGGCGCAGGGAATCTTTTTATTTATTGATGCGAAAAAACGTAATCACATGGCATGGGTTTGGGGGATTGTCGGATTGATTCAAGCACCGATGCCTCTGATTTGTTATTACTTTTTTGTCATTAGGCCGGATCGGAAGAAAAGGGGGATCAAGCAATGAATATTTCTTGGGAAATGATTTTGCCGCTGATTGTATTACAGCTGGCTTTGGCGGTGTTTGCCCTTATCAGCTGTATAAAAGAAGAGCGGACGAACGGGCCAAAGTGGATGTGGGCTGCAATCATCGTATGTATCAATATTATCGGGCCGATTTTATTTTTCACCGTCGGCAGAAAGCAAAGGTAAGCCGATATGCTGTCTATTGAATCATTATGCAAATCGTACAGGCATCATGAAGCTGTAAAGAATATCAGTTTTCACGTGAATGAAAACGAGTGTGTCGCGCTATTAGGTCCCAATGGAGCCGGCAAAACCACGACTCTGCAAATGCTGGCCGGTCTGCTTTCGCCAACCTCCGGAAACATTAAGCTGTTAGGAGAAAAAAAGCCGGATCGGCGTTTGATTGGGTACCTCCCGCAGTATCCAGCTTTTTATTCCTGGATGACCGCAAATGAATTTTTGACATTTGCGGGGAGACTGTCCGGCCTTTCGAAGAGAAAATGCCAAGAGGAAATCGGCGAGATGCTGGAATTTGTGGGTTTGCACGAAGCGGCGCACAAAAAGATCGGGGGCTATTCAGGAGGCATGAAACAAAGACTCGGTCTGGCACAGGCACTGCTCCATAAACCGAAGTTTTTGATATTGGATGAACCGGTGTCTGCCCTTGATCCGACAGGACGGTTCGAGGTGCTGGACATGATGCGGGAGCTGAAAAAGCATATGGCCGTTCTGTTTTCTACACATGTTTTGCACGATGCAGAACAGGTGTGTGATCAAGTGGTGATTATGAAAAACGGTGAAATTTCATGGAAAGGCGAGTTACAGGAGCTGAAACAACAGCAGCAAACGAACGTTTTTACCCTTTCAGTGAAAGAGAAGCTGGAAGGCTGGCTTGAAGAGAAGCCTTACGTCTCAGCTATTGTCTATAAGAATCCGTCCCAAGCGGTTTTCGAGCTGCCTGATATAAACGCTGGCCGGTCATTATTAAGTGACTGTATCCGAAAGGGATTGACCGTCACCCGATTTGAACAGAAAACGGAGTCTCTAGAAGACGTCTATCTAAAGGTGGTGCACGCATGAAGGTGATGATGGCGCTTTTGCAGAAGGAGTGGCTGGAAGGATGGAAAAGCGGCAAGCTGATTTGGCTGCCGATTGCGATGATGATCGTCGGGCTGACACAGCCGCTGACCATTTATTATATGCCGGAAATCATCGCACATGGAGGGAACCTTCCTGACGGCATGAAAATTAGTTTTACGATGCCCTCCGGGTCTGAAGTGATGGTCAGCACGCTTTCTCAATTCAACACGCTTGGCATGGCTCTGGTCATCTTTAGCGTGATGGGCAGTGTAGCCAATGAAAGAAATCAAGGGGTAACAGCGCTGATTATGTCGCGGCCTGTGACGGCAGCCCATTATATCGTGAGTAAATGGCTCATCCAAAGCGTGATCGGCATTATGTCGTTTGCAGTTGGATACGGGCTTGCTTATTATTACGTTCGGCTGCTGTTTGAGGACGCATTATTCAGCCGCTTTGCCGCAAGCCTTGGCCTTTACGCTCTTTGGGTGATATTTATTGTGACCGCCGGCCTTGCCGGAAGTACGATATTCCGGTCTGTCGGAGCAGCTGCGGCTTGCGGGATCGGGCTCACAGCAGCTGTTTCCTTTGCTGTTTCACTATTTCCAGATGGTGCGAAGTGGCTTCCGGCCGAGATTTGCAAGCAGGCGGAGCATATCCTTCTTCATGGAGAGCGGGCAGATTTTTTCGGATGGTCACTCACTTTCTCCATTCTGTGCATCATGCTTCTGGCCGTGTTTTCTGTGTGGCGCTTCCGGCGGTATGAAAGCTATTAATTGATCATGTTACGTTTTTGCGCGAGCATCACAAAAAAGGCGGCAAATGCCAGAGACCCGGCTCCATAAAAAACTCCCGCAAGCCCGACAAGCTGTGCGATTTTTCCGGCAAGAAGGGGCCCGAGGAAGATGCCTAGCGCATAAAATGATTGATAAAACCCCATCACTGACATTTTTAAACGGGCAGAACTGATTTCGACGACATGGCTTAGCAGCAGAGGAAAAACGAAGCCGAGCGCCAGCCCGATACAGGCGTGTGTGATGCAAACCGTGAACAATGCAGCTGAAAAAGGAACATATAGCAAACAGACCCCGGTGACAGCGAAACTAATGAGCATCACGGAGTAAGCGATAAGGCTTGTAAAGCGCAGAAACACAAAGCTTAATGTGGCGGCTGCGTGTGGGAGGAAAAAGGCGCTCATCACCCAAAGAAGCTCCGCGTCGCCCATTCCGAGCTGATTCATGTAAAGCGGCGTAAAACCAAACACTGTGATAAATAATACGGCATGGGCCGTCATAGACAGGATGGTGAAAAGCTTCAGCTTTGGCAGCCGCAATGTATCTTTGATGTACTGATTGACACGAATGGTGTCACGGTTTGCGGGAGGAGCAGACGGATCCTTAATAAAGCAGCAGATCACCAGACCTGCGGCAGAAGCTGCCAGCGCCATCCAAAAAGGAACCTGCCTCCCTAAATGGGCTGCGGCGAGCCCGCAGAACACAATGCTGGCAAACTGAGGCATGACGGTAAAAAACTGCATGATGCCCATTGCTTTTGATGCATTGCCATTGTTGAAATAATGTGCGTATAAAATGGTCGCCATCACCCACATAGAAGCAGTGATTCCCGCGAAAAGCCGGGCGGCCAGCACGAAGAAGAAAGAATCAAACATCAGAAAAAGCAGGCTGCTGAAGACGGAAAAGCCGAACCCGGCAATTAACAATTGCTTGCGCAAGGAAAACAGGATGTCTGACAAAAGGCCGAGCGGGAATCGCAGAAGGATTTGCGTGACCCCGTAGCTGCCGAGAATGATGCCGATTGCGCCATATGAAAAGTGCAGATCCTCCAAATACAGACTGAATACAGGAACGTAAATATAGCCTGAAAACCAGAAACAAAATACCATGCATAAAAAAACGGCGTGATCTAAGGCGCCGATTGTTTTTTTCTGAGGAATCAAGTCCTGCTGTAATTCCATCGTATCTCTCCACCCCTTTCCTTCCAGTACAACACAATTGTTGAAAACGTTTCAATAGAAAAATAAAAAAACAGGGCTTCAAAAAAAGCCCTGTTCGCTTTTGTTAATACGGATCAGATGGATGGCTCTCCTGTTCAGCCTGCTTTGCAGCCTGTTCCGTTTCAGTTGTGCCGATCGGCCCGTTGCTGTTGTTTTCGGAAACCTTTTTTAGCCCTTCTGCTACACGTTTTCCGTAGTCAGGATCAGCTTTTGTGAAATTCTCAATCATTTGATCCTGAATTTCTTTTCGGCACGTAGAAAGCGTATTCACCAAATTCGTAATCAATTCGTTCCGCTCAAATTCAGTAAATCTCCGGTACGTTTCTCCAGCCTGTCCGAAGTTGTTTGTTCTGTCAATCGCTTCACGCTTTACATCACCTTCGACATGCGGCGTATGGTCTTTTCCGTCCTGCTTCGCTTCCTTCAGCCCGCCCATAATGGATGGCTCATAGTTGACGTGCGGGTTTTGTCCTTCTGCTCTATCGACCCGATATTGCATCTGCCCGCCTTCCTGGTTGGTGGCGACATGCTTTTTCGGCGAGTTGATCGGAAGCTGCAGGTAATTTGCGCCTACACGGTAGCGCTGCGTATCAGAGTAGGCAAACGTACGCCCCTGGAGCAATTTGTCGTCTGAAAAATCAAGCCCGTCGACAAGCACCCCCGTTCCAAATGAAGCTTGCTCCACTTCCGCATGGTAGTTTTCCGGATTTTTGTTCAGAACCAATTTGCCGATCGGTTTCCATGGAAAATCGTCTTTATACCACAGTTTTGTCGGATCAAGAGGATCAAAGTCCAGTTCAGGATGCTCATCATCGCTCATGATTTGTGCATACACTTCCCACTCTGGATAATCGCCATTTTCAATCGCGTCATATAAATCCTGTGTGGCATGGTTAAAGTTTTTCCCTTGAATCTCTTCTGCTTCCTTCTGTGTCAGGTTGCGGATGCCCTGCTTCGGTTCAAAATGGTATTTCACGAGAACGGCCTTGCCCTCCTCATTCACCCATTTATAGGCATGTACGCCTGAACCCTGCATTTGCCGGTAGTTGGCCGGAATGCCCCAAGGCGAAAACAAGAAGGTGATCATGTGTGTCGCTTCAGGAGATTGAGAAATGAAATCGAAGATACGTTCACCATCCTGGATGTTTGTCACTGGATCAGGCTGAAATGCGTGTACAAGATCCGGAAATTTCAGCGGGTCGCGGATAAAAAAGATTTTTAGGTTGTTCCCGACCAAATCCCAGTTTCCGTCTTCTGTATATAGCTTTACAGCAAAACCGCGCGGGTCTCTCAATGTTTCAGGCGAGTGTTTTCCATGATTCACAGTTGAAAAACGGACAAATGCCGGTGTTTTCTTGCCTTTTTCCTGAAAGAGCTTGGCCCGTGTGTATGTTGAAATCGGTTCGTCTCCGAAGCTTCCGTACGCTTCAAAATACCCGTGTGCACCTGCTCCCCTGGCATGAACAACCCGCTCAGGGATGCGTTCCCGGTCGAAGTGGCTGATCTTTTCGAGAAAATCATAGTTCTCAAGTGTTGTAGGCCCTCTATTCCCGACGGTTCTCACATTCTGGTTGTCAGTAACAGGATGCCCCTGCCTATTCGTTAAGGTATCCTCTGACTCGTTTTTCCCGGATGTCTTATGGGAAAGCGCTTCCTCGCTTCCTTGGGCATTTGTTTGGTGCTGCTTGTTTTGATGATCATCTTTCAATGGTTGGCCCTCCTTTTTTGAACGGTAACAATATTCCCTGAATGGAAAGATTTTAAAACAGCCGTTTTTTTTGATCTGCTTCGGGAATGGTACAATGTACAAAAATCGGTAAAAGGAGAGGTCGATTCGTGACGAGAGAAAAAAATCCGCTGCCCATCACGTTTTATCAAAAAACCGCTCTTGAGCTTGCCCCATCGCTTCTGGGCTGCCTTCTTGTAAAAGAAACAGACGAAGGCACAGCGTCAGGCTATATTGTGGAAACAGAGGCCTATATGGGGGCTGGAGACAGAGCGGCCCACAGCTTTAACAACCGCCGGACGAAGCGGACTGAGATCATGTTTGCAGAAGCTGGGCGGGTATATACATACGTGATGCACACCCATACATTGCTGAATGTCGTTGCCGCGGAAGAGGATGTCCCGCAAGCGGTATTAATCAGGGCGATTGAGCCGCATGAAGGCCAGCTGTTAATGGAGGAGAGAAGGCCGGGCAGGAGTCCGAGGGAATGGACAAACGGACCAGGAAAGCTGACGAAAGCGCTTGGCGTCACGATGAATGACTACGGACGCTGGATCACGGAACAGCCGCTTTACATCGAAAGCGGGTACACACCGGAAGCAATTTCAACCGGCCCGCGCATCGGCATTGACAACAGCGGGGAGGCACGCGATTATCCATGGCGTTTCTGGGTGACGGGAAACAGGTACGTGTCGCGTTAGCATGTTTAAGGAAGAGGCAATCAGGGGAATGGTTGAGAAAAAAGAAGGGAGAATCGGAGCTTTGAAAAAGATGATCAAAACCGTTATCAAATGGGCGCCGGTCATTTACCCGATTGTTCGAAAAATCATGAAGGATCGCAAGGCGTCTAAACAAAAGAATATGTCCGCATCTAGAACAGCCGGCTGATCCCGGCTGTTTTTTTATAGGTCAGTTTTCCCTCTAGTCCTCCGGATGTTCATTGACTTGCCATTCTCTCCATTATAGAATTTATATACATTTCGCATCCCTTCATCATCCTTTCTGCCTATTCACTGAATCCCTGCATCTACTAGATAGGAGGTTTTTCTCATGCTTCATGGGCGACTTCGTGATATTCTGTGCTTGCTGATGGCGGCTGAAGCCCCGGTGACAAGTTCGTTTTTTGCCGCGCAATTAAACGTAACGACGCGGACAGTCCGCAATGATATAAAGGAACTGCAAGGTGTGCTAAGCGGCCACGGTGCCTTTGTACAATCTGTAAGAGGCTCCGGCTACAAGCTCCGCATTGATGACGAGCAAGTATTCAGAACACTGCTGCAAGATGTATTTCAGCAAAAAAAGGGCCTGCCGGTATTGCCGGAGGAGAGAATGGCCTATCTTATGAAACGTCTGCTGCTGGCGGACCATTATCTCAAGCTCGATGAACTTGCTGAAGAACTATTTATCTCAAAATCTACACTCCAAACGGATTTAAAGGAAGTCAAGAAACGTCTGCTGCCTTACCGCATCGTCATGGAAACACGTCCGAATTACGGCTTCAAGCTGCGCGGGGACGAGGTGCAGATGAGGTACTGCATGGCGGAGTACATTGTTGATGAAAGAGAAACGGAGATAGATGTTTTAAATGAAAAGGCTGATATTTTGCCAAAAGAAGAAATTGAGATCATCCGTTCCGCCATCTTGAAAAAAATGAAAAACGACCGCATCCCTCTGTCCAACATGGGACTGAATAACCTCATTATCCATATCGCTATCGCCTGTAAACGGATCAGAACGGAAAACTATGTTTCTCTTTTCCCGAAAGATATGGATCATATCCTGCATCAAAAGGAGTACCAGGCTGCAGAAGCCATCGTAAAAGAGCTGGAATCAAAGCTTGCCGTTACGTTTCCGAAAGACGAGACGGCCTACATCACCATGCATCTCCTTGGCACAAAACGAATGACACAATCACAATGCGGAGAGGACACATTTTCAATAGAAGAGGAAACCGATCAGCTGACACTTGCCATGATCAAAGCTGTTGATCGTGAACTGAAGCTTGGCATCCTGCATGACAAAGAGCTGAAAATCGGCTTGGCACTGCATATGAAGCCGGCGATCAGCCGCAACCGATACGGCATGAATCTTCGAAATCCGATGCTGGCAGCGATCAAGGAACATTATCCACTCGCTTTTGAAGCCGGGATCATTGCCGGAATCGTGATAAAGGAACAAACGGGTATTGAGATTCATGAAAACGAAATTGGATATTTGGCTCTCCACTTTGGCGCCGCGATTGAACGAAAAAAAACAGAAAGCCCGCCGAAACGCTGTATCATTGTATGCGCATCGGGAGCCGGAAGCGCCCAGCTTCTGCGCGAAAAACTGCGTTCCCATTTCGGCAAGCGGCTCGATATTCTTGGAACGGCTGAGTATTATAGTCTTGATCAAATGTCCTACGAATCAATTGATTTTGTCATCAGCACTATTCCGATTAAAAAAGAGCTCCCTGTACCAGTACTGAAGGTTAACACCATCTTAGGCGGAACTGACTTTACAAAAATAGAATCTATTCTGAGTGATGAAAAGGAAAAAGCCAATCGCTACCTAAAAAAAGAACTCGTTTTTTTTCAGGAGGATCTGCGCTCAAAAGAAGAAGTGATTCAATTTTTAGGGCAGAAAGCGGTCGAATGCGGCTTTGCCGATGAAGAAATCATAGATTCCATTTTTGAAAGAGAAGACATGTCGCCAACGTGTTTTGGCAATCTTGTTGCCATCCCGCACCCGCTTGTTCCGCAGACGAAAACAACGTTTTGGGCCGTTTGTACGCTCAAAAAACCGATCGATTGGGAGAGTCAGCGAGTTCAATTTGTCTGTCTGCTTTGTGTCGAAAAGGAGAACAAAGCGGATTTGCAAAGCATGTATAAACTGCTTGGCAGCATTTTGGATGACCCGGCGGCGGTGAACCAGCTGATCAAATGCCGTTCATATCAAGAGCTTTCGGATGTGTTTGACCAAAAAATGCTGAGCTGACAGCCTGTATATACCTTTTTTCCGTTGCCTGCGGAAAAACCCTGAGTGTTTATGAAAGCGATTTCATAATATGATGATAGCAACAGCAGGACATTACAAAATTGATCAAACTCTAGGGGGTCTTTTACATGAATATATTACTCGTTTGTGCAGCAGGCATGTCTACTAGTTTACTGGTGAGCAAGATGGAAAAAAGTGCGCAGGAACAGGGAAAAGACTATACCATTTGGGCAGTTTCAGGCGATTCTGTACAAAATCATATCGATAAAGCGGATGTATTGCTTCTCGGTCCGCAAGTCCGTTACATGCTTCCGCAGCTCAAAAAATTAGGAGAGTCAAAGGGGGTTCCGGTAGACGTCATTAATACCGTCCATTATGGCACGTGCAACGGGGCGGAAGTGCTGAAATCAGCTGAACAGCTTGGACATGTGTCATAGAGAGGGGCGGGCTATGTGAATAAAGTCAATCAGATCTTAGAAGAAAAGGTCATGCCTATAGCGGGAAGAATTGCGGGACAGCGTCATTTGCAGGCGCTGCGTGATGGTATCATCCTCACGATGCCCCTGATTATCATCGGTTCCTTTTTCCTCATCATTGGCAACCTCCCGATCCCGGGATACGCTGAGTTTATGGCAAAAACGTTTGGCAGCTCCTGGTCTGAAAAACTGGCCTACCCAGTCGACGCGACCTTTGAAATTATGGGTCTTGTCGCCGCGTTCGGCATCGCCTACCGGCTCGCCGAGAAATACGGCGTTGATGCCTTGTCGGCCGGAGCCATTTCCCTTGCGGCATTTTTATTAGCAACACCTTATCAAGTGCCGTTTATGCCGGATGGCGTGACGAAAGAAATCATGGTTGGCGGCGGGATTCCGCTTTCGCTCATGGGAAGCAAAGGCCTGTTTGTCGCCATGATTATCGCAATGGTGTCCACAGAGATTTACCGCCTCATTATCCAGCGCAATTTAGTCTTCAAAATGCCGGACGGTGTTCCGCCGGCGGTAAGCAAGTCATTTGTCGCGTTAATCCCCGGCTTTGCGGTCATCTTCCTGATTTGGGCAGCCCGGCTGATTGTTGAAGCGACACCGTTTGAAAGCCTTCATAATATTGTAAGCGTTTTATTGGGGACTCCGCTTTCCATTCTTGGAGGAAGCCTTGGAGGAAGCCTTGTCGCCGAAGCCGTCAAAATGCTTTTATGGGCCTGCGGCCTTCACGGTGCAAACATTGTCGGCGGCGTCATGGCACCGATTTGGTACGGCGCAATGGATGCCAACCGGATCGCATTCCAAGCCGGTGAGGAGCTTCCTAAGATTTTCACCCAGCAATTTTTCGATATCTGGGTCAATATCGGCGGAAGCGGCGCCACATTGGCACTGGTTGTCACGATGTTCCTGCGCGCCCGAAGCAAACAAATGAAGCAGCTCGGGAAGCTTGCGGTCGGCCCGGCCATCTTCAATATTAACGAACCGATTATATTCGGAATGCCGATCGTCATGAACCCAATGCTCTTACTTCCGTTTATCATCACACCGCTTGTCACAGTGACACTCACGTACATCGGAATGAGCACCGGCCTTGTCGCCAAACCGGCGGGTATCGCAGTGCCGTGGACCATGCCGCCGATCTTTTCAGGCTACTTGGCGACAGGAGGAAAAGTCTCAGGCGCGGTCATGCAAGCCATTAATATTGTCGTATCCTTTGTTGTCTACTACCCGTTCTTCAGAATGTGGGATAAGCAGAAGCTGAAAGAAGAAAACGATCTGGAGCTGGTTCAAACGCCTGCAGCATCAGATGACAAAGAAGCGGCTCTGTAGAGAAAGGAAGTGAATCGCGTGAATGAGGAAATGGAACAAATCATTTTTCAAATCATCCTTCACGGAGGAAACGGTAGGAGCTCCGCAATGGAGGCCATTGCCGCTGCGAAAAGCGGTGACGCAGAAGAAGCGCGGAAAAAGCTTCAAGACGCTGCTGAAGAATTGTCAAAAGCCCATCATTATCAGACAGAGCTGATCCAAAATGAAGCGGGCGGAGAAAAGACGGAAATGACGCTTCTGATGGTTCATGCACAGGATCATTTAATGAATGCAATGACAGTGAAGGATATGGCTGCAGAGATCATTGAGTTATATGAAAAAATCACCGAGCAAAGGGGAGCAAGCATATGACAAAAGGATTGAAGATTGTAACGATTGGCGGAGGTTCAAGCTATACGCCCGAGCTAGTGGAGGGGTTCATTAAACGGTATGATGAGCTGCCTGTCCGTGAATTATGGCTTGTCGATATCCCCGAGGGCGAAGAAAAGCTGAATATTGTCGGCACACTCGCCAAACGGATGGTTGAAAAAGCTGGCGTCCCGATTGACATTCATCTTACGCTCGACCGGAGAAAAGCGCTGAAAGACGCAGACTTTGTCACGACCCAATTCCGCGTCGGACTTTTGCAGGCAAGAGCAAAGGATGAGCGCATTCCGCTAAAATATGGTGTAATTGGCCAGGAAACAAACGGCCCGGGAGGCCTGTTTAAAGGATTGCGCACAATTCCGGTCATCCTTGAGATCGCAAAGGACATAGAAGAGCTTTGCCCGAACGCTTGGCTTGTTAACTTCACAAACCCTGCCGGCATGGTAACAGAAGCCTTGCTTCGCTACTCCAACCTGAAGAAAGTCGTCGGTCTCTGTAATGTTCCAATCGGCATCAAAATGGGCGTAGCCAAAGCGCTTGATGTAGATGTGGACCGCGTAGAAGTCCAATTCGCCGGACTGAACCATATGGTATTTGGGCTGGATGTTTTCTTGGACGGCGTAAGTGTGAAGGAGCAAGTCATCGAGGCGATGGGCGACCCGAAAAACGCGATGACGATGAAAAATATCTCAGGCGCCGAATGGGAACCGGATTTCTTAAAAGCGCTCAATGTCATCCCTTGCGGCTATCACCGTTACTATTTCAAAACAAAAGAGATGCTGGAGCACGAACTGGAAGCATCACAAACGGAGGGCACCCGCGCTGAAGTCGTACAGAAGGTCGAAAAAGAGCTGTTCGAGCTTTATAAAGATCCGAACCTTGCGATTAAACCGCCGCAACTGGAAAAACGGGGCGGAGCTTACTACAGTGATGCAGCATGTAACTTAATCAGCTCCATTTATAATGATAAACATGACATTCAGCCGGTGAACACGATCAATAATGGTGCAATAGCGAGTATTCCAGACGATTCCGCAGTTGAAGTGAACTGTGTGATGACGAAAACCGGCCCTAAGCCAATTGCTGTCGGCGACTTGCCGGTGTCTGTCCGCGGCCTTGTCCAGCAAATCAAATCCTTTGAACGTGTCGCGGCAGAAGCGGCAGTTACAGGTGACTATCAAACTGCGCTCCTTGCCATGACGATTAACCCGCTTGTCCCGTCCGATACTGTGGCCAAACAGATTTTAGACGAAATGCTGGAGGCGCACAAAGCGTATCTGCCGCAGTTTTTCAACAAAATTGAAGCGTAAAAAAAGCCGGCCTGTAATGGGCCGGCTTTTTTCTTATTTGCTTTCAGTCAGCGCTGCGACTTCGGTCGTCCATCCGAATTCGTCTGCGACAGCGCCTTTTTGAATGCCTGTAATCGTGTCATATAGTTTTTTTGCGATTTCCCCTGTTTCACCGTTGTTGATCGAAAGTGTTTCATCCTGCCAAATCAGCTCGCCGACTGGGGAAATAACAGCTGCTGTACCAGTTCCGAAGGCTTCTTCAAGGATGCCGTCTTTATGGGCTTGGATGACCTCATCGATCGCAATTTTTCGTTCTGAAACTTGAAGGCCCCAATGCTTAAGCAAGGCGATGACTGAATTGCGCGTAATGCCTTCCAGGATGCTTCCGTTCAGCATCGGCGTTACGATTTCACCGTTGATTTTGAAGAAGATGTTCATGCTTCCTACTTCTTCGATGTATTTCTTCTCAATGCCGTCCAGCCAAAGCACTTGGGAAAATCCTTTCTCTTCGGCCACCTGCTGCGCTTTTAAGCTTGAAGCATAGTTCCCTGCGGTTTTGGCATTTCCTGTTCCGCCTTTTACCGCACGGACAAATTCACTTTCAACAGCGATTTTGACCGGCTTAATGCCTTCTTTGTAATAAGAGCCGACCGGAGAAAGAATGATCAAGAGCTTATACGTATGAGATGCCGCAACACCAAGGAAAGGCTCGGTTGCGATGATGAACGGACGGATGTAAAGGGACGTGCCCTCCGCATTTGGAATCCAGTCTTTATCAATTGCGACAAGCTGCTTTAAGCCTTCAAGAACCTGTTCTTCATCAATTTGCGGGATGCAGAGGCGGTCGTTTGATTGATTCAGGCGTTCCATATTTTTTTCCGGTCTGAAAAGCAGAACATGGTCATCCTCTGACACGTAAGCCTTTAACCCTTCAAACACGGTTTGGCCGTAGTGATAGACCATTGCAGCCGGATCCATTGATAAGGGTTGATAAGGAATGATTCTTGGATCGTACCAACCTTTATCTGCCGCATAGTCCATTACAAACATGTGGTCTGTAAACACTCTTCCGAACGAAAGCTGATTTGGGTCTGGTTTCGGTTTTTTTGTTGATGTTAATTCAACGCGAATCGTTTGTTTAGTCATGGTCAATCTCCCTGCTGTTAAATTGTTTATATTATCAAACTTATTTGAAAATAATTATATTCTATTGTATACCTTCAACAAATAATCGCAATAGGTTTGCTCAAATTTGTAAGAAATTCATATGAAAAAAGCAGGAGAAATTAATTCTCCTGCGTGTTCATATGCTCGAATAACCTGTCATAATCGGCGCGAGTGGCATCCCGAAGACCTTCAACACGTTCATTTGTAATCTCCTGTTTGCCTTCCTTCAAGCCGTCCAAGAAATATTGAACATATTCTTCAGATGAAATGCCCCGGTACGTCAGGCCTTGTTTATCGCGTGATTTTTGGTTTAAGCCCGTGTCCACCATAGGCGGTGCCATTTCAATCACTTCCACGCTCGTGTCGCGGAGCTGGTGTCTGAGCGTAAGCGAGAACGAGTGAAGTGCCGCTTTTGTTGCGCAGTACACCGGATAAACAGCTAACGGGTTAAACGCAAGCCCGGATGTGACCTGAACGATTGCCGCCTCGGGCTGCTTCATCAAATGAGGTGTGAAAAGGGCGGATAAATGGACAGGCGCTTGGAAATTAAGTTCAATTTCATCACCGTCCACAAAAAGCTCCTCTGTCCCTTTTTTAAAGTCAATTTCCTTTTGAATGCCGGCGTTGTTGACGAGAACATTCAAGTTCGGATATTCCTTTAAAGCCCATTCATACAATGCTTCCCGCTGCGAACGGTCTGCAACATCACATTGCTTTGTATGGATGTTTGGGAGCTGCTGCTTCGCTTCTGCAAGACGTGCTTCGCTGCGTCCGCAAATGATAACTTCATTGCCGAGCTCCAGCAGGCGCTTGGCCAGTTCAAGCCCGATGCCAGCAGAACCCCCTGTGATTAAAACCGTATTGCCTGTCATCTTCATTGGATGTAACACCTCTTAATTAAGTTGGCTGTGATTCCTTTACTATTTCAAATCTTAGCAGGAAATATGCAGCCGCGTCCTATGAGATGCTCAGGATGAAGTGACTTTTCCGGTTTTATAAAATTCGTCAATTGCTTTATCGACATACACCCAGCCTTTCCAGCCGATGTGAATGGTGTCTTTCATGAAATACGGGTCATATTCATGCCCTGAGAAATCAGCAACCTGGAAGCCCTTCGCTCTGATTTGTTTATTTACCTTTTTGTAATAGTCAGTGCGTCCTTTTTTCGGGAAGCCCGTGTAATCGTACCATTTCCCGTTAACAGGAATGGTGACAAACATAGGCTCTGCGCCCGCATCCTTCAGGATATCGAGCATCATTTCAAAGTCGCCATATTCCGGTGACACCGCATACGATCTTCCTTTGTTTTTCCCTTTCAGCTTAGGCACTTTCGGCTTCAGCTTTTTATAGACAGGGTTGTCGATGTGAAAATCGTTAGAACCGGAGTGGCGTTTGCCCGATTGATCCGCTAGTTTATTCAATTCAGACCATGACTTATCCTTTACTGACTGCGAGATATAGCGCTTTGGCCCGGATGATTCTGTCGTTGAATAATACAGATCTTTCTTTTCCAGCATGCTGTAATACACTTTCGCCGCCGGCTTCAGCGCGTTCACTTTCCACGTCTGGCCGTTTACCATTGCTTTGTACAGCTCAGAAAGAATGGCATCGTTTTGCACAGCCTTAAAGCGCAGCATGCGTTTCATCATTTTCTTTTTAATTTCAGGGTCGATCTGATCGTTAAATGCCAAATCAAGCCCTTGCAGCGCAGAATAGTTCGGCGCGAAATGCTGTTCATCAGACCCGCGCTTAATAAACCATTGCGGAGACACGATGAATACGATTTTTTTGCCCTTCAGCTGATCCATATGGGCAGCGAAGTTTAAAGAATGAATCAATGACTGGGATCCGCCTTTGCCGACAAGGTATGGCGTGAATCCCTCATTGTTTACTTGAAAATAATTAGATGGGTGGAACTCGTCCAGCCGGGAAAGCTCAGAAGACCCGTAAATCGGAAGATATGTCGGATCTTTGAGCATCTGATCTTGTAAATATAGCCCTTGAAACATACTCGGATTCAAGGCTGTTGCTGACTCTTTCACACGCTTATCGGTGATGAAGCCTGTCAGCCATGAAGATGGAATTGCGATGGCGCCTGCGAATAGAATAAACGCCAAAATAATTGGACCGAAAAAACGCTTTTTCATTATTTCAACTCAGACAGCTGATTTACAATGTTGTTAGGTGTATTCCAAACGTCCCGGTCAAATTCAGTGATCGGCACTAAAATATCAAAACGGTTTTCAATCGCAAGCAGCAATTCTACTGTTCCAAAAGAATCAAGCAAACCTTCTTCAAAAATTTCAATATCAGGATTTTCCTTTACGATGTCATCCTGGCAAACCTCTGCTAAAACGTCTAATACCTCTTGTTTAAAATCCATAGCTTTCTAATCTCCTTTAATGGTGGTGATGAAATGGTTTTCCTGAGAAAATATAAAACCCGAAGCAAACGAAATGGAATGTGATCACAATCGCGAGAATGGTTGTCCAGCAGTTGGACGGCAGCCATTTATATTTCTTATTCCACTTCTCGAAAAAGTTGTAACACGTCATCAGAACGGCATGATAGAGGCCGTAAATGATATATTGCGGCGCGAGCCCGTGCCAAACCCCCATCAGCATAAACAGCAGGAAATACCCGATGTTTGAGACGGCCATACGGTTTTTGATCCACTTTTTCTTAGTCATCCAAAATACGAATCTCATAAACACATAATCTCTGAACCAAAATGACAGAGACATATGCCAGCGATTCCAGAAATCTTTAATATTTTTACTGATAAACGGTTTATTAAAGTTTTCTGGTGATTTAATGCCCATAATGTAGCTGACCCCGACGGCAAACATCGTGTAGCCGGCGAAATCAAAGAATAAATACATGCTGTAGCCGTACATGTACAGCAGGTTCCCAAGAATCTTATTGTGCGTGATTGCGGGAAGATTCATGATGAAGTACGTATTGATCGCGTAGCCGATAATAAATTTATACAGGAAACCGATGAAGATTTTATGGATTCCCGTATACAACAGGTCGGCGTATTCTTCTTTCGTCCAAGCCTTCTGTTCATCCTTGACGAACCGGCGGTATCTGTCGATCGGGCCGGAGGAAATCGTCGGGAAAAACAGGATGAAATACAGCAGGCGGTGCAATGGCAGCTGTTCTTTCAGCAGTCCGTCTCTTGCTTCCATAATCAGCTGAACGCCTTTAAAGGTTAAATATGAAATCCCTAAAAAGCTGATCAGGTTATGCGGCGGATGATGCGGCTGCGGGTGTGAAAGAAACGGCCATATTTTTGACAGAAATAAAGGCAGAATAGACGCGATAACAGCTCCGCAAAAGACAAAGCCGCTGTTCGCTTTCTGCCGGTATGCCAGATAGCCGCTGATCAGGAGCACCTGCCATATTGTAAACAGGCACAGCGCGATGACCCCGTGTAAGTCGTGCGAAAAAATTAAAGCCAATATAATGATAGATATGAACATGTTGTATGCTTGAAATCTTTTTCCGTTTAAGCCGAGAATGATCGTCGGCAGAAGAAGAATGCCAAGCAGTATAAAGAATAAAAACGAGCTGTAGGGCGTCATACAAGAACCTCTTCGCCAATGCGTTTTCGGTCAATTTTGCCGTTAGCCGTCATTTGAATGTGATCCTGATAGATAAATTTTCTTGGGATCATATATGCCGGAAGAGAAGCGGCAAGCTCTTTTTTAATAGCGCTTGTCAGCTGGAATTCCTTCTCGAACTCATGCTCCTCAGGCACAATAGCAGCGATCAGGTACTCAACTGTTCCGTTTGGCTGATAAGGAATCACGACAGCAGAACGAACGTACTGTGACTGTCTGACATGGAACTCGATTTCCTCCAGCTCCATTCGATAGCCGTGAAGTTTAATCTGAAAATCCAAACGTCCTTGGCAGAAAATCTGACCGTCTTGAATAAAGCCGGCATCGCCAGTTCGGTATGCCCACTGGCCTTCATGAGAGAAAAACGCTTTTTCCGTCAGCTCTGGCTCACCAAGGTAGCCTCGGCTTACACTCGGCCCTGCAATGACGATTTCTCCTTTTTCTCCATCAGGAAGCGGCTGTCCCTCTTCATCCATAATAAAAATGTTCATATCTGGTTTGGCGAAGCCCACTGGAAGCGATTCGCTGCGGCTGATGACGTCATCCGTAATTTCAACCGATGTGACAGCCACTGTCGCTTCAGTCGGGCCGTACGTATTAAAAATCTTCGCTTTCGGAAAACGCTCAAGCAGCGCTTTTGCCACAGAAACCGGAAGAACCTCTCCGCAAAACATAAATGTGTCCGCATGAGGCAGCAGATCCTGTGAAAAACCTGGATCCATCAGGCACATTTGCACAAAGGAAGGTGTTGATGTCCACACATTCAGCCCGGACTTCTTCAGCTCTTCAAATAAGACTTTCGGCTTGTTCACAGCATCCTTTGTCACGCAATGTAAAGTCCCGCCTGATTGAAGGCACGGATATAGGTCCATGACAGACAAATCAAATGAGAACGGCGCTTGGTTTAAAAATATTTTTCCTCCGCTGACTGGAAAGTCTGCACAAATCCAGTCTGTGAAGCTTTGAAGATTCGCAGCGGAAATCTGCACGCCTTTCGGATTTCCTGTGCTTCCGGAAGTGTAAATGATATAAAACGTTTCGTGTTCTTTGACCCATTGATCTTGGCTGACAGAGCCGCCTTCGTTTTCCAGCAGTTCTTCCGCAGAAACTGTCTGAATCTGCTGGCCGACTGCATCAATTGAGAGTCCTGCTGCATGGATCAGCAATTCTGCTCCAGAGCTTTCGATAATTTTCGCAATCCGTTCGGACGGAATAGAAAGGTCAACCGGAATATAAGGATGTCCCGCTTTGACACTTCCCAAGAAGGAAACGATCATGTGCGGCTCCATGTGGCCGTACACAAGGATAGGAGATTTCTTTTCCCCAGAAATGCGTTTTTGGATCGCGGCAGCCGCGCGGTCAGACTGCTCCCATAATTCCTGATACGTGAGCGACTGGCCTTGAGAGCGGAAGGCATCGGTTTGCGGATAAGTTTCCGCATGTGTTTGAATAGCATGTAAAAGTTTCATAGTTATTCTCTCTCCAATTAGAAATCGTTATAAATATATGAACCGGTATTCGCGGTGTGAAAACCATACATAAAAAACAAAACAAGCAGTATCATCAAATAAAAGCCTGTATGACATGTCCACTTGACAGCGGGTTTTTCATACAGCTGTTTCATTAATTGCAGCATATCAAAAATTCCCTTCCCGTTTTTTCGACAATCACATGATTATTTGACGATCAGATGCTCAAAAAGTTTCATTTTTTCCCTAATCTCCCTCAAATTAATATATCGGCGTATGTTTTTGAAAATGAATCTTTATACCTGCAAGGGCAAGAATGGAATGTTTCGAGCTGATTCATAATAAAGGAAAAGATACCTGGAGTCAAAAGATCTTTTTAACTTTTAAAAAGTGTAATGTACTTAAAAAAATTTTTCTGTACCTGTTCGTTCAAGTGAAAGCAGAAACCTAATGAAATCAGGGCGAGAAGCGTATAATAAGAAAGAAAACGCCTTCTTGCGGTATCTTGTGAAATAAGGGAGAAGTCATTATGATAGATAAGGAAGCAAAAGGAGTTTTTTATTAAGCTGCCGGCTGAAAAAAAGTAAGCCTTTTAATAGAAAGGAAGAGGAAGATGAACCAAACAAATAAGGGTGAGGGTCAGACAGCGCCGCAAAAAGAAAGCATGGGGCAGATCCTTTGGCAGTTAACCCGTCCTCATACGTTAACCGCGTCGTTTGTGCCTGTGCTGCTCGGAACCGTTTTGGCGATGTTTTATGTGAAGGTTGATCTGCTGCTGTTTTTGGCTATGCTGTTTTCTTGCCTATGGATCCAGATCGCGACGAACTTATTTAATGAATACTATGATTTTAAACGCGGATTAGATACAGCAGAATCAGTCGGAATCGGAGGGGCCATTGTACGCCACGGAATGAAGCCTAAAACGATTTTGCAATTAGCTCTGGCCTCATACGGGATTGCCATTTTGCTCGGTGTCTATATTTGTGCGAGCAGCAGCTGGTGGCTTGCGCTGATCGGCCTTGTCGGCATGGCGATCGGCTACCTGTATACAGGCGGGCCGCTCCCGATTGCGTACACGCCGTTCGGTGAATTATTCTCAGGCATTTGCATGGGTTCGGTGTTTGTGCTGATTTCGTTTTTCATTCAGACAGATAAGATCAATATGCAGAGCATTTTGATTTCCATCCCGATTGCGATTCTTGTCGGCGCGATTAACCTGTCGAACAACATTCGTGATATTGAAGAGGACAAAAAAGGCGGACGCAAAACATTGGCGATTTTGATGGGGCATAAGGGAGCTGTTACTCTGTTAGCTGCGTCGTTTGCCGTCGCTTATATCTGGGTTGTCGGCTTGGTTATTACCGGTGCCGCAAGCCCATGGCTGTTTGTCGTCTTTTTGAGCGTGCCTAAGCCGGTTCAGGCAGTGAAGGGCTTCGTCCAGAACGAAATGCCGATGAATATGATTGTCGCAATGAAATCAACAGCCCAAACAAATACATTTTTCGGATTCCTGCTCTCGATCGGATTATTGATCAGCTATTTCCGATAATAAAAAAGACCGCTCGTTTCATGCGGTCTTTTTTTGTTACAATCGACCGCATTTTGTAAAAAAATTCATAGAACCTTGCAGCAGACAGGGACGTCTAGTACATGGACAGCGGATAAAGTTCCGTTAAAGGAGATGACGAACATGGATTTATCTGTAACACATATGGACGATTTAAAAACAGTAATGGAAGATTGGAAAAATGAGTTATTAGTTTATAAATTTGCGCTAGATGCGCTCGATACAAAGTTCTCAATTATCAGCCAGGAATATAACCTCATTCACGGACACAACCCGATTGAACATACAAAATCCCGTGTCAAAAGCTTTGAAAGCATCGTGAATAAGTTAATGAGAAAGGGCTGTGAGATTACGACGAAGGAAATGAAGGAGCATATTCACGACATTGCCGGCGTGCGCATCATCTGTTCCTTTATTTCTGACATTTATAATGTCGTGAATGTGTTGAAGCAGCATGAAGATTTGAGAATCGTAAAGGTAAAGGATTATATCCAGACACCCAAACCGAATGGCTATCGAAGCCTGCATTTAATCATTGAGATGCCTGTGAATTTAACGAACCGTGTGGAATACGTCAAAGCAGAAATTCAAATCCGGACAATCGCGATGGATTTCTGGGCGAGCCTTGAACATAAAATTTATTATAAATTGAACAATGACGTTCCTAAGCAATTAACAGATGAGCTGAAAGAAGCCGCGGAGATTGCCCATTACCTAGATGAGAAAATGCTGGGGATTAAGAAAGAAGTGGATTGATAACAAAAGCGAAGCCTGACAGGGTTTCGCTTTTTTTCTTTGCTTGCTAGTACTTTTTATACCAGTATAAACTCACTTCTGTTTCCAGGATTGAACCTGCTTTATCATGCATGAAGAAAGGGGGTAAACATGAACCATTCCATTTCATTATCGAGAGGTTTGATTTTTCTTATCGCGGTGACTAGCGGGTTTACGGTAGCTAATGTCTATATCAATCAAACATTGCTTGTCAGCATGGCAGGCACGTTTCATGTGACGCCGGCACAAGCTGGGATGATTGCTACATTGGCGCAGATTGGCTATGCGGCGGGGAACCTTCTGCTTGTTCCATTGGGAGATCTTTTTGAACGCCGCCGCTTAATTGTGAGCCTGCTATTCTTAGTGGGGGTTTGTTCGGCCGCTTCAGCGTTAGCTGTAAGCTTTCCATGGCTAGTCATCACAAATTTATTATTGGGATTCTTCACGATTATTCCTCAAATCCTTGTGCCGTTTGCGGCAGGTTTAGCAAATGACAGGAACAGAGGAAAAGTACTCGGAAACGTAGCCATCGGCTTGGTTTGCGGAATTTTAGGGGCGAGAGTGGTCAGCGGGGCGATAGATGCCCATTATGGCTGGCGCGTGATGTATTGGATTGCCTGTGCAGCAGCCGTCATCATTATGTTGATCATTCACTTCTGCTTTCCGAAAAGCAAAGGGACACATGCATTTCATTACGGAAAACTCATTTCTTCATTATTTCCGCTTTTGATCAAGGAGAAAGTGTTAAGAAAAGCATGTGTAAACCAAGGCTTCATGTTCGGCGCCTTCAGTTTATTTTGGACGACGTTAGTGTTTATGGTGAGTGAACCTCCATTCTCGTTTGGCAGCCAGACTGCCGGAACAATCGGTTTGGTGGGAATTGGCGGGGCTTTTGCAACTCCGCTGATCGGCCGGATTATTGATCAAAAAGGAGCTGCTTTTTCCAACAAGCTTTGTATGTCTTTTACCTTATTGTCATTTGTTTTATTAATGGCAGGCCAGACTTCATTGATTGTGATTGTATTGGGCGCTTTATTCATCACCATGGGCATTCAGGCGAATCAGGTGGCGTGTCAGGCGGAGATTTTCCAATTGTCGGCTGAAATGAGAAGCAGATTGAATGGCCTCTTTATGGTCAGCACGTTTTTAGGCGGCGCCTTGGGATCGTATGCAGGAGGTGCAGTCTGGATGCTGTTTCATTGGAACGGTGTTTGTATTCTGGGGATGATCATGGTCGGTATTGCCTTCAGTTCAAGGATTACCATAAATCGTACTACTAAAAAAACGATATTGGAAGGGAGATAGAAGCTGGTGCGAACAAGTGAACGTTATAAAAAAGGGTTAGATATTCTGAAACAAATTGATGAGGAGAACTATGAAGCGATCGTGGACAATTTTAAACATTCCATCGCTCCGGACCTTGGTGTGCTTGCCGTGGAGTTTAACTATGGTCAGATTTTTTCAAGACCAGGTCTTGATCTGAAATCCAGATTATTAGCAACCGTTGCTGGATTGACTGCATTGGGCAATACCCAGCAGCTAAAATTCTATATTAACGGAGCCCTGAATGTCGGATGGACACAAGAAGAACTCATAGAAGTCATGATGCAGATGATTATTTACTCAGGTTTCCCGAATGCACTCAATACCATTCTTCCTGTGGCCGCGGAAGTATTTGCAGAACGAAACAAATAATATAAAAACCTTCTCCTTTTTATGTAGAATACTAATAGGAAATTCTATGCAGAAGGAGAGTGTGTATGTGGACAGTATGGCAGAAAAACGGAAAGAGCTAGGGGAGTTTTTAAAACTTAAAAGGGCACAGCTTTCTCCGCAAGAGTTTGGATTGCCTATGGGCACCAGAAGGAAAACAACAGGCTTGAGAAGAGAGGAATTAGCCCAGCTGTCCGGTATAGGTGTCACATGGTACACATGGCTGGAGCAGGGAAGGGATATTCGGGTATCAACACAGGTACTGGAAAGCATATCGAGAGTGCTCAAATTGAATTATGAGGAAAAACGTCATGTCTTTCTGTTGGCTGGCCATCATGTTCCTTTAGATGATCAGGATGAAGATAATAAGAGCCTTCCTCTAGCTGTGCGGCACTTTATTGATCATTTAACCAATTGCCCTGTTTATGTGACTGACGAAAAGTGGGACGTTATTGCTTGGAACACAGCAGCTTGTGCTGTGTTCGGCAATTTTGGCCAAATGGGCAGTAAGGAAAGGAATGCCATATGGCGATGTTTCACCTCGAAGGAGTATCGGGATCTGCTTGACGACTGGGAAAGCCACGCCAAAAAACTTATCGCACAGTTTCGATCGACAGCCAGCCGGTTTCTTGGGGAAGCATGGATAAAAGAGCTGATCGATGAGTTAACTGAAAGAAGCCCGGAATTTAAAAAATGGTGGAACCACCACGAAGTATTAGGCACACACGCAGGAGAAAAAGTACTTCATCACCCGGCAGCCGGAACAATGGTGATGGAGCATATGACATTACAAATATATGACTCTCCTGATTTGAAACTGACCATTTATCGCCCGTTAGAAAAAGAAAATACAGTTGATAAACTGAAAGCTTTACTTATAGACGGCTAAACAGCTGATCATTATAAAAAAAAGACGGCACCCAAGTGCCGTCTTTTTTTATTTGATATCTTCAAAAATGTCAGATGCTTTCGCCTTCATTTGTTTCTTAATGGTTTTCGGTTTCTTCTCTTTTTTCACAGCCTCATAGACAGCGGCTGTCACAAGATCGCCTGCTTGCTGGAGGCGTTCTTTGCTGATATGTTCGATCGAGTCTTCAGGGGTATGATACCACGGCTCAACTTCTTCTGTTTCCGGGTCTCCCCAAATAAAGTTGGCGGAATCAATGCCGGCTTCGTGGAATGGCACATGATCAGATGATCCTCCCTGTGTCAGAGACAGGCTGTCAAATCCAATTTTTTCAGCAGCCGTATGACTGGATTCCCAAACATAGTTAGATTGGCCATCCAATGTGTTGACATACAGCTCAGACGCTTTTTCCCAGCTTGTGCCTACCATGTCTAAGTTGAAGTTCACTTCACTTCGTTTCAGCTCTTTTTCCGATAGATGATCTACATAGTGAGAGGAGCCGAGCAGGCCGAGCTCTTCGGCGCCGAAAGCGATAAAGCGGATTTCTTTATCAGATGGAACGCTTTTTAAGACACGCGCCATCTCCAGCATAACAGAGGTTCCTGAGCCGTTGTCATTTGCCCCGGGTGAAAAAGGAACACTGTCGTAATGGGCCGTCACGTACACAATGTCTGGATGTTTGATGTTCTTTGGTTTTTTGATTCCGATGATATTCTGGGAGGTTTGGTTTGTGAATGCTTTTAGTTTTAAGGTGGCTTCTTTTTGCTGGGTAAGTGCTTCGCCGTCTTCTTTCTTAATGCCGACGACCGGAATGCCGACTTTATTTCCCGACAGGTTTGGCGTCATAGGCACGAGGCTTTCTTTGTTGTTATAAATGATGACAGCTTTTGCTCCGGCGGCTTCGGCATTTTTGGCTTTCTCGTAATAAGTCAGGTCTCCTCTGGAAATCAAGGCGATTTTGCCCTTGACGTCAGCGGTAAAGTCCTTTTGATAGCCCAATCCCGCATTGTAAAGCGGGGCCGTCAGCCCTTGTTCCTCAGTCGGAGCTGAGCCGGACGCCGCTTGGAGAAGAATATCGCGTCCTGCTGAAGACAGTGTTCCCTCAAGCCGGTCAGGAATGTTGAATCGTTGAACCTTCACATCAAGCTTTAATTTTCTCAAGGATGAGGCGATCAATAGGGCGCTCTTTTTTTCAGCTGCAGTTCCGGCTATTCTGGGGCCGATTGCTTCACTTAGCTGAGAAATGGTAGAGTACGCATGCTTTGCTTTGAATGGAAGCTCGCGCTCGCTATTTGATATTTGTAAAGCGTGCGCGGCAGGGGTGACACTCTGTGCCGGCAAGAGCAGTGTGCCGGCAGTTAAAACAGCCATCGTCATGACAGTCAAAAGCTTTTTCATCAAAAATAAACCTCCCCTAAATGTATGGTTGGGGAATATTTCGGGATGCTAAAGGAGTTTCCTGCAAGATGAAGAGCGTTTTTGAAAAGACAGTGCTTTATACCTGCAAAAAAACGCTTATGAATGAAGGGTCATAAGCGTTTCGGAATATCAAACTATTGGAGCTTTAAAAACTTGCGTTTGCCGACTTGGATGATCATATTCTCTCTTATCTCTGCTTTGGCGTGAATATCTGTTATTTTCTCTCCGTCGATGCGTACACCGCCGTTTTGAATCATGCGGCGCGCCTCGCTCTTTGAAGAGAGGAGCTTTAGCTTGACGAGCAGATCAATCATCGCTATCGTTTTTTCGCCTTTCCAGTTTACGGCCGGTATATCTTCCGGCAGGCTGTTTTCCTGAAAGACTGTTTTAAACGAGTGTTCGGCAGCTTCTGTTGCTTTCTCTCCGTGATACATTCGGACGATTGTTTTGGCTAAAAGCATTTTGGCATCACGCGGATGAACGGCGCCGGTTTCTAAGTCTTTTACGAGCTGTTTTTTCTCTTCAAGCTCTAAGTCTGTCGCCAAGTGGATGTATTTTTTCATCAGGCTGTCGGGCAGTGACATCGTTTTTCCGTACATGTCGTTTGGATGTTCGTTAATGCCAATGTAGTTGTGTTTCGACTTCGACATTTTCTCGACGCCATCCAAGCCTTCCAAGAGCGGCATAAGGATGACGACTTGTTTTTCTTTGTTGTATCGTTCTTGGAAATGCCGTCCCATGAGAACATTGAAATGCTGATCCGTTCCGCCTAGTTCAATATCACTTTCGAGAACGACAGAATCATATCCCTGCATCAATGGGTAAAAGAATTCATGCAGTGAGATTGGTTTTTGCATGGCGATGCGTTCTTCAAAGTCGTCGCGCTCCATCAGGCGGGCTACCGTTATTTTCCCTGCTAATTCAATGACATCTTCCAGATTCAATGTTTTCAGCCATTTTGAGTTATAGTGAAGCTCGACTTTTTCTGGATCAAGCACTTTTCCGAATTGCTCAAAGTAGGTTTTGGCATTGTGCTGAACTTCTTCATCAGTCAGTTGCTTTCTGTCTGCCGATTTTCCGGTCGGATCACCAATTTTTCCTGTGAAATCCCCAATTAACAGCTGGACAATGTGGCCGTTTTCTTGAAATTGGCGAAGCTTATTTAACACAACCGTATGGCCCAAATGTACATCCGGTGCAGACGGATCTAATCCGAGCTTAATTTTAAGCGGCGTGCCCGTGGAAATTGATTTCACGAGCTTTGCCTTTAATTCCTCCGGCGGTATGACTTCGTGGGCGCCTGTCATGTATAGCTGAAGCTGTCTTTCTACCTCTTTTTGCTGTGACGCTGTGAGCTGCTCAAATGTTCTCATCATTTTTCCTCCTTTTTTACAAACACAAAAAAGAGCCCATCCCGATAAGGGACGTGGCTCAATGCACGCGGTACCACCCTGGTTGAAGACATCGTCTTCCGCTCATTCGAATAACGGTTTCCCGTTCTTTGCTACCTTTAAGGTTCACAAAGAAAGCTCGGGGAGGTAATTCACGTTTGCTGTGTGCCGGCTCGCACCTTCCGCCGGCTCTCTGAAACAGGGAGACAAACCGCTACTGGATTCCCGTCAAAGCTTATGTTGTATGAAGATTGTCAGCTACCTTTCTAAGCAGCCCTGTCAATATTTTCTGTTCGTCCTTCGTCATTCCCGCAATGAGCTCTGTTTCCCCTTTGTGAAACTCCGGGTAGAGTTCTTCGATCGCTTGTTTGCCGGAATCGGTGATAGAGACAAACACGAGTCGCCGATCTCTTGTGTCGATGCTTTTACGGCAAAAATTCTTTTTTTCGAGCGTTTTGATCACGTTGCTTGCTGTAGCTGTAGATATCCCTGACAGCTCAGCGATTTTTCTCGTTTCGAGCGCTCCCCATACCCATAGATCATAAAGAATGGAGAAAGCGGTCCAAGAAAGGTTATAGGAAGAAAGAACCTCAGTCTCCATTTTGACACGGAGCCTTTGTGCAGACCGATACAGATTCGTAGCGATCGAAATGGCTTCCAGGTTGAGTGACTCGACGGGCATTTGTTTGAGCTTAGAAAGTGTATCGTGTTCTTCCTTCCGAAGCTGCTGATGTTGATGTGAACGTTCCATTTTTTAGGCCTGCCTTAAATTATCAGAATCATTAGCTATGAAACGAATTGTAACAGAGTCTGATGTGAACTTCAAGCCCATATATCGGTTGAATAAAAAAAGCCCAAACAACGCCAAAATAAACAAAAACCCGCAAACGGGGGTGCAGTTTTGCAAAAATATGTTCAATCCGTCTATAAGCATGATCCGTTTCATCTGTTTTCGACAGAGCACGTAGTGACGTTAGCGATTATCGCCCTTTTGGCCATTCTGTTGTTTTTGTTCCAAGAGGGGGTCAAGCAGCCGAGGGCCAGCCGGTTTTTGCGTTCTCTGTTTGTGTTTCTTTTGCTTGGTTCGCAAATCGGCTATCAAATATGGATGGTCGCCACGGGCAGGTGGTCGGTGCGCACTTCATTGCCTCTCCAGCTTAGTGACCTGTCGGTGTATTTGTCAGCTATTATGTTAGTGACAAAAAGCAGAAAGCTGTTTGTGTTTTTGTTTTTTGCCGGCATCGGCAGTTCGATTCAGGCTCTTGCCACTCCTGACCTCGGAATGTTTTCATTTCCGCATATCCGATATATCCTCTTTTTTATTTCTCACGGGTCTGTGTTTTTATCCTGTCTGCTGATGGCTGTGATTGGCACCTACAGAATGGGCCAGCGCTCGTTATGGGTGACAGTCCTGCTTGTTAATGTGTACGGCGTCTGTATTTTCCTGATTGATCGCTGGCTTGGCGCGAATTATATGTATTTGACGAAAAAACCGGGCGGATCCTCTCTCTTAGATGTTCTCGGGCCATGGCCGTGGTATATCGTCTCGGCTGAAGGCATCACAATCGCAAGCTTTTTCATTCTTTATTGGCTTTATCGCATCTTCAAAAAATGACACCTTTTTTGTTGTATCACACATTCTGTTTAAAAAAATGTCGGAGAACGTGTTTATTTTTTTGAAAAAGGGTATGTAACTTGTACAACAAAAAGGGAGATGAATACCATTGAGGAAAGATGAAATCATGCATATCGTATCATGCGCAGATGATAATTATGCTCGTCATTTAGGTGGGATGTTCGTTTCTTTATTGACTAACATGGATCAGGAGAGAGAGGTAAAATTATACGTCATTGATGGCGGAATTAAGCCTGATAACAAAAAAAGACTGGAAGAAACCACTTTGAAATTCGGAGTGCCGATTGAGTTTTTAGAAGTGGATACCAAAATGTATGAACATGCGGTAGAGAGCAGCCATATTACAAAAGCCGCGTATTACCGCATTTCGATTCCCGACATAATTAAGGATGAAAGCATCAAACGAATGATTTACATCGATTGTGATGCGCTTGTCCTAGAGGATATTTCTAAGCTATGGGACTTAGACATTGCGCCATACACCGTAGCCGCTGTTGAGGATGCGGGGCAGCATGAACGCCTGAAAGAAATGAACGTCACTGATACAGGGAAGTATTTTAACTCAGGTATCATGATTATTGATTTTGAGTCTTGGAGAAAGCAAAACATCACAGAAAAAGTCATCAACTTTATCAATGAACACCCAGACGAAGACTTTCTTGTGCTGCATGACCAAGATGCACTGAATGCGATCTTGTATGATCAGTGGTATGAACTTCATCCGCGCTGGAACGCTCAAACCTATATCATGTTAAAGCTGAAAACCCCATCTACTCTGTTAGGGCGGAAGCAATATAATGAAACAAGAGAAAACCCGGCAATCGTGCACTTCTGCGGCGGAGAAAAGCCTTGGAACTCCAATACAAAACATCCGTATCGCGATGAGTATTTCCATTACATGTCCTATACGAAGTGGAATACGATTGGGAATCCGGCGATCAACCAATAATACAGATATAAAAAAACGCTTTTGAGATGATCAAAAGCGTTTTTTGTTTGTCTCAGCGTGCGACTGACCGTTGGTAGAACCGCTGAATATGCATGGCGATGTAGCACAATTCTTTTTCAGGAAATTCAAAGCCGTATTCCTTCTTCACAAAGGTGCCGATGCTTAGGGCACACAGGAAGGCATCCTTAAACTTCTCTTTAATGATGTCGATCATTTCTGCGTCCAGCTCGTAAATGGATTCGCCTGCTTTGATATGCTGAATGGCAAAGCGGAGATGGGTCACAAGCCGTTCATAAGAGATGGTATCTTCAACGATATTAATAGACAGTTGAATTTCGATAATCTCGATAATATCACGGATCATTGTTGTAATATCAAGCGTTTGTGTCATATCGCCGGCATTGTTTCTTGCTGTGTGGATATGCATGGCGATATTGCCGATTTCATCATCAGGAATGTGAATCCCCAGTTTATCTTTAATCAGTGTTCTGGCCCATAAGCCGATCTGGAACTCCTTTGGATAAAGGACTTTGATTTCATTCAGCAGCGGATTTTTGATAACCATCCCATTGCTCAGGCGTTCAATCGCAAAAGAAAGATGGTCTGAAAAAGCGACATGAATGCGCTCGTTGATTTTGATGTTCAGCTCTTTTTCGGCATGAGAGATAATTTGCTCAGAAATCTGAATGTGGTCTTCAGGCAATGTTTCTAAAATCTCTTCGAACTGCTTATAGTCAGGTGTATCTTTTCTGATAAAGGTTTTTTCTATTTTTGACGGATCGACAATATCATTCTTCTTTTTGTTAAACGCAATTCCTGCACCTAAGAGAATCTTCTCTTCATTTTGATCCTTTACGACGATAGCATTATGATTTAAGATTCTTTTAATTTTCATAGCTTTTTTGTCCTTTCATCCCCCGTTTTATGAATGAAATCGAATAAATCCAGTTATTCTGTCTCTTCTTTAAACCCGAGAAACAATGTAGCTATAAAAGCAGAGACGGCTGCGATCAAGAAACCGATCATATAATGAACAAAATTCGCGGCGCCAAACGGCAGCACAATTGAAATCATCGGAATGCCTGTCAGCCCGTAGGAATTTGCCACAACTTGTACCGCAACCACGTATGCTCCGCCAATAGCACCGCCGATGGCTGCTCCGATAAAGGGACGGATCAATTTGAGATTTACCCCGAATACAATCGGCTCAACAATGCCTAAAAACGCGGTCAGAGAAGCGGGGAGCGCAATTTTCTTCAGGCTTGATTGTTTCGTTTTGAGGAATACCGCAAGCCCCGCTCCGCCTTGGGCCACATTCGCCATCGACCATATCGGCACTAAAAAGTTGACACCGACATGCGGATTAGCAAGCAGCGTTGCCTCAATTGCATAAAAGCTATGATGCAATCCAGATAGGACGATGGTGGAGTAGATGCCGCCGAAAAGGGCTCCGGCGGCAATGCCGGCGTGATCATAAATATAGACGATCGATTGTGTCATGATCTGGCCGATGATGGACGCGACGGGATTCATCACAATCAGCGCGAGGCATCCTGTCACCATGACCGTAATAAAGGGAATGATCACGACATCAAGCGACTTCGGCACAATCGATTTTAATAGCTTCTCAATTTTGCTCATGACAAAAACGGAGAGAAGAATCGGTATAATGGAACCCTGATAGCCCATCATTGGGATATGAAGCCCCCATATGTCTAAAGAAGACGGGGTTTTGCTGCCGAGCATAGACGGGTCCAGCAGATCAGGATGCGTCAAAAGCCCCGCGATCACTGCCCCTAGGTATGGGTTGCTGCCAAATTGCCGTGCGGCACTGAAGCCGACTAAAATCGGCAGTAAAATAAAGGCTGTGCTGGACACGAGGTCGAGCATTTTAATCCATGGGCTGCCGGCAGCGAACCAGTGAAACACCTTAATCATGCCGATCAGCCCCATGAGCAGGCCGCTTGCTGTTATTGCCGGAATAATCGGCACAAAAATATCGGACAGTGTTTTCGCAAAAGCTGCGGCAGGGTTCAGCTTCCGGCTGGCTTTTTTCTGGTGGACAGGTTCTTCAGAAGGCGCGTTCTCCCATACATGAACGACTTCTTTATATATTTTGTTGACGACGCCTGCTCCGAAGATAATCTGGAAAAGCCCATAACGGAAAAAGGTGCCCTGCACACCTTGCAGGTTCTCAATGGCATGTATATCAATTTTCGTCTCGTCCTTTACATCAAAACGAAGACGGGTCGTACAATGGCTGATGCTGATAATATTGTTTTTTCCTCCTGCGAGCAGCAGTAATTCTTTTGCAATCTCTTTATGCAAGCAATCAAAACCTCCTTTGCTGAAGAAAAGTCGGCTTGTTCATCGTATCAAATGAAAAGTTGACAATCAAAATGAAAAAAGTGAGAAATATCGGCTGAAAATGACAAAAATGCCCGCGTCGACGCGACGACGGAGCATGAGAATAGGGGGTTGTCCAAGGCGCCGTTATGAGCCCAACACGAAAAGAAGAGTTAAAATGTCCTGCTTTTTAGGCATTAATACTCCCTTTGCATCATTGGGTCTTGCCTGCCTGCCCAGTCACAATCCCGCCATATGTGGTGATAACTGTAATAACGTTCATTTTATGCTGTTCATGGCTGTATAGCAATAGTATGAAAAGCCTGTGAGGCGGATGGGAAAAAGGTTGTATACGATTTTCTTAGAATGTAAAAAACCTTTAAGACCTGGAATGCAAGTCTTAAAGGTTTTTGGTTACTTTTTCGGTTTGACGGCGTTCAGCCGTTTTTGCAGCTTTGTTTTTTCATTGGATGCTTTTAATTGATTCACTGCAGACTGAGCGGATGCCTTTGATTTCTTTGTTTTGTCTTTTTCCGCTTTCTTCACTTTTGCCTTGGCAGTTTCCACTTTTTTTGCTTCAGCCGCCGCCACCTTTTTCTTCACTTTGTCTAACCGTTTTTGCAATGCCGTTTTGTCCTTGCCTGCTTGAAGCTGATTGACGGCTGATTGTGCTTTTGCCGCATTTGCATCAGTTGATTTCTTTTCAGCCGCAGATACGGATTGCTTTGCCGTCTTCAAATTGGTGCTCTTCACTTTGTTAAGGCGCTTCTGCAGGAACGTTTTTTCTGAACTTGCCGGCAGCTTGCCAATTGCTGATTGTGCGCTGTCCACATCTGTTTTCTTTTTGCTTTTTTCCGCTTTCGCAACTTTGTCTTTCGCTTGCTTTGACGCGATGTAGCGTTTTACTTGGTCTAAGCGTTTTTGAAGGTTCTTTTTGTCTGTTCCGTTCGGCAGCTTGTTGATGGCAGTTTGTGCTGTATCAACGGTTTGTTGTGTTTTATATTTTTCTGCCTTTGCGACTTTGTCTTTCGCATCTTTTACATTTCTGTATGACTGTACTTTATCCAGTCTTTTGTGCAGGGCAGTTTTGGCGTCGGAGCCCGGCAGCTGGCTGATGAGTTCTCGCGCTTTGTTGATATCGATTTGTGCTTTTGTTTGTTCCGCTTTTTTCACCGCTTGCTCTGCTGCCGCGTACGCTGAATTTGTTGTCTGTGCTTTATACTGGATTAAGCCGTAGCCAAATTGCTGATCGCGGCCTGCGGTACCAAGATCAACGATGTTTTTCCGCATTTCCTCGCGAAGCTGGACGTTTGTCTCGGCAGGATCACGCTGTTTTAATAAAGCAAACATGGCAGCGGCGTGCGGTGTCGCTTGGGATGTTCCGCTTCCCGTTGCATAATACTGGTTTAAGTAAGTGCTTGTGATGTTTGTCCCCGGCGCTGAAAATTCAACTTCATCTCCAGTTGTTGAGAAGGAGGCAAGCTGATTCTTTTCGTTTGTTGCTGAAACAGCAACGACACTGCTGTATGCCGCCGGATAATTCACTGGCTTGCCGTTTCCGTCGTTACCGCTTGCGGCAACAAGCAGAACACCTTGTTCATATGCTTTGTCCACGGCGTCATGAAGGATTTTGCTGTCTGACGTCGTGCCAAGGCTCATATTGACGATGTCCATCCCGTTTGCGATCGACCAGTCAATTCCTTGGAGAAGACTTTGAAGATCCCCCGAGCCGTTCTGATCAAGCGCTTTAACCGCGTATATTTGTGCTTCCGGTGCGATGCCGTCAATTCCGTAGCCGTTATGCTTGGCTCCGATAATCCCTGCGACATGTGTTCCGTGGCCGTTATCATCTTTGTAAGAAGAGGTATAACTGACAGCTGAATACCCGCCGGCAATCGACAGGTCATCGTGGGGGGAGATCCCGCTGTCAATGACGGCAATTTTGATATTTTTTCCTGTCAGTCCTGCCTTCCAAGCCTGTTTCACCTGAATGGGCTCAAGGTTCCATTGCTCAAAGTTGTCAGAGGTGTCAGTGCCGTCTGACAGCACTTTGAAATCCGTGCTGTCTGCTGCGGTAAATGATACGTTGTTTTCTACATACAAAATATCAGGATCCTGCTTTAATTCTTTTACTGTCTCCTGGTCTGCTGTGACCGCTACCGCGGGAAGATGCTTATACTGCTGTTCAACATCAGCATCACTATCCAGGATGTTTCCTTTCCGGCCTTGTTTTTATAAACCACAATAACCTCTTTCTCGCTGCTGTTTTGCGCATGAGCGAGAGGGCCTACGGCGAGAAAACTGAAAAACAGAGTGACTGATACAACAAGTTTGCAAGACATGTTTTTCATGATTCATCTCCTTTTTCTATGATGTTTGATATATATATCGGAGAAAAAAGAGAGATTAATAGTTAGAAGGAAAAAATTTTTCATAGACAGGATTGTTTGGCAAAATGCAGATTTTTTCCGCAGGAAGAGGAAATTTTCCAAATGAATTTGTAAGCGTTTTCAAAATAAGATAAAGAAAACATTGCGGAGGTTGTTCACAAAGCAATGAGAAAAGGGGGCTTTTAAGATGAGCACATTCACTCGGGTGATGGAGGAAAAAATAATGCCTGTCGCCGGGAAAATTGCCGGGCAGCGGCATCTCAGCGCTTTGCGTGACGGAATTATCCTGACCATGCCGCTGATTATTATCGGGTCTGTCTTCTTGATTTTAACGAGCCTGCCGATTCCGGGGTATGCTGATTTCATGGCGAGTGTGTTTGGGAACGAGTGGGCTGATAAGCTCGGATATCCTGTTAACGCTTCGTTTGATATTATGGCGATGATTGCCGCTTTTGGGATCGCCTATCGGCTGGCAGAAAGCTATGGTGTCGATGCCCTTTCTGCCGGAGCGATTTCAATTGCCGCATTTCTGCTGGCAACGCCGTTTGAGGTGCCGTTTACACCGCATGGCTCAACGGAGTCCATCATGGTAGGGGGCGGAATCCCGATCACGCTGCTCGGCAGCAAGGGCTTATTTGTCGCCATGCTGATCGCCTTGTTTTCAACCGAAATCTATCGGTACATTATTCAAAAAAATATCGTCTTCAAAATGCCAGACGGTGTGCCGCCTGCGGTAAGCAAATCGTTTGTCGCACTGATTCCCGGCTTTATCATTGTGTTTCTCGTGTGGCTGGCGCGCCTTCTGATTGAAATGACACCTTTTCAGAGTCTGCACAATGTCGTAGGAGACCTGCTTGGCACACCGCTTTCCATCCTTGGCGGCAGTCTCGGCGGAAGCCTGATCGCTGAATTTGTGCAGATGCTGCTTTGGTCGTGCGGGATTCACGGGGCTTCCATCATTGGCGGAATCATGGCGCCGATTTGGTACGGCGCGATGGATGCCAACCGTCTTGCCTTCCAAGCGGGCGAGGCGCTGCCGAGTATTTTTACGACTCAGTTTTTTCAAATTTGGATCAATGTCGGCGGAAGCGGGGCGACGCTGGCGCTTGTGTTGACGATGCTTGTGCGCTCCCGGAGCAAACAAATGAAGCAGCTTGGACGATTAGGAATCGGCCCTGCGCTATTTAATATCAACGAGCCGATCATTTTCGGCATGCCGATTGTCATGAATCCGCTCCTTATTGTCCCATTTATCATCGCACCGCTCCTCACGATTACCGCGACTTATATCGGCATGAGCACCGGGCTGGTGGCAAGACCGGCCGGAATCGCGGTGCCGTGGACGATGCCGCCGCTCATATCAGGCTACCTGGCGACAGGCGGAAAGGTGTCGGGCGCCGTTATGCAGCTGGTAAACCTGCTGATCACCTGTGCTATCTACTATCCGTTTTTCAGAATATGGGATCATCAAAAATGGCGGGAAGAGAGTGCGGTTGAATCTGGGGATAAAAATGTGTAGTGATAGATGATCAGCCTGTCATAGGGCTGATCATCTCCTTTTAAACGAAAGAGAATGTTAGAATATGTAAAGGAGGTGCGCATGCTAGATTATATATGGTTAGATGACGAATCACCAATCTTACAACAAGTACCAGTTGAGTACTCATCTGCTGCACTTATCTTTTCTCCTTTTATCCAAATGCCTGAAGGATGGGAGAATGCAAAAAGAAAAAATGATTACGAGCATATTTATCCAAACGATGATGAAATAAGAGGAATAGGCAAGGCTGTTTCCTGGAAGAAGGTTATGTCTTCTTGCGGCTTTCAAACACATGCTGAGCTGGCGCTGGCTTTAATGATGTTCGATAGGCGCTTTAAGGGACGAGTTCGCGAGAGAGGATTTGGCTGAGGTGTTACATGAAAACATAAATGGAGACCTCTATTATCCCAGTGAGGATCATATTTCAAATTTTCATATTCCGAGTTTGGTAAAGGTGTTAGGTGCGAACGGATCTAATCGGTTTTATTACGCAGAACCGATTGTGGAAAACCGCGGCGTTTTGGACATAACTGAGGCCAACTTGCGGACGGTTCTTGATGAAGCCGCAGCAGAGCTCGTTTTGACTGATGAGAAAATGGACTTTGTGTTTATGAGTGTATATGACTCATTCATTAATGTCTTTTTAGCAAAAGATAAAAACATCAATGACCTGGTTCAGCGTATGGGCTGGGAAGCCATGATTTGCGATGAGTCAACGTATATCAGTTGGTATAGATAAAAAAGAACGTACATCACAAAATGTACGTTGGATATGTTGAATTTTCCCTATTGTTTTGCTCTGTGCGAAGGTCTATAGCGGTTTCTTGAATATGAAAGTATATATAAATAGACGCCAGTTTTTTTTCTGTAGATTTTCTTTCTAAGCTCTTAACTGATAAAGAAAGTACTACTCGATGATATCCTGATACAATATCTGTAAATCATCAATTCCTTGATGTATAATGTCAGCTAGTTTTGATTTTATTTCAATTTATAAAAAGACACTCCTATAATAGAGCGAGAACAATGCATTTTAACATAAATTTCAATAAAAGCTATAAAAAATTGGTAAACGAAGTCGATATTTGTTAAGTGCACCTATTAAAAAGGAGTGTTTAATTTGAGGAAATACTTAATTATGTTACTTTTGTTGATCATTTCAGTGACTCAATCGTTCCAGACTGCGAGTGCGGCTGAAGAAATTGGATGGAAAAAAAAGGCGGATTTACCAGAGGCTAGGGTTCATGCAAGTAGCAGTGTTGTCGATGGAAGAATTTACATAATTGGTGGTGGGAGCACTGCGAACTATGCTGAAAATCAAACATTTATGTATGATCCAAAAACAAATGAATGGACGAGGAAAGCTAACATGCCTACAGCGAGAGCGGGTGCTGCTACTGTTACCGTTGATAATAAGATCTATGTAATGGGGGGCAGATCGTTAGAGGGGTATGTCAATACAGTAGAAGTGTATGATACCAAAACTGATACTTGGGAAAAAATGGATGATCTTCCGTTTGAGTTGAAAATTCCAGGGAATAGTTTATACGCAGGGGTCATCGGAAAGAAAATATATGTAGTCGGATCTGGGAATACTTTAGCTCATAAAGATTATGGGAATACTTATAGTTATGACTTGGAAAATAAAAAATGGGAAAAGAAACAAAGATTTAATTATGAGGTAACTGATGGAACCTCGGCGGTAATCAATGATAAATTATATATTTCTGGCGGCAGACAAGCATCGAATCAAAGTATGTATGAATATAATCCAGTGAGTGATAGCTGGAAAGTAAAAAAGGGAGGATTTTCAGGACATTATCTTTCGTCGGTGGTTTATAATGGTAAGATGTTGGTAACAGGGAATGTCTATACAGTTAGGGTTTATGATCCTAACTCGGAAACATTTACAACTCTATCTGTTCCTAAAACAGACTATTACAAAATGGCGCATTCATCTGTAATAGTTGATGATACTCTTTACATGATAGGCGGAAGGGAGCAAAACGGCGGTTTTGCTGAAAAAGCGTTCAAATATAAATCAGTTGATGCAATTTCATTAAAAGATTTAGGTATAAAATCAGATAGTAGTACAGAAGGTGAAAAAGATAAGCCTTCTGGTGGTGATACGACAATACCAGGAGATAAAGATAATGATGATGTAACATCTGGCTCAGATGAGGGGCAAGCTCTTCTTGTAGTCACGATGACCAACGGTCTACAAAAGGAATATGAGCTTTCCATGAAGGAAGTGAATGATTTCATCAAATGGTACGGAGCACGTGATAAAGGGGAAGGACCTGGTTTTTATGTAATTGATGAGCATGACAACAACAAAGGGCCGTTTGAAAGCAAAAAAGATTATGTTGTATTTAAGAATATTTTAATGTTTGAGGTTAACAAATATAAGTAAGCCTGTCAGCCATTCAGTGAACTGAATGGCCTTTTTATTTTACACTAATTTTTTTATTCTGCTTAAAGAGATTTTTTTCTCATCCTTCCCTTCATGCATAGGATGCGCGCCTAGATACGGCTTCGCCACACCTTCAAGTAATTGCGGAATTCATACGGAAACTGATGTAGTGTTGCTGGCCTTCCGGATATGACATACTCTCTGTTAATCAGGCTCGAACGTACATCACAAAATGTACGTTCTTTATTTTTACCGCTGAAAGAACTCAATCCACTCACCGTCAGGGCCTTCGATATAGAAATAACGGTATCCGTTTGGAAGTGTTGTGATCTCCTCGTCGATAAATTTTGCGTTCATTTTTTCCGCTTTTGTATATTCAGCCGCGATGTCATCAGTCAGCAGGGCAATGTGGTGCACTTTTCCTTCAGCGGGAAGCTCGCTGCTGTAGCCTTGAATCAGTTCAATTTCTGTTTCCGGGCCGTCTTCAAAGCCAAGAAATGCAAGCTCGATTACACCGTTCGTGTGTGTGATGCGATCCTTCAATTTCATGCCGAGTACCTCTTCATAAAATGTGATGGACGCGTTAATATCTCTTACCATGATGCCTGTATGGTCAATTCGTTTTGGCATGCTGCTCCTCCTCGAAACTCTTTTTGTCTATCGTAGAAAAACCTTTCCTTTCTGTCAATGCAGACATCTTGGCGTTTTGTGGTACGATAAGAGAAAGCAAACGGAAAGAGGACGACATATATGAAGCTACTCACCCTAAAAAAAGCACACGCTGCCAAAATCAAAAAAGGCTATCCCCTTATTGAAAAAGAAGCTCTCGTAGGGACTGCGGGGCACATGAAAGAAGGAGACCTCGTTGATATCGTGTCTGAGAGCGGCGAGTTTCTCGCGCGGGGCTATTATGGCCTGCAAAACAAAGGGGTCGGCTGGACGCTTACCCGCAATAAACATGAACAGGTTGACCAGGCATTTTTTCTCACCAAATTAACAAAAGCGGCCCAAGCGCGCGCCAAACTATTTGAGGCTCAAGATACAACAGCTTTCCGCCTGTTCAACGGTGAGGGCGACGGTGTCGGCGGCGTCACCATCGACTATTATGACGGCTACCTGCTGATTCAATGGTACAGCAAGGGGATTTACACCTTTAAAGACATGCTGATTTCCGCATTGGATGAGATGGATCTTGATTATAAAGCGATTTACGAGAAGAAACGCTTCGACACGGCTGGACAATACGTTGAAGATGATGACTTCGTGAAAGGGAGAAGGGGCGAGTTCCCGATCATCATCCAGGAGAATGGCATTCAATACGCGGTGGATCTGAATGAAGGCGCCATGACGGGCATCTTTTTGGATCAAAGACACGTGCGCAAGGCGATCAGAGACCGCTATGCAAAAGGGAAAACCGTTTTAAATACATTTTCTTATACGGGTGCATTCTCCGTGGCAGCGGCGCTTGGCGGAGCGGAGAAAACAACAAGCGTCGACGTGGCAAACCGAAGTCTGGCCAAAACGATCGAGCAATTCAGCGTGAACAAGCTGGATTACGAAGCGCACGACATTAAAGTGATGGACGTGTTTAACTATTTTTCATATGCTGCAAAAAAGGATTTGCGCTTTGATCTGATTATTCTCGATCCGCCTTCCTTTGCGCGCACAAAAAAACGCACCTTCAGCGCGGTCAAGGATTATAAAAACCTGCTGAAGGAAACGATCGCCATCACTGCTGACAAGGGTGTCATTGTTGCCTCTACAAACAGCAGCGCCTTTGGCATGAAGAAATTCAAAGGCTTTATCGATGCCGCATTTAAAGAAACAAACGAACGCTACACCATCATTGAGGAATTTACGCTGCCGGAGGATTTCAAAACGATTTCGGCATTTCCGGAAGGCAACTACCTGAAAGTGGTCCTTCTGCAGAAAAAATAATGAAAAAGCTGCCCTGTTCAGGGGCAGCTTTTTTTATGTAGAAATGATCTGCTGGACGCGGCCAATGCGGCCATCTTCAAGACGGACTTTAATGCCATGCGGATGAAAGTTTGATTTCGTCAAAATATCCTTCACTGTCCCTCTCGTCAGTTTTCCTGTTTTTTGATCTGCTTTCAATACAATATCAACCTGCAACCCTTTCGAAATGCTGTTTCGCTCTTGCCCGTTCATAACGCACATCCTTTCTTTTGTTCATTATAGTCATTATGGTTTAAAAGTAACAGCCGGCTGATGAAGTGTATGTTTGTTTTTTTCAGCCTTCATTAAATATAATGTCAGGCCAAAGCCTGCTATGCTCAGAATGCCAAAAAGCAAGTAGACTGCGAAAATCGACACGTAGTCAAAAATGTACCCGCCTGCAAATGTGCAGAACCAGTTGCCGAACCCGTTGCCAATGGCGGCGTACATGGTCAGCGCCGTCGCTTCAACGTGTCTTGGGGTAATCTTTTTCACATATTGAAGCGCCGCCGGGATAAATAAACCGATGGCCACTCCCTGAAGAAAGACCGTCGCATAAATGATCCATAGTGAAGGCGCCGTGAAATAGAGCGCCCACCTGAATAATGAGACTCCGCCTGACAGCATAATGACGTTGAGCAGCCCCATTTTATCTATAAATGTTTGGGCGAATCTCATAAATGGAATTTCTGAAATAACGCCGATGAAAAATAAAATGCCGATAGCGGAAAGTGACGCGCCGCTTTTGTCCAGAAAAAGACTGAAATACGTATTGTTCGCTAAGTTTGGAGCAAATGTCGTAAAGGTGATGATCATAAAGATGAGGAAGGTTTTGTTGCTGATAAGCTCCCGGAATCCTTTGCGGATATTGACCTTTGTTTTCGTTTTCTGCTGGCCCGGCATTTGAGAAGCCAATATGGCGGCAATGCACAGAAAGGCACAGCCAAAGATAAAGATCACGTGAATGGGGTACAGCTGGTTCGTCACCTGTCCCATGGCAAACACCGCGACGCCGAAGCCGAGAGAGCCAAACAGGCGGATTCCGCCGTAGTTGCCGTTTGTTTCTTGTGTGTACCTTAGTGAAATGCTGTCCGAAAGTGGAATAATCGTGCTTTGAAAGGCTGCAAAACAGGCCGCAATCAAAATAAACAGAGGAAAGCTGTCAAATGCAATATAGCCTAGTCCAATGATGCCTGTGATTGATGTGCAAACCGCCAGCAGGCCTTTCGTTTTTTGCGTATAGTCGCTCAGCATGCCCCAAAACGGCTGAAAGAAAATCATCACAATCGGGCCCAGTGACATGATCAAGCCGACCTGTGATCCGCTTAAATGCTGTTCCTTCGTTAAATACATACTGAGTAGGGGAATCATGCTGCCCGTACCGAGAAAAGCAAACAAATAAAATCCTTTTAACGCGGCATAATGCCGTCTCACCTGCAAGTTGTGCATGAGGGTGCCTCCTTTGGTATCCACAAATACATTATATTGGAATTCGTCAGCTTTTCAATAAGGGGAAGCACATAAAAAAAACTGCCCTCGAGAGGACAGTTTTTTACATAAATGAAAGCAAAAACGGCGCCGCGCAAAGCGTCATAATCGCAGCTAAGATCATCGATACGCTTGAAATCGTGCCGGACACAGAGCTAAGCTCAAATGCCTTTGACGTTCCCGCTCCGTGTGCGCTTGTGCCGAGCAGCACGCCCCGCGCGATTTCGTTATCAATACGGAAATAGCGGATGACCATCGGGCCGATCACTGTGCCGAGCAAAGCGGTTAAAATCACAAACACGGCTGTGACGGCAGGCATTCCGCCGATCATTTCAGATACGTTCATCGCGATCGGCGTTGTCACTGATCTCGGGACGAGGCTGTCAATTAAGCCGGTGCCGAGGTGAAGCCATTTCGCAATAAGAGCGGTAGAAATAATCGCGATGCATGAACCGACGGCCACATTCAAAATAATTTCCACTGCGTATTTCTTTAAAACAGGGAAATATTTATATAGCGGGATCGCGAATGCCACGGTGGCCGGCTGTAGCATATCGGTCAGCAATCCGCCGCCGAGATTATAGGACTCGTACGGGACATTCACCAGCAGCAGCAGACCGACTAACACAGCGGGCGTCACCAATAGCGGCGACGTATAAACACGCGGAAAGCGTTGATAGACCTTTTTTGCTCCTAAATACACCAAAACCGTTAAAAACAAACTTACAATTCCGATGAACACGTATGCTTTTTCTCCTTTCTTTTTGCAATGAGTTGTGTAAGCGTACCTGTAGACACCATCACGACAAACGTGCTGATGATGACAACGAGCAGAATGCTGACACCAAATTTCGACATAATGTCTCCGTATTCAATCACTCCGACGGCAGACGGGATAAAAAATAAAAGCAGCTCCCCGAGAAGCCACGCTGCACCAAGCTCGATCCATTCAAGCTTGATAATGTTAAAGTGTAATAATGTGAAAAGAATCACAATCCCTATTATACTGCCGGGAATATTTATATGAAGAAGGGCTGTCACCCAATTAATCAGACGAGCAAATATAAATAACAGAGCGATTTGAATAACGGTTAGCAACAGTTTTTTCATATTGATGCCTCCCTTATATACTTATTGTACATAAGGTCTCGCTATAGGTAAAATATATATTAAGAATAAGGAGTATTCCTTTTGTCTATAGAAAGGGTGAAGCACATGGATATCCGCCATTTAACATATTTCTTGGAAGTCGCCCGTTTAAAAAGTTTTACGAAGGCTTCCCAATCCCTTTATGTTTCTCAGCCGACGATATCAAAAATGATCAAAAATTTAGAAGAAGAGCTAGGAATTGAACTGTTTTACCGAAACGGCAGGCAGGTGGAACTGACTGATGCCGGTCATAGCATGTATGTGCAGGCGCAGGAAATCATTAAATCATTTCAAAACCTGACGTCAGAATTAAATGATATTATGGAAGTCAAGAAAGGGCACGTACGGATTGGACTGCCGCCGATGATCGGATCGGGGTTTTTCCCGAGAGTGCTCGGCGATTTCCGTGAAAACTATCCGAATGTCACCTTTCAGCTAGTCGAAGACGGTTCTATAAAAGTCCAAGAAGGTGTCGGGGACGGCTCTCTTGATATCGGCGTTGTGGTCCTTCCCGCAAACGAAGATATCTTTCATTCGTTTACAATCGTAAAAGAAACCTTAATGCTTGTCGTTCACCCTTCCCACCGGCTGGCTGATGAGAAAGAATGTCAGCTGCGTGAGTTGAAGGACGAGCCTTTTATTTTCTTCAGAGAGGATTTTGTCCTGCACAACCGAATTATGACGGAATGTATCAAGGCTGGGTTCCGGCCCCATATCATTTATGAAACATCACAATGGGATTTTATTAGTGAGATGGTATCCGCCAACCTTGGGATCGGGCTTTTGCCGGAACGGATCTGCCGCGGCCTTGACCCGGAAAAAGTGAAAGTCATTCCGCTTGTCGATCCGGTCATCCCTTGGCACCTCGCCATTATTTGGAGAAAGGACAGGTACTTGTCGTTTGCCGCCAGAGCTTGGCTCGAACATACGAAATCGTATTTATGGGACCCGAAAAAAGATAGTAAAGGATGATGCAAATATGGATGCACAATCAGCAGCAAAATGTCTTACGGCTGTCCGCCGGCATAGCCCACTGGTGCATAGCATAACCAACAATGTCGTAACGAATTTCACAGCAAACGGCCTGCTCGCGCTCGGCGCATCGCCCGTTATGGCGTACGCAAAAGAAGAGGTCGCCGATATGGCGAAAATTGCGGGTGCACTCGTTTTAAATATCGGAACACTGAGCAAGGAGTCAGTCGAAGCGATGATCATCGCGGGAAAATCAGCTAATGAACATGGCGTTCCCGTCATTCTTGATCCTGTCGGTGCCGGAGCAACACCGTTCCGCACTGAATCGGCACGTGACATCATTCGTGAGGTGCGCCTTGCTGCAATCAGAGGAAATGCGGCGGAAATTGCCCATACCGTCGGCGTGACCGATTGGCTGATCAAAGGTGTTGATGCGGGTGAAGGCGGAGGCGACATCATCCGGCTGGCTCAGCAGGCGGCACAAAAGCTAAACACGGTCATTGCGATAACTGGTGAAGTTGATGTCATAGCCGACACGTCACATGTATACACCCTTCATAACGGCCACAAGCTGCTGACAAAAGTGACAGGCGCCGGTTGCCTGCTGACTTCAGTCGTCGGTGCGTTTTGCGCTGTGGAAGAAAATCCATTGTTTGCTGCTATTGCGGCCATTTCCTCGTATGGGGTCGCCGCTCAGCTTGCCGCACAGCAGACGGCTGACAAAGGCCCTGGAAGCTTTCAGATTGAATTGCTGAACAAGCTTTCAACTGTTACTGAACAAGACGTCCAAGAATGGGCGGCTATAGAAAGGGTGACTGTCTCATGACTCGTATTTCTCGGGAAATGATGAAAGAGTTATTATCTGTATACTTCATTATGGGGTCAAACAATACGAAAGCCGATCCTGTTACAGTTGTACAAAAAGCGTTAAAAGGCGGTGCCACCCTGTACCAGTTCCGTGAAAAAGGCGGGGATGCGCTGACAGGAGAGGCTCGGATTAAATTTGCTGAAAAAGCGCAGGCAGCTTGCCGTGAAGCTGGTATTCCGTTCATTGTCAATGATGATGTGGAAATGGCTCTGAAGCTGAAAGCTGATGGTATCCACATCGGCCAGGAAGACGCAAATGCGAAAGAGGTAAGAGCTGCCATAGGTGATATGATTCTCGGCGTTTCTGCCCATACGATGTCTGAGGTGAAGCAAGCTGAAGAAGACGGAGCCGATTATGTCGGGCTTGGGCCGATCTATCCGACTGAAACGAAAAAGGATACGAGAGCGGTACAGGGTGTATCACTTATCGAAGCAGTGCGCCGCCAAGGCATCAGCATTCCAATTGTCGGCATCGGCGGCATCACAATAGAAAATGCCGCACCTGTTATCCAAGCGGGGGCCGATGGCGTCAGTATGATCAGCGCCATCAGTCAGGCGGAAGATCCTGAGAGTGCTGCACGCAAGTTTCGTGAGGAAATTCAAACATATAAAACAAAAAGATAATCGTTCATCTTCCTTCAAAAGGCTGTTCTGTAAAAGGACAGCTTTTTTGCTTTCCATCAAGGTTTTCAGACCTTCAAATTTTAATTGACAAAGGACAGGAACTGGCTATGATTATGTTATACAATGATAATCATTTTCAATTATAGGAGGAACATGATGGCTCGGGGGCTGGCACTTATTCTATTCAGCTTGTTGATGGTTTTCGGTTCTGCGGCACATGCGGAAGATGATCCGATCGCCGCATTAATTCAATTAAACAAGCAAATGATCAAATCCGTAAAAGACGGGGATATGGATTCGGCACAACAAACGTTTGAAACCTTCAAAGCGAAGTGGAAAAAAGAAGAACCTTCTATTAAGAAAGAAAACCTTTCTTCTCACAGTGAAATGGACGCGAATATCGCGATGATTTCTCTTTCTTTTATCAATCAAGACGCAGGCAAGCTCAAAACACAGCTTGAAGAGCTTGCGTCTCATTTAGAAACCTATCAGCAGGCTGTCGTGCTGAAAAAGACATCCTCAGGTCAATCAAGGGCGTCCTTAACAGCCTATATACAAAGCTTGAAAGACACAAAACAGTTCATAGAAAAAAAGCAATTGGATGAAGCGTCATCCGCAATCGACAATTTAGTTACATCCTGGCTCGCTGTTGAGGGGGACGTCGTTTCCCAATCGAAAGAAGCCTATACGACATCGGAGGAAAATCTGGCGCTGATGAAGGCGGAGATCGGCAGCCATCCTGAAAAGGTATCAAAGCAAATTGACGAAATGATTCAATTGCTCGAGCCGATCGCTTCAAGCAGCTACAGCTGGTGGGATGCGGCGCTGATCCCGATTCGTGAAGGAATGGAGGCCCTCCTTGTCATCGGAGCGCTATTAACCATGACAAAAAAAGCGCGGGTTACGCGTTCCTCGACATGGATCTGGGGCGGGGCGTCCGCCGGCATGGCTGTTTCCTTAGCAGCCGGCATCGGTGTCACGGTTCTGTTCTCCTCCAGTGTATTCGGAGAAAACAATTTCTTGCTTGGCGGCGTTACCGGCGTACTGTCTGCTGTCATGCTTTTGTATGTCGGGGTGTGGCTGCACAGAAACGCCTCAATGGATAAATGGAGAGAAAAAATCAATATCCAGAAGTCACAGGCACTAAAAAAACGAAGCCTGCTTTCCTTTGCGCTCATTGCATTTCTGGCAGTTGTAAGAGAAGGTCTCGAAACGGTCATCTTTTTCATCGGGCTTGTCGGGAAGCTCCCGCTCACTGAACTGATCGGCGGAACTGCCGCAGGGCTTATCGTTCTCGTCATCGTCGGTGTTCTGATGATCAAGCTCGGAATGCGCATTCCATTGAAGCCGTTTTTTCTTCTATCAATGGCGGTTGTCCTGTATATGTGCGTGAAATTTCTCGGAACCGGCGTTCACAGCCTTCAACTGGCGGGCATTCTTCCGTCTGATGCAGAAAGCTGGCTGCCGTCTGTATCGGTGCTAGGAATTTATCCGTCTGTGTACAGCACGATTCCGCAAATGTTGATTTTCCTCTTTTTACTGATTGCGCTTGTTTCAGAAGCGGCAAAACATTTTACAAACGGAAAGGAACTGACAAAATGAATTTCACAAAAATCGCTGTATCAGCCGGATGCATCCTTGCGCTGTGCGCAGGCTGCGGAGCCAATGACACATCTTCAACCAAAGAAAAAGCTTCATCTGAAAAAAGCGGGGTCACTAAAGAAATCACCGCATCCGTAAATAAAATGGAAACCATCATTTCTAAGCTGAATGACTCAGCGGAAAAAGGAGACCAAAAAGAGATTGAAAAGAAGGGGAAAGAGTTAAACAGCTACTGGCTTTCCTTTGAAAACGATATTCGCAGCGACTATCCATTCGAATATACAGAAATCGAAAAGCATCTTCAGCCAATCTACACAGAAGCGCAAAAAGACAAACCGGATGCAGCAAAAATCAAGACAGAATCCGAGTCATTGAAAGCATCCTTAGAAGACCTGACAGAAGCGAAGAAGAGTGGCAAAAAGGCTAGCGATCAGCTGGCAAAAGCAGCGGATGAGTATAAAGGCTATGTCAAAGAGCAGAGTGACCAGCTTGTCAAAGCGACTGAAGCATTTACGAGTGCTGTGAAATCCGGCGATATCGAAAAGTCCAAAACGTTATATGCGAAAGCGCGTGTTTACTACGAGCGAATCGAACCGATCGCTGAAAGCCTCGGAGATCTTGATCCGAAAATTGACGCACGAGAAAACGATGTTGAAGAAGGAGACAAATGGACAGGCTTCCACAAGCTTGAGAAGGCCATTTGGAAGGATCAAGATATTTCCGGGGAAAAGGCAACAGCTGACCAGCTTCTCAAAGATGTAAAAGAGCTTGACGGTTCAATTCAATCACTGAAATTAACCCCTGAACAAATTGTTGCAGGCGCGATGGAGCTTCTGAACGAAGCCGGAATTTCGAAAATCACGGGAGAAGAAGAGCGCTACTCACGGATTGATTTAGTTGACCTTATGGCAAATGTGGAAGGCTCCGAAGCCGTTTATCAAACAGTGAAAAGCGCGCTTGTAAAAGATCACTCCGACTTGACGGAAAAACTGGATACGGAGTTCAGCGAATTTGAAGTTTTAATGGCAAAATACAAAACAAGTGATCAGTCCTATACGTCTTATGATAAATTAAGTGAAAAGCAAATCAGAGAGCTGAGCACAAAGCTGACGACTCTTTCTGAAACCATGTCGAAGATTGCGAATGTGCTATAAAAGGAGTTTTGTAACATCATGAGCGATGAACAAAAAAAGCCAGAACAAATTCACAGACGGGACATTTTAAAATGGGGAGCGATGGCGGGGGCAGCCGTTGCGATCGGTGCCAGCGGTCTCGGCGGTCTCGCTCCGCTTGTTCAGACTGCGGCTAAGCCATCGAAAAAGGATGAAAAAGAGGAGGAGCAGATTGTTCCGTTTTACGGAAAGCATCAGGCCGGAATCACAACTGCCCATCAGACGTATGTCTATTTTGCTGCCCTGGATGTAACAGCAAAAGACAAAAGCGACATCATTACGTTATTTAGAAACTGGACAAGTCTCACACAGATGCTGACATCTGGCAAGAAAATGTCAGCGGAGCAGAGAAATCAATATCTGCCGCCGCAGGATACAGGTGAGTCTGCTGATTTATCCCCTTCCAACTTAACGGTCACATTCGGATTTGGGCCTAGCTTTTTTGAAAAAGATGGAAAGGACCGCTTCGGGCTGAAAAGCAAAAAGCCGAAGCACCTAGCCGCTCTTCCAGCGATGCCCAATGACAACCTGGATGAAAAGCAGGGAGGCGGGGACATCTGCATTCAAGTATGTGCAGACGACGAGCAAGTGGCGTTTCACGCGCTGCGTAACCTGCTAAATCAAGCGGTCGGCACTTGTGAGGTCCGCTTTGTGAACAAAGGCTTTTTAAGCGGAGGAAAAAATGGCGAAACACCGCGCAATCTCTTCGGGTTTAAAGATGGAACAGGCAACCAGAGCACGGAGGATGACAGCTTGATGAACTCGATCGTGTGGGTTCAGTCCGGTGAGCCTGACTGGATGACGGGCGGCACCTATATGGCTTTCCGGAAAATCAAAATGTTCCTTGAGATATGGGACCGCTCTTCCCTCAAGGACCAAGAGGATACCTTCGGCCGCAGAAAAAGCTCAGGGGCGCCTTTCGGACAGAAAAAGGAAACAGATCCCGTGAAGCTGAATCAAATTCCGTCTAATTCACACGTCAGTCTAGCGAAATCTACGGGAAAACAAATTTTGCGAAGAGCTTTCTCTTACACAGAAGGACTTGATCCGAAAACCGGCTATATGGATGCAGGTCTCCTGTTTATCAGTTTTCAAAAAAATCCCGACAATCAGTTTATCCCGATGCTGAAGGCTCTTTCAGCAAAGGATGCGTTAAACGAATATACACAAACAATCGGTTCTGCTTTATATGCATGCCCAGGCGGCTGCAAAAAAGGAGAATATATTGCCCAGCGTTTGCTGGAATCATAAAAGAAGCCTTATCGGCTTCTTTTTTAAAAAAACAGTTGTAACTTTAATTGTTACAGTTTAAAATCAATTTATACGAAAGGAGATTATCATGACAGTACACATTAAAGTTTATTCAGATTACGTCTGCCCATTTTGTTTCGTTGGAAAAGCCGCTTTTGAAGAAGCGATAAAAGGAAAGGATGTTGAAGTCGAGTGGATGCCGTTTGAACTGCGTCCAAGCCCATCTCCTCAGCTTGATCCGGTCAAGGACCCTTCCAAACAGTACATGTGGCAGACATCAATTCAGCCAATGGCGGAGAAATTAGGGGTTGAGATCAATTTTCCAAACGTCTCGCCCCATCCGTATACAGACCTCGCGTTTGAAGGCTTCCATTTTGCGAAGGAATACAATAAAGGACATAAATACAACACCCGTGTCTTTCAGGCGTTTTTCCAGGAGGGCCAAAATATCGGCGACATTGACATCTTGACGAAGCTCGCCGAGGAAGTGGGATTAGACGGTGCATCATTCAAATCAGCACTGGAAACAAGAACATATCAGGACGTGCAGCGCCAAGCCTTGAAGCACGCCTATGAAGAGGCTGACATCACAGCCGTTCCAACCTTTATTATCGGCGACACTGTAATTCCGGGTGCTGCCGGCAAGGATGTATTTGAAAAAGCGATTTCTGACGAGCAGAAGAAAAAGTAAGGAAAAAGCTCTCTATAAAGAGAGCTTTTTTTATTCCTGTTCCATATGGACGCCAGTATGCGCCTTCACCTGAATTTCTGCAAACGTATCTTCATCAATTGTTTTATCAGACGACAGCACCGTTCCGAGCCACGCGCCGAGAAAGCCGAGCGGGATGGAAATAATTCCTGGATTAGATAGCGGAATGAGCGGATCACCGGTAAAAATAGCACCTCCGGCCGGGTCCCACACACTAGGGCTCATCGATACCAGCACAAGCGCGCTGATCAGGCCTGTCAGGCTGCCCCATAAAGCGCCTGAGGCATTGAATCGTTTCCAGAAGACTGTAAACACAATCAGCGGAAGGTTTGCGCTGGCGGCTACCGCAAACGCGAGTGCAACAAGGAACGCCACATTTAAGGATTGTGCAAAAATCGCAAGGAGAATCGAGAGCACTGACACGGCGACAGAAGCCCATCTGGCCGCTTTCATTTGTTCTTTTTCAGTTGCTTCTCCCTTTCTGATGATCTGGCTGTAAATATCATGGGCAAATGCTGAGGCGGCAGACAGCACCAACCCTGTCACGACAGCCAAAATGGTGGCAAAGGCGATGGCTGATACAAACGCGAACAGAAAGTCTCCTCCGAGCGCTTTTGCTAAAAGCGGAGCCGCCATATTTCCCGCTTGATCAGCCGCCGTAATCGCGTCAAAACCGACAAATGCCGCGGCACCAAAGCCGAGAAATACCGTCATAATGTAAAACACACCGATAATCCATGTCGCTGACACAACGGATGTACGGGCCGTCTTGGCATCCTTAACGGTATAAAACCGGATCAATATATGCGGAAGCCCGGCGGTTCCCAGCACGAGTGCCAAGTTTAACGACAAGGTCTCAAGCGGCACCTTGTATTTATTTCCGGGGTTCAAAAAATCAGCGCCAAGCGGAGTAGCCGTTTTCATCTGTTCAAACATGGTATTAAGGCTAAAGCCGAATTTCGAAAACACGATAATCGAAATCACGAGTGTGCCGGCCATCAGCAAAACAGCTTTAATAATTTGAACCCAGCTTGTCGCGATCATGCCGCCAAACACGACATAAATGGTCATCAGCACTCCGACGATGAGGACAGCCGCGGTATAATCCAGCCCTAGAAGCAGTTTGATCAGCGCGCCCGCCCCCACGAGCTGGGCGATCATATAAAAAGTAGAGATGGCAATGGTATTGAGAGCCGCGACACCGCGGATTTTCTTTTCTTTAAAGCGAGCGGCAATCATGTCTGCCATCGTGTACTTTCCAAGATTCCGAAGCGGCTCCGCCACGATGTACAAGACAACGAGATAAGCCACCAGAAAACCGATGCTGTAAAAGAAGCCATCAAATCCATATAACGCAATCATTCCGGCAATCCCGAGAAACGAGGCGGCAGACATGTAGTCACCGGCAATTGCCAGTCCATTCTGAACGCCGGTGAGCCCGCCGCCCGCCGTATAAAACTCACTCGTCGTTTTCGTCCGCTTCGCGGCAAAATACGTGATAATAAGCGTCAGGCCAACAATCGCCAAAAATAATAAAAAAGCAGTCATATTCATGTCTGTTCACCCTTCAGATCCTCTTTTAAAGCGCTTACATACTTATCGAAATGGGTGGCTCTCCGGGAATACACAGTACTCAGTATCCAGGTCATAGCGAATTGGGCGATGGCGAACAGCCAAGCCCATGAAACAGCTCCAATGGCCGGTGCATTCAAAAAGGTGAAATAAGATGTCAAAACAGGGAGTGAAAAATAAAAAACAAAAAAGAAAATCGCAGAAGGAACAATAAAAGCGCGTTTCTGCTTTAAAAAAGCTTGAAAAGACGGCGTTGCAGCAATCTGTTTATAATCAGCTTTGTACATGGCTTTCCTCCTTTTATTCGCTAAACGTAAGCAAAAAGGTACACCAATAGGTATGTACTGAAAGTCCGATTTATGCGTTGTACAATAGCTGGAGGATGAAAAAAGAAGGAAGTCGTGAAGAGGTGAACACAGTGGTCTAAAGACAGGCGAAGGTTTTCAAGCTCGGCCGTGTATAAACGAGTTTGCTTTCAAAACCTCACCGAATGCAGCTTGTTCTCAGCAAAGCTGCTGTTTACCAGAGCACGGTTATCATGTTCGCATCACCTCTTTATGACAATGCATGTGCCAAGAGGTGATCGCATCACCGGCTGTCTGTCGTAGTTAGCTGACACACCGTTTGTCCTCAAGCTCAGCGCAGCGATTTGCTTTTGAATAGAGGATATGGTGAAAACTCAGATCAGGTGATAGAAAAGCCAGAGGTAAATAGATCCGCCTGTTCGGACTAGTCTTGCCGGACGGTTTTTTTGTGGTTTTTCTTTCTTGATGCTGTCTCAGATTCTAAAAACTGCCTCACATCATGAATGCCTAATCCAATGGATCTAGCTTCTTGAATTAACATATGCCAACCTTTGTCCAAATCTTTTTTAACATGAGTTTTCATAGTAACCTCCAATTGTATAAAATGTTTTCCTGCAACATGCGGGCAATAAAAGACAAGCCAGCGCGATGATGGAGGCGAGTACAACAAATTTCACACATAGTTGCTCGGTGTTCACAAACTGAAGGAAAAACCACCTACCTATTCCCTAAAAAAATGACTAATATAACCAATGGACCTTATTTATAATAATAAACAATTAAATACTGACTGGATAGTATGTAAATGAAAATAAATCATTTAGCCTATTAAAAATGACCCCTGGGAAACCGAATAGCATAACCGTTTAAAGAAATAAATACCGCTAAAGATTGATCCGGTGTAAGATAAGGGTAATCATTACCGCCAGGAGAAAAATATGAAAAAAAACAAATTTCAAATTAAAAGAGAAGCAACATTTGAAAGTTTTATAGACGCTGGCGTGAATTTGTTGATTGACCGAGCGTATGATCCGGTTTCTGTAGAAGATATCAGCAGAGCCGCCGGGTACAGCAAAGGAGCATTTTATGTTCATTTTGTCAGCAAGGACGATTTTCTGCTGTACCTTCTCGAAAAACGTCAGATGAAAAAAAAGATCATTATAGGGTATCTTGATCAAATGGAGCGGGAGTCAGTGAAATCGCTGACATTGGACGAGGCTGCAAAACACGCTGCAGAACTGCTTTATTCCTATTACATAAATAAGCCGTCGTGGGACATCACCTCGTTTGCCATGAACATGCCGACATATAAAGTCTTAAAGAAATGCAAGGCCTATGTCCGGCTGTACGAATTGTGGGTGGAAGAAAATGTGTTATATATTAAGTGGCTGAAGGAGAGAAAGCTGATTGACGCCTGTATTGATCCTGAATATACGGCTAAAATAATATGTGCAGTCCTCGACGGAATCATCAAACAATCATATGTATTGGGCCAGCCAGCCACCTTCCGCAGCTTTTTAGACGCACTCTCGGTATTTTTTACTTTAGACAGAGAGCACGAGAGGCCAAGAATTTTGAAAAGTTTTTCAGAAAGCGAGGAACATCAGTGAAGTATAGAGAAATAATTATGTATATCATTATGGGGGTTTTCACAACCATTGTGAATATCGCCAGCTTTTATATATTGGTAGAGATCATGAATGTGGATTACAAAGCCGCCACTGTTGCCGCTTGGATTTTGTCCGTGCTGTTTGCTTACATAACAAATAAATTATATGTGTTTCAGCAAAAAACACATGATCTGCAGAGCCTGCTGAAAGAGCTCACTGCTTTTTTCAGCGTTCGGGTCCTGTCTCTCGGCATAGATTTAGGCATGATGATCATTCTTGTCGGCCAGTTCAATACAAATGAAACCTTGGCCAAAATACTCGACAACGCGGTCATTGTTGTCGTCAACTATGTTGCGAGCAAATGGCTCGTCTTTAAAAAAACAAAAGAAGAAGGGGTATGAGAGGACTGCAGCATATGATCTGCCGTTTTCTATGAAGAAATAAGGGGAATAAAAAATAAAAACCAGAAAGGTGATTGCACATGCGGGAAGAGCTAAAGGGGATATTTGCAAGTGTATTCGGAGAAAAAGAGGGGTTACGGTTTTTTTTCGCACCTGGAAGAGTGAATCTGATTGGAGAACATACAGACTATAACGGCGGGCATGTCTTTCCGTGCGCGCTGACAATGGGTACATATGCTGCTGTTGCAGAAAGAAACGACGGGCTTGTCCGGATGTATTCAGATAACTTTAGAAACGCAGGCATCAAGGAATGCAGCCTTGACGACATTCGCTATCAAAAAGAAGACGACTGGGCGAACTACCCAAAAGGCGTGATTTATGAATTTCAACAGAGGGGATATGCAGTTCCCCATGGCTTTGACATTGTATTTTCAGGGAATATTCCAAACGGGGCGGGACTGTCGTCTTCCGCTTCTATTGAACTGCTGATGGGGGTCGTGCTCCAAAGTTATTTTCATCCTGAAGTAGATGCGCTTGAGCTTGTGAAAATGGCGCAGCATGCGGAAAACCATTTTATCGGCGTCAATTGCGGAATTATGGACCAATTTGCAATTGGAATGGGGAAAAAACATCATGCGATGCTGCTGAACTGTGACACGCTTGACTATGAATATAGCAAACTCAATGTCTCAGGCCTCGCGCTGGTCATCGCGAACACGAACAAAAAAAGGACATTGGCTGACTCCAGCTATAATACGAGACGCCAAGAATGCAATGATGCATTGCTTGATCTGAAAAAAGGCCTCGATATTGCCGCACTGGGCGACATCAAGCCTTCTGATTTCGATGCGCATTCCAGCCTGATCCAAAATGAAACGAACAGACGCCGGGCAAAGCACGCTGTATACGAAAATCATCGTGCTATTAAGACGGCCCATATGTTCAAAGAGAACAATATAGATGAAATCGGGCAGTTAATGAAGGAATCCCACCTTTCATTGAAGGATGACTATGAAGTAACATGCCCTGAACTTGATGAGCTTGTGTTTGCGGCATGGGATCACGAAGGTGTAATTGGATCAAGAATGACGGGAGCAGGCTTTGGCGGCTGCACCATCAGCATTGTAAAAGATGAGTTCGTTGATGATTTTATTCAGAAGGTTGGAGACAGATATCAAGAAAAAACAGGGCTCCGAGCGGACTTTTATGTCGCGGATATCGGAGAGGGAGCGAGAGAACTAAAGGGGGAGTGACATATGAGTATTATTGAACATCTGGAACAGCTGCTTGAGTATGGCCTGGAACGAAAATTGATTTCGATCTGGGATCGGGAATATACGAGAAACCGTCTTTATGAAGCGCTGGGCATCACACATCCCGAGCCGGTCTCCGGCATCTGCATCAAGCAGTCACAAAGCCTGCCGGACTTGCTCGCTCCCATCTATAAATGGGCTGCCGAAACCGGCCGAATGGAAGCGGATACAGATACGTACCGTGACCTGCTCAGCGCAAAGCTGATGGGCTGTTTTGTACCTGCTCCGTCAGAGGTCATTCGCAAATTTGAAGAGACAAAAGCATTATACGGCCCAAAACAGGCGACAAAGGAATTCTATCAATATTCAGAGGATGTCTATTATATACGGACTGACAGAATCGCCAAAAATGTTCATTGGACGGTGCCGACCGAATATGGCGAACTGGAAATGACCATTAACCTATCAAAGCCTGAAAAGGACCCGCAAGCGATTGCGGCTGCAAAAGAGCAGGAACAGACAAATTATCCGATGTGTTTGCTGTGTAAAGAAAATGTCGGGTTCGAGGGTAGCGTGAATCATCCAGCCCGGCAAAATCACAGAATCATTCCGGTCACCCTTGAGGACGAACAATGGTTCCTGCAATTCTCGCCATATGTCTATTATCCAGAGCACTGCATTGTCTTAAAAGGTGAACATGAACCGATGGAGATCAGCAAAAAAACATTTGAAAGGCTGCTGTCATTTCTCGGGCAGTATCCGCATTATTTTATCGGTTCAAACGCGGATCTGCCGATTGTCGGCGGCAGCATCCTAAGCCATGATCATTTTCAAGGCGGCGCGCATGATTTTCCAATGGCACGTGCAGAAGCAGAAGACGTTTATGGATTAAATGATTATCCCGGCGTGTCGCTGGGCTTAGTGAAGTGGCCGATGTCTGTGCTCAGGCTCCAAGGAGACGAACCGGGTCATGTCGCCGAAGCTGCTGACCATATCTTCCGCACGTGGCAGACGTATTCCGATGAAAAAGCCGGCATTGCCGCCTATACAGGCGATACGCCCCATAATACGGTCACACCGATTGCGCGGCGCAGGGGAGACTTGTACGAACTCGATATCGTACTGAGGAACAACCGGACGGATGAGGAGCATCCATTAGGGATATTTCATCCCCATAAAGAAGTTCACCATATTAAAAAAGAAAATATCGGCCTGATTGAGGTCATGGGATTGGCGATATTGCCGGGCCGCTTACAGGAGGAAATGAAAGAAACGGCAGCGGCGCTATGCTCTGCTGATCCGAAAACAGCTTTAGAACAAAATCCGCTCACGGCAAAACATAGTGAGTGGGCTAATCGGATGATGGAAAAAAGAACCATAACAAAAGAGAATGCAGATCTAGTCATAAAAGAAGAGCTGGGACATGTATTCGCGCGCATCCTTGAACACGCCGGTGTGTTTAAACAGACAACAGAAGGAAAACAGGCCTTCAGAAGGTTTATCGACCAGTTGGGCGCCAAACCAGTCAAAAGCCTCAACCGCTAGGGTTGAGGCTTTTTCGATTTTTATGGCAAAACAAACACCCAAAGCGCTGACGCTTCGGGTGCTGCTGCTTTTATCCTCTTTTTCTGGTTAACAGGCTTACTAGAAAGACAACAATGGCTGCACCGATTACCGCTGGAATAATGGCAAATCCGGCTAGGTGCGGCCCCCATGTTCCAAGCAGCCCGTGTCCGATCCAGGCGCCAATAAGACCTGCGATCATAGACCCGATAATTCCTCCGGGCATATCTCCTTTTACAAACAGGCTTCCAAGCCATCCGATAATAATAGCGACGATAAGTGAAATAAGAAAACTCATCATGCAACACATCCTATTTTTTATTTATTTGCTTATATCATTCCTCTTTTTTGTATAAGATAAACAACTGGATGCTCTCATTAAAAAATACGGACAATTCAGAGCATATTGGCTCTTCATTGCGCCTTTTCTTTCAATATTTGATGCGTTAAAATGGTAACCGTGTGAAAAGATGCTAGACAAGGAAAAAATAATTCCTATCTAGAAAGTTTAACAAAATGAAATTTTTGATTGACCTAAGTTTTTTATTGTGGTAAACCTTTATTTGTCAGAATTAGTTCTTCATCATCTTTTCTTTACTTATATGCGGAAATAACTAGAAACTTTTCATCTTAAGCGATAGATGTGAATAAAGTTGGAGCAATTTTTGTCGATTTTATGACATTTAAGCGAAAATGGGATGAAGTTTATAAAAAAATAAAGCTAATAAGTGAAGTTTTTGATAGCATAACAAAGTAGAGAAAAGATTTTGAGGAAGTATGCACTTCAGATTTATTACATCAATAGGAAGGATGGTGATCTTCTTGTTCAGAGCATTAAAACCGTTGCTTGTATTAGCGCTGTTAACTGTGGTTTTCGTCCTTGGGGGATGCAGCAATGCTTCAGTACTAGATCCGAAAGGACCTGTAGCTGAACAGCAAAGTGATTTAATCCTGTTATCTATCGGATTTATGCTGTTTATCGTCGGGGTCGTCTTTGTTCTATTTACCATTATTTTAGTAAAATACCGCGACCGTAAAGGCAAAGATAATGGATCTTATAACCCAGAAATTCACGGTAACACGTTTTTAGAAGTAGTCTGGACAGTGATCCCAATTTTAATCGTCATTGCACTTTCTGTGCCAACAGTACAGACGATATATTCGTTAGAAAAAGCTCCTGAAGCAACAAAAGATAAAGAGCCTCTTGTTGTTTATGCTACTTCGGTAGACTGGAAATGGGTATTCAGCTACCCTGAACAGGATATTGAAACGGTCAACTACTTAAACATTCCTGTCGACCGCCCGATCTTGTTCAAAATCTCATCTGCAGATTCAATGGCTTCGCTATGGATTCCTCAGCTTGGAGGGCAAAAATATGCGATGGCAGGAATGCTGATGGATCAATACTTACAGGCTGACAAAGTGGGTACTTACGAAGGCCGCAACGCGAACTTCACAGGTGAACATTTTGCAGACCAAGAGTTTGATGTGAATGCAGTTACAGAAAAAGACTTTAACAGCTGGGTGAAAAAGACTCAGAACGAGGCTCCTAAGCTGACAAAAGAGAAGTATGATGAATTGATGCTTCCTGAAAATGTGGACGAATTAACGTTCTCTTCTACTCACTTGAAATACGTTGATCACGGACAAGACGCTGAGTACGCGATGGAGGCGCGCAAACGCCTTGGCTATCAAGCCGTTTCACCGCACTCTAAAACAGATCCGTTTGAAAACGTAAAGAAAAACGAATTTAAGAAGTCTGATGATACAGAAGAATGATATTGATCAGGAAAGGAGGAAGCCTGCATGAAATTCAAATGGGACGAATTTTTCGTAACTGGTGACCCATTAATTCTGGGCGCACAAGTTTCCATTGCGCTTTCAACCATTGCCATTATTTTTGTACTGACTTACTTCAAAAAGTGGAAATGGCTGTGGTCTGAATGGATAACTACTGTTGACCATAAAAAACTCGGAATCATGTACATTATATCTGCTGTAATTATGTTATTCCGCGGCGGTGTCGACGGTCTGATGATGCGTGCCCAGCTAGCGCTTCCGAATAACAGTTTTTTAGACTCAAACCACTATAATGAAATTTTTACAACTCACGGTACAATCATGATCATCTTCATGGCGATGCCGTTCTTAATCGGTCTTATCAACGTTGTTGTGCCTCTTCAAATCGGTGCCCGCGACGTTGCGTTCCCTTACTTGAACAACCTGAGCTTCTGGACGTTCTTTGTAGGGGCGATGCTTTTCAATATTTCTTTCGTTATCGGAGGTTCTCCGAACGCAGGCTGGACGAGTTATATGCCGCTTGCAAGTAACGACATGAGCCCTGGGCCGGGTGAGAACTACTACCTCCTCGGACTTCAGATTGCCGGTATCGGTACCCTGATGACAGGGATCAACTTTATGGTAACAATCTTAAAAATGAGAACAAAAGGCATGACATTAATGCGTATGCCAATGTTCACATGGACAACACTGATCACAATGGTTATTATCGTGTTTGCTTTCCCTGTACTTACAGTAGCATTAGCACTTTTATCATTTGATCGTTTGTTCGGCGCTCACTTTTTCACATTGGAAGCAGGCGGTATGCCGATGCTTTGGGCTAACTTGTTCTGGATTTGGGGACATCCTGAAGTATATATCGTTATTCTTCCGGCGTTTGGTATTTTCTCAGAAATCATCTCAAGCTTTGCAAGAAAACAATTGTTTGGTTACAAAGCGATGGTTGGTTCTATTATCGCCATCTCTGTATTGAGTTTCTTAGTTTGGACTCACCACTTCTTCACAATGGGGAACAGTGCGTCCGTTAACTCATTCTTCTCAATTACGACAATGGCAATCTCAATCCCAACCGGGGTTAAAATCTTTAACTGGCTCTTTACAATGTATAAAGGCCGAATCAGCTTTACAACACCTATGCTGTGGGCGCTTGCGTTCATTCCTAACTTCGTTATCGGCGGGGTTACAGGGGTTATGCTTGCGATGGCAGCAGCGGATTATCAATACCATAATACGTACTTCCTTGTATCTCACTTCCACTATGTGCTGATCGCGGGTACTGTATTTGCTTGTTTCGCCGGATTTATTTTCTGGTATCCAAAAATGTTCGGCCACAAGCTGAACGAAAGAATCGGAAAATGGTTCTTCTGGATCTTTATGATCGGGTTCAATATTTGTTTCTTCCCGCAATATTTCTTGGGGCTTCAAGGCATGCCTCGCCGTATTTACACATACGGACCGAATGACGGCTGGACAACATTGAACTTTATCTCAACAGTCGGAGCTTTCATGATGGGTGTAGGATTCTTAATCCTTTGCTATAACATCTACTACAGCTTCCGTTACTCTACTCGTGAAATCAGCGGAGATTCATGGGGTGTGGGACGTACGCTTGATTGGGCGACTTCTTCTGCGATTCCGCCGCATTACAACTTTGCGGTGCTTCCTGAAGTCAAATCTCAAGATGCATTCCTGCATATGAAAGAAGAAAAAACTGAATTATACCCTGAAAGCAAATTCAAGAAAATCCATATGCCAAGCAACTCAGGCAGACCGTTCTTTATGTCTGTTGCCTTCGGTCTTGCAGGCTTTGGACTTGTCTTTGAATGGTACTGGATGGGCGTAGTCGGATTGATCGGAGTCCTGCTCTGCATGGTTCTGCGTTCATTCGAATACGACAACGGCTACTACATTAGTGTTGATGAAATAAAAGAGACGGAAAGAAAGATTTCCGAATAAGGAGGCGTGAGTTATGGAACATGCAGAACACGGCAATTCTAACGCGCCTATGGAATATCAATCTGAAACCGGCAGACTTAATATTCTCGGGTTTTGGATCTTTTTAGGGGCAGAAATTGTGTTGTTCTCAACACTATTTGCAACCTTCTTCGTTCTTAAAAACAGAACAGCTGGAGGTGTCTTGCCAGACGAACTATTTGAAGTCAATCTGGTAATGATTATGACGTTCTTGCTGCTGATCAGCAGCTTTACCTGCGGGATCGCTGTTCATGAAATGCGCCGCGGAAGTTTAAAAGGCGTAGTCATTTGGACAATTATCACTCTTCTTCTCGGTGCCGGCTTCGTCGGTTGCGAGATCAATGAGTTTGTTCACTATGTACATGAAGGAGCGGCTCTCAGTACAAGTGCGTTCTGGTCTGGATTCTTTGTTTTACTTGGAACTCACGGAACTCACGTAACAATCGGGATTTTCTGGATCACAGGAATTCTGATTCAGTTGAAGAAACGCGGCTTAACTCCGCAAACTTCATCTAAAATCTTTATCTCAAGCTTGTACTGGCACTTCTTAGATGTTGTATGGATTTTCATCTTTACAGGTGTCTATCTCATGGGATTGGGGGGTCTGTAAAATGGCAAACAAATCTGCTGAACACAGTCACTTTCCATGGAAACACATTGTAGGTTTTATCCTGTCTATCGTTTTGACCCTGCTGGCTCTATGGGTTGCAGTGTATACTGACCTGAGCTCATCAGCAAAACTTTGGATAATCTTCGGCTTCGCCTTCATTCAGGCGGCGCTGCAGCTTCTCATGTTCATGCATATGACAGAGAGCGAAAACGGCACGATCCAAGTCGGAAACACGCTGTTCGGATTCTTTGGCGCGATCGTTATCGTACTTGGATCCATCTGGATTTTCGCGGCTCACTATCACCATGGTGACCATATGGATGGAAATCCTCCTGGAGGCGCTGAACACTCAGAGCATTCAGGCCATAACGAATAATACAAAAAACCCTCTTCATTGGAAGAGGGTTTTTTGCTGTCTTCAGCTGCTTCGCTTTCTGCGAAGATACGGAAGGCCGTAAATGATAAATGCGGCGATATGAGCGACTATGACATTGACGGCAAACAAGATAATCATGAGAGTGTGTCCAAGTGGAGAAAGGCTTTCTGTTGCGTAAAAGAAGAAGAATACCCACATTAAGATGATTGGCGGAATAGCTGAGAGTGCGACTTTTTTGTTATCAAGCCAAATAAAGAGAGGCGTTGCGCTGGCAACCAATAAGTAAGCAAAAAACATGTCCATCATACCCGTCTCCTTTCATTTTGTGATAACGTTTACAAAAATGAAATAGAGGAACTGAGTTGTGTCTGTTTTGTGATTGTTTTTTGAACATTCTGTTACAATTATTATACCATGTTTTCCAGAAATTGATACGTGTTTTTGCAGAAATGGACTGGATCTATCGTCTTATTTTTTCGTTTAATGTGCTAGGAGAATGTATGGGCATGGGGCTCTGAATTTTTAGCTGTTTCTTATGAGGTATCACATTATTTGGGAACATAACACATTATCGCATTCGTTTTTTAACAAATTCTTTTGGTATGGCGTTTTTTTCATTTGAAAAGTTTTGTGTCAATCGAAACATTTCGGTTTATGATACGTCATATTTCGTGTAGCTGAAAAAGCACCGCAAATGCTGAAAAAACATAAAAGGAAGCGAGCTTCACGTGTCATCTTGAACGTGGTTCATGTATAATAAACATTAGTGATTTTCCGATGAAAATGTAAGGCGGGATAGAATGAGTCGATATAAGAAACAGCAAAGCCCCTTTTACCAGGGGGATTTGATTTTTATATTTGGTGTGTTTTTTATTATAAGCGTAGTATCAATTTATGCTGCCGGTCAGTTTGGGCAGTATGGGAACACGGATTGGATTCAGCAAATTGTGTTTTATTTTTTGGGGGCTGTTGCCATTACAGTTCTTTTGTACTTTGATTTAGAACAGCTTGAAAAGTTAAGTTTATATATTTTTATCATTGGTATTTTATCTTTGATTATTCTTAAAATCAGTCCCGAGTCTATTGCACCTGTTATTAAAGGGGCAAAAAGTTGGTTTAGGATCGGTAGAATAACAATACAGCCGTCAGAGTTTATGAAGGTTGGTTTGATTATGATGCTTGCTTCAGTTATTGGAAAAGCTAATCCTAAAGGAGTTCGGACGCTTAGGGATGATATCCACTTGTTATTAAAGATTGCGGGTGTCGCAGTTATTCCTGTAGGTCTTATCCTGATGCAGGATGCTGGGACTGCGGGAATATGTATGTTTATCGTTCTTGTAATGGTTTTTATGTCAGGTATAAATTGGAAATTGATTGCGATCATAGCTGGTTCAGGTATCTTACTCATTTCATTAATTTTATTAGTAATGATAAACTTTCCTGACGTTGCTAAATCAGTTGGAATACAGGATTATCAAATTAAGCGGGTCACTTCTTGGGTGTCTGCTTCAAATGAGACACAGGAAGATTCAAATGACAGCTGGCAAGTTGACCAGGCCATCATGGCAATAGGATCTGGTGGTATTTTAGGTAATGGTATTTCTAATTTGAAGGTTTATGTTCCAGAGAGTACGACTGACTTTATCTTTTCTATAATAGGTGAGTCATTTGGCTTTATAGGCTGTGCAATTGTTGTCATCATGTTCTTCTTTTTAATCTACAGGCTTGTTGTTCTGATAGACAAAATACATCCGTTTAACCGTTTCGCTTCTTTCTTTTGCGTTGGCTATACGGCGTTAATTGTGATCCACACATTCCAGAATATCGGAATGAACATCGGCATTATGCCTGTTACCGGGATTCCGCTACTGTTTGTCAGCTATGGGGGAAGCTCGACACTTTCCACGTTAATCGGATTTGGGATTGTATATAATGCAAGTGTGCAGCTGACGAAATACAGAAGTTATCTTTTTAATTCTTAATATGCAGACAGCCTTTACAGAGGCTGTCTTTTTTTGTGCAGAGCATTTCGCTTTTGAGATCACTTTTTTTCGGATATGATAAAAAGTGATAAGGAGGTTTTTGTGATGAATAACACAATCGAAACCATTTTGAATCATCGGTCAATCCGGTCTTTTACTGATCAGCTTTTGACAGCTGAAGAAATTGATACATTAGTGAAAAGTGCGCAGGCTGCGTCTACATCCAGCTATGTGCAGGCATATTCGATTATCGGGGTTTCTGATCCTGAGAAAAAACGTGAGCTGTCCGTGCTTGCTGGGAATCAGCCTTACGTTGAGAAGAACGGACACTTTTTTGTATTTTGTGCGGATTTGTACCGCCATCAAAAACTGGCTGAGGAAAAAGGTGAACATATTTCTGAGCTGCTCGAGAATACAGAAATGTTTATGGTTAGTTTGATTGATGCGGCGCTGGCAGCGCAAAATATGAGCATTGCCGCTGAATCCATGGGGCTTGGCATTTGCTATATCGGCGGCATTCGGAATGAACTGGACAAGGTGACAGAGGTGCTGCAAACGCCTGACCATGTGCTCCCGCTTTTCGGACTGGCAGTAGGCCATCCTGCGAACCTTTCCGGCAAAAAACCGAGATTGCCAAAGCAGGCCGTTTATCATGAGAATACGTATAATGTGAACACAGACGATTTCCGTCATACTATGAATACGTATGACAAAACCATTTCTGATTACTATAGAGAAAGAACAAACGGGCAGCGGGAAGAAACGTGGTCCGATCAAATACTGAACTTTATGAAGCAAAAGCCGCGTACGTATTTAAATGACTACGTGAAAGAAAAGGGCTTTAATAAAAACTAAAGCAAACCTCTCCGTCTGGAGAGGTTTTTATGTTTCACGTGTAACATATTCCGACAAATAGGGACAGGCTTTCACAAATAAATGGCGAATGATAGGGGACACTGATAAGCAATGTGAGCGGCTTTGGAGAAAAAGTAGAAGATCAGTGATACGATGAGGATGAGGTGGTAGGGATGGTTTCATTAAGTATATTAGATCAATCTCCAGTATCAGAGGGCAGCAATGCAGAAACGGCCTTACAGCAAACCGTTGCGCTTGCCCAAGCTGCTGAGGACCTTGGATATAAGAGATTTTGGGTTTCTGAGCATCACTTTTCAAAACGGCTGGCAGGGTCCAGTCCTGAGGTGCTAATCAGTCATATAGCGGCGAAAACAAAGCGAATCCGTGTTGGATCAGGAGGAGTCATGCTGCCGCATTACAGTGCTTATAAAGTAGCTGAAAACTTTCGTGTTCTGGAGGGGCTGACACCAGGAAGAATTGACCTGGGGCTTGGCAGAGCACCGGGGGGAATGCCGATTGCATCATGGGCGCTGAATGACGGCGGAAAGCGCAATGCTGATCAGTATCCGCAGCAAATCAAGGAGCTGACCATGTATTTGCATGATTTGGCGGATGATAAACACCGTTTTCCGAATCTGACGGCTGCGCCGCATATTTCAACGGCTCCGGATGTGTGGCTGCTCGGCTCATCTGGAGAAAGCGCGCTGCTCGCAGCTGAATCTGGCGCTGGCTATATGTTTGCCCATTTTATCAATGGAGAGGGCGGAGAGGGTACTGTCAGACAGTATAAGAGGCGATTCAAACCATCTGTGTTAGGAGATACGCCTCGAGCGGCAGTTGCTGTTTTTGTTCTTTGTGCTGACACGGAGGAGAAGGCAGAGGAGCTTGGGGCTGTGCTTGATTTTACACTTTTGGCGGGAGAGCAGGGTATTCCTTTAGAGGGAGTTCCTTCGTATGAAGCTGTTCGGAAAAATACGTATTCTCCTTATGAACAGAGACGAATTGCTGATAATCGAAATCGAATGATTGTCGGTACGAAAGAACAGGTTAAGGAGCGGCTGCTAGCTTTGAGTAAAGCGTATGAAACAGAGGAAATCATGGTGGTGACCATCACACATCATTTTGAAGATAAGCTCCGATCGTATCGATTATTGCAGGAGGCGTTTGCTGACTGATCTTTAAAAAGCCCTGCCGATTCGGCAGGGCTTTTTCTTATTCAACAGTGAAAGGTTCTTCGGTCAAAACCTGGCTTGACTTGCCTTTGTTCGCGGCATATGCGAGCAAGTAATACTCTCCGGCCGGAAGTTTGGTTCCGCCATTAATCGTGCCGTCCCAGTCAAAGTACTGGTAACCTTTATCTTGGTTTTTATAAATGCCGGCTTGGCCTGCGAAATCAAGGTTGCTGTCATAGACGAGGAACGCCAGCTCTTCCGCTCCCGCAGGAAGGTAGGTTTCAATTTGATAGGTGCCTTGTACAGACCCTTCGCTGACAGAGACAGATGTGACTCTCGGATAATCGGGTTCTTTCACAATCAGCAATGTAGGTACCTTAGCGACCGTTTTTCCGCCTTCTCTGACGATAACCGTTCCTTCATAGGTGCCAGCTTTTGTTTTCTTCGTATTGACCTTTACTTTTGCAGTGGCTTTCCCGGTTTGATGTGCCGGAATCACAACACGGCTTGTGCCGGATGTGGAGATGCCGCTGCCATTAAATGAGTATTCCAGTGTGTATGATTTTCTAATGGAAGATTGATTTTCAATCGTAAACGTTTCTTTTTTCGTTTCGTTTCCGTTTTCCTTCAAGAACGTGCCGTATGAATAGCTTCCAGGTGAGACGAGCGAATCTGCTTTGATTGCGTTCATGATTCTTGCGCTGCCTGCGCCTTGAGCGTTATGCGGATATACTTCCCCATCGCTATCCTTTAAAGTGACAGCGGTATTCATGATGGCGGCTTTAATCTGTTCAACGCTCCACTTTGGTTTGGCTTGTTTAATAACGGCAACCGCTCCGGCAATATGAGGCGATGCCATGCTTGTTCCTTGTTTTGATCCGTAGCCGTATGGATGGTCAGGATCGTGTGTTGGGATCGTGCTCACGATATTGACCCCTGGCGCGGAAATATCAGGCTTAATCATCCACGTATCCATAACAGGGCCGCGTGATGAGAAATCAGCGACTTGTTCACCGAGCGCTTTTGAGACCGTCAACTTGAATGTTGTTTTTGTCTCACCAGCTTTCAGGGCGCTGACGAGTTTTTCGCCGTCTTCTAATGAAAGCTTAATCGTTGGGACAGACATGCCTGGCACATTGGCTTCAATTTCTCCAGAGAGGTTGTTATACACAACCATGCCGATTGCACCGGCTTTTTTAGCGTTATCCGCTTTATCCACAAATGCAATGCTGCCTCGTTTGACAACGGCGACTTTGCCTGTCAGGTCTTTCCCTTCAAAATCCTTTGCTTCGCCGATTCCCGCTTCGACAAGCTCAACTTCTTTGTTATTGAGCGCTTTGACGTCGTCCTCTTTGTTGTAGCCCATCACTTTTGCTGAAGAGTAGGAGCCGAAAGTGACGGCGTATTCATTGAGCGGCAGCTGAGTCGCACCGACAGAAATCGCTTCTCTTGATGTGCCCGGCGATCCGACTGTCCAGCCGTTCGGTCCGCTGTTGCCGTTTGAGGTAACAGCGACAACGCCTTCTGACATGGCCCAGTCAAGCGCTGTGCTTGTCGCCCAGTCCGGGTTGTTTAAAGAGTTTCCGAGAGACAGGTTCATCACATCTGCCCCGTCCTGCACTGCACGTTCCACGCCCGCGATGACGTTTTCCGTTGTGCCGCTTCCGCCAGGCCCTAACACACGATAAGCAAGAAGTGTGGCATCAGGCGCTACGCCTTTAATCGTTCCGTTTGCAGCCACAGTTCCGGCTACGTGTGTGCCATGGTCAGTTGCCTCGCCCCTCGGATCGCCGGTTGGTGTTTCTTTTGGATCGTAATCATTGTCCACAAAATCGTATCCTTTATATTGTCCAAAGTTTTTCTTCAGATCTGGGTGATTGTATTCAACCCCAGTGTCAATAATCGCCACCTTGATGCCTTTTCCTGTGTAGCCTAAATCCCATGCATCGTTTGCTCCGATATAAGGCGCACTGTCATCCATTTGCGGAGATACGGCGTCTTCGGAGATTGTGACGTCTTTATCCTTCATATTGTCTGTTTTATATGTGACGTTCGGGTACACTGCCTTAACGTCTTTTACCGCTAGAAGTTTTGGAATCTCATTAGCTGGAAGCTTCATAGAGAAGCCTGAGAATACCTGCTCATATTCCCGGTTTACTTTTCCGTTTTTCACTGCTTTGATTGCTTTGTTTTTTGCTTTGGTGCGAGCGGTTTTCAGCTTGCTTTTCGATTGGCTTTCTCCCGCTTCCTTCGCTTCTGCCAAGGATTTTTCTTTTAATTCCACTATAACGGTTGTTTTTTTGCTTGTCGTCATATCGATATCACCGAATACCTCGGCTTTTTCCAGATCAGCCGACGTTTTTGAAGAAGCCGGAGCTGCCTGAACGCCCGTAATGCCTGTGGATAACGCAAAAAATAAGACGAAACTTACAAGCAGAAAGCGAATGATCCCCTTTTTCAATGTGTTTCCCCCTTTGTATTTAGAAAAAATGTGAAAGATCTAGTATATATTTCTTGAAAATTCAAAAAAATCCTTGTGTCATTTGGACCATTTATTGGATTTTGTTTGTGTATAACGAAGGAGTTATACACAGAACCCTGTGTATAAGTGAATAAACCTGTGTATATATATAGTTAGGAATATACGTTCGTATACAAAATATAGATAGAGTTTGTGGACATGTGGATATCTCTTGTGATTAAGTTGTTCTTATCTTTGGGATAACTTGTGTATAAAGTTTTCAAAGCGGTTCTCCAATTTTCATTTCAATTCTTTCAGCTTTCAACAAAACTTCTAAAAACTAGTTGGTTTTTTCACTCATATTGTGACAAAGAATTCTCTTTCCACGGTCTATCATAGAGTCATGAGTTTTGCTAGAGCCGCTAGTTTGCGAGAAAAGAAATCGGCCGTCTTTTCTTGCGGGCTGCGGCTGAGAAAACGGGCTGCTAAAAAGGCTGCCTGCCAAAAAGAAGCGGAGGGATGTTTTTCTATGAAACGTTTGCTTGTATCTTTACGGGTGTGGATGGTCTTTTTGATGAACTGGGTGACGCCGGACAGAAAAACTGCGGCTGCCGCGGTCTATTCGGCTCAGCGTACATACCAAAGAAAGGCGGCTGTGCAGGCCGCAGGACTCGTTTCGTTTTATGAATGGCGGATGGCTGTGAATGAGGAAGAAAAGCAGAAAGCGAAAGCCGCCGCGCTTTATAAAAGAAGATGTTTGCAAGCCTTCAAGGAATCGCCAAAGCAGGAGAGAGCGGGCCCGCATCTTTACATGGCGGTCAAAAGGAGGTAAAATCCCAGTCAAAAGCAAATTGGCGGGAGAGATAACCTCTTGAAAATCTATAAAGTATTAAACAACAATGCGGCTTTAATAAAAGAGGATGATCAGGAAAAAATCGTGATGGGACCGGGAATCGCTTTTCAAAAAAAGAAAAATGATCTCATCCCTATGAATAAAGTGGAAAAGATCTTTGTCGTGCGCGACGAGAATGAAAAGTTCAAACAAATCCTGCAAACACTGCCGGAGGAGCATATAGAAATAGCTGAGGATATCATCAGCTATGCGGAAGGAGAGCTCGCGGCGCCGCTGAGCGATCACATTCATATCGCGCTTTCCGACCATTTGTCCTTTGCGATCGAAAGGATTCAAAATGGGCTGCTTGTGCAGAATAAATTGCTGCATGAGATAAAGGCGCTCTATAAAAAAGAATATGAGATCGGCCTGTGGGCGATCGGACATGTAAAAGAGACATTGGGCGTGTCTCTGCCTGAAGATGAAGCGGGTTATATTGCCCTTCACATCCATACGGCGAAGATGGATGCGGAGAGCATGTATTCAGCGCTGAAGCATACGACCATGATCAAAGAAATGATAGAGAAAATAGAACAATACTTTAATCGAAAGGTGGATGAAAACAGCATTTCCTATCAACGCCTTGTCACGCATTTGCGATACGCGGTCAGCCGGTTGGAATCAAATGAAGCGCTCCATCGTATGGACGAGGAGATGCTTTATTTCATCCAAAAAAAGTATTCATTCGCCTATCAATGTGCGCTGGAGCTGGCGGAGTTTTTGAAAAATGAATATCAATTACATTTGCCGGAATCCGAGGCCGGCTATATCACGCTGCATGTCCAGCGTCTTCAAGATCTCTCGGAATAACCGCTTTGACTTGCAGGGAGTGATCTCTGGAAGTTTTTTTATTGATCAGGATTCAGTGTGTAGTACATCCAGCCCATCATAACTATTCCCGCGGTCAGATTGCCGAGCGTAACGGGGATTAAGTTTCTGACTGCTCCCATCAGTGTCACTGTATCAGGGTGCTCGATCAAAAGCGAGATGGCGAATGTGCACATATTGGCAATGCTGTGTTCAAAGCCGGAAATAAAGAAGCAGAAAACGAAAAGCATCATGGTAAAAAGCTTTGCTCCTTCCCCTTTGAGAGACATTGGAATGAAAAAGGCGAGGCACACAAGCCAATTGCACAGCATTCCTCTGAAAAACAATTCGGAAGCCGGCGGCTCCATTTTGTGCTCTGCCAAATGAATCAAAAAGGAATGAACAGAAGGCTCCTCAAAAAGTCCCGTCGCGCTGATCAGGATGGCAAACAGAATGGCGCCGATTAAATTGCCGGCATAGCTTGACATCCACAAGTATAGGGTGTCGCGCCAGCTGATTTTTTTCCGGAGCGCGGTATAGGTGAAATAAAAGGTGTTGCCGGTAAATAAATCTCCGCCTCCGTAAGCAATCATCAGAATAGCGGCCCCGAAAGTGACAGCGGCTGCCGGAAAGGCAAACGGAGAATCAGCCATAAAGAAATAGCTGCCTGTTTTGCTTGCGGCTGTAATGCCAAAACCAATAAATATACTGGCCAAAATGGACCGAAGCACATAACGGATTTTGCTTGAAGCGAATATGTTTTGTTTTTTCAAAGCATACTGTTCAACCTTTTGTAATGCTTGAGTTTCCATTGTCTTTTCCTGCTTTCTTTCATGATTGAGCATAGTATAGCACGATATTGTGAAGTATTTCACAATTAATTTTTACGAATTTTTGTCTACATGTTATATCAAACTATTTAACTAAAAAAATAGTTGACGAAAACGCTATCATGATTTATGATGAAAGCGTATTCTTAATCTGAATAAGCGGGATTGTGACTGGTAAAGCAGGCAAGACCTAAAATTTGCGTAAATGAAAAAGGATCGCTGTGTCCTTTATTCGTTGGCGAATTTTAGGTCTTTTTTGTTTAAATAAAAGGGGGAGAAATAGATGGATTACAAAGAGACTGCAAAACGCCTCATTGAGCTTCTCGGAGGGAAAGAAAATATTATCAGCGCGGCTCATTGTGCAACAAGACTGCGTTTAGTGATGAAAGATGAATCAAAGATAGATCAAGCACAAGTAGAAGAGCTTGATGGCGTTAAAGGGGCTTTCAGCAGCTCTGGCCAGTACCAGATCATTTTCGGAACAGGCCTTGTGAATAAAGTATTCGATGCCTTTTCTAAAGAAGCTGATATCGAGCGTGAAGAACACGTCAATCATCAGGATGCGGCAAAAGAAAAGCTGAATCCCGCTGCGAGATTTGCGAAAACGCTTTCTAATATTTTTGTTCCAATCATCCCAGCTATTGTAGCCAGCGGCCTATTAATGGGATTGCTGGGTATGATCAATGCGTTTCATTGGATGAGCAAGGATTCTGCGCTTTTGCAGCTGCTTGATATGTTTTCAAGTGCAGCATTCATTTTCTTGCCGATTCTAATCGGGGTCAGCGCTTCAAAAGAGTTTGGCAGCAATCCATACTTGGGAGCGGTCATCGGGGGAATCATGATTCATCCGAATCTTTTAAATCCATGGGGATTGGCGGAAGCGACACCTGATTACATGCATCTTTTCGGATTTGATATCGCTCTTCTCGGCTACCAGGGAACTGTTATCCCTGTCCTGCTTGCGGTGTATGTGATGAGCAAGGTAGAGAAATGGACGAGAAAAGTGGTTCCACATGCGGTGGATTTGCTTGTTACACCATTTGTTACTGTGATTGTCACCGGGTTTGTTGCTTTTATCGCGATTGGCCCTCTAGGCAGAGCGCTTGGCTCCGGCATTACGGTTGCTTTAACTTATGTATATGACCATGCCGGTTTTGTCGCAGGTCTGATTTTCGGGGGCACGTATTCACTCATCGTGCTGACAGGCGTTCATCACAGCTTCCATGCGATTGAGGCAGGGCTAATTGCAGATATAGGCAAAAACTACTTGCTGCCGATCTGGTCAATGGCGAATGTCGCACAGGGCGGGGCAGGTCTTGCCGTCTTCTTTATGGCGAAAAAGGCAAAGACAAAAGAAATCGCGCTTCCGGCAGCATTTTCCGCTTTTCTCGGCATTACTGAGCCCGTCATATTCGGAGTCAATCTGCGCTACCGAAAACCGTTTATCGCCGCGATGATCGGAGGCGCATTGGGTGGGGCATATGTCGTCTTTACACATGTAGCTGCAAACGCTTACGGGTTAACGGGAATTCCGATGATCGCCATTGCGGCTCCGTTTGGCTTCAGCAACTTGATTCACTATCTGATTGGCATGGCGATTGCGGCAGTGTCAGCGTTCATTGCAGCATTTGTCATGAAGATTAATGAGGATGAGGAGAGGAAAAAATGACAGCACATGACCAGGAGCTTCGTCGCCGGGCTTATGAAGAAGTGGAGAAAAAAGAGCCCATCGCTAACAGCGATCCGCACCGCCAGCATTTTCATATCATGCCGCCGGTTGGGCTGCTGAATGACCCGAATGGCGTGATTTATTGGAAGGGCAGCTATCATGTATTCTTTCAGTGGCAGCCGTTTCAGACGGGGCACGGCGCAAAATTTTGGGGGCATTATACGACACAGGATGTTGTGAATTGGAAGCGGGAAGAGATTGCGCTGGCTCCGAGTGATTGGTTTGATAAAAACGGCTGCTACTCGGGCAGCGCTGTCACGAAAGACGATCGGCTCTATCTTTTTTACACAGGAAATGTCAGGGATCAGGATGGAAATCGGGAAACGTATCAATGCCTTGCTGTTTCTGACGACGGGCTGTCCTTTGAGAAAAAGGGTGTCGTCGCCCGCCTTCCGGAAGGATATACGGCGCATTTTCGCGATCCGAAGGTATGGGAGCATGAAGGCACATGGTATATGGTGATTGGTGCGCAAACAGAGAATTTGAAAGGGCAGGCTGTGTTGTTTGCTTCTGATAACCTGACAGAGTGGAGATTTCTTGGCCCGATAACCGGCGCGGGCTTCAACGGGCTGGACGATTTTGGATACATGTGGGAATGCCCTGATTTGTTTTCCCTTCAAGGATCGGATGTGCTGATTGTTTCGCCTCAAGGGCTTGAGGCTGACGGTTTCCGTTATCAGAACGTATATCAATCAGGTTATTTTGTCGGCCGCCTCGATTATAACAAGCCTGAACTGAAGCATGGTGAATTTACGGAGCTTGATCAAGGTTTTGATTTTTACGCGCCGCAAACACTTGAAGACGATCAGGGAAGGCGGATTTTATTTGCATGGATGGCGGTGCCTGATCAGGATGAAGGGTCCCATCCGACCATTGACTGCCACTGGATTCACTGCATGACGCTGCCGAGACAGCTGACGCTTTCAGGACAGAAGCTGATTCAGCAGCCGCTGCCTGAGCTAAAAGCCATGCGCAGAAATGAGAAAAAAATACACATCAACATGCATGGATCATCTGGTGCGCTTCCAGTGGAAAAACCTGAAAGAACTGAGATTCTACTGGAAGACATTCATACGGAGTCTGGCTTTTCAATCAGTATCCGCGGAACGGCTACGTTTTCCTTCCATAAAGACGAGGGGATTGTTACGCTGGAACGAAAGAGCTTTGACGGAAAAAGAACAGAAGCGAGACATTGCCGCATCAAGGATTTGCATACCGTACACATGTTTCTCGACGCGTCATCTGTGGAAATCTTTATCAATAACGGAGAAGAGGTCTTTAGTGCAAGATATTTTCCTTTCCCGGGAAATCATGAAGTAACAGCCAGTGCGACCGGGAAATCTGAAATGAATGTCGGAATTTGGACACTTATGTAGAAAATCCTTCTATTTTCTTATGTGAAATCTGAGCCATCTGTGCTATTCTTCAACGATAACCTACTATTTTTTTCTGTAAAAGGAGTTGTTTTCTTGAATATACATGAACAGAAGATAACACCGGAATGTTTGGAAAAGGCTGCTAACCAAGTTGAAGATAAGCGAGAAGAATATAAGGATGTGCTGCTTCAGCTGAAAAAAATGCTTGGCGGAACAACGCCGCACAGTGAAACGGCGGAAATTCTCACGCGGGCATATGAACAAATGAAGGAATATGCACTTTTTGTTCAGTCGATAGAAACATTTTTGAGGAAATCTGCAAACAATTTAAAAATCAAATAAACAGGCTGCCGATGGGATCGGCAGTTTTTTCTGTGAAAAGTCTTCGGTGATTTAAAAAGGGCTGCCTCTCTGTAAGGCAGCCCCTTTTTTTATGATTGTTGATTCAGGCGCAGTGCAGAATGCTTCGTAGGACCAACATACTGGTTTAGCGGGAAGGATTCTTTAATGGCCGCTGTGATGAATTCTTTCGCTGCGTAAATGGCTTCTTTGACTTCCGCACCTTTGGCAAGCTCCGCTGTCACGGCTGCTGAGAATGTACAGCCTGCGCCATGTGTATAAGGCGTATCGATCATTTCGCTTTCAAGGACTTCCGCTGTTTCTCCGTCATAGAGAACATCAACGGCTTTCTCGTGTTTGAGTTTGCCTCCGCCTGTAATGACGACATATTGAGCGCCGAGTGCGTGAATTTTTTTCGCGGCTTCGATCATATCGTCAACTGTTTTTAGTTCATCCATGCCGCTGAGCTGGCTGGCTTCAAACAAGTTTGGCGTAATGACAGTGGCTAGCGGAGCCAATTGCTCACGCAGGGCTTGGGCGTGCTCCGGATAAAGGACTTCATTAGCACCTTTGCAAACCATAACCGGGTCAATTACCACATTTTTTAATTGTTTTTCTTTGATCGTTTTTGCCGCAAGCTCGATAATGTCAACGGTTGGCAGCATTCCTGTTTTCATGGCGTCCACGCCGATGCCGTCCGTAATTGTTGCAAGCTGGGCGCGGATTGTATCAGTATCGATCGGGAATACCTGATGGTTCCAGCTGTTGTTTGGGTCCATCGCAACGATCACCGTTAAGGCGGTCATCCCGTATACGTTTTTTTCTTGAAATGTTTTTAAATCAGCTTGAATCCCAGCACCGCCGCTGGAATCTGAGCCGGCAATGGTGAGTGCTTTATGCATAGACATGTCTTGAACCTCCATCATGTTTTGTCTTTCATTATAGTTAGATTTTCTCTGTATCACAATATAGAAGGCTTAGCAAATCATCTGGTATTCTCAAGGTCTCCTTTCCTGTTTCAGTAGGATATTCCCACTGATCTCCCGTCCAATATATGTTTTAATAGTACATGACTATGAAAATGAGAAGGAGAGCATCATGAAGATTTCTATCGTAATTGTGACCTATAATCGGATTCCGGCTCTGTGTGAGCTTTTGGAGTCGATTTCCCGCCAGACCTTGAAGCCGTATGAAATTATTATTGTGAATGATGCCGGGGAATCGGTCGTGCCGGTCAAAGCACTGTATCCGGAGCTGCCGATTGCTGTCATCAATTTAGAAAAGAACTCGGGGCATGTGGCTGCGAGAAATGCCGGTGTAAAAGAGGCGTCTGGCGATTGCATTATGCTGTGTGATGACGATGATTTCTTTACGCCAGGGCATGTCGAGAAAATGGCAAAGGAAATAGAAACGGCAGACTTCGTTCATTCTGATGCGGAAATAGTTTCGTTTGAAGAGAAAAACGGAACAAGGTATCCAGTGTCACGGAAATTGTTTGCTTATACCGCTGACTATGAGGATATGAGAGTGTTTTCTACATACGTGCCGTCGGGCAGCATGTACAGACGTTTTCTGCATGATGAAATCGGGTATTTCGATGCTGATGTGCACAATTACTGGGATTGGGATTTTTATTTACGCGCGGCCAAGGATTACCGGGTGAAGCGTGTCCCTTGCGCCAGTGTGATTTATGCCTTCAGTGACGCGGGAGACAATCAGTCTGCGGACCTTGGCGCCAAGCGGAAGCAATATTTGGATCGTTTAAGTGAAAAGCACGGACTCGGGGAGCTGCCGACGAAAAACTTTGCCGTCCTGCTTGAAGAGCCTGAGATGAAGAGGCGGGAAGCAAAAAGTGAAATGGTTTGGGATGGCGAGCCTGTCTATTCCAGACTTCATCGTTCGTAAGGGGGCCTGAATCTTGAAACAGCTTTTACAAGACAGCTGGTGGAATCAGCTAAAGGAAGAGTTTGAGAAACCGTATTATCAAGAGCTCAGAGAAATGCTGAAGCGGGAATACGCGGAGCAAACGATTTATCCGGACAGCCGGGATATTTTCAACGCGCTGCATTATACATCATATGATGATGTCAAGGTCGTCATTCTGGGACAAGATCCGTATCACGGGCCGGGACAGGCTCAAGGTTTAAGCTTCTCTGTCAAGCCCGGTGTAAAGCAGCCGCCTTCGTTAAAAAATATTTTTCTTGAACTGCAGCAGGACATCGGGTGCAGCATCCCGAATCACGGGTCGCTTGTGAGCTGGGCAAAGCAAGGTGTTCTTTTGCTGAATACTGTGCTGACAGTAAGGCGCGGACAGGCGAATTCCCATAAGGGAAAAGGCTGGGAGCGACTGACGGACCGAATTATTGACGTGCTGAATGAAAGGGAGCAGCCGGTTATCTTTATTTTATGGGGCCGGCATGCCCAAATGAAAAAAGAACGGATCGACACGTCCAAGCATTTTATCATTGAATCGACGCATCCCAGCCCGTTTTCGGCGAGAAACGGATTTTTCGGGAGCAGACCGTTTTCCCGGGCGAATGCCTATTTGGAGAAAATGGGAGAGGCGCCGATTGATTGGTGTATTAAGGATTTGTAAAAAGCGCAGATACTCTGCGCTTTTTTATTTGAGTATTTTTCGAATCATTCGCAGCCCATTTTTGGAGGAAGGATAACGAAATGCGAAGTCGAAGCGGTTCGTTTGTTTGACGACGCTTTTTTTGTGCGTGAATGTGTTAAAACTGTCAAACCCGTGATAGCTGCCGATGCCGCTTTCCCCGACGCCGCCGAATGGCAAATACGGCGTCGCCACATGCATTAACGTATCATTGACACAGCCCCCGCCAAACGACAGATTTCCTAAAACAGCGCGCTCAATTTCTTTGTTTGTGGTGAAGAGATACAGGGCGAGCGGCTTAGGGCGCGATTGGACTTTTTCAATGACTTCCCCGATATTCCGGTATGTAAAGAGCGGAAGAATCGGCCCGAAAATCTCCTCCTGCATCACTTGAGAGTCATCTCTCACTTGTTCGAGAATGGTCGGCGCAATTTTGTGATGATCGGGATCAGATTGTCCGCCTGTGAGCAGGATGCCGTCATTCAGAAAGCTGAGCAGCCGCTGATAGTGGCGCTCACTGACGATTTTGCCGTACTGTGAATTCTGTTCCGGCTGAGGGCCGTAAAATTCTCTGATCGCACGCTTCATTTCTTCTGTGAGCTTCGTTTTGATGTCCTCGTGGACAAATAAATAATCCGGTGCGATGCAGGTTTGTCCCGCATTTGTAAATTTCCCGAAGACGATGCGTTTGGCGGCAAGCTGAATGTCAGCATCTTTATGGACGATGCAGGGGCTTTTGCCGCCGAGCTCCAAGGTTACGGGAATTAATTGTTTGGCGGCGGCCTCCATGACGATTTTTCCTACAGCTACACTGCCTGTAAAGAAAATGTAGTCAAAGGGCTGCTGTAATAATGCTGTGCTGACATCGGGCCCGCCTTCTGCCATAGCGACATAATCAGTAGGAAAAACGCTGCTGATGAGTTTGGAAAGAATAGCAGAAACAGCCGGCGTATATTCTGATGGCTTGAGAACGACCGTGTTCCCCGCCGCAATGGCTCCAATCAACGGAGAAAGCGCCAGCTGCAAGGGATAGTTCCAAGGTGCAATCACCAAAACGGTTCCATACGGCTCAGGAATGATGATGCTTTTGGAGCCTAGATGAGTCAGCGGCGTTTTGACTCGTTTCGGCTTGGACCATTTTTTCAGCCGTTTCATGACAAAGCTGATTTCCTCCAAGACGATTCCGATTTCTGTTGAGTATGCTTCTTGCTCGGATTTGTGGAGATCCTGGTAGAGAGCGGCTATGAGATCGGCTTCATGAGTTCTGACGGTTTGTTTCAGCTTTCGCAAAATGTTCAGTCTCGATTCAAGCGGTCTCGTATGTCCCGCCGCAAAATAGGCTTTATGCTTACTGATGATAGAGGGGATGCTGTTCATTCCGTTTCTCCTTTTTGTAATGTATGGTGATTTATTATGTGAAAAATCTCTTCTGCTTGTCAATCGCGCAAGGTTTGTCAGAAAAAATAACAAACTCATATCTGCGTTTACAGCAGGAATTTGATAAAATGCAGGAAGACAACATTTATTTTTTTGGAGGGTGCTTCATGAACATTCATATATCTGCATTAATTCAAAAGATGGAAGAGGAGCTGAAAAAAGCAAAAACAGCTGAACGGGATGAGGAGCTGAAGCGTTATGTAGCGGTTGTCCGTTCTCTGTGTGATGTCGTGCTTGATCAGCCGGAGAACGCGAGCGCGCCCCGCATACAGCCGAGCGTTACGCCAAGTCCCGCCGCGCCGCCATCGACAGACCAGCTGATGATGGAAAAAATGATGGGGAGCGCGGGATTAAACAAATATCGAAAGCAAGAAAAAGAGAAGCAGGAAGAGGATGGAAACGGAGAGTCTTTATTTGATTTTTAAAGAGAGAGGTTGAGCTTACGTGAAATTGGTTCTTGGCGCGCTGCAATGGACAGCGTTTATTATTGCTGCGGCGATTGTTGTTCCGGTGGCGGTTGCCCAGTCGTTTCATCTGGATCACTCAGATTCTGCAAGATTGATTCAAAGCACTTTTTTTGTACTGGGAATTGCCGCCGTCATTCAGTGTTTGAAAGGCCACAGACTGCCGATCAATGAAAGCCCAGCCGGCTTGTGGTGGGGAGTGTATACGATCTACGCAGGGCTGACGGGAACTGTGTTTGCGACATATGGAGACACACTGCGGGGGTTGCAGGGAGCTCTTCTTGTAAGCGCTGTATGTTTCTTTTTGTTAAGTGTTTTCAAGGTCATTGACAGACTTGCAAAATTGTTTACTCCGGTTGTAACGGGCGTCTATTTATTGCTTCTTGTCATGCAGCTGAGTCAGCCCATTATAAAAGGAATTCTCGGAATCGGTTATCGACAGGACGGGGTGGACGGTCTTGTATTTGGCCTGGCGCTTGTTGTGATCGCTGCCGCTTTTATAATGACAAATTCGAACATCATGTTTTTTAAGCAATATTCTATTTTATTAGCCTTGTTCGGCGGGTGGGTGCTGTTTGCGGCTGCCGGAGCGGCAAAGCCGATTGAAATGCCGGACCGGCTGTTTCAGCTGCCTTCCCTGTTTCCTTTTGGGACACCGTTATTTAACAGCGGCCTGATCATCACTTCTATTTTTATTACCATCTTGCTGATTGTGAATATGCTGGCGAGCATGAAGGTTGTGGACATCGCCGTGAAAAAATTCAGCAAACAGCCTGATGGAAAGCATCATGAACGCCATGCCGGTTTTGCCGCTTCATTCAGCCATCTGCTTAGCGGTTTGACGGGAGCTATTGCGCCTGTTCCGATTTCGGGAGCCGCGGGTTTTATTGAAACGACCAAAATGCCTTCTAAAAAACCGTTTATGCTCGGCAGTATTCTGGTTATCGTGATCAGCGTAATCCCGTTTTTTATGAATACGTTTGCGAGCCTGCCGTCACCCGTTGGATTTGCGGTGAATTTTGTTGTGTTCTCCGCAATGGGCGGTCTGGCCTTTGCCGAATTTGATTCATATGAGAAAGAAGAATCAAAAAGGGTGAGGTCTATCATCGGTATCTCACTGCTGACAGGGGTCGGTATCATGTTTGTTCCTGAAACTGCGTTAAAGGGATTGCATCCGGTATTTATTTCTCTATTAAGCAACGGGCTCGTATTAGGGACGCTTGCTGCAATAGCAGCTGACCAGTTCCAGTTTTGGCGCAGGAGAAAATCCGACAATCTCGTGTCAACGGAGAACAAACATTGAATTTTGGTGCAGGTGCGATAAGATAAATGATATGAGTTTAACGAAAAGGCGGGAGAGATAGATGAAAGTTTTTATCATATTAGGGGCTATTAACGCCCTGCTTGCCGTGGGACTCGGAGCATTCGGCGCTCACGGATTAGAAGGGAAAATACCTGATAAATATCTTCAGGTTTGGCACACAGGCGTGCAGTATCATATGTATCACGCCCTTGGGTTATTCGTTGTCGCGTTTCTGGCTGATAAATTATCCGGCATAGGCAGTGTCACGACAGCCGGCTGGCTGATGTTTGCGGGAATTGTGCTGTTTTCCGGAAGCTTATATATTCTAAGTGTGACGCAAATCTCCATTCTTGGAGCGATCACCCCGCTCGGCGGTGTGGCGTTTATTATTTCTTGGATTATGATCGTTGTCGCAGCCGTCAAATATCTATAATCAAAAAAGCCAATCCTCATCATATGAGTGATTGGCTTTTTTCTTATCTTGGCGAATAGGACGCCATGGAATATGGATACGTATAAGCAATTTCTTCATCAAATGTAATGTAATCGAGGTAGATTGTCAGGAGCAGGTAGCGTGTTCCTGATTTCGGGTCGCTGATAATAATGTGATCCCGGCCCGCAGCTTCGATGACGCCGCGAAAAATCTTCGAGCCCCATTCCTTGCTGTTTTCAAATGTCATATAAATGGTGGCCGTTTTTCCCCGATTCAGGCGCAAAATATTCTCGATGTAAGATTCCTCAACAGGCAGCATGCCGGGAACGCTTTGGCCCGGTCCTGACGGTGTAGGCCCCGATGGAATTTGAAAACCGCCGCCCTGCTGCTGGCCCGGGAATCCAAATCCCTGCTGTCCTTGTTGTCCTTGCTGTCCCTGCTGCATTGGCATCATTGGCTGCATCCCCATTGGCTGCATTTGTGAGCCTTGGCCTTGCTGCGGGTACGGGTTGGCGCCAAACTGAGGCTGATACCCCTGCATATTATCAAATGCCTGCATTTGCTGATATTGATTTTTTTTCGGTTTCATATCGTTCCTCCTTTTTATGAAAACCATTCAAAACATGTTCTGGATGTATAGGTGAACGCTCCGCGATGACTCACCTCCGATGGAAAACGATCTTAGTCGCTGGTGCGATTTTTATCTCTTTCACCTTATGAGGCTGATGCTTGGATTATGCTGAAAAAGAACAGCGGACCGATCAGATTTCGCTCTGGGCAGCCGCTGTTTTTCAGAGACATACACAAACTTTTCGCATATTGGTTTGTATCCCTAGCGCAACTTGAGCATAAGCAACATAAGATAACGATAGTTTCAGGTGTGAAGTTCCAAGAAGGAGGTGTAGGATTTGCCTAAAGTATCAGTCATTATGACGAGCTATAACAAAAGCGATTATGTGGCAAAGTCCATTTCTAGCATACTCTCACAAACGTTTTCAGATTTTGAATTGTTTATTATGGATGACAACTCCAATGAAGAGACGCTGAATGTAATCCGTCCTTTTTTGAATGATAACCGAGTGCGTTTTTATCAAAGCGATATATCTGGAGTGAAGGAAAGAACAGAAAAAACGAGATACGCGGCACTGATCAATCAGGCGATTGAGATGGCGGAGGGTGAATATATCACCTATGCGACGGATGACAACATCTATATGCCGGACCGCCTCCTGAAAATGGTGCGGGAGCTCGATACCCATCCTGAAAAGGCTGTGATTTACTCAGCCTCCAAAACCTATCATTTAAACGAGAATCGCGACATTGTAAAAGAAACTGTCAGGCCTGCCGCTCAAGTGACATGGAACGCACCGTGCGCAATTGATCATTGCTCGGTGATGCACAGGTATTCGGTGCTTGAGAAGGTAAAGGAGAAGTTTGGCTCCTATTGGGATGAAAGCCCGGCGTTTTACCGTATAGGAGATGCGCGATTCTTTTGGAGAGTCAATCATTTTTATCCGTTTTACCCACTGGATGAGGAGCTGGACCTGAATTATATTACCGACCAATCGATTCACTTTCAGCTGTTTGAATCAGAAAAAAATGAATTTGTCAGGAACCTTCCTCCGCAGCGAAATTGCCGAGAGCTGCGTGAATCATTAAAAAAGCTTGGAATGGGGTGAGAGCTTGTCGGCCTATTTAAGCAATTATTGGGTGCTGTACCGGAAGTACGTGGAGCTTTTTGACAAACTTCGCTACAAAGGGATTCCGCTTGGGCTTATCAGTAATTTTTATCAATACATCAGCCCTGAGCTGAGGGTGATGATGGAAGAAGAACCGGAATTATTCGGATCGGTGGATCAGCATATCGATGAGGGACAGATTCAGCCGTTTTTTGAAGAAAGAATCCAAAACATCGTTAAAACAAATGTCAAACCTGTTAAAGGGAAAGTCATTTTGCACTTTGATTACCTGCGTTTTTCAAACGAAAATTACTATCAATTTGATCCTGAAAAAACGGCTGTTTTGGCCAGATGGAGTTTGCCGCATTATTGTGATCTGCCTGTAATTAGCAAGCGGGAGATTGCGGATTCATGCCAAAAAGGCGATTCGAAGCAGTATCTCGAAACAGCCTGTTCGCTTCTCGCCCCTTATGATGATCACCCGGCATTTGGTGATCAAGCGTTTCGCGACCGGCTTTTCAAAGATATTCCTTTATTTATAGAGGCCATTGATACAGTTGATGCGCTGTTTGAACAGGAAAAGATTTCAGCTGTTATTGTCGGAACGGCAGAAGACATTTACAGCAGGGTGCTCGCTCTCATGTGTCAAAGAAAAGGGGCCGTCAGCATTTGTCTTCAGCATGGCGCATTGATGGGAGATGAAGCCTTCATTCCTGTTTTTACAACCTATCAAGCTGTTTTTGGTGCGTATGAAGCAGAGTGGTTCATACGAAAAGGCTGTAAACCCGAGCAGATTCTCGTAACGGGACATCCCCGCTTCGACCAGATTTTTAACAGAACGCCTATGGATATGTCCATATTCTATCGAAAACTTGCTTTTCAGCCGACTAAAAAAATTGTGCTCATTGCCACTCAGCCCTTTTCAGAAGACTTTTATTCCGGTGTGCTGCAGGGGCTTTCTGATCAGAAGCAGCTGCAAATTATTATCAAACCCCACCCGTGGGAAATCGGAAAAAACAAGCTTGATCTGTATCACGCTGCGGCGAAAAAACATAAAGCATGCAGAGTCATCAAAAAGGAGCTGGAGCTTTATGATTTGCTGCCGTATGTTGATGCCGCAGTGACGCAAACCTCGACAGTCGGTCTTGAAGCCATGCTGTTTCAAAAGCCTGTGCTGATCGGAAAATCGTCCGGAAATCGCTCGTATCCGTATTATGAGTCTCTTGGCGATTTTATGTTTGACCAGCCGGATGAACTGGCGCACACCTTGGTTGAAGTTCTTCGAAGGCCCGACGTGCATCAAAAAGCAGAAGAGGCGCGATTGGCATTCATAGCGGCTAATTATCCGGTGGCAGAATCAACAAATGCTTTATTTGCGGAACTGAAAGCAAAAACAGGGGTTGATTACAGGCGGGAAGATACTGAATAAAATGATAGGAGCGCAAAGAAATGGTGCAAAAGAGAAATCATTTTCTCCCTTACTCATTGCCGTTAATCGGTAAGGAAGAAATTCAGGAGGTTACAGAAACGCTTGAATCGGGATGGCTCTCTAAAGGCCCGAAGGTTCAGCAGTTTGAAAAAGAGTTTGCCGCGTTTGTCGGGGCGAAGCACGCCGTGGCGGTGAATTCATGTACCGCAGCTTTATTTTTGGCTTTGAAAGCAAAAGGGATTGGGCCCGGGGACGAGGTCATTACCTCTCCGCTTACGTTCAGCTCGACCGCCAATACGATTATTCATACGGGAGCGACGCCTGTGTTTGCGGATATTGACGAAAACACGCTCAATATTGACCCGGTAAAGCTTGAGGCGGCCGTCACACCGCGAACGAAAGCAGTTGTGCCCGTCCACTTTGGCGGGCAGTCCTGCGATATGGATGCAATATTGGCTGTTGCCCAAAATCATGGTTTATTCGTGCTGGAGGATGCGGCACATGCGGTATATACGACTTATAAGCAAAGAATGATCGGTTCTATCGGGGATGCAACGGCATTCAGCTTTTACGCCACCAAAAACCTCGCGACAGGGGAAGGCGGCATGCTGACGACTGATGATGAGGAGCTTGCCGATAAGATACGGGTGCTAAGCCTTCACGGCATGAGTAAAGCCGCATGGAACCGTTATTCTTCAAATGGCAGCTGGTACTATGAAGTCGAATCGCCCGGCTATAAGATGAATATGTTTGATTTGCAGGCGGCCCTCGGACTTCATCAGCTGAAACGGCTGGATGATATGCAGAAACGGAGAGAAGAGATTGCCGGCCGCTATCAAACCGCTTTTCAGCAGATTCCTGGGCTGATCACGCCGTTTGTCCATGATGACGGCAGGCACGCCTGGCATCTATATGTTCTGCAAGTTGATGAAAAAAAGGCCGGGGTTACGCGCAGCGAAATGATTACGGCTTTAAAGGATGAATACAATATCGGCACTAGCGTTCATTTTATTCCAGTACACATTCATCCGTATTATCAAAAGCAATTTGGATATAAGGAAGCGGACTTTCCGAATGCCATGAATTACTATAAACGAACCCTTTCTCTCCCGCTCTATCCATCAATGTCTGACGATGATGTAGATGATGTCATTGAAGCTGTGCGGGATATCGTAAAAGGGGCTGATTAAGTGTATACGGTAAAAGAAAATGTCTCCAAAGAGGCAATTGAGGAATTTCTCCAAAGCAGAAAGCTTACATTGGATGTTCCGTATCAATTTTCCCTCGGCCTTTTTGAAAACAGCAGGCTCCAAGGCGTATTGCTTTACGAAGATTCTTTGTGGGAAAGCAAGGTGCTTCAGAAGAAAGTCATGAACGTCAAACTTCTTGCGGCAAATAGTACCGGGCAGCTAAAGAGGCTGTTTGAAGCTTTTTATACTGTACGCCAAATGGATGAAACGGATTTTATCTTTGTCCGTGTTCCGGCTGAAGATATCGGAGCCGCGCATGTGATACAACAGCAGCCATCCTCTTACTTTGTCGGGAGTTTGCTGAAGCTGGCGATGCCTCCGTCTTTTTATGACAAAACACCGCCATTTTTTGAACTGGGCCCGCCTGAGCCCGGAGACACAGAAGCGATATGTGAGCTGGCCCGAGACTCGTTTACAAAAAGCAGATATTTTCAGGATCCTCATCTCAGCCGCGATGCAGCAAACGAAATATTTCAGGAGTGGACACGAAACAATCTGAATGGAAGGGCGGCGGTCAATATTGTCGCTAAACACAATGGCGAGGTCATCGGCTATCTTCAGGGCTTATCAAGAGATGATGAGTGCATTCTCGATTTGATGGCTGTAAAGCCGGGATTTGAAGGGAAACGTATTGCGTTTCATTTATTGGCGAATCTCATAGAACAACCGGAGACCCAGAAGCATAGAACGGTAACAGCGGGGACGCAGCTTCACAATGTAAGGGCGATCCGCCTTTATGAACGAATGGGCTTCACCGCTGAACAATCGTATTACTATTATCATATTTGGCCGGGCAAGGAGGCGAAATAATGGCAGCGTTTCAGATCGCGAATAAAACTGTAGGCAAAGACGCTCCTGTTTTTATTATTGCTGAGGCGGGGATTAATCATGACGGGAAGCTTGATCAGGCTTTTGCGCTGATAGACGCCGCGGCGGAAGCGGGAGCGGATGCCGTGAAATTTCAAATGTTCCAAGCTGATAGGATGTACCAGAAAGATCCTGGTTTGTACAAGACGGCAGCGGGCAAGGACGTCTCTATTTTTTCTTTGGTTCAATCTATGGAAATGCCTGCTGAGTGGATTTTACCGCTATTGGATTACTGCCGCGAAAAGCAGGTGATCTTTTTAAGTACGGTATGTGACGAGGGGTCAGCTGATCTGCTTCAGTCTACCTCGCCGAGCGCTTTTAAAATCGCATCCTATGAAATTAACCATCTCCCGCTGCTTAAATATGTCGCCCGGCTGAACAGGCCGATGATTTTCTCGACAGCCGGAGCTGAAATCTCTGATGTTCACGAAGCTTGGCGCACCATCAGGGCAGAGGGAAACAATCAAATTGCCATAATGCATTGTGTGGCGAAATACCCAGCACCGCCGGAGTACAGCAACCTCAGCGTCATTCCGATGCTTGCCGCCGCTTTTCCTGAGGCGGTAATCGGCTTCTCCGATCATAGCGAGCATCCGACAGAAGCGCCGTGTGCCGCGGTTCGGCTCGGAGCAAAACTGATAGAAAAGCATTTTACGATCGATAAAAATCTGCCGGGTGCTGACCACTCGTTTGCATTAAATCCGGATGAATTGAAAGAAATGGTCGATGGCATCAGGAAAACGGAAGCTGAGCTGAAACAGGGGATCACAAAGCCGGTCTCTGAAAAACTGCTTGGCAGTTCATACAAAACAACGACCGCCATCGAAGGAGAAATCAGAAACTTTGCATACAGAGGCATTTTTACAACAGCTCCGATTCAAAAAGGTGAAGCCTTTAGTGAAGACAATATCGCAGTGCTTCGGCCCGGACAAAAGCCGCAGGGGCTGCACCCGAGATTTTTTGAACTGCTGACCAGCGGTGTTCGGGCTGTAAGAGACATTCCAGCCGACACAGGCATTGTCTGGGATGACATTTTACTGAAGGACAGCCCGTTTCATGAATGATATTCTCTTTATCATTCAAGCAAGAATGGGTTCAACAAGGCTTCCGGGAAAAGTGCTTCGGCCGCTCGGATCGAATCGTTTACTTGATATTCTCGTTCACCGTGTCCGGCAAAGCGCGTTTTACCAAAAGGATCGGGATAATCTTGTCATCGCCACGTCTGACAAAGAAACTGACGACATATTAGAGGCGCACTGTATCAAACAAGGCTTTCGTGTTTTCCGCGGGAGCGAAGAACGTGTCCTCGATAGGTTTGTGAAGGTCATAGAAGCTGTTAAACCGTCAGTCATCATCCGGTTAACAGGTGATAATCCGTTTGTCGATCCTGAGCTGCTCGATGTAATGATTCAGGCGCATTTTGATCAAGGCTCGGATTATACGTATATCCTGAATGCCCCATTAGGGATTTGCGGCGAAGTGGTCAACGCCAACCTGTTAATTGACATCAGCCGTATTCAGGCTTTGGAGGATCAATATCAGGAGCATGTCACGTTATATATAAGGAATCATCCAGCTCTTTATCGTGTTCAGTTTTTAGAGGCGCCGGAACGATTTCGCGCCCCTCAATATCGGCTGACCATTGATACAAAGGAAGACTATGAATCGATAAAGGCCCTCTATCAAAAAGCAGGCGAGCGCCCCGATGTATCCGCCTCAGAGCTTATCACCCTTCTGAACCGGAACCCCGATGCGGCAACCGAACGAGAGGCTGACTAGCCATGCATGTTGGGATCTTCGCAGACGGCGGCTATGAAAAGGGAATGGGCCATGTTGTCCGGATGAAGAGGCTTGCGGAGGGGCTCAAACAGCGATGCTTGATTACGTTTTATACGAATCAGGATTCTGAAGCGTTTCTTCATGAAGAGCATTGGCAGGTCATCGTAAAGCCGGAGCTGCAGCAGCACGAATTTATTCTCCGGGAAATAAAAAGCAAGAAGCTTGATTTGCTTTTGTTTGATATTCTAGGCGCGCCTGCAGAGCTGTTAAAGAAAATAAAGACGGAGACAGATGCGAAAATTGTTCTTTTTGAAGAGAAAAACGGTAAATCGATTCAATATAGTGACGCAGTCATTAACGGAATTTACGGTGACATCAGAAGCAGGGTGTACGTTCAGGGAAACACACGCATCTATGAAGGTCCGGACTATCTTATTCTTCACCCCGCCTTTCAGGCCGCAAGAGAGGATTACACACTTAAGAAAGACTGCCGCAATATCCTTGTTGCATTAGGAGGAAGTGATCCGAAGCAGCTTATTTTTAAAGTGCTGGCTGCCGCTGATCAAGTCCCCGACATAAAAGACAAAAACATGATGTTTGTGATGGGGAGCGCTTCACCGCATCAAGAGGCAGTCCGAAGGCGGATCGAAAAGAAGCCGCAGTACAAGATGATCGAACAGACAAATGATATGGCAGGTTTGATGAAACAAGCGGACGCAGCCATTGTCGCTGGCGGCATCTCTCTATATGAAGCCATTTGCATCGGCGTGCCGTGCCTTGTTCTTTCTCAGGTTGAGCATCAAACGGCTACAGCCAAAACATTTGCTGACCAAGGCGCCGCTCTTGATCTTGGATTGGGTGAGCTTGTACCGGATGAAACACTCATCTATCAGATGTCACGCATTATGAGCAGCTATCCTCTTCGCCTTTCTTTGCACAAGGGAGGAAGGCCGCTCGTGGATGGCAAAGGCATTATACGGGTAACAGCTATTCTTCAAGATTTATATGAACAAGAGATATAAAAATGCATGTAAGGAAGTGTTAATGTGAAAGGTGTTATTTTAGCCGGAGGAAACGGCTCACGCCTTATGCCCTTAACGAAAGCCGTCAACAAGCATTTGCTTCCTGTAGGCCCGTATCCGATGATATACTGGTCGATTATGAAGCTGCAGGAAGCCGGAATAAAAGACATTTTACTCATCAGCCAAAAGGAGCATATGCCGCAATTTTACAAACTGCTTGGGAACGGGGAAGAGCTTGGCGTTACTATCACTTATCAAGTACAGCCGGCAGCATCGGGCATTTCGGATGGGCTGTCTTATGCAAAGCGCTTTACGAAAAAAGAGTCTTTCATTTTATTATTAGGTGATAATATATTTGAAGATTCATTAAAGCCTTATACAGAACGCTTTGAACAGCAGGGGAAAGGAGCAAAAGTGCTTCTGAAAGAAGTTGATGACCCGGAACGTTTCGGGATTGCTGAGATTGATGAGAAAAACAAGCGGATTCGTTCCATCATCGAAAAGCCCGAACAGCCACCGACCAACCTTTGTGTTACCGGCATTTATATGTATGATGCAGAGGTGTTTTCATATATTGAACAAATATCACCATCAAAGCGCGGCGAGCTGGAAATCACCGATGTGAATAATCTATACATCGAAAACAGCCAGCTTACGTATGATGTGTTATCAGGCTGGTGGGTAGATGCCGGAACTCACGAATCGCTTTATCTCGCTTCCCAGCTTGTACACCAGGCTTTACGGAAAGGACAGGACGAAAAGTGATGGCAAAATCATATTTAATTACAGGCGGGGCCGGCTTCATCGGGCTCACGTTTACAAAGCTCATGCTGAGGGAAACGGATGCGCGCATTACCGTTTTAGATAAACTGACGTACGCCAGCCACCCGGAGGAAATGGAAAAATTAAAGCAAAACAGCCGTTTTCGCTTTGTAAAAGGGGACATCAGCGTTCAGGAGGATATCGACCGCGCTTTTGACGAGACCTACGATGGCGTCATTCACTTCGCAGCAGAATCGCATGTGGACAGAAGCATTTCCCAAGCGGAGCCGTTTATCACCACAAATGTCATGGGGACATACCGATTGGCGGAAGCGGTCTTGAAAGGAAAAGCCAAGAAGCTGATTCATATTTCAACAGATGAGGTATACGGGGATTTAAAAGCGGATGATCCCGCGTTTACAGAAACGACGCCGCTTTCTCCTAATAACCCATACTCAGCCAGCAAAGCAAGCTCTGATTTGCTCGTGTTGTCTTATGTGAAAACCCACAAGCTTCCGGCCATCATTACACGATGCAGCAACAATTACGGACCTTATCAGCACAGCGAAAAAATGATTCCGACGATTATCCGTCATGCGAAGCAGGGCCTGCCTGTTCCGCTGTATGGCGATGGACTCCAGATCCGAGACTGGCTGTTTGCGGAGGATCATTGCCGCGCGATCAAGCTGATTTTAGAAAAAGGGACCGACGGCGAGGTGTATAACATCGGCGGCGGAAATGAACGCACGAATAAAGAGCTGGCGAGTGTCATTTTGAAGCATCTGGGCTGTGAGGAATTGTTCGCCCACGTGGAAGACCGAAAAGGGCATGACCGGCGCTATGCGATCAATGCATCAAAGCTGAAAAACGAACTGGGCTGGCGGCAGGAAGTGACGTTTGAAGAAGGCATTGCGCGTACGATTCAGTGGTATACAGACAATGACCGATGAGAAGGTGATCTGATTGACAAAGGTATTGGTGACTGGGGCGGGAGGACAGCTTGGCTTGGAACTATGCCGCCAGCTGAAGCAAGCCGGATATGAGGTCATTGCGTTAACAAAGAAGATGATGAACATTGCTGACCAGCGCTCAGTACGGCATTCGTTTGGCCATTATCAGCCGGATATCGTGGTCAATAGCGCCGCGTTTACGTCGGTTGATCAATGCGAGAAAGAGCTTGATAAAGCGTACTTGATTAACGGAATCGGCGCTTATTATACAGCGCTTGAGTCAACCCGCATCGGAGCTCAATATGTTCATATCAGCACGGACTATGTATTCAATGGGAAAGGAACCCAGCCATATAGGGAAGACGATCCCCTCGATCCGAAAACCATTTATGGCAAAAGCAAAAGGCTCGGAGAAGAACTGATACGATTAACGACAAAAGACAGCACGATCATCAGGACATCGTGGGTGTACGGACATGGCGGCAGTAATTTCGTTGAAACCATGCTGAAACTTGCTGAAACGAAACAAGAGCTTCGGGTTGTCAGCGATCAAATTGGTTCGCCGACTTATACGAAGGATTTAGCAGAAGCGGTCATCAAGCTGTTCAGCCATCCGCCGGGCATCTATCATGTCAGCAATTCAGGCATATGCAGCTGGTATGAGTTTGCGACGGCAATTATGGAAGAAAGCGGGCTGGAAACAGCCATTTTGTCTGTAACGACAGAGGAATACGGGAACAAAACGCCCCGTCCGGCATACTCTGTGCTGAGCCATCGGGCTATTGAAGAAGCCGGCATCCGCCCCCGCCACTGGCGGGAAGCGTTACGAGAGTATTTGCAGGAAAGGAGCAGTGCGTGTGATTGATGGAGTCAAGGTGAAAAAATTGATGAAGCATAGCGATGACAGAGGCTTTTTTGCTGAGCTGGTCCGGGACGATGAGAATCTCCTTGAGCATTTTGGGCAGGCCTCTTGGTCGAAAAGCTATCCGGGTGTGATTAAGGCATTTCATTATCATGAGAAGCAGGATGATCTCTGGTTCTTCCCAACCGGCCACGCTCAGGTTGTCCTATACGATCTTCGAGAGGATTCAAAGACAAAAGGAGAAACGGACGTCTATTATATGGGCGAAGACAACCCGATGCTGTTATTAATCCCAAAAGGGGTGGCTCACGGATATAGAGTGCTGGGAGAGACGCCGCTGACAATTATCTATTTTACCACCATGTCGTATAACCCGGATCAGCCTGATGAAAAAAGAATTCCGTGGGATGATGAGACGATCGGTTTTAACTGGAACACTGAATTCAGATAAAAATAGGAACGTGATCAATCGAAGAGCAGAGGCATCTTCGACTTTTTTTGCCCTTTTTTAAAATAGGATAAAAGATATAAAATGTCAGGCAGATGTTACTAGAAAAAGAGAGGGAAATCGTCCATTTGAACCTTGTATAAACAGGAAGGAATTCTCATTGAATTCCAAGTGTTAATATTCCTTAAAAAACATTTACTTCCATGGAAAATGATGATAGATTAATTTTTAAGAAAAAGAACTGGTAATTCGCGAATTATGAAAAAGCGCTTTTTCTGCAGAGGACGCTCTGGCCAAATTTCAACAATCAATTAGGGGGAAATGTCATGCTAAAAAGAACTTCATTCGTATCTTCATTATTCATCAGTTCAGCTGTTTTACTATCAATCTTACTTCCTTCGGGCCAAGCTCATGCACAGTCTGCATCAATCGAGGCAAAAACAGTTAACAGCACGAAAGAGTGGACCATTTCTGATATTGAAGTGACATATAAACCAAATGCGGTGCTTTCTCTTGGAGCGGTAGAATTTCAATTTCCTGACGGGTTTCATGCTACGACAAGAGATTCAGTGAATGGAAGAACACTGAAAGAAACACAGATTTTAAACGATGGAAAAACAGTCAGACTCCCGCTTACGCTTGATTTGTTAGGCGCATCCGAATTTGACCTTGTCATGGTGCGTAAAACTCTTCCTCGCGCAGGCACTTACACGATTAAAGGCGATGTAGTAAACGGTTTGGGAATCGGCAGTTTTTATGCTGAAACGCAGCTGGTGATTGATCCCCGTTAATCGATAGATTTGTAGTCAGAGACTGAGATGTTTTCAGTCTCTTTTTTTGTGGATTCAAAAGCTGGTACGGATCTTGCATGATGATAAGGGTGAATCCAATGAAGAAAGGAATTGGCGGGCTGATTTTTTAAAGCGCTTACATTACAGCCGGCCAAAAAAACAATGAGGTGAAAAAGATGTCAGCAAAGCAAGTCTCGAAAGATGAAGAAAAAGAAGCTCTTAACTTATTTCTGTCTACCCAAACAATCATTAAGGAAGCCCTTCGGAAGCTGGGTTATCCGGGAGATATGTATGAACTCATGAAAGAGCCGCAGAGAATGCTCACTGTCCGCATTCCGGTCAAAATGGACAATGGGAGCGTCAAAGTGTTCACAGGCTACCGGTCACAGCACAATGATGCTGTCGGTCCGACAAAGGGGGGCGTTCGCTTCCATCCAGAAGTTAATGAAGAGGAAGTAAAGGCATTATCCATTTGGATGACGCTCAAATGCGGGATTGCCAATCTTCCTTACGGCGGCGGGAAGGGCGGTATTATTTGTGATCCGCGGACAATGTCATTTGGAGAACTGGAAAGGCTGAGCAGGGGGTATGTCCGTGCCATCAGCCAGATCGTCGGTCCGACAAAGGATATTCCAGCTCCCGATGTGTACACCAATTCGCAGATTATGGCGTGGATGATGGATGAGTACAGCCGGCTGCGGGAATTCGATTCTCCGGGCTTTATTACAGGTAAACCGCTTGTTTTGGGAGGATCGCAAGGACGGGAAACAGCGACGGCACAGGGCGTCACGATTTGTATTGAAGAGGCGGTGAAGAAAAAAGGGATCAAGCTGCAAAACGCGCGCATCATCATACAGGGCTTTGGAAACGCGGGTAGCTTCCTGGCCAAATTCATGCACGATGCGGGCGCGAAGGTGATCGGGATTTCTGATGCCAATGGCGGGCTCTACAACCCAGACGGCCTTGATATCCCTTATTTGCTCGATAAACGGGACAGCTTTGGTATGGTCACCAATTTATTTACTGACGTCATCACAAATGAGGAGCTGCTTGAAAAGGATTGCGATATTTTAGTGCCTGCCGCGATCTCCAATCAAATCACAGCCAAAAACGCACATAACATTCAGGCGTCAATCGTCGTTGAAGCGGCGAACGGCCCGACAACCATTGATGCCACTAAGATCCTGAATGAAAGAGGCGTGCTGCTTGTGCCGGATATCCTAGCGAGTGCCGGCGGCGTCACGGTTTCTTATTTTGAATGGGTGCAAAACAACCAAGGATATTATTGGTCGGAAGAAGAGGTTGCAGAAAAACTGAGAAGCGTCATGGTCAGCTCGTTCGAAACAATTTATCAAACAGCGGCAACACATAAAGTGGATATGCGTTTGGCGGCTTACATGACGGGCATCAGAAAATCGGCAGAAGCATCGCGTTTCCGCGGATGGGTCTAATTTGAGAAGCCTCCGCAAAATAATTTTGCATTTGTTTTTTGCGTAAAGAGCAAAAAACGCAAAATAAATTTGCGTTCAAGATCGGAAAAAGAGAAAGGTGATCACCTGTTAGACAAATTTCTGTTCGATTCAACAAGTTTTTTCAGCAAAAGACAAGAAAATGGCATGATTCTTGCATTTTTATTCATATGCGAAGATATATTTCATAACACGAGGGGGACTACATATGACAGTCACATACGCGCACGAACCATTTACCGATTTTACGGAAGCAAAGAATAAAACTGCATTTGGGGAGTCATTGGCCTTTGTAAACACTCAGCTCGGCAAGCATTATCCGCTTGTCATAAATGGAGAAAAAATTGAAACGGACCGCAAAATCATTTCTATTAACCCGGCAAATAAAGAAGAGATCATTGGGTACGCGTCTACAGCGGATCAAGAGCTTGCTGAAAAAGCGATGCAAGCCGCATTGCAGGCATTTGATTCCTGGAAAAAACAAAGACCGGAGCACCGCGCAAATATTCTCTTTAAGGCAGCGGCTATTTTGCGCAGAAGAAAGCATGAATTTTCAAGCTATCTTGTGAAGGAAGCAGGAAAACCGTGGAAGGAAGCAGATGCGGACACGGCTGAAGCGATAGACTTTTTAGAGTTCTACGCGCGCCAAATGTTAAAGCTCAAGGAAGGGGCTCCGGTGAAGAGCCGTGCTGGCGAGGTCAATCAATATCATTACGAAGCGCTTGGCGTCGGCATCGTCATTTCTCCATTTAACTTCCCGCTCGCGATTATGGCGGGAACAGCGGTGGCAGCGATTGTGACAGGAAATACGATTCTCTTAAAACCGGCTGACGCAGCCCCGGTAGTGGCAGCAAAATTTGTCGAGGTCATGGAGGAAGCGGGTCTGCCAAACGGCGTTCTGAATTACATTCCGGGAGATGGTGCGGAGATCGGTGATTTCTTAGTTGAGCATCCGAAGACACGGTTTGTCTCATTTACAGGTTCCCGTGCAGTCGGCTGCCGGATTTATGAGCGAGCTGCCAAAGTGCAGCCGGGCCAAAAATGGCTCAAACGGGTAATTGCAGAAATGGGCGGAAAAGACACAGTGCTTGTCGACAAGGACGCTGATCTTGACCTTGCTGCATCCTCTATCGTGTATTCAGCATTTGGATATTCAGGACAGAAGTGTTCTGCGGGCTCCCGCGCGGTCATTCATCAGGATGTGTATGATGAAGTGGTGGAAAAAGCTGTGGCGCTGACCAAAACGCTGACTGTCGGCAATCCAGAAGATCCTGATACGTATATGGGTCCCGTGATTCATGAAGCATCCTACAACAAAGTGATGAAATACATTGAAATCGGCAAATCTGAAGGCAAGCTATTGGCCGGCGGAGAAGGCGATGATTCAAAAGGCTACTTTATTCAGCCGACGATCTTTGCAGATGTTGATGAAAACGCCCGCTTGATGCAGGAAGAAATTTTCGGCCCGGTTGTTGCGATTTGCAAAGCGCGTGATTTCGATCATATGCTGGAGATTGCCAATAACACGGAATACGGATTAACAGGTGCGCTTCTGACGAAAAACCGTGCGCACATTGAACGGGCGCGCGAGGATTTCCATGTCGGAAACCTATATTTTAACAGAGGATGTACCGGAGCAATTGTCGGCTATCAGCCGTTCGGCGGTTTTAATATGTCAGGAACAGACTCAAAAGCAGGCGGTCCCGATTACTTAATTCTTCATATGCAAGCCAAAACAACGTCCGAAGCTTTTTGATTTGAGAGAAATAAAATCGTGCGATTCTTTAGCGGATCGCACGATTTCAACTTTTTGATCAGGAGGACAATTTATGCAGTATACAAAAATCAGTCACATGAATCCGGCTGAAAGAGTGGAGGCGCTGACAGCATCTCTGGTCAGCCTCAGCAGCGTGAACGGCACCGTTGGAGAAGGGACAAAAGCAGATTTCATCAAAGAAGTGATCACGAGCTATCCTTATTTTCAGGAAAACCCCAGTCATGTGTGGGAACAGGCCATTCCCAATGACCCATACAAACGCAAAAATATTTTTGCGTTTATTAAAGGACATGGAGAAAGCCGAAATACAGTCATTTACCATGCCCATCTGGATACAGTTGGAATTGAAGATTTCGGCCCTTTAAAGGATATCGCTTTTGATTGTGAGAAATTGGCCGAGTATTTCAGCCGCTATGAGTTCGATCAGGATGTTCAGCGGGATGCCAAATCAGGCGAGTGGATGTTCGGAAGAGGATCTGTCGATATGCAAAGCGGCATCGCCGTGCATTTAGCCAATCTCCTGCATTTTTCGGAGAACCTTGAGACGTTGCCGGGAAATGTATTGTTTATGGCCAATCCCGATGAGGAGAGCCAGCATTCGGGCATTCTCGCCAGCATTTCAGAGCTGAACCGGCTAAAAAAAGAAAAACAGCTTCACTATTTGGCTGCTATTAATACGGATTTTATTACCCCGCTTTACGATGGTGATCAGACAAGATATATCTATACCGGAGCCGCGGGAAAACTGTTGCCTTGCTTTTACATTTACGGGCGTGAAGTCCATGTTGGCGATACACTGGCAGGGATTGACCCAAATTTCATTTCATCTGAAATCACAAGCCGTCTCCACAATAACATCCATCTGGCAGAAAAGGTTGAAGGGGAGTTGGTTCTGCCCCCATCCTGTTTGTATCAGCGTGATAACAAGGAATCCTATAATGTGCAAACGGCTGTCAGCACCAGCTTGTATTTCAATTGTTTTATTTATGAAAGAACAGCAAAAGAAATGATGGATTTGCTTATTGAAGTCACTGAGGAAGCATGCCGGGAGACAGAACAAAAATTATCAGATTATTACGAAGAATATGTAAAAAGAGCCAACCTGCCAAAGAAACATTTATCATGGGGCATTCAAGTGTATAGCCTGGAGCAATACTTAGAAAAGCTGAGAAACCGGGGAATAGATCCCGAGCAGTGTATCGAGCAGACATTCAAAGCCAACGAGCACCTTGAACTTCGCATGAGATGCTTTCAGGCAATCGAAGAGCTTCAAAAGCTTGACCCCGATCAAGGCGCAAAAGTCATTCTATTTTACGCACCTCCTTACCTGCCGCATAACTATTTGAAAGAAGATAGCGCAAGAGATCAGCTTTTGCAGCATGTGATTAAAGAAGCGGCTGACAAAACCGCTGAATCGACAGGCGAAACATTTGTCTTCAAAAAGTTTTTCCCCTACTTGGCAGACGGCAGTTTTTTATCACTGCACGAAACCGATGGCGAAATTGATTCTTTTATCAGGAACTTCCCTGGGTGGAATATGATTGGGACCATTCCGTTCAAAGACATACGCAAGCTGAATATTCCATCCATTAATATGGGCGTGTACGGAAAAGACGGCCATAAATGGACAGAACGAGTCTATAAACCGTACACATTTCATGTATTGCCTCTCCTCATACAGCAAACCACCGTTCATCTTTTGCAAAGCTACCGGATGACCATCACGGCAAAAGAACCAAAGGGGGAAGGATGATGCAGAATCATAAAAATGAATTGCAGCGCAGCATGAAAAGCAGGCATTTGTTTATGATTGCTTTGGGAGGGGTGATTGGCACTGGGCTGTTTCTAGGCTCTGGCTTTACCATTAGCCAGGCGGGACCGCTCGGCGCCATTGCCGCGTATATCATCGGCGGATTTTTAATGTATCTCGTCATGCTTTGTTTAGGAGAATTGGCTGTTGCCATGCCGGTGGCCGGATCGTTTCAGGCCTACGCCACTAAATTTCTGGGACAGTCGACAGGCTTTATGATTGGCTGGCTGTATTGGTTCAGCTGGGCCAATACAGTAGGGTTAGAGCTGACGTCAGCAGGCATTTTGATGCAAAGGTGGCTGCCCTCCGTTCCGATCTGGATATGGTGCCTCGTGTTCGGCATCGTCATCTTTTTGATTAATGCGCTCTCTGTCAGAAGCTTTGCGGAAATGGAATTTTGGTTTTCAAGCATCAAAGTGGCGGCGATCATATTATTTATTGTGATTGGCGGAGCCGCTGTGTTTGGCTTGATTGACTTTAAAGGCGGACAGGAGACACCCTTTTTGTCTAACTTTATGACTGATAGAGGGCTTTTCCCTAATGGGGTGCTGGCCGTTATGTTTACGCTGGTCATGGTAAACTTCTCGTTCCAGGGAACGGAGCTTGTCGGCATTGCGGCAGGGGAAAGTGAAAGCCCGGAAAAAACACTGCCAAAATCCATTCGAAATGTTATTTGGCGCACGCTGTTTTTCTTTGTGCTCGCTATGTTCGTCTTGGTTGCCATCCTTCCGTACAAAACGGCGGGGGTGATTGAAAGCCCGTTTGTAGCAGTACTCGATCAAATCGGCATCCCATTTTCGGCAGATATCATGAACTTTGTCATCTTAACGGCCATTTTATCTGTTGCTAATTCGGGATTGTATGCGGCGTCGCGTATGATGTGGTCACTTTCATCAAATCAAATGGGTCCCTCCTTTCTCACCAGACTGACAAAAAAAGGCGTGCCGATGAATGCCCTGCTGATTACGCTAGGCATTTCAGGCTGTTCGCTGCTGACAAGTGTCATGGCTGCAGAAACAGTGTATTTATGGTGTATCTCAATCTCGGGCATGGTGACAGTTGTCGCGTGGATGTCCATTTGTGCGTCGCAATTTTTCTTTCGCAGGCGTTTCCTGGCAGAAGGCGGAAATGTGAATGATCTGGAGTTCAGAACGCCGCTTTATCCGCTAGTCCCGATTCTCGGATTTTGTTTATATGGCTGCGTGTTGATCAGCCTTATTTTCATTCCGGATCAAAGAATTGGCTTATACTGCGGTGTGCCGATCATTATTTTCTGTTATGCATACTATCATCTAAGCATCAAAAAGCGTATAAATCATGAAACGATTGAAAAAAAGCAGACAGAGGCGCAATAGAAAAAGCTCTCCGGGAGGCCGGAGAGCTTTTTTTACGTGTTACATCCTCATGTATTTTTAGAATGAAATATAGAAATATATAATGGGATTTAAATGAAAATAATAAAACTTATAAATATTTCGTTCGAATTGTAAATAGAGAAAAAACAATGCTAAACTATAATACAACTTTATGATAAGAAGATTATGGAAGAGGTGTTTGAGAAAGAATGAACAGCAATCAAAACAATGACATCAAAACAAAACATCATTTTCCGTTATTGTTGGCACTGGCTTTAACGATGGGGGTATTTGCAGCCGGATCTGAAGAGCTTGTGATCTCACCGCTGCTGCCGGATTTAGCAAAAGCCTTCAGCTCAGATGTCAGCGTCCTTGCGTTATCTATCAGTATTTACGGCGTTATGATTTTTATCGGTGCGCCGCTTTTGGTTCCATTAGGCGATAAATACTCCAGAGAACTGAGCTTATTGGCCGGGCTTATGATTTTTATCATAGGAACGGTGATATGCGCTTTAGCTCAAAATATTTTTTTCTTCTTTTTAGGCCGGGCGCTTTCGGGATTGGCTGCGGGAGCGTTTGTTCCGACCGCTTACGCAGTTGTCGGTGATCGTGTTCCTTATACATACCGGGGCAAGGTGATGGGACTGATCGTTTCAAGCTGGTCGCTGGCGCTGATTTTCGGAGTGCCGCTCGGATCATTTATCGGCGGCGTCCTGCATTGGAGATGGACGTTTTGGATTTTCGCCCTGATGGGTGTTTTAGTTGTTCTGCTGATTCTCCTTGAAATGCGCCGCCATGCCCAACATAAAAACAGCGGCAAGGAAGAAATAGAAGAGCCCGCAGGAACATTCCGGGATGCGCTGAAAGTCCCTCGTGTACCTGTTTATATCACAATAACCTTTTGTAATATGATTGGTTTTTACGGTATGTATTCCTTTTTAGGCACCTATCTTCAGGACGTTTTTACCGGAGGAAACACGGCTGCGGGCTTATTTATCATGATTTATGGAATCGGGTTTTCCATGAGTGTGATTACAGGAAAGATAGCCGACCGCATCGGAAAAATGCGCTCCCTTTTGATTGCGCTGGGGGTCATCAGCGTTCTGCTGGCGTGTTTACCATATGCGCCGGCGTCTATGTTTCTGTTAATCGCCAGCCTATTTATTTGGGGATTAATGCAAAGTTTGACGGTGACGCTGCTCAGCACCATTTTGAGTGACTGCTCAGAGCGTCATCGAGGAAAAGTCATGGTGTTTTACAGTCTCGCCTCGAATCTGGCCGTGACATTAGGTTCTGCTTTAATGGGACCCGTCTATGTGGCATACGGCTATGCAGCTGTCGGATTGATTTGCGCCGCCATCACAGTCCTCGGATTTGTGCTCAGTGTATTCGCATATAAAAAGTACGGCAAACTTGAGCAGAAGGCCGATCAGTCCTTATCTCAATAAACAAAGTTTCTAAATTCCTATAATTAAAAACCCTTTTTAAAGGGTTTTTTTGTTTGTATGGGAATAATTATCAATATTTTCAAAAAACATTGACAGTTCAATTTCCACTGGATAAAATTTACTTAAAATTTTAAAAGATTGGTTGGTGCTCATGATTATATTGGATAATAGCATTCAGACAAAAAAAAGAACTGATTCACTATCCAAACTCATTACAGTCAACACGCTCGGCCCTGAGGGGACAAGCAGTGAGTACGCAGCAAAGCATTTCATTTCCAATTTTACTCTTCTACAAGGGCTGAACAGTAAATTGTCCTTGCATGATACTTTTGAATCGTGCATCGAAAGGACGCTCCAAAGCCCGCTGGAATATACCATCGTCCCACATGCTTACGATGGCATTAAGCATTTCTACATGAGGCCGGATTTGCAGCTATTGCAGATCTTCAGGTGCGATACACCGATGTACGGCCTGGCTGTTCGTCCTGATTTTGAATTCAGAGACGATATGCTTGATACATCTGTTATTGTTTCACATCCTTCACCTATTAATTTAATAAAATATTTTACCCGCAAAGATGTTCGTTTCAAACTAGTCAATTCAACCAGTCAAGCCGCAAGAAAAGTAAAAGAAGGTTTGTATGACATTGCCTTAACCAATGAGCTTGCACGGCAAAAGTACGGGCTAACCTTTGTAAAAACATTCAAAAGCATTCCAATGAGCTGGTCATTATTTGGAAAAGGAGACGTTGATGATGAAAACTAAAGAAGATATGCAGGAGCTTTATTTCCCGACACCGAAATTAATTGAATGGGAAAACGGAGTGAGGCAGTATTCAACCGTACGAGGGGATACTGAAGTATTAATGTCTTACGTCCCGCCGCATACCAATGTTGAACCCCATCAGCATAAGGAGGTCCAAATCGGCATGGTCGTTTCTGGCGAGCTGATGATGACTGTCGGAGATGTGACAAGAAAAATGACAGCCTTGGAATCTGCCTATATCGCGCCGCCGCATGTGCCTCACGGGGCAAGAAACGACACAGACCAAGAAGTGATTGCTATTGATATCAAGCGGCTGAAAGCTGATGAAACATATACAAGTCCTGAGGACTACTTTTTGGATATTTTCAAAACAAGAGACCTGCTGCCGGGCATGGAAGTCACGTTCTTTGTTGAGGATTGGGTAGAAATTATGCTTGCCAAAATCCCTGGAAATGGCGGAGAAATGCCTTTCCATAAACATCGGAATGAACAAATAGGCATCTGCATCGGCGGCGGCTATGACATGACGGTCGAAGGCTGCACAGTCGAGATGAAATTCGGCACAGCCTATTTCTGTGAGCCTCGCGAAGATCATGGTGCCATCAACCGTTCAGAAAAAGAATCAAAATCGATTAATATCTTCTTCCCGCCGCGCTATAACAGGGCAAAAGCAAAAAAAATGAAGGCGGATGAATGATCATGAACCTCACCGATAAAACCGTCCTCATCACAGGAGGCGCATCAGGCATTGGTTATGCTGCGGTTCAGGCTTTTTTGGGCCAGCAGGCCAATGTGGTTGTGGCGGATATTGATGAAGCGCAAGGAGAAGCAATGGTACGAAAAGAAAATAATGACAGGCTGCACTTTGTGCAAACGGACATCACAGACGAAGCTGCCTGCCAGCACGCAGTTGAATCGGCGGTTCATACATTTGGCGGGCTCGATGTCTTGATTAATAATGCAGGCATCGAAATCGTGGCGCCTATTCACGAGATGGAGCTCAGCGATTGGAACAAGGTGCTGCAAGTCAATTTGACCGGCATGTTTTTAATGAGCAAACATGCACTCAAGCATATGCTGGCCGCCGGCAAGGGCAACATCATTAATACGTGCTCTGTCGGCGGACTCGTGGCATGGCCTGATATTCCTGCTTATAACGCCAGCAAAGGCGGGGTTTTGCAGCTGACTAAATCAATGGCCGTTGATTATGCGAAACATCAAATTCGGGTGAACTGCGTATGCCCGGGGATCATCGACACACCGCTGAATGAAAAATCATTCCTTGAAAATAATGAAGGCACACTTGAAGAGATCAAAAAAGAAAAGGCGAAGGTAAATCCGCTGCTGAGGCTTGGGAAACCTGAAGAAATCGCAAACGTGATGCTGTTTTTAGCCTCGGATTTATCAAGCTATATGACCGGAAGCGCCATCACCGCAGACGGAGGATACACCGCACAATAGAGAAGGAGTGTTTTACATATGGAGAGAAAAACAGTATTGGTCATCGCTGATCTTGGAGGCTGCCCGCCGCACATGTTTTATAAAAGCGCTGCTGAAAAATATAACCTGGTCAGCTTTATTCCAAGACCTTTTGCAATTACAGCCTCCCATGCAGCATTGATTGAAAAATACTCGGTCGCGGTCATAAAAGATAAAGACTATTTTAAGAGTTTAGCTGATTTTGAGCATCCTGATTCCATTTATTGGGCGCATGAGGATCATGACAAGCCTGAGGAAGAGGTCGTCGAGCAAATCGTCAAGGTTGCCGAAATGTTTGGGGCGGATGCCATCACAACAAACAATGAATTATTCATTGCTCCGATGGCGAAAGCCTGTGAACGTCTGGGCCTGAGAGGTGCCGGCGTGCAGGCAGCCGAAAATGCCAGAGATAAAAATAAAATGAGGGACGCTTTTAATAAGGCCGGAGTCAAATCGATCAAAAACAAACGAGTCACAACTCTTGAAGATTTCCGTGCTGCTCTTGAAGAGATCGGCACACCTCTTATCTTAAAGCCTACATACTTAGCGAGTTCAATCGGTGTAACGCTGATTACGGACACTGAGACGGCAGAAGATGAATTTAACAGAGTCAATGACTATCTGAAATCAATTAACGTGCCAAAGGCGGTTACGTTTGAAGCGCCGTTTATCGCTGAAGAATTTTTACAGGGTGAGTACGGAGACTGGTATCAAACAGAAGGGTACTCCGACTATATCAGTATAGAAGGCATCATGGCTGACGGTGAGTATTTCCCGATCGCCATTCATGATAAAACGCCGCAAATCGGGTTTACAGAGACATCCCACATTACGCCGTCCATTCTGGATGAAGAGGCAAAAAAGAAAATTGTCGAAGCTGCCAAAAAGGCAAATGAAGGGCTTGGCCTGCAAAATTGCGCAACACATACAGAGGTCAAGCTAATGAAAAACAGAGAACCGGGTTTAATAGAATCAGCAGCCAGATTTGCCGGCTGGAATATGATTCCTAACATTAAAAAGGTTTTCGGCCTTGATATGGCGCAATTATTATTAGATGTCCTCTGTTTCGGAAAAGACGCCGATCTGCCTGACGGATTATTGGATCAAGAGCCTTACTATGTCGCCGACTGCCATTTGTACCCGCAGCATTTCAAACAAAATGGCCAAATTCCAGAAACTGCTGAGGATTTGGTCATTGAAGCGATCGATATTCCGGACGGGCTTTTAAAAGGGGATACTGAAATCGTTTCTTTTTCGGCCGCAGCACCAGGCACTTCAGTTGATTTGACATTGTTTGAAGCTTTCAATTCCATTGCTGCATTTGAACTGAAAGGCAGTAATTCACAGGATGTGGCTGAATCAATCAGACAAATTCAGCAGCATGCGAAGCTGACGGCAAAGTATGTGCTGCCAGTATGAAACAGCTGAAACCCAACTCTAAATACTTGCTTTACGGGCAGGCGCTATCGTTCATGGGAGACTATTGTGTTCTCCCTGCCCTGCTCATTTTGTCTACATATTATCACGATTATTGGGTGACGTCCGGGGTCATCGTGGTCAGAAGCATTCCGATGGTGTTTCAGCCGTTTTTGGGGGTTCTGGTCGACCGGTTAGACAGAATTAAGATCATGCTGTGGACGGATATCATCAGAGGCATCATCTTTTTGGGGCTCACATTTCTTCCAAAAGGCGAGTATCCGCTGATTTTTCTGGCCCTGCTGTTTATTTCTTATGGAAGCGGCGTGTTTTTTAATCCCGCCCGTCTCGCTGTCATGTCGTCCTTGGAATCAGATATTAAAAGCATCAACACGTTATTTGCAAAAGCGACAACCATCTCCATTATCGTCGGGGCGGCTGCCGGAGGGCTATTTCTGTTAGGCGGATCTGTAGAGCTGGCTGTTGCCTTTAACGGTGTGACATACCTGGTTTCGGCCTTTTTTATCAGCCGCATCAAGCTGCAGTTTGTGCCGATTCAATCTGAAAACATAAAAGAGGCCTTCCAGTCTTTTAAAGAAGGACTCAAAGAAATCAAAACCAATGCATTCGTATTAAACGCCATGTTTACGATGATTACGATGGCTTTGCTGTGGGGAGTTGTGTACAGCTATTTTCCGATTGTCAGCCGCTTTCTGGGTGACGGGGAAATCGGCAACTTTATTCTCACGTTCTGCATCGGCTTCGGCGGCTTTATCGGAGCGGCGCTTGTCAGCAAATGGGGCTTTAACAACAATAGAGGCCTGACGTACTTTACCGTTTTATCCATTGTCTCGCTGGCGCTGTTTTTATTTACGCCGATTTTCGCTGTTTCTGTCATCGCGGCGATCCTCTTTTTCATCGCGATGGAATACGGGGAAGTGCTTGCAAAAGTGAAGGTTCAGGAAAATGCGGCAAACCAGATTCAAGGGCGCATTTTTTCAGTGGCCGAAGCGTCTATCGGATTATGCATTTCTATTGGTTCAATGCTCATTAACATCCTAAGCGCTCCGGTCATTATGGGGCTGATTGTCGTGATCGTATGCGGTTTGTTTCTGCATACGAAGCTCGTCAACAAATCGTTTTTGGAACGGGATAACAAAACGGAGCAAAAAGGAGTCTTTTAGATGGAAATAACACCGTCCGATGTCATCAAGACACTTCCAAGGCAGGAGTTTTCTCTCGTTTTTCAAAAGGTAAAGGAAATGGAAAAAACGGGAGCCCATATCATTAATCTCGGACAGGGGAACCCTGACCTTCCCACTCCGCCGCATATTGTGGAGGCTTTGCGGGAGGCTTCTCTGAATCCTTCGTTTCATGGATACGGCCCTTTCAGGGGCTATCCTTTTTTAAAGGAAGCGATCGCTGCTTTCTATAAAAGGGAATACGGAGTGACAATCAATCCTGAAACGGAAGTCGCGCTTTTCGGAGGCGGGAAAGCCGGATTGTATGTGCTGACACAATGCCTGCTCAATCCGGGAGACATCGCTTTAGTCCCGAATCCAGGCTACCCTGAATATTTATCAGGGATTACGATGGCGCGAGCTGAGCTTTACGAAATGCCGTTGTATGAAGAAAATGGCTATCTGCCGGATTTTGAAAAGATTGATCCAGCCGTGCTGGAAAAAGCGAAGCTTATGTTTTTAAACTATCCGAACAACCCCACTGGAGCTGTGGCTGATGCGGCTTTTTATGCAAGAGCTGCTGCTTTTGCGAAAGAGCATAACATCCATTTGATTCATGATTTTGCATACGGGGCGTTTGAATTCGATCAAAAACCGGCCAGCTTTCTTGAGGCAGAGGATGCCAAAATTGTCGGAGCAGAGCTTTATTCATTTTCAAAAACATTTAACATGGCCGGCTGGAGAATGGCGTTTGCGGTTGGGAACGAAAAGATCATTCAGGCCGTCAATGAATTTCAGGATCATGTATTTGTCGGCATGTTCGGCGGGCTGCAGCAGGCAGCGAGTGCGGCGCTTTCTGGAGATCCGGAGCATACGGAATCGTTGAAACGAATTTATAAGGAACGAATTGACTTTTTTACGGCGCTTTGCGAAAAGGAACTGGGCTGGAAGATGGAAAAGCCAAAAGGAACCTTTTACGTATGGGCTGAAATTCCGAATACGTTTGAGACATCTCACCAATTTTCCGATTACTTGCTGGAGCATGCCCATGTCGTAGTCACACCGGGCGAAATTTTTGGAAGCAACGGAAAAAGGCATGTCAGAATCTCAATGGTGTCGAAGCAGGAGGATCTGCGGGAATTTGTCACGCGGATTCAAAAGCTGAACCTGCCGTTCGGGTCATTACAAGAAACATCCCGCTAAAAAGCGGGATGTTTTTATATGCTTTTCATGCTGCCGCCATCAGCGGAAATTTGCTGTCCCGTGATGTAGGAGGCTTCCTCAGAGGCAAGAAACGCGGCGAGCGCTGCGGTTTCTTCGGCTGATCCGACCCGTTTCATCGGAATCCCGGAAGCAATCTGTTCCTCTGCTTTCTGTTTGGATATGCTGTTCTTTTTCATCACATTTTCCACAAATTGATGATAACGGTCTGTAGCGATAAAACCAGGATTCAGACAGTTGACAGTAATGTTGTGAGGAGCAAGCTGGATGGAAATATTTTTACTGGCGTTAATTAAAGCGGCATTCATCATACTGTTTGTGAACATGTTGGCGCCGGGTTCTTTCCACAGATTTCCGACAATGTTGATGATTCTGCCAAACTCGTTTTGTTTCATCAGTGAGGAAGCACGCTTGATAGCGTCAATATAGGCAACGGTCTTTTGAGTGAACGTGGCCGTCATATCGTCTATATTGCAGTTATCAAATGTGTCAGGCGCGCCGCCCGGGATATTATTAATCAGAACATCAAGCCGTCCGCATTGAGATTCGATTTTCTGAAAAATGCCCGCTCTCGTATGCCGGTCAGACATATCCCCCGCAAGGGCAATGACGGTCGCATCAGGATGCTTGGCCAAAATGTCTTCTTTGACAGATTCAATATTATCCAAACTTCGCGAATTAATGACGAGGGAAAAGTGCTGGTCTGCTAATTTCAGAGCGATTGCTTTCCCGATCCCTTGACTGGCTCCCATAACAAATGCGGTTCGTTTTGACAAATCACTGCACCCCTTTGAAAAAATTGGATTATTATCTACATCGTAAGAAAAAACGAAGAAAATAGCAAATTTTATTTAAATTCTGATAAAGGAGAATTGAAAAACTCCCGCCGGATAGGGCGGGAGGGGATATTATACATATAAGAATTGAGGAAGTGTATCAAGCGAAAGGTGATTGCCGACAAAGAATGAACCAAATTCGCCATAGCGAGCGCTGACTTCGTCAAAACGCATTTCGTACACTAGCTTCTTGAATTGAAGGACATCATCGCTAAATAATGTAACGCCCCACTCGTAATCGTCAAAGCCGACAGAGCCGGTGATGATCTGTTTGACTTTGCCCGCATAGCTGCGGCCGATTAAACCGTGGCTTCTCATCAAGTTTCTGCGTTCTTCCATTGAAAGCATATACCAGTTGTCGTTGCCAGATCTTCTTTTATCCATTGGATAGAAGCATACATATTTAGATTCCGGCAGTTCAGGGTAAAGGCGAGCGCGCACATGCGGATTTTCATAAGGATCGCCGTCACCGCTTGCCAAGTAGTTGCTCAGCTCTACCACTGATACGTAGGAGTATGCCGGAATGGTGAACTCAGCAAGTCTTGATTTGTTGAATTCAAGCTCAATTTGATTTAATTCTTCCATTGTAGGACGAAGGATCATCAGCATAAAATCAGCTTTTTGGCCGACGATGCTGTAAAGAGTTTGCGATCCTTTTCCTTCTTTTTGGGCTACGCCCCATTTTTCAAGCAACCCGGTGAATTCATGTATGATAGATTGGCGCTCATCACTGGACAGAAGCTTCCAGGAAGCCCAATCCATTGTGCGGAAATCATGAAGCGCATACCAGCCGTCAAGCGTTTTTGCCGCTTCATTCGTCATTTGCTGTTCACTCATTTATCTTCACTCCCATTATCTTTTCATGATTGCCTTCACTATACCATAGTTTATCCGATTCTACTGTGGAGAAACCTTGAACATCCCTTCCGTATAACTCCATCAAAATAGAAGAACCTATAAGGGAAGATTGAGTCACTTAAATTAGTTAGAAAAATAAGATTTTTTTATGAAAGCGCTATAATGAAAGTTGGCTGTTTGAATTTGATTGGAAGAAGAGTATGCTAGTAAAAGAAAGCGTTTTTGTAACTTTTTGAGGAGGTTTTATTGTGGCAGATTTATTTTCAACAGTGCAAGAAAAAGTAGCTGGAAAAGACGTTAAAATTGTATTTCCTGAAGGCTTAGACGAGCGTATTTTAGAAGCGGTCAGCAAGCTTGCAGGAAACAAAGTGCTGAATCCGATTGTGATCGGCAATGAAAATGAGATCCAAGCAAAAGCAAAAGAATTGAACCTTACGCTGGGCGGCGTTAAGATTTATGATCCTCATACATATGAAGGCATGGAAGACCTTGTACAAGCATTCGTAGAACGCCGCAAAGGCAAAGCGACTGAAGAACAGGCTCGTAAAGCATTATTAGACGAGAACTACTTCGGTACAATGCTGGTGTATAAAGGACTTGCAGACGGACTTGTAAGCGGAGCTGCTCACTCAACTGCTGACACTGTCCGCCCGGCTCTTCAAATCATCAAAACAAAAGAAGGCGTGAAAAAGACTTCAGGCGTGTTCATCATGGCTCGCGGAGAAGAGCAATACGTATTCGCAGATTGCGCGATCAACATTGCACCTGACAGCCAAGATCTTGCCGAGATTGCGATCGAAAGTGCCAATACGGCAAAAATGTTCGACATTGAGCCTCGCGTGGCAATGCTCAGCTTCTCTACAAAAGGCTCAGCAAAATCTGATGAAACAGAAAAAGTAGCGGATGCAGTGAAAATCGCGAAAGAAAAAGCGCCTGAACTGACACTTGACGGCGAATTCCAATTTGATGCTGCATTTGTTCCATCTGTAGCTGAGAAAAAAGCGCCGGATTCCGAGATCAAAGGGGACGCTAACGTATTCGTATTCCCAAGTCTTGAAGCAGGAAACATCGGCTATAAAATCGCTCAGCGTTTGGGCAACTTTGAAGCGGTAGGACCAATCCTGCAAGGTTTAAATATGCCTGTAAACGACCTTTCAAGAGGATGTAACGCTGAAGATGTTTACAATCTCGCATTAATTACAGCGGCGCAAGCACTGTAATAAAATTGAAGACAATGGCAGCTCTCGACCGAGGGCTGCCTTTTTTGCGCTTCTGTATAGCCCTTCTTTACCAAGACGGATGATATGAGTACAATAAAGAAAACTAATCATAACCATATATTTCATTAATGACAGGGGTGGGGTTTTTGTATTACGACGTGCTGAAAACGTTTATAGCGGTGGTAGAAGAAAAAAACTTCACAAAAGCGGCGGAAAAGCTGATGATCTCCCAGCCCAGCGTCAGTCTGCATATCAAAAATCTTGAGAAAGAATTTCAAACGGCTCTTCTGAACAGGTCGCCAAAACACTTTACGACAACGCCGACAGGAGACATTTTATATCAAAGAGCAAAGCAAATGGTGTTTCTCTACGAACAAGCCAAGGCTGAAATCTATGCGCATCATCACTATGTGAAGGGTGAATTGAAAATAGCTGCAAGCTTTACAATCGGTGAGTATATTCTTCCGCCGCTATTGGCCCAGCTGCAAAAGCTGTATCCAGAGCTGAATCTAGATGTCATGATTGGCAATACAGAGGAGGTCAGCGAGCGTGTGCGGATGCTTCAGGCTGATATCGGGCTGATTGAAGGACATACAAACGAGAATGAGCTGGAAATTGAACCGTTCATGGAGGATGAAATGTGCATTGCCGCTCCAAATCAGCATCCGCTCGCCGGGCGGAAAGAGATTTCGATCAGCGATTTGCAGAACGAAGCGTGGGTGACAAGAGAGAAAGGCTCCGGGACGAGAGAATATCTTGATCATGTACTCAGTTCAAATGGACTTCGGCCGAAATCAATGTTCACCATCAGCAGCAATCAAGGTGTAAAGGAAGCGGTGATCAACGGCATGGGACTTTCGGTTCTATCCAGAAGCGTACTGCATAAGGATTTGATCCACCGCGAAATCTCAATTCTGCATATTAAAGATTTCTCGTTAAAACGCAAGCTGTCTTACATTTATTCTCCTCTCATGGAGAATACAAAAAATAAAGAAATTTTTATTACGATGCTGAAAAGCAATTATCAATCACACCTGCTGAAATGATATAATAGTTTTCGTTCAATAAGCCTAACATGAAAGGGTTTTACATAGATGGCAAACCAACCGATTGATTTACTGATGCAGCCGAAATGGAGAGTCATTGACCAATCCAGTCTCGGCCCTTTATTTGATGCGAAGCAATCCTTCGCAATGGATGATACGCTGTGCATGTCCGTCGGAAAAGGCGTGTCGCCGGCGACAGCGCGCTCATGGGTGCACCACGATACAATTGTCCTTGGAATACAGGATACACGCCTCCCGTTTTTGCAGGATGGCATCTCCTTGCTGGAGAGTGAAGGATACCGTGTGATCGTACGCAATTCCGGCGGTCTTGCCGTCGTATTGGATGACGGTGTTTTAAATATCTCTCTCATATTCGAGGACGAAAAGAAAGGCATCGATATAGACAAAGGATATGAAGCGATGGTCGAGCTGATGAGACGAATGCTGAGACCGTACAACGCAAAGATCGAAGCCTATGAAATTGAAGGGTCTTATTGTCCCGGCAGCTATGACCTCAGTATAAATGGCAAAAAGTTCGCCGGCATCTCTCAGAGACGCGTTCGCGGCGGAGTCGCTGTTCAAATTTATCTCTGTGCGGATAAAAGCGGCAGTGAAAGGGCCGACTTGATCAGACGATTCTATCAAGCGGCGCTGAAAGACAAACAAAACGATAAAAAAGGCGTCTATCCGGAAATACGTCCGGAAACGATGGCGTCCTTAAGTGAGCTTCTGCAAAAAGACATCTCCGTACAAGACTTAATGTTCGCTTTATTGACGGAATTAAAAGCGTTAAGCACTCATCTTTACTCTGCCGGACTGTCCATTGATGAGGAAATGGAATTTGAGAAAAATCTCGTCCGGATGGCTGAGCGGAATGCAAAGGTATTTGGGTGAACGTTCTTCGCATGCCGGCTGTATATGCCGGCATGCATTTTTTATGACAAGCGGCATTTTACCCCAATAATCTTATTTTCAGATAAATCCTTCTTACATACAGATAACCACGGCAAAAAGAAAAACGATAAAATGACATCAGCATCCATATTAAAGGGGAGAGGCAGATGAAAGGGAATATTTACAGCCTTTTTGTATTGATTGCGGCTTTTTTCTGGGGGACCACGGGAACCGTTCAGGCATTGGCTCCAGAAAGCGCCACACCGCTGGCATTTGGAGCGTTCAGGTTATTAATAGGAGGAAGCGCCATGCTGCTTGCGGTTTGGGTCAGCCGGGAGCTTCACGTGAAAAATTGGTCATGGCCGCTCGTATTTTTAGCCGCTGTTTGTATGGCGTGTTACCAGCCGCTGTTTTTCACAGCGGTTAAAGAAACGGGAATTGCAGTGGGAACTGTGATTGCCATCGGCAGTGCGCCTATCATTGCCGGGACCCTCGAATGGGCTGTATTGAAGAAACGCCCGCGAAACTCCTGGTGGATTGCGACTGTGCTGGCTTTAGCGGGTTGCTGGCTTCTGTTTTCCGACAGTTCCAATGTTCGGATTGATGTGGCTGGTGTTCTTATGGCGCTTGGAGCGGGTGCTTCTTTTGCAGGCTATACGCTCATCAGTAAAGCGATGATGAAAACCCAGCCTCCGCGAGCGACCTCCGCCGTTGTATTCATGATCAGCGCCATCTTGCTGACGCCGCTATTATGGCAGTTAGATATCTCGTGGATATTGACCCCTAGAGGACTGGGAACAAGCCTTTACATCGGGTTAATTGCAACATGTGCCGCATACTTTTTGTTTGCGAAAGGGCTTACCGGGGTTCCGGCCTCGGCGGCGGTCACGCTGTCTTTAGCTGAACCGCTGACGGCTTCATTGCTTGGCGTGTTTTTCATAGGGGAAATGCTTTCGCCTTCCTCGTGGCTGGGCATTGCGCTTATGATGCTGGGGCTTTTGGTCATTTCTGCTGCGCCTCGGAAACAAAAAACGGCCGAGGCAGCTCACATGTCTTAATAGATTCACATAAGCTTGGCCTCATTTTACAAGAATAGCTGATCCGGCTGCAAAATGAGGAAATTCTCTTTTCTCAATAGAAAAGGGGATTTTGCACATGCCGAAAATCCCAAAACAGCTGCCCGTTTTGGGATTTTTCTATGTCATTCCGCTAATTTTTCTAAATTGCCGTTCCGGTCCATTTTGAAGGACGGAGAGGCATGTTCATCTTCTTCAAATAAAACTAGCTTTCTGGCTCTGTTCATAATTTTCACCAAGGTTTCATAATCTTCTTGGATCGTTTTTTGGTCTTTTTCAAGCTTTTGAACTTCTGCCTCTAGCTGCTCTGTTTTGTTTTGCAATTCCTGATTTTCTTTCTTTAAACGCTCGTTTTCCATTTTTAATGCTGATGATTGCTCGTTATTGCCTTTGTAATTCTGCAGGAAGCGGATCACATCATTCATCGTCATCTCAGGCGCAGCTGCAGGCGTTTGAGGAGACAATAAGTGTGATAGACTAGCTAACTCTTCCTTAAAGCTTTCATCAACAAAAGGCATATGTTCGCCAGACATTAAAGGTTGCTCATTTTCGACAGAAGGTGTTTCCGTTTTAACCGGCTCTTCTGCAGCGGTTTCTTGAATGATTTCAGGATCAACGGCAGGAGGCTGATATAATAATCTTTTTTTCGCGGGCTGCCCGTTTCCGAGCGCTCTCATCCGCTGTTTTCGTTGTTTCTTCGCAAGCTGAAGCGCTTTTTCATATTGATGGCGGACCACTGCGTTCCATCTGAATCCGCAGGCTGCGGATGTCCGGTTTAATTTATCGCCGACTTCTTCAAAGGCGTTCAGCTGAGTGCTGCCCTCCCTCACATGCCGAAGCACTGTTTCGGCTAAAAGCAGATCGTTTTCCTCTGACCAAGCGTCTTGTCGCTGTTTTGTCATTTATCTCAACTCCCATTTTTCTTTTCATGGTATTAGAATGTCCAGGTTGGAAAATATTTATACAAATTGGCTGAAAGAATAGGAGATACGAAGGATGGAGCGGCTTGCAGGAACAGTCGAATCCTTGTAAAATGAAGAGTGATGTGATTTTTTTTGAAACGTGATTTTAGGTTATTCACATAGATGAACATAGAAATGAAGGGAAGCGTACGTCATGGCTAATGAATTTCGAGTGTGTGATGATTGCCAAGCCACTAATATCAAAACATTGCTGCCGCGTTTGAAAGAAGTGGACCCGGACGCAAAGGTTGAGGTAGGATGCCAATCTTATTGCGGGCTCGGACGGAAAAAATCATTTGCTTTTGTGAACAATCGCCCGCTGTCAGCTCCGACAGAGGATGAGCTGATTGACAAAGTAAAAAAGAAAATAAAAAAGTAAAAACATATTTTTTCTTAGCCTCGGCCCTCAGGTCAGGCTTTTTTGCTTCACAAGATGTGTTTTTCATGAAGATGGAACAAATCGCCGGGCAAATTCAAGGATGTTTTCAAAGAATAGAGTCGATATAATAGAAACACGGCTAAAAAAAAGAGGGAATGACGATGGCGTATCCAAATGGAAAATTATCAGAAGAAAAAGTGTTTAAAGATCCGGTGCACCGCTATGTTCATGTTCGGGACAAGCTGATATGGGATTTAATCGGAACCCGTGAATTTCAGCGTCTCCGCAGAATTAAGCAGCTCGGCACGACCTATTTGACGTTCCATGGGGCTGAGCACAGCCGGTTCAACCATTCTCTCGGTGTCTATGAAATTGTCAGGAGAATGGTTGATGACGTCTTTAAAGGCCGCCCTGAATGGGATGACAGTGAGCGCGAACTCTGTTTGGCCGCGGCGCTGCTTCATGATCTCGGGCACGGGCCGTTCTCGCATTCATTTGAAAAGGTCTTTCACCTTGACCACGAAGATTTTACAAGAGGTATCATTTTGGGAGACACGGAGGTTAACCAGGTACTCAGAAAGGTGAGCCCGGATTTCCCCCAGGATGTTGCTGAAGTCATTGCCAAAACATATAAAAACAAGCAAGTGGTCAGCCTCATTTCGAGTCAAATTGACGCAGACCGGATGGATTACCTGCAGCGTGACGCCTATTATACGGGCGTCAGCTACGGCCATTTTGATATGGAGCGGATTCTTCGTGTGATGCGGCCGCGCGAGGATCAGATCGTCATTAAAGAAAGCGGAATGCATGCTGTCGAAGACTATATCATGAGCCGTTACCAAATGTACTGGCAGGTCTATTTCCATCCTGTGACCAGAAGTGCAGAGGTCATTTTAACGAAGATTCTTCACAGGGCGAAGCAGCTGCACGATGAAGGCTATGTCTTTACTCACGCTCCGGTTCATTTCTATTCTATTTTTGAAGGGAAATTGACACTGGAGGATTATGTAAAGCTGGATGAATCTATTATTTTGTATTACTTCCAGGCCTGGGAGGATGAAGAAGACGCGATTTTATCCGACTTGTGCCGCAGATTCATTAACCGCCAGCTGTTCCAATACGTTGAATTCAATCCGAATGAAGAAATGTCGGCTTATTTTGAGCTGACGTCATTGTTCAAAGAGGCGGGGATCGATCCGAGCTATTATTTGGTCGTTGATTCTTCTTCAGATCTGCCATACGATTTTTACCGGCCGGGAGAGGAAGAGGAGCGTCTGCCGATCCATCTCTTGACGCAAAACGGCCAAATTAAAGAGCTGTCCAGGCAGTCGGCTATTGTGGAATCCATCTCCGGTAAACGGCGGACGGACCACAAGCTGTACTATCCAAAGGACTTGATTTGTGACGGCTCTAAACATCCGGAAGCGAAAATGAAAATCCGGCAGCTGCTGGGACTGACATAGAAATTGGAAAGAAGGAAAAAGGAGATGTCGGGAATTTGTTGAAAGAACATGCAAAACTGATGAAGGTGTTCTCGGATTCTGGAGAAATCATCGGGCGAAAGAAGCTGCAGAAAATGATTTATATCGCCAAGAAAATGCAGTTTCCTTTTTATGAGAAATATGATTTTCACTTTTACGGACCATATTCAGAGGAACTGACGCTCCAGATTGAAGAGCTGTGCAACCTTGGATTTCTGCATGAGGTGAAGGAAAAAAAGGGCGGCTACTTTCAATACCGGTATTCGCTGACTGAGACAGGCTCCGCATTTTTAGACCATGCTGATCTGGACATGCCGGATATGAAAGGCTATATCGACAGTGTAAACAGCCGTTCATCACGGTTTTTAGAGCTGGTTTCCACGATCCTTTACTTTGACGGGCTTGAGGATGAGGAAAAGAAAGAAAAAGTCTTTACCATCAAAAGCAAGCAAAAATATACAAATGAAGAATATGACGAAGCGCTTCAATACATAGAGGAACTGAAGCAGATTTGTTAACCATACCAAGCAAAAGAAATGATCCGTTTCTTTTGCTTTTTTTATTGACAAAAGCTGCTAAGAGATTCATTATGGATAATAGTTATCCACAATGAATCAGGAGTGAATAGGATGAAAATGAAATCAGGAATGGAGCAGGCGGTTTCTGTGTTGCTTTTACTGTCACGGCTGCCGGTACAGGCTTCTTTGACGTCAGAGGCAATAAGCCAGCGATTGCGCGTGTCTCCGTCTTATTTGAAGAAGCTGATGAGAACATTGGTTCAAGCAGGTTTGGCAGAATCCTTGCCAGGGACGAAGGGCGGTTTTACCCTGACGAAGCCTTTGGCTGACATTACGCTTTATGATGTTTATCAAGCGGTCGAAGGCAGAGGTTCGATGTATCAGGGGAAAGGCCTGCTGCAATCTGTATTCGAGGGTGAAAGTCAATGTGTGCTGGAGACAGTCATGGCGGAAATCGAGGATAAATGGGCTAATCTCATGAAAGAAGAGTCCTTGCAGCATGTCATGGACAGGGTCGGGGAATTGTATGATCTTGAAAAAATAGATGATTGGGTAATCAAGCAAGTGAAAGGGCAATTGTAATGAAAAATAGCGGGTCTATACAAGAATCAACATCATCAACAGGCATATCCGTGCTGATCGTGCTCGCACTTGGTTTCCTCATGGCAACTCTTGATGTGACCGTTGTGAATGTGGCGATGGCTGATATGAAAAACACTCTTTCAATGTCACTTTCAGGTGTAACGTGGGTTGTGGACGGGTACATTCTTACTTTTGCGTCGCTTCTGCTGGCGGGCGGAGCCTTGGCTGACCGTTTCGGCTCGAAGACGATCTATATCTTGGGTCTAGCCGTTTTTGTTCTGGCCTCCTGTTTATGCGCTGCATCTATAAATGGACAGATGCTGATTGCCGGACGCCTTATACAGGGAATTGGCGCAGCTTTGTTTATGCCAAGCTCACTCAGCCTTTTGGCTGCCTCTTACCCTGATGAGCGGGCGCGGGCGAGAATGTTTGGACTGTGGGCCGCGCTTGTTTCCGCCGCTTCAGGCCTTGGGCCCTTTATCGGGGGCGTGCTGGTAGAGTTGGCAGGCTGGCAGAGTATTTTTCTGATCAATGTGCCGTTGGGGGCTGCTGCGCTCATTTCAGCTTACCGAATCCTCAGCCGCGTTCCGGGAAAAAGCAGCCGCGTGAACATCACCGGGCATCTGCTTGGCATGATGGCTCTCGGGTTTCTTTCCTATGCTTTGATACAGGGGCCTTCAGCGGGCTGGCGCTCGCCAGTGATTCTTGTAGCATTTACTGCAGCGATTTTGGCATTTGTGCTGCTTTTGCTGCGGGAAATTTCTGCAAAAGCACCCATCCTGCCGGCGTCCTTATACAAAAACGGCCGCTTCTCAGCTGCCCAATTTATCGGGTTTTTGCTGAATTTCGCCCTTTTTGGCGGCATGTTTATGCTCAGCCTTTTTTTGCAGGAAGCAGGAGGGGCAAGTTCCTTTATGGCTGGAGTGGAGCTGCTGCCGATGATGGCCGTCTTCGTGATCGGCAATCTGCTGTTTGCCCGTCTGGCGAATCGGTTTGAAGCCGGGCAGCTTATGTTTGTATCAATGGCGGTCAGCTGTATCATTGCATTGCTGTTGTTTGTGCTGATTTCTCCGGATTTTCCTTATTGGCAGCTGGCGGTGTTGATGTCTGTTATGAACCTCTGTACCGGTATTACAGTTCCTGCCATGACAACTGTGATCATGCAGGCTGCCGGGCAAAGACATGCGAATATCGCCGGTGCGGCGTTAAATGCAAACCGGCAAATCGGAGCCTTGGTCGGCGTAGCGATAACCGGGGTGATCATTCATCTGTCCGCCACTTGGTATGCTGGTGCCGGGTTTACGTTTTTGATGATGGGAGCGGCATACAGCCTCGCTGCATTGCTTGTATGGCTGTTTCTGGCTGCCCATAACGGGACTGCCGCGTCAGAAAAAATGTAAATCACTGATTGCACTTTGTGGGAATATATAGTAAGATATAAAAAATTATTGAAACAACAGGCACTGATAAGGACACGAGATGCTTTTTACGGTTTCCAGAGAGGGAAGGACAGCTGAGATCTTCCTAACGCAGGGAAAGCAGCTTACCGCCTTTGAGCCGTATCGGGGAAAACAAGTATCTGATACCGTCATGCTGCGTTACAGCATCTTTAAGCCGATCACCATGTGTAATTGATCGGGAATTTGGGTGGAACCACGGATGATCAACACATTCGTCCCTTTTAGAGGGATGGGTGTGTTTTTTTATATGAACTACATAAATGCGTTGAAAAGGACACGAATGATAGTTACGGTTTTCAGAGAGGGAAGGAAAGGTGAGAGCTTCCCAGCTTAGGAATATCATTTACCGCCTTGGAGCAGCATTGGGGAACTGAAGTAACCAATGCCGTCTATGCTGCGTTACAGCACCGAGCCGACAACATAGTATTTGTCGGGAACTTGGGTGGAACCACGGGTTAATCACACACTCGTCCCTATCTGTGGGACGGGTGTGTTTTTTTATGAATTGAATACATGCGATGAAAAGGACATGAATGATAGTTACGGTTTTCAGAGAGGGAAGGAAAGGTGAGAGCTTCCCAGCTTAGGAATATCATTTACCGCCTTGGAGCAGCATTGGGGAACTGAAGTAACCAATGCCGTCTATGCTGCGTTACAGCACCGAGCCGACAATATCGTATTTGTCGGGAACTTGGGTGGAACCACGGGTTAATCACACACTCGTCCCTATCTGCGGGACGGGTGTGTTTTTTTATATACAACAATGAATAAGGAGTGTTTTAAAATGAGTAAACATGTACACATTCAGCTTCCGGACGGACAGATCAAGGAATATCCGAAAGGCATCACAATCAAAGAAGCGGCTGGTTCTATCAGTTCCAGTCTGCAAAAGAAGGCGGCTGCAGGTCAGGTCAATGGCAAGCTTGTTGATCTCAGTTTCAAGCTGGAGGAGGATGCTGAGCTTTCGATTGTTACACTCGATTCACAAGAAGGCTTGCAGGTGCTTCGCCACACATCAGCGCATGTGCTGGCCCAAGCAGTAAAACGGCTGTACGGCGAAGTGTCATTGGGGGTAGGGCCTGTGATTGAAGACGGCTTCTACTATGACATGAAGCTGGGGAAAAGCTTGGCATCAGGAGACTTAGAGGCCATCGAAAAAGAAATGAAAAACATAATAAATGAGAACCTTGAAATCAAACGTATAGAGGTTTCTTACGAAGAGGCTGAAGAGCTGTTTGCACAAAAAGGCGAGCGGCTTAAGCTTGAGATTTTAAAGAATATTCCGCGCGGGGAGGATATCACACTGTACCAGCAAGGGGAATTCGTTGACCTGTGCCGCGGGCCGCATCTTCCTTCTACAGGGATGATCAAGGCGTTCAAACTGACAAGAGTATCAGGCGCTTATTGGCGCGGAGACAGCAAAAATGAAGTCCTGCAGCGGGTGTACGGGGTTGCGTTTCAAAAGAAAAAAGATTTGGATGCGCACCTGCATATGCTGGAAGAAGCGGCAAAACGAGACCATCGCAAGCTCGGCAAACAGTTAGGGCTGTTTATGTTTTCTGAAGAAGCGCCGGGGATGCCGTTTTATTTGCCGAAAGGGCAGATTGTCCGCAATGAGCTGGAGCGCTTCTCGCGTGAGCTGCAAACAAATGCCGGCTACGATGAGGTGCGTACGCCGTTTATGATGAATCAGCGGTTATGGGAGCAGTCAGGCCATTGGGACCATTATCGCGACAATATGTACTTTTCAGAAGTGGATGATACAAGATTCGCAATGAAGCCGATGAATTGCCCCGGCCACATGCTCATCTTTAAAAACAGCCTGTATTCTTATCGGGATCTGCCGATTCGCATGGCGGAATTCGGACAGGTGCACCGCCATGAATACAGCGGCGCTTTAAACGGAATGCTTCGCGTTCGGACGTTCTGTCAGGATGACGCCCATATTTTCGTTCGGGAGGATCAGATTGAGAGTGAGATCAAAGAAGCGATTCGGCTGATTGATGAGGTATATCGGACATTTGGTTTCGAGTATTCAGTTGAGCTTTCGACTCGCCCGGAGGATTCATTAGGCGATGACAGCCTTTGGGAAGCGTCGGAACGTGCCTTAGCACGCGTCCTTGAGGAGCTTGGCCTCTCTTATGAGATCAATGAAGGCGATGGGGCGTTTTACGGGCCGAAAATTGATTTCCACATAAAAGATGCCCTGAAACGGAGCCACCAATGCGCGACAATTCAGCTTGATTTTCAAATGCCGGAAAAATTTGATTTAACATATATCAACGAACACAATGAAAAGGTTCGTCCCGTTGTCATCCACAGAGCGGTTTTCGGCTCAATCGACCGTTTCTTCGGCATTTTGATCGAGCATTACGGCGGGGCTTTTCCAGTCTGGCTCGCACCGCTCCAGGTTCAAATTATACCGGTTTCGCACGTTCACTTAGACTATTGCAGAAAAGTGCAGGCGGAGCTGAAGCAGGCGGGGATAAGAGCCGGCATTGATGAGCGCAATGAGAAGCTGGGCTATAAAATCAGAGAATCGCAGGTGCAAAAAATTCCGTACGTGCTGGTGCTTGGAGATCATGAGGAGCAGGAGAATGCGGTAAACGTCCGCCGATTCGGACATCAGCAGAATGAACACGTTTCTTTTCAGACATTCAAAGATAAGCTTGTGAAACAGGTGGAAAATCGAGGCATGTAGGATAAAAGCTGTGAATTCACATTTTGCTTTTTTGACTTTCCCTATTCGGAATCAGTAAAATAATAAGTAAATCATATCGTTCGTATGTTATGAATGCATCTCGAAATGGGGAAATTGACATGGACCATGACAAACTGGAAGCAAATTTGCTGGATCACGCACTTACAAAATATTTGAAAAGCACGAAGCAATTAGATGAAGCCACCGTTCCGAAACACGTGAATAATGTAAGAGGATTTATTCTGCGGATCATATACAGACATGGGAGCTGCACCATAAAGGATATTTTGAAGGAGGTCACACTGTCTCCCTCTGCCACGACCACAGCTCTGAATCATTTAGAGCAGGAAGGGTTTATTGAGAGATCCAGAAATAATAATGACCGCCGCACTGTATGGATTACGCTTTCTGAATCGGGCCGGGGAGCGGCTGAACAAATGATCGAAAACCGCCAGCAGCTGATTGACGGCATGTTTGAACGTTTAACAGCCGAAGAGAAAGAGACGTTCTTGGCGATTATTGCGAAGCTGGCTCAATAGGGATAATAAAAGCCGGTGCGCGAAGCGCCGGCTTTATAGAGATTATTCCATATCGCTCAGGCGTTTGCCTGCGACGGCATAATGGTCTTTTCTCATTTCTTCTATAAAGACAACAATTTTTTCTTCAGAAGCACCGGTTGTTTCCTTTACGGCTTCTGTTACTTTCTCGACAAGATTGCGTTTTTGCTCGTCTGTACGGCCTTCGAGCATTTTGACAGTTACGTATGGCATGGGTGCTGAATCCTCCTTTATCTCGTTTCCTCTCTTTAGAAAAAGAGGCTTCTTATAGTATACTGAATAAAGTAAATTCTTGCATTTTGAGAAAGAGGGATATCTCACTTGGACCGTTTTTTATATTATCCGTTATCTTTAATGCCATATCTCGTCATCACGCTAATTGTGTCGTTTACGATGCACGAGCTTGCCCACGCTTATGTCGCATACAAATTCGGTGACGATACGGCGAAAAAACAAGGAAGACTGACGCTGAATCCCATTAAACACCTTGATCCGTTCGGAACCATTTTGATTTTGGTGGCCGGCTTCGGGTGGGCGCGCCCCATTCCCGTGAATCGACGCCTCTTTAAGAAGCCTCGGCTTGCCGGTGTGCTCGTATCTATAGCCGGGCCCGTCAGTAACCTGATTCTTGCGTTTATTGGTTTCTTTTTGTTAGTGTTGATGCATGCGTACGGAATGGAAATGCTTGCGGCGTTCAGCACGGGGCTGGATCAGTTTTTTTCTATTTGGATACAGCTGAATCTTGTCTTGTTTTTATTTAATCTGCTGCCGCTTCCTCCGCTCGATGGCTATCGAATTATAGAAGATCTCGTTCCGCCGGGCGTGCGTGCCAAAATGACGCAGGCGGAGAGCTACGGCTTTATCGTATTTTTGGTGCTGTTTGTGACACCGCTAGGATCTTACGTGCTGTGGCCGATGCTCAATGCAGGAAGAGATTCGATTTTAAAGCTGTTTTCAGCGATATTTCAACCGCTTTTGTAGGAGGTAGAACTTCATGGAAGAAAAAAAGAAAAAATCAATCGGGTTTAATATTATCAAAAGTGATCCGACAGACGGACACGGCGGTTTTGGCGTAGGGGCACTCAGCCTTGATAACATTTCTCCAGTATTCGTCGATGTAGAGGAAAAAGAAGCGTTCGTAGACATCGGTGCCATGCATGCCCGCAGCACCGTTGAAAAAGGAATTAAATTTCTCCCGAATAAAGAAGAAGTTCCGAACGGAAAACCATACTGGCTTGTGTGGGTGACGATTGACAGAAGAGAAGAGGGGCCTTATTACGCTGGTGTGACAGCCTGTGAAATGACGGTCGACAGAAGCATCAGAAGAGGCTACAAGTCACTGCCTGAGCATGTGAATCTGATGGATAAATCCATGAAACGGAAAATCATCGTTGATAAAATGGACGACAGCTCGAAGCGTGTACTAGGCGAATTTCTGAAAAAGCATGATCAGGGCCTATGGGACCGTTCCTCAGATGAGTTAAAAACGAGCCTGCTTCCAGAAAATAATTAATTTATGAATTTTCTGTGAACTTTTAAAGTATTTGAGATATTTTTCGTAAACATTGAGTAAACTGGTGATACAGAAATAGGACATGGAAAATCCCGAGCCGAAACAAGACTCGGGGTTTTTCATTTTTAGGGGGATATGAGTCGGCGACTGGGAGATGAAAGCCAGCGCCGAAGAAATGAGAAATTCACCACTTTATCCCAAAACTGATTGTTCAGCTCGATTGTCTAACATTCTTCCATCGATTATGAAGGAACCATACGAATAACCCGGCCTCCGAGGAGCCGGGTTATTTTCAATGATGTCGCCCCAGCCATTTGTCCCACCACTTTTTCTCGGAAGCGGGCTTTTCTTTGGATGGAAGCCGGTCTTTTGTTTGTTTTGCGGGTTCTGCCCCGTAGCACACGTTTGCGGGTTCTGTCCCTTTCACAAAATATGTGTAATGCTTAGCGGCGCAGCCGGGACCTGATGAGTAGCCTGTTTCCGGATCAATGTACACACCGGTTACGCCTTTTGGCGGCTTGAACGCGGTTTCCGGTTCGCCTTTGAGCGCGTCCTCCATGAAGTCCGCCCAAATGGTTTTAGCATAGCTTTTTTCTTCGACCGAGTCGATGGTGCTGTTTTTGTCATAGCCGGTCCAAACACCGGCGGCCAGCTTCGGATTGAAGCCGATCATCCAGCTGTCTGCGCTGGTGGTTCCTGATTTTCCGGCATACGTTCTTGTCAGGCGGTTGGCTATCGTTCGCCCCGTAACCGACGTATATCCATTTAAATCGATATCAAACATGCCTGTCATCATACTCGCTGTGACAAAAGCGGCTTTTTCATCAAGCACCTGTTTATGCTGATTCGGGTTTTCGTACAGCACGTGGCCGGCTGCGTCCGTTACTCTTGAAATAAAAGTCGGTTCGATTTTCTTTCCGCCATTTGCGAGCATGGCATAGGCGTTGACCATCTCAATCGGACGTACGGGTTCGGTGCCGAGTGCCAGGGACGGCAGTGCTTGAAGATGGGCGGTAATGCCGAATTCCTTTGCCGTCTTTACAAGTTTGTTCGTGCCGAGAAAAAGATGCGTTTTCACAGCGTAAATATTGTCGGAAAGCGCCAGCGCCTGCAGAAGCGTAATCGGCTTGTTGGCATAGTATCCGTTATAGTTGCTTGGAGAATAGGTTTCTCCCTTTGCATCAATTTGAAACTCGGTTTCTTCGCTTTTCATCAAAGTGACTGGCGTAAATCCGCTCTGAATCGCTTTATAGTACAGCAACGGCTTGATCGTCGAAGCAGGCTGGCGCTTCGCCTGTGTCGTCCGGTCAAACGGGCTTTTTTGATAATCCCTGCCGCCGACAAGGGCGAGAACGTTTCCGGTGCGGGGATCAATGGCTGAAAACCCGACTTGAATGTCAGAGCCCGCGTTAACCGTTTCGGTAATGGTCTCCTCGGCGATGCGCTGCATCCGTTTATCTACCGTTGTATAGACGTTTAACCCGCTCGTTTCAATTTGCTCCCGTGTCATGCCGAGCTTTTTTTCCAGCTCTCTCATCGCATTGTCGTAGAAATAAGGAGCCTTTCTCTTGGAAACTTGTTTATTCAAAGGCTGATAGGAAAGAGGTTCCTTGATCAATTCATCCGCTTTCTTTTGGCTGATCATCTGCTGCTTTTCCATCATCCGCACAATCGTTTTCTGGCGTTCCTTGGCCTTCGTCTCATTGACATACGGTGAATAGCCGGAAGGGCCTTTCGGGATTCCTGCCAAAAGCGCCGCCTCCGCATCCGTCAGGTTTTTGGCATGCTTGCCGAAATACAGGCGGGAAGCTGCTTCAATGCCGTAGGCGCCGTGGCCGTAGTAAATCGTATTTAAATAGCCTTCTAATATCTCGTCCTTAGAATAGTTTTGTTCCAGACGGATCGTGTAGAACGCCTCATTCCATTTCCGTTTCCACGTTTTGTCGTGTTCAAGGTATAAATTTCTGGCATATTGCTGGGTGATGGTGCTTGCACCCTGAACCTTGGCAAATGCTTTCAGGTCAGCAAGCGCCGCGCCGGCCATGCGTTTATAATCAAAGCCGTGATGATCGTAGAAATTCTGGTCTTCAATTGCCACTGTCGCTTTTACGATCGTCGGATTCATGTCCTTTAAGGGGACCCAATAGCGCTTTTCGCCGTAGTTCGTTTCCCCGAGCTTTGAGCCGTCACTCGCATACAAAATCGTGGATTGCGGCACTTGCACCGAGGGAGCGCCCTGGTATTTGGCTATCAAAATGACAGTCATAAACACGGCAGCTGCCGCCAAGGCCGCAAAAGCCCCTAAAAAGATAAAGGCGCGAACGGTTTTCAGCGTCAGTCTCAGCCGTTTATTTGTCATTGCATCCACAACGGGTTCCCCCTTTTTTTATGTTTCTACTATTATGAGAAAAAAAGATCGTTTTTAAACATCGCAGAACAGGACGCATCTTTACTTTTTCCCCGCCATCCTCTATACTTTTTCCTTAGGTGAAAATGAGATTTCAACCGAGAATAAAAGCTGATTAGACGCTTACAATAAATGAATACAGCCTCGAAAGGGAGATGACAATTGAGTGAACTTTGGTATACAGAGAAGCAGACGAAAAACTTTGGCATTACGATGAAGGTTAACAAAACGTTACATACAGAACAAACGGAGTTTCAGCATTTAGAAATGGTGGAAACAGAAGAGTTCGGCAACATGCTGTTTTTGGACGGCATGGTGATGACATCTGAAAAAGACGAATTCGTTTATCACGAAATGGTGGCGCATGTGCCATTATTTACGCACCCAAATCCGGAGCACGTTCTTGTAGTCGGCGGCGGTGACGGCGGCGTTATCAGAGAAATCCTGAAGCACCCAAGCGTGAAAAAAGCGACACTTGTAGATATTGACGGCAAGGTTATCGAATACTCTAAAAAGTTCCTTCCTTCTATCGCAGGCAAACTGGATGATCCGCGCGTTGACGTGCAAGTAGATGACGGATTTATGCACATTGCAAAATCTGAAAATCAATACGACGTCATCATGGTAGATTCAACTGAACCAGTCGGACCGGCTGTAAACCTGTTTACAAAAGGATTCTACGCAGGAATCGCAAAAGCGCTGAAAGAAGACGGTATTTTTGTTGCGCAGACGGACAACCCATGGTTTACACCGGAATTAATCACAAATGTACAGCGCGACGTGAAGGAAATCTTCCCGATTACGAAGCTGTATACGGCGAACATTCCGACATATCCAAGCGGTTTGTGGACATTTACAATTGGCTCGAAAAAATATGATCCGCTTGCAGTGGAAGACAGCCGTTTCTTCGATATTGAGACGAAATATTACACAAAAGATATTCATAAAGCGGCGTTTGTTCTGCCGAAATTTGTGAGTGACCTGATTAAATAATGAAGGTATGGCGCAGGAGCGAATCTTGCGCTTTTTTACAGGAAAGCGAGGGTATTATAGATGAGATTTGATGAAGCTTATTCAGGAAAAGTATTTATCGCGAGCCGTCCCGAGTGGGAAGAGGCGGACGCCATTCTTTACGGCATGCCGATGGACTGGACAGTCAGCTATCGCCCGGGCTCACGCTTTGGTCCAAGCAGAATCCGTGAGGTGTCAATCGGCCTTGAGGAATACAGCCCATATTTAGACCGCGATCTGGCTGACTTGAACTTCTTTGACGCCGGCGACATTCCGCTGCCGTTCGGAAATCCGCAGCGAAGCCTGGATATGATTGAGGAGTACGTGGACAGCATTTTAGAAAAAGGGAAGTTCCCAATGGGTATGGGCGGGGAGCACCTCGTGTCATGGCCTGTCATTAAAGCGATGTACAAGAAATACCCAGACCTTGCGATCATCCATTTTGACGCACATACAGATCTTCGTGTTGATTATGAGGGAGAACCGCTTTCTCACTCCACGCCGATCCGTAAGGCGGCAGAATTGATCGGACCGCACAATGTGTATTCATTCGGAATCCGTTCCGGCATGAAAGAAGAGTTTGAATGGGCGAAGGAAAACGGCATGCACATCTCAAAATTTGAAGTGCTTGAACCGCTGAAAGAGGTGCTTCCGAGGCTGGCGGGCCGTCCGGTTTATGTCACAATTGACATTGACGTATTAGACCCTGCACACGCACCGGGTACAGGAACGGTTGACGCCGGCGGCATCACGTCTAAAGAACTGCTTGCATCCGTCCATGAAATTGCGCGTTCAGAGGTAAACGTAAAGGGCGCTGATTTAGTGGAAGTCGCACCGGTGTATGACCACTCAGAGCAAACGGCAAACACAGCCAGCAAAATCATCCGTGAAATGCTGCTTGGTTTTGTGAAATAAGTAAACATCCAGACGATGTCTGGATGTTTTTTTATTCCCAGTCTTTACAAACATCAATCCACGCTTTTGAGAAAGAAAATTCGGATAATCCTCCTCGATAGCGGAGTTTCTGCTGCCGCATGCGGGGAAAACAGTCTCAAAACGTTTCAGCGATACATCAAGATAAACCTCAGGATCATGAGCCGATCCAAATGGGCAAACTCCTCCAATTTCATGGCCTGTCTGCTCCAGTACCTCATTAGGAGAGAGCATTCTTGCTTTAAAGCCAAATGTTTGCCTGAACTTTTTGTTATTAATCTTGGCATCGCCGGCTGCCACAATCAGAATCGCCTGATCTCCTTCCCCTCTGAAGGACAGGGTCTTGGCGATTCTAGTCGGGCTTACGCCGATCGTCTCAGCTGTCTGTTCAACACTGTCGCGCTCGACGTTTCGAACTCCGTCACATCATTTTCTCGATTCCACTGTGTAAAGTGGGTTCTCACACTTTACAGAGACATGCTGCATTTCCACTCTCTTCAAGATTATTGAAAAAAATTATAGCATGAATTGGGAGATTGGGTAAAGAGGGGACAAAAAAACCGCCGATGGACGGCGGTTAAATCATTCCTCGTTGTGCAACTTCAATTTGGTGTGTAGGTGCATTTGCAATAGTTGTTGCCACGAACACAGTGCTTAGAGCCAGACAAGAGAGTAATAGTTTAGACTTCAATTTCATACAAACTCACTCCTCCTTGAATAAGTTGCCTTACTTGTTCCACCTTCAAAAAATAAGCAGAAGCTTTTTGAAAATTTTTACGTTCATGATAATATTTTGCCACATCAATAGCGAAATCTTCAAGATCAGCATACAACATTTTACTTTCGAGAAAATCAAAAAATCCTTGAATTGCTTCTTCATCCGGGCCTGATAAGTATAAAGATTTCAAAAATTCAAACTCTGATAAATATATTACATCTCCGGCCTTTTGTGAATAAGCCATTCCCTTACTATGATATTCATGAGCTTTATCTATTTTTCCTAATTTATAATGGATCTGTGTAATTAAAAAATACGCTTGAGGTAAGGAAGGAAGAATATTTGATTCTTCAAAAACAGCTATTGCTCTTTTGAAATAAGGTATGGCATCCTCATATTGGCTTTGGCTGTTTTTACAAAGCCCGATATTGTACAAAGTTCTCCCCATTAATTGGGGCTGCTTTTCAGCTTCTGCCATAGAATAAGCTTTTTGAAAATGTGAGATGGCATCCTCATACTGTTTTAAATCTAAAAAATTGGTGGCAAATAAAGAATGACACTGCAGCAATCTTATATTATAAGCTTCATGTTCTTTGTATATTTCATATGCTTGCCGTGCATAGTCCATTGAAAAATACGTTTGTTTCATATAGTAATAAGATTCAGACATCTTAAAGAAAAACTCAGCTTTCTCTATCCGATCCTTAACGAATATCAGCTTGCTTTCGGCCTTTTTGAAAAATTTAATAGCCGACAGATATTCCCGCTGGTCCAGCTCGTACATGCCTCTGAAGAAGTTAAAATAGTACTCAAGCAGACCAGTTAAACGAGCCTGTTTTTTATCAATCTCAAGCAGCAGATCAGACAGTCTCGGCTGTTCCTCAATCCTCATTTTTTCTAACGGTTCAAGGTACTCAAGCATTAGGTTGTGCCGAAACTCCATCAGTGAATAGTACAAATGAAGGTCTTGATCTTCTTCCATTTGATCCAGCTCTTGCTTGATTTCTCGTCGCAAATATTCTGCATCGGGTATGCTGAATCGGCGTATGTACATATACCATTCGTTAATCTTTTCTCCGATGGAAGAAGAAGATATGACACCTGTCACGTTTGCAAATCCCTCCCTTCATAATTCTATATATGTCATATTTTATCATCAACATTCTTGTGAGAAGCGCAAAAAAACCGCAATTTTTTCTTTCGTTACACCGCATGTTTGGAGATATATTTTCAAAAAGAAGCGTTTACCCTCAGCAATTTGTACAAGCAAACACGTTACCCTTCCATATTCTGTTATATCTGCGTGAGCAGTGTATGTCTGAAAAGGAAGTGAAGGAATGAGAAAAAACAAGCTTTCCTTTAAAGAAAAAGCAGGAGCAGAACAAGAAGAGTGCTTATGTTTTTGTGAGGGAGAAGCAAGCCGAGAAGCCATGTTTCAAGCACCGATTGAATTACCTGAAGGGTTTGTCGTTGATCCGGCTGAAGCTGTTGCAAACGTGACGTGGAATGCAGACAGCCTTTCTTGTGTCAGTGACCGTTGCTTAATTCAAACGGGGCCTGAGCCTGATGAGGTCGGTGTTCAATTTGCAGTGCGCCTGCAGGGAACCGTTACGCTACTCGTCAGTGTCTCACCTGTCCGAAATCAATATGGACAAGGGGACGGGGCTGTTTCCGTCATTCACAATGCAGAAATCGATCAAGTCGTCTATTATTCCGATGAATCGGATGATTGCCCGGATATCAGTGACATCACGATTGAGAACCTTGTTGTTGTTCCGCCGTTTTACGGCAGTCCTTTATCGGTGACGGGGACAATTGTGCTTGTACCGGAGCCGGAACCCGTCTACGCGTTTACAGCGAATCCAAATGATCAATCAGTTTCTGTGATTGATACAAACACCCATACTGTTGTGACAACGATTGCTCTTCCGTACAATCCGGCAGGTATTGAAATTACGCCAGATAAAAGCGCTGTGTTTGTCTTACATCCCAACAATAATGTGATTTCTGTCATCGATTATGACACATTAACAGTGACAGCAACTATATTGCTGGATCAGCCGCCTCGATTGATTAGATTTATCCCTAATCATGAGTTTGCTTATGTTTTCACCGGTACTGCCATTTATGTGATTGGAATTGATACGTTGACTGTTGAGAGGTCTATTCCTGTAGAAGGTTTTGATATTGCAATTGACCCCAATGGGTTGTTCGCCTATGTTCTTAATTTTGGGTTAGTGCAAAAAGTGGACTTATCTACCGGTGAAGTCTTAGGAACGATTGAACGAGAGCTTATCGTATCATCCATAGAAACAGATTCTACGGAGCGGTATGCGTATGTATTAGAACAAGAATTCTTATTCAATTATTTGACGGTTATTGATTTAAATACGTTTACGATCAGGGATACCCAAGAGCTGGAGCCTGACGGGCTATATGTAATGTTTACGAGTGGATCAGAGGTGTATTTACATGACAGCTTCACTGGCAATTTATATTCTGTCAGTCCGAATGGAGCAGGTGTAATTGGAAATCTTCCGCAATCAGCAACAGACTATGCGTTTACCCCGAATGGCGATTTTCTGTATGCAACTCGTTTTATAGAGCAGAGCATCATTGTTTACAACACAGATGATTATTCTGAGGAAACTGTGATATCTCTTGGGGTTTCACCGGGTGCCATTACGATTTAACCGCTGCATGTTGTGCATTTCTAAAAGGACGTGAAATCATGAAAAAGAATGATCTTTCTGCTTTACAGGAAAATTGTTTCTGTTTTTGTGATGAGGAAATTAGCCGAGAAGCGCCGTTTCAAGTGCCGATAGATATCCCTGAGGGCTTCAAGGTTGATTCGGCCGAAGCGTCAGCGGCTGTTACATGGAGTACAGACAATGTGTCCTGTATCAGTGAGCCTTGCTTAATCCAGACTGGGCCGGAACCAGAAGATATCGGTGTTCGATATGCTGTGAGAGTACAAGGGACCATTACGCTTCTTGTCAGTGTGTCGCCTGTACGAAATCAATATGGACAAGGCAATGGGGCGGTTTCTGTGATTCATACTGAAGAGATTGATCAAGTTGTTTATTATGCAGCACAGTCTGACCGCTGTCCTGATTTTAGTCAAATGACAGTGGAAGATCTGCTCATTGTACCGCCTTTCTACGGCAGTCCGCTTACGGTGACCGGGACACTTGTTTTACCGCCATCACCAGACCCTCAATCGTATGTGTTTACTGCCAATACTGGAGACAGCACGGTTTCGGTTATTGATGCAGATTTAAACACTGTTGTAAAAACAATCCCTTTTTCTGACGTGCCAACTAATCTAGGCGTTACTTTCGATAAAGCATTCACGTATGTCCTCCATGGAAATACCAACCTTGTCTCAGCGATTGATAATAAAACATTAACCATCATAAATACCATTACTGTTGGAGGAGGGCCGAGAAAGATCGAATTTGATCCAACAGATGGGTTCGCATACGTGATGGCCGCCGGATCTATATATGTGATTAACACGGCCTCTCAATCGGTCATTGATGTCATTCCGATACCCGGCGCTTTAGACTTTGCTCTTGATCCGAATGGACAGTATGTCTATACCGCTAATGGAAGCAGTTGGTCGGTTGATAAATATGATGCAAATACTGGGCAGTTGGTAGAAAGTATCATAGATTCATTTGAATTTCCCAGTTTAATTGCAACTCCTTACGCTGGAAATTTTGCGTACGTGTTGAATGGTGAGCTGTGGCCGAAAGGTGTAACGGAGATTAGTTTGTCTCCATTAAGCAGGGGAGGGGACTTCAGCCGTTTATTTGAAACGCTGAGGACGATTGTATTTTCTCTCGATAGCACTAGAGCTTATTTTCTAGAGCCATATAGTGAACCGTTTCTTATTAATAACTTATATGTAGTTAATACGGCCAGACAGAGGATCATTGCAAACGTGTCTCTCCCCGGCGCTTTTGACCTCGCCGTAACGCCGGACAAACAGTATATTTATGCGGCACAGCCCAACGACAATGCTGTGACCGTGTACCGCACAAGTGATTATACAGCCGTGACGGTGATTCCGGTTGGCGCGGGTCCGTCTGCGATTGCGATGTAGCTATTTTATAGATCAAGAGAAGCGGTGCTGCGATAAGAGAATCGTTTATAAATAAATGATCCGATTTGCTGAATGGTAGCCAGGATAATCAGAAACAGCAGTTCACTTATAGAGAAACTGAGCATCCACCAAATCCCGGCTGCTGCCAGCGCTCCCGCAAACACTTTTCTGAACAGGCTGCCGTGCCGGAAAAGCTGCCGCAAATACGTTCGCATGCAAAACAATAAATACAGGATCAGTAGCATCGCAAGTCCCATTGAAAGGGCAGGGGGCGTGTGAAGGCGGAAAGGGACGGCTTTAACGATTTCGAACATGCAGCCGAATATGATGACTTGGCACAACACGGCAGCCATCACGTATGTTTGGCGGACGTTTTTATAGCTGTCACGCAGCGATTTGACGTCTTCTGCATATCGGCTGCACAAGTTGTGTTGCTGAAAGTCACAGCAGCTTTGATGAGACTGTGTGAGTTTCTGAAAAGCTGCTGTCATGTTTTTCACGGATTGGGTGACATAATGAAGATAGAGAAAAGCAGGCAGCATCAGGAGGGCAGCGGTACAAGCCAGCAGCCCGAGCCGCACAGCATCATTGTTGATCATCTGTACATATTGGGCGGCGGCTTCGGCAACGGCCTGAACCCAGCCGAAGGAATAAGCCGCCATACCTATAAGCAGCAATAAAAGGGTAAAGACAGTGTTTTTTTTCATTGTCTGATCGCCTCTTTCTGAGAAATGTGAATGATCGCTTTGTTAGAAGATGCCATTGCATCAATGAGAGACAAGAAAACCTGCGCATCCATATCTTGAATGATGTGGTACATGTCAAGAAACGAGCAATCGCACCTGTCACACTCGGCTGCCCACTCGAAGCATTTACGCACATAATCGCTGTCATAAATGATCGCGTCTGTCAAAGAGTCCTTGCCGTATTGAAGCCAGGCGGCAACCTGTTCTTTCTTCTGTGTGACATAGTATGAAGCCACATCGATATAAGCTGAAGAATGGGTCCCTTGACTGTGAAGGATCAAGAAACCGCCATCCTCATAGATATAAGTCTCGGCTGACAAACGATCGATTTCTAGGCGGTACGTTTGCTGAATCTCTTGAAAAAACGGTGAATCTAATTGAAATAGAATACGAGCCGCGATATCCCAATAAAGCTTTATCGCCAACAGATCGTTTTGCCCGGGAAGTGCGCCGATCTGTAATCCGGTCCATGTATCTTCCATCCGCTCCTCATCACCCAGCACCATTTTTTGTGAGAGGGCTGGAGGGCATGCCGGGATGATTTTTCTTTCAGCATGATAATCCGGACGCTTTTCCAGCTGGAGGTGAGGAGGCAAAAGCGTTTCTGTATTTTCTGAGCCCCCAATCAAAAACAGCGTCATCCGATGGGCTTGGTAGGCAGCCTTATAGGCTTTTTGTAAATCACTGATGTCCAGCGCCTCAATATCTTCGATTCTGCCTGCGGGGAAAACGGCAGCTGGTGAGGAGGGAGAAAGCATGCTGATCAGCTGATAATGATATGAGAGCTGATGGTTAAGGTGTGCTGTTTGAATTTCGCTTGTAATCACAGCTTTTTCCTGAGCGACAATCTTCTTGTCAAATGAGTGGTTCCATAAAGCATCAAGCAGGATGGGGATCGTTTGTCTGAGCCGATCCGGTAATGAGGTAAACATGAAATTGGTATCGGTGTAGGTAGTGAATGCGTTTAAAAGCGCGCCATGCGCAAAAAAATCACTGTACAGATTGCGGCCGTTATGCCAGAAGAGAAGATGCTCTAAAAAATGCGCTGTGCCATACGGAAGCAGTGTATCACCGGATTCTGCCCGTATACATACATCCCGGCTTCCAAAATCGATTTTTACATTGCACAGCCGCAGGTGGGCGCGGGGGAATTTCAATCTGAATATTTTTAGTCCGCTGTCTGTGTATCTGATATCGGTTCGTTCATCCAGTTGTTGAAAAAAGGCTTTCTTTTCCATCTCTTCATCCCCTTACTACATGAGCTCCGATATAATTGATGGTCGCTATGAATTGCAATACATCACGGCATGTAACCGCTGAGATGCCATCCAGCAAGGCTTCTTTCGTGCAGGAGAAGCGGCGCAGGATCCCCATATAGGCCAATAGACCTTCGGGAGAATCGAATTGCAGCAGCAATTCATTGCGTAAAAACTGCTTTGCCTGTTCTAGTTCCCGCTCATCTGTATGAAAAGCTGAGACAGCTTCCAAAACGCGCGGGGGAATGTCTATCTCATGAAGCTGATCTGTACATATTGAAACAAGCAGCAAATTGTTCATGACATCGTAACGGGTGATAACGTGATAGACTGCCAGATCCTTCTCTCTGAAGTGCTTGAATAAAGCGGAATGGCCGTACTTTCCCAGTAATCCGTCTATTAGCTGTATTTTGATATAATCGCTGGCATCTTTCATCTCTCCGCAGTCAAATCCGAGTGTCAAGACGGAAGGACCTGCAGCGCTGCGTGTCTCTGTTTCAAAAACATGCCGGTTTACGGGTATTCTTCCGGACGTTACAGCGGACGTTTGCGGGGCATGTCCCCGAACATCACATGCTTGTACTTGTCCCAATATGTTCAGCTGTTTTTGCTGGGACACTAAATCAACGATAAAGTCCGTTGCGTCGAGAAACCGTTTAGGATGAATCGCCTCTATCCTGTCTTTCCGGCCAAACATGCCTGTGCCGTACATCGGGTTTCCGAAGACCTCCTCAGCCAAGCGAGCCGCCGAGTAGGAGAAGGGATCAGTGAATTTCTTTTCGATTTTCAGCAGCAGCTCATTCCTGGCCTTTTCAAATGCTTCGAATGAAAGAGAAGAAGGGAAAGACAAGTCTGCAAAAGTTTTCATCAGGGCGTCAACATGAAGATTCCCGTTATATAATGGGTGAATCAAACGGGTCCCGCAGGTTTTCAGCTGCTGATCAAAAAAGAGATTCGCTGAGTACATGAAACGGCTGCCGGCAGCATAACCAAAAGCGTCAATGATTTGCTCCTTCAGGTATGCGGCGGCGCCGTAAAAATAAATCGTTTCTTCCTCAGGTTCCGCCGCGCTTTCGATCGGTTTCAGAAAGCTCGCGGCGATTGAAATAGTTGAAAATTGATGAGTCTTCAGCAGGTTAACTTCCAAGCCGTTCTCTTTTGCTTGTATCAAAGAAACCACCATCCTGTTTTTGCAGGTAATAGACTATGACCAGACCGGCTATCGGAATGACCGCCAAGGATACAGCGGTGCCGGCTAATGTGGCTAAGAATAGGGGAAGACAAAACAGATAAGACCGATATTTTGAGAAACCGCTCCATAGCTGCTGCTCCGTCTGCCAGCTGAAGGAGGGCCTTTTTTCATCTGCAGTTAACCTGATAAAAGCTCCCGCCAGCAGCAACTCAATGCACTGCAAAAAAGTGAGAACTGAAATCGGACGGCCGCTGATGAAACCCACAATCATCACGACAAGGAGAAATCCGCCTGCCAATAGGCCTGAATAAAAGCGATATTTCGCCCAAAACATCGTTTTCCGCTTGATCGGAAGCGTGATAAGCAGCATCCGGTCGTTTTTTTCAATCGAATACAAAAGGGCGATTGGTGAGCTGATGAGCAAAAGCGCGGAAATCACGATATAAATCACTTGCTGATTGAAGATGCCGGTATTCATCATCTGGAACGAAAAGAAGCCGCTGAACGCCGCCATCACCGCGTAATTTAACAGCATCGCTTTAGAAGAGATAAATCGGTTCCATTCTCTTTTGTAAAACGAAAATTCAGATCGCCGCATAAATGAATGCATCTTGCTCTGCTGCGGAGGCGCCTGCAGAAAGACAGGAAAGTCAATGATCACCGCCCACAGGATATGAACCGCGCAAAGCGGAAGCGTGGCGGCCGGCATCAAAGCGGCGCTGATACATACACAGGCGAATATCGCCGCATGCAGCAGAAACATCAAGTTCTTCTTTTTGACGAAGTGGTTGCTTAGCACAACTCCGAAAATAATGGAGTAAACGGTAAAAAACGAAAACCTGCCGAGCCAAAACAATGTTTGCGCCCCTGACAGCGTTCCGTTTCCAAATAAGAACAGCGGTAAAATAAAAAAGAATAAAGTTCTTCTCAAACAGGTATCGACAAACAAAACGACACTCTGGGCGAGCCAAAAGCTCCGTGAAGAAATCGGCAGCAGGCAGCTCAGTTTCATATAAGATTCCTTCCATTGAGATGTCACAGAAAGAAACACCATATATGCGTTCATTAAGAGAAGCGCGAGTATGATATACGTTTTGCGCAACACCGATTCATCAATGCCGGCCTGGCGGATCAGCCCGATTTCAAACACGGCCAGAATGACAAGGCCTGCGGCAATGCGGATGGCGTCCTTTTTCCCTTGCCGGCTGTAAAGCTGTTTGAACAGCAAAGACATGATGGGGATTATGTTATTCATGGCCGATCACCTCAAAAAATTCCCGCCGCAGATCGGTCTCCTCTCCAATCGGAATGACCTTTTGGATCTGTTTGTTGTGAAGAATAGCCGCATAATCACAAAATCTTTGCACGACATCGAGCAGATGAGAAGAAAACAAAATGGTCCCGCCTGCTTCACAGTACTCGCGCATTTTCTGATAAAAGACCTCTATCGATTCCACATCCAAACCGACGAGCGGCTCATCCAAAATAAACAGGGGAGCGCGCAGCAATAAGCCTGTCATCAATACAACCTTTTGCCTGTTCCCCAAGGAAAGCTCCGAAATTCTCCTGTTGATGTATTTCGAAAAATGAAAGGCCTCGGCCAAACTGGTAAACTGCTGCTCTGAAAAATCCTTTTGATAAAGCGAATGGACGAAAGACACATAGTCCTTCGCCGTAATTTCTGTAAATAGCAGCGGATAATCGGCGGCGAAGTAACGGTGAGTCTTCAGCTGATCTGATGTTTTCTGCGGCATGCCGGCCTCCGCTTCAATTCCGCACAGGGTAAAGCGCCCGCTGAAATTGCGGTTCACGCCTGTCAGCGTATTAATCAGTGTCGTTTTTCCGGCGCCGTTTACCCCAAGCAACCCGTAAACGGCGCCTTTTTCTAAATGTAAATCCACTTGTTCTAAGATGACGTTGTCCCGTTCATACCAAACGGATACATCGTGTATATCCAAAATGCTCATCGCGAGTCAGCCTTCCGCGCGCGCATCCCGAACAGAATGGCAATGGCAATGAAAATCAGCGTAAATAGATAGTCGCTTTTGACAAAATAGACGACTGCGCCGATGACAAAGATAAATGAAAGGATATACAGTAAAATTCTTCTTTGTGCTGGTGACAAATCGTTTCCCTCCTAAATAAGCTGGACCACGTCTTCTAATTGTTCATTTTTCGCCCAAGAGCAAATGTTTTTTCGGTGATATTTGTTAGAGTTCAGCCCTTTTAAGTAACAGCCTCCGCAATAGCCGCTGAACGGGCATTTGTCTTTCATGCAATGTTCGCTGAACCGCGGCGCCTGCGCTTGCCACAGTTTATGGACGAGAGGGGAGTTAAAGATGCTTTCATAGGAATCATGAAAAATATTTCCCAATGAAAATTCCTTTGGAAAGAGGGCGCATGGACGTACTTCGCCGAACGGGCTGATCACAATGGACTTCCAGCCAGCGCCGCAATTTGCCGCGCGTTTTCTCTCATAGGGAATAATCGGAATCAGATCTTTAAACTCATCAATCACATTTTGCTCGTATTCCATAAATTTGCGGTGCTGCTCGGCGTCTTTCGTTGGATGGACAATATCTCTGCCTCTTCCGAAATCATCAACCCAATTGTAAGAAAACGCCTTCGCCCCGAGATCCCGAACCTTTTGGGCCATATCGTGGATTTCCCACATGTTTTTTTCGAAGACAGACATGGCGACTCTGACAAATATACCGTGGTCACTCAACAATTTTATCGTTTTACAAGTTTGGGCAAAAGAGCCTTTTCTCCCTCTAAAGGAGTCATGGACCTCGGAATTGACACTATCAAGAGAAATGCCGACGATGATTTTTTGCTTGTAAGTCTTCAAAAGCTCCAGGCTCTCTTTTCGCATGAGTGTTCCGTTTGTTAAGACAGCGACTTTTTTGAACTTTTTACACACATAGTCAAGAATCTCATTGGCGTTTGGATGGACAAAAATTTCTCCGCCTGTGATTTCGCATGTCAATACACCGTTATCAAACAGCATATCAGCCGTTTTTTTGAATTGCTCAATCGACACGGTGCCGAGCGCTTCAGGTGAGCTTTCCAAATAACAGTGGGCGCATTTCAAATTACAGCGGTGCGTCAGTTCAAAGGTGGCGTGCAGGGGCATCGGAAATTCATTGCTTCCGCTCGTGGTGATGGTATGGCGGCTGGCCCGGTTTCCAAACTGGATCACCTGCTTGTTCTGGAGCATGTTGAGCATGTCGTAATACCAATCTTTATGGTCTTCCGGTGATTCATCATACACTGCACATTGCTCAGCTAAAATCTGCTCAGCTGTTTTTTGGCCATCCATGCGCATGCAGAGCTCGTAAGCCGTTTTGTTAAGATCCAAATACTCAAAGTCAGAAATGGAGACATTATCGCGCAAGTAGTCGATTTCTAACACGCCGCCCTCAGGAAGCTGGTGAACTCTTACACTTTCATTAATAAATGGAAACATCTGCTCTATAAACAAAATACCATCCCCTATACATATGATTCAAATGAAAAACGGTTGTGTATGTATATCCAAGAGGTAGATTTTAGTTAAAAATTGTAATTTACTTAAAAAGGGCATAGTAGAATGACTATGCCCTTTTGGGAGATCCTTACCCCCATAGACCGAATAGACCTGTTGCACCGGCAATTTCAAAATCAGGGATAGGACCGTCCACTAGACAAGCGGCTCCGATCGAGCATGTTGCACAACCTTTGTTTTCTACAATGACAGCTTTTTTCATAATTGAATCCTCCCTTTTTTGTTTTTCTAGCAGATCTATGTTGTACTTTTATCTTAAAACTATCAAATTACTAATTCAATACATATAATTTGAAAAAAATGTGAAAAGAAAATGATAGATTTCGGAAAAATGTAACATTTCCTAAAGGTAATTAGTGATATGATTTTCTCTTCTATATAAGGAAATGCTTTTTATGAGGTTTATCTTCAAATCTGATGAGCAATGATGGTAAGATAGAAGCAGTTGAAGTTTACAAACCGAATGATTATACTATTCAAGTCAAAGTGGAATGATGAAAAGGACGTGTCAGAATGAAGCAAGAGACACCGATAACACTCCATGTGAAGTCTGTGATCGAGGATGACGGAAACCAAGAAGTCATCGAATTCCGCACCACCGGATTTTACTATGTAAAACAAAATAAAGTGTATCTATCTTATTATGAAGAACACGACTTAGGCAAAGTCAAAACGATTGTGAAAGTAAGCGAAGGCGAAGTCCTGGTCATGAGGTCAGGCGCTGTCAAAATGAATCAGCGTTTCGTAACGGGAGCTTCCACAATTGCTAAATATAAAATGTCATTTGGTGAGCTTGAGCTGAAAACAAGCACAAAATCGATTCAATCTGATCTCGATGAAGAAAAAGGCCGTATCAGCATCGCATATGACATGCATGTCGGAGACGAGCAGGAGCATTTACATAATATGACGATCACGTATGAGGGAGGAACTCACGCATGAACATTGCGGAACAAATGAAGGACGTGCTGAAAGAAGAAATTAAAGCGGCCGTTCTGAAAGCGGGACTGGCTGAAGAAAGCCAGATTCCCAATGTTGTTTTAGAAACACCGAAAGATAAAACACACGGCGACTACTCAACGAATATGGCGATGCAGCTGGCAAGAGTGGCAAAAAAAGCGCCGCGCCAAATCGCTGAAGAGATTGTCGCCCATTTTGATAAAGGAAAGGCTTCGATTGAAAAACTGGATATCGCCGGCCCGGGTTTTATCAATTTCTATATGAACAATCAATATTTAACAAAGCTGATTCCGTCTGTACTGGAAGCAGGGGAAGCATACGGGGAAACGAACATCGGAAACGGTGAACGAGTTCAGGTAGAATTCGTATCAGCGAATCCGACGGGAGACCTTCACCTCGGGCATGCGCGCGGGGCGGCTGTCGGCGATTCCTTGTGCAACGTGCTTTCAAAAGCGGGTTACGATGTAAGCCGCGAATACTACATTAACGATGCGGGAAACCAAATCAACAATCTGGCGCTTTCTGTTGAAGTCCGTTACTTTGAAGCGCTCGGATTGGAAAAACCGATGCCGGAGGATGGCTACCGCGGCGAGGATATCATTGCGATCGGAAAGCGTCTCGCTGAGGAATACGGTGACCGTTTCGTTAACGAAGAGGAAAGTGAACGCCTCGCGTTTTTCCGTGAATACGGCCTGAAATACGAGCTGGACAAGCTTCGCAAGGACTTGGAAAACTTCCGTGTGCCGTTTGATGTGTGGTATTCCGAAACTTCACTGTACCAAAATGGAAAAATCGACACGGCGCTTGAAGCGCTCCGCGAAAAAGGCCATGTCTATGAAGAAGACGGCGCGACTTGGTTCCGTTCCACGACGTTCGGCGATGATAAAGACCGCGTATTGATCAAGAAGGACGGCACGTACACGTACCTGCTTCCTGATATCGCGTATCATAAGGACAAGCTTGACCGCGGCTTTGATAAGCTGATCAACGTTTGGGGCGCCGATCACCACGGCTACATCCCGCGTATGAAAGCGGCAATTGAAGCGCTGGGCTATGAAAAAGGAACGCTTGAAGTAGAAATCATTCAGCTCGTTCACCTTTACAAAAACGGCGAGAAAATGAAAATGAGCAAACGGACCGGTAAAGCCGTAACGATGCGTGACCTGATAGAAGAAGTCGGCTTGGATGCCGTTCGTTACTTCTTTGCGATGCGAAGTGCGGACACCCATATGGATTTTGACTTAGATCTTGCTGTATCAACATCTAACGAAAACCCTGTGTATTATGCACAATACGCGCATGCCCGTATTTGCAGCATGCTTCGCCAAGGGGAAGAGCAGGGACTTAAACCGGCGGCAGATCTTGATTTCAGCCATATTCAATCAGAAAAAGAATACGATCTGCTGAAAACGATCGGCGGCTTCCCAGAGGCAGTGGCGGAAGCAGCGGAAAAACGAATTCCGCACCGTGTCACAAACTATATTTATGATCTGGCTTCTGCTCTGCACAGCTTCTACAACGCAGAGAAAGTCATCGACCCTGAAAATGAAGAGAAAAGCCGCGCGCGCCTGGCTTTAATGAAGGCAACGCAAATTACGCTGAACAATGCGCTTCAGCTGATCGGCGTATCGGCTCCGGAAAAAATGTAATTACGATCAAAAGGACAAAGTCTTCGGGCTTTGTCCTTTTTTTATGAGAAAAACGTGTGATGTAATTCACAATCCTGTTTGCCGAGTTTTTGTATGATAAGACTGATTATTGAATCATTGAAAGGGGCAAGCCAAATGATCAACCGTCAACACATTCAATTATCGTTACAGTCATTAAGCTTGGTGGCAGGGTTTATGGTTTGGGTGCTGATTTCATCACTCATTTCCCAAATCACATTAGATATTCATTTAAGCAAGGGTGAGATTTCTTTGGTGACGGCAATTCCTGTGATCCTCGGGTCGCTTCTCCGCATTCCTTTAGGGTATTTAACGAACAGGTTTGGCGCGCGGCTCATGTTTATGGTCAGCTTCATCTTGCTTTTATTTCCTGTATTTTGGATCAGTATCGCGGATTCTCTGTTTGATTTAATCGCAGGCGGCTTTTTCTTAGGGATCGGGGGAGCGGTGTTTTCCATTGGGGTGACCTCCCTCCCGAAATATTATCCGAAAGAAAAGCACGGTGTCGTCAATGGGATTTACGGTGCAGGAAATATCGGGACAGCCGTTACGACATTTGCAGCGCCGATTATCGCTCAAGCCGTCGGGTGGAAATCAACCGTGCAAATGTATCTGATTTTGCTGGCTGTCTTTGCCTTACTGCACGTATTGTTTGGCGACAGGCATGAGAAGAAGGTCAAAGTTTCTGTTAAGACTCAAATCAAAGCTGTTTACCGAAATCATGTGCTATGGTTTCTGAGCCTGTTTTATTTTATTACGTTCGGTGCCTTTGTCGCCTTCACTATCTATCTGCCTAACTTTCTGGTGGAGCATTTTGGGCTGAATCCTGCAGATGCCGGCTTGCGGACGGCTGGCTTTATTGCGGTTTCTACGCTGCTCAGGCCTGCGGGCGGATTCCTGGCTGATAAAATAAGCCCGCTCCGCATCTTGATGTTTGTTTTTGCCGGGCTTACATTATCAGGCATTATCCTATCGTTCTCGCCGACAATCGGCCTTTATACGTTTGGATCATTAACCGTGGCCGTCTGCTCAGGCATAGGAAACGGAACTGTTTTTAAACTGGTGCCTTTCTATTTTTCGAAGCAAGCGGGGATTGCCAATGGGATTGTGTCTGCCATGGGCGGTTTAGGCGGCTTTTTTCCTCCGCTCATATTGGCGAGTGTATTTCAGGCAACAGGCCAGTACGCGATCGGGTTTATGGCGCTTTCAGAGGTGGCGTTAGCCAGTTTTGTCCTTGTCATATGGATGTATTGGCAGGAAAGAATGAAAACACACACGGAGAGAAACAGCCAGAGCATCAACTAACACTGGGGCATTCACAAGATTGTTAGTTTTTTCTCGATGGGTACAAATCAATTCACGTTACAATAAACACACAACGTGACTTTCTTCGAGGTGAGCTCATGAATTTTCTCTCTGTTCGACCATCTGATAGTGATCTTATATCCAGCGATCTGCATGAATTGCTGGAATCGATCAGCACGAAAAGAAAAATGGAAAAACACACGTATTTGTTTCGAGAAGGAATGGATGCAGAAGAGCTTTATCTGATTCAATCAGGACTCATTGAAATCGGCAAGCTGACATCTGACGGAAAAGACCTGACGCTTAGAATCTGCCAAAAGCATGATATCGTCGGAGAATTAACACTTTTCACTGAAGAACCAAGGTATATGCTCAGTGCAAAAGTGTTAGAGGATGGCGAGGTGCTCGTCATTAATAAAAATAAGCTGGAAAAAGAATTAATCCAAAATGGCGCTTTGACATTTGAGTTCATGAAATGGATGAGCACGCACCTCCGGAAGATTCAGTCCAAAATCAGGGATCTGCTTCTTCATGGCAAAAAGGGGGCGCTCTATTCCACCCTTATCCGTTTATCAAACAGCTACGGAGTGGAGCGAAGCGACGGCATTCTGATTAACATTGTCCTGACAAATCAGGATTTGGCAAAGTTTTGCGCGGCTGCACGGGAAAGCGTCAATCGTATGCTCGGAGATCTCCGCAAAAAAGGGGTTATTTCGATAGACGAATCCGGAAAAATTATTTTGCACAAGCGGGACTATTTACGATGTGAGATTGAGTGTGAAAATTGCCCGCTGGAGATTTGCAATATTGACTGAAAAAAACAAGGACAGCGGTGTCCTTGTTTTTTTACCTTGTGATAAACAGGCACATGACGGCAAGAAAGAAGCAGGCATTCACGATTTCCAGAATGCCAATCGTTTTTACGGGCCAATCCCTTCCATGAAAAAACCATGCCCGCAAGCTGCTCGGGATAAAAGCGAGAAACGCCCATCCTGCTCCGAAAAGAGCGGATAAAAAGGGGAGCAGCAGGTGATATCCCCATGACCAGTATGCAAATGCCCTGTTTTTTCTCTCGCGGATCACCGATTTCACATAAAAGGAACTCCCGATAAAAAATAAAGCAGACTGCAAGAAAATAAACCAAGCCCAGCCGTCAAGGGTTCCCATCCCCAGCCAGCAGCTCGCAAACCCGCCCGAACAAAAGAACAAGACACCTGCAACATCATTCAATAAGGCTCGTTCGTTTTTTCTGCGGGCAAAATACATATGTATGAGAAACAGCGGCAGTAAAGAAACGCCCACCCAGATGAGAGGCGGCTTATGAAAGACCGAGATCATCAAAAAGCAGCAGGTGGGAAAACCGTAATAACACATCCACTTTTGATATGGTTTGCTTTGTTTCTTTTTTAAGGCAAGCGTAACGGGATAAACCGCTAAGTATAGGAAAAGCCAACCAAGGAAGAGCGGAATATGCCAAATAACGGGGCCTCCCTTGACCATGCCGAGTAAAAATGGGATCAGCAGCATCGCCCACGCCCCGTGCTGCTTCGGAATCAGCGCCTTCATCGAAATCCTCCTTTTTTCTTTCATTATAAATGCATTCACCCTCCTGATAAGTGACATTCATCATACAGGCTGTGAAATACATCACTGCTGTACAGGCTCAGTCGAGCTACACTAAAGCTATCCTTAGCACAGGAGGTTTTCCTATGAATCAGTGTGACTATTTATTATTTCTGAAACAACTTCCTATGTTTAATGAAGTGCCTCTATCCATTGTCGAAACCTTGCTGAAAAACGGCACGTTTATCCGCGGTTCATGTGATCAGTCTCCATCTTTTCTTCATTCTCAATCTGTTTATATTGTATTAAAAGGCAGTGTCCGTTTTATGGACACAAGGCTCCCTGAAGGGTCGAAAACCGTTGCGCTGTGGGAAAAAGGCGATGTGTTTCCGATTGATGAAAAAGGCGGGCTTTATTTATCGCCCTTTATCTCAGTCAATGCCACTTCAGACATTCTGATTCTCAACATCCCATATTACATATTTAAGAAAATGATGTCTTATCATCCGCAGCTGCAAATGAACTTTTTGGCTATGCTTCAGCAAAATGTTTTTTGTTCCTATCAATTATTTTTGCGGTATCTGCATACATCACAGGATGAAAACGCTGAGCCCGGTTCTTAAATAGAGCCGGTTTTTTTTGATCTTTGAATGAAAGGCAGCTAATGACCCAAGCGTCCTGCCTGAACGCAGCCTTCCTTCTCCTTTGTGTGAACATTTTGTGAAAAAAGCAGAGTGTGTGACATAGTTCACAAGGAAACACGCTGTCTCTGTTTATAGTGAACTTAGCATCACCTGACTCGGAAGGAGTGAACTCTCATGAAGAAAAAGAAAAGGAGTCCGTTGTTTAGGAGATTGAATTATTTCTCTCCTATCGAACACCATTCAAATAAACATAGCCAAACCACCCGCGACGATCGCGATTGGGAGAATGTATACAGAAACAGATGGCAGTACGACAAAGTCGTTCGCTCCACCCACGGCGTTAACTGTACAGGGTCTTGCAGCTGGAATATTTATGTGAAAAACGGAATTGTCACGTGGGAAGGGCAAAATTTGAATTATCCATCAACAGGCCCGGATATGCCTGATTTTGAACCGAGAGGCTGCCCGCGGGGGGCCAGTTTTTCATGGTATATCTACAGCCCGCTGCGTGTGAAATATCCATACGTGCGCGGTGTACTGATTAATTTATGGCGGGAGGCACTGCAAGAACATCAAAATCCATTGGAAGCCTGGAAATCGATCGTCAAAAACCCTGAAAAAGCGAAGTCCTATAAACAGGCGAGAGGGAAAGGCGGTTTTGTGCGCGCTGAATGGCCGGAGGTGCTGAAGCTGATTTCAGCCTCTCTGCTGTATACAGTGATGAAATACGGGCCTGACAGAAACGTCGGTTTTTCTCCGATTCCGGCCATGTCCATGATCAGCCATGCATCAGGCTCCCGGTTTATGTCGTTAATCGGAGGCCCTATGCTCAGTTTTTATGACTGGTATGCGGATCTTCCTCCGGCATCCCCGCAAATTTGGGGTGACCAGACGGACGTTCCGGAAAGCAGTGATTGGTACAATTCCGGCTATATCATCACATGGGGCTCCAACGTTCCGTTAACGAGAACGCCTGACGCGCATTTTTTGGCGGAGGCCCGCTATAAAGGCGCTAAGGTCATTTCGATCAGTCCGGATTTTGCGGAATCCTCAAAGTTCGCGGATGACTGGCTGAGTATTCGCCAAGGGACTGACGGGGCGCTTGCGATGGCGATGGGTCACGTCATTCTGCAGGAATTTTACGTGAACCAAGAAACTGAACGTTTTATTGAGTACGCGAAGCAATACACTGATTTTCCATTTCTCGTCACCCTGTCAAAAGAAAATGGCGTATACACAGCGGGACGGTTTCTGCATGCGAAGGACATCGGGCGGAAGACAAAGCATGATCAGTGGAAGCCTGCGGTTTGGGATGAACAGACAAGTTCATTTGCCATACCCCAAGGGACAATGGGCTCGCGCTGGGACGGGCAGCAGAAATGGAACCTGCACATGATTGATGAAGAAACCGGGGAACCGATTGAACCCCGTCTCTCTGTGCTGGGAATAGAGGACGAAATCGGCACGGTGCGCATCCCGTATTTTTCAAATGACGGAAACAAAGTGCTCGAGCGGGATCTTCCTATTAAAAAAATGAACCTGAACGGTGAAGAAACGTACATCACGACCGTGTTTGACTTGATACTGGCTAACTACGGCGTGAACCGGGGTATCGGCGAACGATCGGCTGTCTCCTATGATGATCCTGAGCCGTTTACGCCTGCCTGGCAGGAACAAATGACAGGAATCAAAAAAGAAGCTGTCGTTAAGATTGCCAGAGAGTTTGCCCAAAATGCGATCGATACAGACGGCCGGTCCATGATTATCGTAGGGGCCGGCATTAACCACTGGTTCAACTCCGACACGATCTACCGAGCGGTGTTAAATCTTGTTTTACTTGTAGGCGCCCAAGGCGTAAACGGCGGAGGCTGGGCCCATTACGTGGGGCAGGAAAAGCTCCGACCTGCTGAAGGGTGGCAGACGATTGCAACTGCAAAGGACTGGGAAGGCGTGCCCAAGCTGCAAAATGGCACCTCATTTTTCTACTTTGCGACAGATCAGTGGCGTTATGAGGACCAGCCGATCAGTGATTTGGCATCACCGATTGCTGCTTCATCCCGCTACAAGCACCACGCTGATTACAATGTGCTGGCGGCGCGGCTGGGGTGGCTTCCGTCTTACCCGACTTTCAATCAAAATGGCATCGATCTGTATAAAGAAGCTGAAAAAGCAGGGGCAGCAACACCTGAAGACGTTGGTGCGTACGTGGCCTCACAGCTCCAAGAGAAAAAACTGAAATTCGCGATTGAAGATCCTGACAATGAAGTGAATTTCCCAAGGAATCTCTTTGTATGGCGGGCAAATCTGATCTCAAGCTCAGGAAAAGGGCATGAATATTTTCTCAAGCATTTGCTGGGGACAACGAACGGTTTAATGAATGACGACAGCGACAGCATCCGCCCAGAAGAAATCAAATGGCGGGAGCAGGCGCCGGAAGGAAAGCTCGACTTATTAATCAATCTTGATTTTCGAATGGCGGGTACGGCGCTGTATTCCGATATCGTGCTGCCGGCGGCGACATGGTATGAAAAACACGATCTCAGCAGCACAGATATGCATCCGTTCATTCATCCATTTGCTCCGGCGATCTCAGCTCCGTGGGAATCGAAGTCAGACTGGGATATTTTCAAGGCGCTGTCAAAAGCCGTTTCCGATCTGGCAGAAGAAGTCAATATGGAGCCGGTGAAAGAAGTGGTTGCGACGCCGCTCCTCCACGACACCATGCAGGAATTGGCCCAGCCATTCGGCAAAATCAATGACTGGAGCAAGGGCGAATGTGAAGCCATTCCGGGAAAAACGATGCCGAACATCCAAGTCGTTGAACGGGATTACAAACACATTTTTCATAAAATGACCGCACTCGGTCCTAACGCTGCTTTAAAGCCGAGCGGAACAAAAGGGATGAGCTGGTCAATAGCCGATGAATATGAATCACTCAAACAGAGACTGGGAGAAATCACCTCAGACAGCGTGGCAAAGGGATGTCCAAATATAAGTGAAGCAAAGCAGGCGGCAGAAGCGGTTTTAACCCTATCATCCACTTCGAATGGAAAGGTCGCCGTAAAAGCATGGGAATCACTTGAAAACATCACAAACCTGAAGCTGAAAGACCTGGCGGAAGAGCGCGAGGAAGAATGCTTTACGTTCGAACAAATTACAGCCCAGCCGAAAACGGTTATCACGTCTCCGGCATTTACCGGCTCTGAAAAAGGAGGCCGCAGGTATTCGCCGTTTACAACGAATGTTGAAAAATTAATTCCGTGGCGGACGCTGACAGGCAGACAAACCTATTATGTCGATCATGAACTGATGATGGAATTCGGTGAAACGATGGCGACATTCAAACCGATCCTCCAGCATCGCCCGTTTCTGAGCAAGCGGCCTGATCAAGAGGGAAAAGAAATCGTCCTCAATTATTTGACGCCGCATAATAAATGGTCTGTCCACAGCATGTATTTTGATTCTCTGCCGATGCTGACGCTGTTCCGCGGCGGGCCGACCGTGTGGATGAATAAAGATGATGCAGAGGACACGGATATCAAAGACAACGATTGGATTGAATGCTTCAACCGAAACGGTGTTGTCGTCGCAAGAGCGGTTTTGTCTCATCGGATTCCTAAAGGAATGGCGTTTATGCACCATGCCCAGGACCGCCACATCAACGTGCCAGGCACAAAGCTGACGAATAACCGCGGAGGCACCCATAACAGCCCGACAAGGATTCACGTCAAGCCGACACAGATGATCGGTGGCTACGCCCAGCTCAGCTACGGCTTTAACTATTACGGTCCAACGGGGAATCAGCGCGACCTGAACGTCGTCATCCGCAAGCTGAAGGAGGTCGATTGGCTTGAAGATTAAAGCGCAAATCGGTATGGTCATGAACTTGGATAAATGCATCGGCTGCCACACGTGCAGCGTCACTTGCAAAAACACGTGGACAAACCGTTCCGGTGCGGAATATATGTACTTCAATAATGTAGAAACAAAGCCGGGCATCGGCTACCCGAAGCAATGGGAGGACCAGGACAAATATAAAGGCGGCTGGACATTGAAAAAAGGAAAGCTCGAGCTGAAATCGGGCTCGAAAACCAATCGGCTTGCAGGCCTTTTCTATAATCCGAATCAGCCGTCAATTGATGATTACTATGAACCTTGGAACTATGATTATGAAACATTAACGAACAGCCCGCAGAAAAAACACCAGCCGGTAGCACGCCCGAAATCGTCCTTGACGGGGGATTTCATGAATATCGAATGGGGACCGAACTGGGAGGATGATCTCGCGGGCGGCCACATAACGGGACTTGAAGATCCCAACGTACAAAAGATGGAGGAATCGATCAAAACAGAATTCGATGAGGTTTTTATGATGTATTTGCCCCGTATTTGCGAGCACTGCATCAACCCGGCGTGCGTCTCATCCTGTCCATCCGGCGCCATGTACAAACGCGAGGAGGACGGCATTGTGCTTGTGGATCAAAACGCATGCCGTTCATGGAGATATTGCGTCTCATCCTGTCCTTATAAAAAAGTCTATTTTAACTGGCAAACGAACAAAGCGGAAAAATGCACACTCTGCTTTCCGCGTTTGGAGGCGGGACTGCCAACCATCTGCTCTGAGACGTGTGTTGGCAGAATCCGCTACCTCGGCGTCATGCTGTATGACGCGGACAAAGTGGAGGAAGCGGCATCTGTTGAAAATGAAAAGGATCTCTATCATTCCCAATTGGACGTTTTTCTTGATCCAAATGATCCTGAGGTTGCCAAACTGGCAAAAGAACAAGGCATTCCGGCTGAATGGATAGAGGCTGCGCAGCAATCGCCGATCTATAAAATGATCATTGACTGGAAGATTGCGCTGCCGCTTCACCCAGAGTACCGCACGCTGCCAATGGTGTGGTACATTCCGCCGCTCAGTCCGATTATGAATCTCTTTGAAGGAAAAGGCAGCCGGCAATCCGCAGAAGATATTTTTCCGGCTATCGACCAAATGAGAATCCCGATTGATTATTTGGCGCAGCTGTTAACAGCCGGTGATACGGATCATATTCGGTCAACGTTGAAGAAAATGTCTGTCATGCGCCAGTATATGAGAGCGATCCAGACGAATAAATCAATCGACCCGGAACTGGTCTCCAGTGTCGGCTTAACAGAACAGCAAATTGAAGATATGTATCGGCTGCTTGCGATTGCCAAATATGATGACCGCTTTGTGATACCGAGCAGTCATCGAGAAGAAGTTTCAGATTTATATGCTGAACAAGGGAGCTGCGGCTTATCATTTTCAGGCGGCCCCGGCTCCTGTTTCTAACTTTTGATAAATGAGGTGTAACAAGATGAACACCACAGACCGGCAAATGACGTTCTCCGCTCTTTCCTCTCTTCTCTCTTATCCGGATGAAGAGTGGAGAGCCGAGATTCCCGATTGGAAGGCTCTTATCCATGAAATCAGCAACCGGCAAATCCGGGAGAAGCTGCTGCACTTTTTCGAGGCGTCAGCCAGCTTTTCACCGGAAGCGCTGATTGAACACTATGTCTATACGTTCGACTTTGGGAAAAAAACAAATATGTATGTCACCTACTTTAACTCGGGCGAGCAAAGGGAACGCGGCATTGAATTGCTGCATTTAAAAAACGCATACGAGCAATCCGGTTTCCTGCCGACAGAGAAAGAGCTGCCTGATTATCTGCCGCTGATGCTGGAATTTGCTGCGGCTGCAGAAATTGAAGCAGCGAGAAGCGTGTTTGAGAAATATCTGTCCAATGTGAGGGAGCTGGCATCCCGTCTCGAAAAAAATGACAGTATATACGCTGAACTGCTGCACGTGCTGCTGGCCGCGCTTGAAAACATTGGCGTACGTGAAAGCGTTGAAGGGGCTGTTCAGGCATGAGCGGGCAGATCCTCTGGGGTATTATGCCATACATTGTATTGACAATCTTTATCGGCGGCCATATTTACCGCTATCAGCATGACCAATTTGGCTGGACGGCGAAATCAAGCGAGATGTTAGAAAAGAAAAAACTCGCCGCGGGCAGCACACTTTTTCACTGGGGACTGCTGTGCGTTGTCGGTGGGCATGTCATGGGGATTCTGATCCCGGAAGGCGTGTATGCTTCCCTTGGCATTTCAGAGCATATGTATCACAAAATGGCCATTGGCGCTGGCTTGCCGGCGGGCATTGCGGCATGTACCGGACTTGTCATCCTGACGTACAGAAGGCTGTTTGACAAAAGGATCCGCAAAACGAGCTCGCCGTCCGATATCCTTACGCTCCTCCTGCTGCTGTTTATGATGCTGTCAGGCGTTGCGGCCACGTTTCTCAACATTGATTCGAAAGGATTTGATTACCGGACCACAGTCGGGCCGTGGTTCAGGGAAATCGTTTTGTTCAGGCCTGACGCCTCTTTGATGGAGAGTGTCCCGCTATGGTTTAAGTTTCATATTGTGATAGGCTACGTCGTTTTTATCCTGTGGCCGTTTACAAGATTGGTTCATGTGTTCAGTCTGCCGCTCAAGTATCTGACCCGCAGCTACGTTGTATATCGGAAACGCTCGTGAAAATCCCCCTTGCAAGAGGGGGTTTTTTCTGCCAAGGTAATGGCTGGGCGGCCGGGAATCCTGGAAATAACATCAAGAATAAAACGGATTTTACTCATTTTAAACCGGCGGAACAGCAGATTATGACTCAGCCTGACTAACTCCTTATTTTCTTTCTGATCAATATCCCGTTTTATGTATTTTCTCTCATCAGAATGGGTATCAAATTTACTCTATCCACCGTATTTGCAGTCACAGCGCCGCCTCTTTTTCGGCGCGTGCCGGAGTGCTGAGCGGGTTCGGCCTGCCGTTCATGTTGTAGCATCAGGCTTCACTCGGCGTTGTCAATAGTCTTGCTTTATTTCTGCAGAAACGATGCGGATGAACCCCTTGACAATTAGTTTTCTCTAAACCTCTCCTCCTTTGGCGGAGAGGTTTTTTGCTTACAAGGTTTATCGATTAGAAAAAAGAGGTAATACAGAGGTAATTGAATCAGATTGGAGAGAATCAGGATGCTGAAAAGGAGACTGGAATTTTTCTTTTTATATATGATGCTCATCGGGGCATATGTCATTTGGTTTTTTCCGGTTTCCAGGCTTGAGTTTTACGGAGGATTGCTTTGCTATATAAGCATTATTTTGTTCAGCATCTATTCATTAATTCTTGAAAACCGCACCTCGCAGCACACGCTGCTATGGATCCATATTCTTGTCTTTTTTCCAATCGTCGGCTACGTGTTTTATCTGTTTTCGGGACAGCTTTATGTAAAGGGAAAGCTGTTTAAGACAAAACGAATGTACAACAGGGAAAAGCTCAGGAAGCTGTTTGACAAGGAGGAAACGCCCGAAGTGACAGGGCTGAAGGACAATCAAGAGAGGTTCTTTACATATTCCATCAGGGCTGCCCATATGAATATCAATACGAAAAGCAACATCAAAGTGCTGAAAAACGGCGAAGAAACCTTCCCGGACATTTTCAAAGCAATGAGAAAAGCGGAATCTTACATACATATTGAATACTACATGTTTAAATCAGACATGCTCGGACGCGGCATGATGGATATTATGATGGAGAAAGCGCGCCAGGGTGTCGAGGTGAGGTTTTTATACGATGCGGCAGGAAGCATGAAGCTGGCAAGAAGAGATATTATGAGAATGGAACAAGCGGGGGTGGACATCGTCCCGTTTTCTCCGCTGAAATACGGGTTTTTCAACCAGAAGCTGAATTTCAGAAATCACCGAAAAATCGTGATCATCGATGGGAAAACCGGTTTTGTGGGCGGATTAAATGTTGGGAAGGAATATATCAGCAGAGATCCGTACATCGGATTTTGGAGAGATACACACCTGCGGCTTGAGGGGGAAATTGTGCAAACGCTCCACGCTATCTTTATGCTGGATTGGGAATATGTCTCCAATGAAGTGCTAATTGATCAAGAGGAGTACAATACCCCGGTTCCCGTGGAAGGAGGAGGCATTTATCAAATTGTCGCGACAGGCCCTGACATGAAGGAAAGCATGAGCGACCTTTATTATGAAATGATTTCTTCAGCGCAGAAATCAATATGGATCGCCACGCCCTATTTTGTCCCCAATGAATCCATTCGCACGGCGCTAAAAGCAGCGGCGACAAAGGGGGTAGAGGTAAGGGTTATGGTGCCGGAGAAGAACGACAGCTTTTTGACCCAATACGCGTCGAGGTCCTATTTCCCGGAGCTGCTCCTTGAGGGCATTGAAGTGTACTCCTACCAAAAAGGCTTCATGCATCAAAAAGTCATGATCATTGATGGCGATCTCGCCTCCGTCGGTACCGCGAATATGGACATGCGCAGCTTTCAGCTCAACTTTGAAGTGAATGTGTTCTTCACGGATGCCGAAGCGATCCGAACCCTTGAGGCCCATTTTGAAGAGGATATGCAGGAAAGTGAAAAGCTCAGCCCTGTCGGCTTTTATAAAAGAGGCGTGGCTGACCGGACAAAAGAGTCGTTTGCCCGCCTGTTTTCAGGTGTTCTGTAAGAAAAAAGAAATCTGATCTTTCAAAACAGCCCGTGTATAGTATAATTGAGAAATATTATCAGTTATTTATACATTGGGGGAAGATAGGGTGCTGCGGCAATTTTTTTCATACTATAAACCATATAAAACGTTGTTCTTTCTCGACTTTTTCTCAGCGATCGCGGGAGGTTTAATGGAGCTGAGTTTTCCTTTGATTGTTAATTATTTTATTGATACCTTGCTGCCGGGCAGGGACTGGGGGCTGATCATCGCGACCTCAATCGGGTTATTTGCGGTGTACGCGCTCAGCTCGGCTCTTCAGTATATCGTGACCTACTGGGGACACATGCTTGGTATCAATATTGAGACTGATATGAGAAAGTCGCTTTTTGACCATTTGCAAAAGCTCTCGTTCAAATTTTACGACAACAACAAGACGGGAACGCTGATGTCGAAGCTCACGAACGATTTAATGTATATCGGTGAAGTCGCCCATCACGGTCCGGAAGACTTATTCATTGCGGTCATGACCATTCTCGGGGCGTTCGGAGTGATGCTGTTTATTAACTGGCAGCTTGCTTTATTAACGTTTATCATTATGCCGATCGTCATTTGGCTAGCGCTTTATTTCAACAAAAAAATGACCAAAGCATTTACCACGCTGAACAAGGATATCGGAGACTTCAGCGCGCGTGTAGAAAATAACATCGGCGGCATCCGGCTTGTGCAGGCGTTCGGAAATGAAGCGTTTGAAAAAGAACGCTTCGCCGTCAACAACCAGCGTTTTCGTGTCACAAAGCTTTCTTCCTACAAAATCATGGCGAAAAACGGGTCAATCAGCTATATGCTGACCCGGTTTGTCACGCTGTTTGTCCTTTTGTGCGGGACGTGGTTTGTCATTCGCGGCTCCTTATCGTACGGGGAATTTGTGGCGTTTGTGCTCCTGACAAATGTGCTGTTCAGGCCTATTGACAAAATTAATGCCATTATCGAAATGTATCCGAGGGGGATCGCGGGTTTCAAAAGCTATATGGAGCTCATGGAGACAGAGCCGGACATTCAGGATTCACCTGATGCGAGAGATGTTTCCGGCCTGAAGGGCAATATCCGCTATAAACATGTTTCGTTTGGCTATGATGACCATCACAATGTCCTCAATGACATCAACCTATCCATTCAAGCGGGGGAAACGGTGGCGTTCGTCGGTCCGTCAGGTGCTGGGAAATCAACGCTTTGCAGTCTGCTTCCGCGTTTTTATGAAGCATCGGAGGGCGACATTACGATTGACGGCATCAGTATAAAAGACATGACGCTTTCTTCGTTGCGCGGGCAGATTGGCGTCGTGCAGCAGGACGTTTTCTTATTCTCGGGCACGCTTAGAGAAAATATCGCCTACGGCCGACTAGGCGCATCAGAAGAAGACATTTGGCAAGCTGTGAAGCAGGCGCATCTGGAAGAGCTCGTCCATAACATGCCCGATGGGTTGGATACTATGATTGGCGAACGCGGCGTGAAGCTTTCCGGCGGGCAAAAACAGCGTCTGTCAATTGCAAGGATGTTCTTGAAAAATCCGTCGATCTTGATTCTCGACGAAGCCACCTCAGCCCTTGATACAGAGACGGAAGCGGCGATCCAAAAGGCGCTTCAAGAGTTGTCTGAGGGGCGCACGACGCTTGTCATCGCCCACAGGCTGGCAACAATCAAAGACGCGGACAGAATTGTAGTCGTCACAAACAACGGTATTGAAGAACAAGGCCGTCATCAAGACCTGATCGAAGCCGGAGGCCTATACAGCAGGCTGCATCAAGCGCAATTCGGGCAAATGGTGCATCGATAGGAGGAGAACATGGAAAGAAAAACTGTGCTGTACATTGCTGTTTCATTGGACGGGATGATCGCAAAAGAAGATGGAAGCATCGATTGGCTGGATGAATTTGAAGGTGAAGGTGACAACGGCTACAGTGATTTTTATCAGACTGTTGATACAGTCATTTTAGGGCGGAGCACATATGAGCACGTTAAAGTGCTAACACCGGTTTTCCCGTATCAGGATAAAACCTGCTATGTTTTTACAGGATCGCCCGACAGTTATCAAGATGAACATGTGACGTTTATCAATGAGGGAGCCAGAGCCTTCACTGCCCGTTTGAAACAGGAAAAAGGCTCAAACATCTGGATAGCTGGCGGGGCAGAGCTTGTGAATGACTTTATGAAAGAAGATGCCATCGACGAATTCATCATCACTGTTATTCCCGTCGTTTTAGGAAGCGGCATCCCGCTGTTTCACGAACTAACAAATGAAACAAAACTGCGGTTAAAAGGGACAAAACAATTTGGACAAGCGGTTCAGCTCCATTATGTAAGAGCATAAGAAAAAGGATAGACAGATGTCTATCCTTTTTTGTATGTAAGTTAGAGCGCTTCTCTCTCAGCAGGCTCGATGAGATTTTGGAATTTTTCAATGAGCTGTGATGCTTTTGTTCCTTCAACTACGATCAGATATTCCTTTTCATTATGAGCCATGCGGAACGTTTCAAGCTCAATTAAGCTTTTGATTTTGCACATCGTTTTCTTTGAATAAATATAAACCTCGTGGCTTCCGGAATGGCACATTTTATAAAGATGAATCAAATTTCTTAAAGTAAAGGCCTGTGCGGCTACTTTCAGAGACTTGATATTTTTCATGATCTTTCTCCTCCATCGATTGTTGTCTTATATAGCCTAAGTTCCCAAAGCTGACAAGTCGTAAACCTATTTTTGCACATTTATGACTTCCATTGCAGCGCACCGCCCCCGATGCGTTTGACACCGCGGATGGAGCTTAATTCATCCATCAAGCGGAGAAGCGCCTTGTCTTTCTGCTTTGCTTCAATCATGAAATCAATATTAGTTCCCCATTGCCTAAAGCGTTCCAACAGTGGCAGCAAAAAGTTGGCGTCAACATAATCGGCGTGGCTGCGTATCGCTTGCTCCGATTTTGGGGAAGACAAGTGAACCTTTGGCTGAAGGCCGATCCGCTCCCACGTTTTGATCATGCGGGGCAGTGCTACATTCAGGTCGGCGTGATCGTCTGGATTGGCGTAAAAATGATGAAAGTCAAAGACAAACGGAACATCCTCCTGCTCACAGACCTGAAGCGTTTCTTCCGTTGTATATGTTTTATCATCATTTTCAAGTGTCATCCGCTCTTTGATCTCCTGCGGCAGCTGTTTTATATTTTGATGAAATTGTGCAGTGGCGGTGTCTTTATTTCCGTAAGCGCCGCCAATATGAATGTTGATAACGGAGCGATCAGCAATGCCCATGGCCTCAAGCATGCGGTAGTGATACGCCATATCTGTTACCGCATTTTTTGTGACGGATTCCTTCGGGCTCGTAAACAGAGTGAATTGATTTGGATGAAAGCTTGTTCGCAGTTGATGGGTTTTAACAAGCTCTCCAATCTCCCGAAACTCTTTTTGAAACGGTGTTACAAAATCCCACATCACGTCGGGATGCGTAGCCAGCGGCACAATCGAACTGGAAAAACGGTACAAAGGAATGCCGTGGCCGATGATATAGTGAAGGGTTCTCATCGTATTGCGCAAATTGGCTTTTGTCACAGTCAGAAGCGCTTCTTTTCTTTCAGTCTTTGAAAGCTTTGAATAACGCGCGAATGTCAATGTTTTAGCGGGAGACGCATCCCAAAGGCTCATCGCATTTGAAACGAACCCGAATCTGAAAATCATAGGAACTCTCCTTTATAAGAAATAAGATAATGCCCTGCCGAGCCATTCCGCCGGGCGCTGCCTGAATGTGCGCTTGCTGAAATCCTCCATCGTCAGCAGCTCCGACTTTTTCATATCCTCCTCAATCGTGGCATAGACTTCACTTGTAAACGCTTCGTCATCAATTTCAACATTCACCTCTTCATTTAAGAACAGGCTTCGTTTATCGAAGTTGGCTGTTCCGATAATGCTGAGATGGTCGTCTATGATGAGGGCTTTTACATGATAAAACCCTTGATAATAACGATAAATAAGACAGCCGGCATCCAAGAGCTCCGAATAATACGTAAAAGCTGCTTCTCGTACCAGTGGATGGTCTGATTTCATCGGTACAATGATTCTCACGGATACGCCGTTTTTTCTTGCGTTAATAAGGGCCTCTTGAAGCGGTTTTGATGGAATGTAATAAGGCGTGCAAACCGTAAGGCGATTCTTCGCTTGGGCAATGTTGGCCAAGTATATGTTTTCAAGGGAATAACCGTCAGTCGCATATATCTTGTGAGAAATAGTCCCTTGCTGAAGCTTTGGCCAAACATCCGAACCCAGTTGGATTCCGGTATTACGTTTTAGATCAGAAGCAAAAAGCGTTTGAAGATCATGTACGCCTTCTCCGATCATGCGCAGATGATAATCCTCCCAATTGCCGAACTTCGCTTTCTTTCCAAGATATTCTTCGGCGATATTAAACCCGCCGATATAACCGATTTTTCCGTCTATCACCGTAATCTTCCGGTGATTCCGTTTTTGCATGTGAAAAAAGAAAAAAGGAAAACGGGGACGATTCATCACATGGACATGGACGCCGGCATTTTTCATCGTCTGCAGCGCAGTTTTTTTAATTGCCCGGCAGCCCGCCCAATCCAGAAGCAAATAAACGGATACGCCAGCTTGGGCTTTTGTTTTCAGCAAGGTATACATATTGTGGCTGACCTCATCATTTTTCATAATAAAAAACATCATGTGAACAGAAGAGGCGGCCTGGCGAATATCATTCATCATCCGCTCAACGAGATCAGCGCCGCAGTGGATCAATTCGATGTCACTCTTCTTTTTTGAAAAAACAGGCTCGTACGCCTTTTTTCTGTATCCGGCACGGCCCATGAAGATATCAAGCAGAATCAAGGCAAAGAAAATAACGACAATGATCATAATCACGATAAATACCTTCATACCGGCACTCCTTTCCGTAGTAAAGGTAGTGTGCCCGAACAGCAGGAATTTAATTATTGACTGAACACTCATTCATTATTTATCATAAAGATAATCTTATACAGATTCGGGGGTAGGGGATCGCGGTCTTTATCAGTAAAAAGGGGGAATTGGAATGAGCGGCTTTCTCATCGCAAATGCATTATTATTTCTGATTGTAACCGCTTACGCTGTCTATTTGTTTGTGTACTTGGTCAAAACGAGACTGGCCTACATCAAGCTCGGCCAGAAAGAACAATTTGATCAACGGTTCAAGGAAAGGCTTCACGCCATATGGGTGAATGTATTCGGACAGAAAAAACTGCTCAAGGACAAGAAAAGCGGAATCATTCACGTCATGTTTTTCTACGGATTTATATTGGTTCAGTTCGGAGCAATTGACTTTATCATCAAAGGACTGGCTCCCGGCCGGAATCTGCCGCTTGGCCCGGTCTATCCCGCCTTCACCTTTTTTCAGGAAATTGTTACGTTTCTCATTTTAATTGCTGTTGGGTGGGCATTCTACAGACGTTATATCGAAAAGCTCGTGAGGCTGAAACGCGGTTTCAAAGCCGGACTCGTTCTCATTTTTATCGGAGGATTAATGCTGACCGTTCTGCTTGGGAACGGGATGAATCTGATTTGGCATGAGCATGGGCTTTCTTGGAGCGAGCCAATTGCCTCAGGTATTGCGTTTATGCTTAGCGGTGTCGGGAAAACAGGCGCGGCGGTGATTTTCTATATCGCATGGTGGATCCATCTTCTGTTCTTGCTTAGCTTTTTAGTGTACGTGCCTCAGTCGAAGCATGCCCATTTAATCGCCGGCCCGGCAAACGTCTTTTTCAATCGAATGGAATCTGCCGGAAAACTTGAAAAAATTGATTTTACCGACGAAACGAAAGAAAGCTACGGAGCGGGAAAAATTGAGGATTTCAGACAGTCTCAGCTGCTTGATCTATACGCGTGTGTCGAGTGCGGCCGCTGTACCAATATGTGTCCTGCAACAGGCACCGGAAAAATGCTGTCTCCGATGGACTTGATTTTGCGTCTCAGAGACCATCTCACGGAAAAAGGCGCTGCCGTCACCTCGCGCTCCCCATGGGTGCCCGCAGCAGCGTTTCGGCATACGAGAGGCAATCAGCTGGCTGCGGCGTCAGCGGGCAGCGGATCGCAGGAAGCCGCAGCGGCGCTTGATTACAATCCAAGCTTGATCGGCGACGTCATCACAGAGGAAGAAATTTGGGCATGCACCACTTGCCGGAACTGTGAGGATCAATGCCCGGTCATGAATGAGCACGTGGATAAAATCATCGATCTCCGCCGCTACCTCGTACTGACAGAAGGAAAAATGGACAGTGACGCCCAGCGCGCAATGACTAGTATTGAGCGGCAGGGGAATCCGTGGGGCCTCAACCGCAAGGAACGTGAAAATTGGCGTGACGAGGCGCCGGATGCTGAGATTCCGACTGTAAAAGAAATGAAAAAAGAAGGAAAAGAATTTGAGTACCTTTTCTGGGTAGGCTCCATGGGGTCTTACGACAACAGAAGCCAGAAAATCGCAATTTCCTTTGCTAAGCTGCTTAATCACGCGGGCGTGTCCTTCGCGATCCTCGGCAATAAAGAAAAAAATTCAGGAGACACGCCGCGCCGCCTCGGAAATGAATTTTTGTTCCAAGAGCTGGCTGAGAAGAATATTTCTGAATTTGAAAAAAATGATGTCAAAAAAATCGTTACGATCGATCCTCATGCATACAATTTATTTAAAAACGAATATCCGGATTTCGGATTTGAAGGCGAGGTTTATCATCATACAGAAGTGCTGGCCGAGCTTGTGAAAAACGGAAAATTAAAGCCGCAGCACCCGCTTCATGAGACGATTACCTTCCATGATTCGTGCTATTTGGGCCGGTACAATGAAGTCTATGATCCGCCGAGAGAGATTTTGAAAGCCATTCCGGGCGTGCAGCTTGTTGAAATGGAGAGAAACCGGGAAACCGGCATGTGCTGCGGAGCCGGCGGGGGATTAATGTGGATGGAGGAAGAAACAGGCAACAGGATTAACGTCGCCAGGACAGAGCAAGCGCTCGCAGTCAACCCATCGGTGATCAGTTCCGGCTGTCCGTACTGTCTCACAATGCTTGGGGACGGCACAAAGGCGAAGGAAGCCGAAGACCAAGTCAAAACGTACGACGTCGTCGAGCTTCTGGCTCAATCCGTTTTAGGCGCTGATCTGAAAATGGGGGAGAAGCAATGAATTTTTCATTATCAGAAGAACATGAGATGATACGAAAATTGGTGCGCGATTTTGCGAAGCATGAGGTGGCCCCGACAGCGGCAGAACGGGACGAACAAGAACGCTTCGATCGCGAGCTGTTTCGGGAAATGGCAAATCTGGGGCTGACGGGAATTCCGTGGCCTGAAGATTACGGCGGAATCGGAAGTGACTATTTAGCCTATGTCATCGCGGTGGAGGAACTGTCAAAAGTGTGCGCCTCCACCGGAGTGACGCTTTCCGCCCATATCTCTCTCTGCAGCTGGCCGCTGTTTGCCTTTGGAACAGAGGAGCAGAAGACAGAGTACTTAACACAGCTGGCTCTCGGAGAGAAAATCGGCGCATTCGCTTTGACCGAAGCATGGTCTGGGTCTGACGCCGGCAGCATGAAAACAACTGCTGAACGAATCGGCGATGACTATGTGTTGAATGGTTCAAAAGTGTTTATCACAAACGGCGGCGTTGCTGATATTTACATTGTTTTTGCCGTCACCGATCCCGAGAAAAAGAAAAAAGGCATTACCGCTTTTATAGTAGAAAAGGATTTTGAAGGATTTTTTACAGGCAAGAAAGAAAAGAAGTTAGGCATCCGTTCTTCACCGACAACGGAAATCATGTTCGAAGATTGTGTAGTGCCCGCATCAAAGCGTCTCGGAGAAGAAGGAGAAGGCTTCAAAATCGCGATGAAGACGCTTGACGGAGGCAGAAACGGCATAGCCGCACAAGCCGTGGGCATCGCCCAAGGAGCACTTGATGCGGCACTTCAATATGCAAAAGAGCGAAAGCAATTCGGAAAATCGATCGCCGAGCAGCAGGGCATCGCTTTTAAACTCGCGGATATGGCGACAATGATAGAAGCTTCAAGGCTATTGACCTATCAGGCTGCGTGGTTAGAATCATCGGGCCTTCCATATGGAAAAGCTTCCGCCATGTCCAAACTGATGGCTGGGGATACGGCGATGAAGGTAACGACCGAAGCCGTGCAGATTTTCGGCGGCTACGGCTATACAAAAGATTATCCGGTAGAACGCTATATGCGTGATGCAAAAATCACGCAAATCTATGAAGGCACTCAAGAAATTCAAAGACTGGTCATCTCCAGAATGCTCGCGGATTAACGGAAAACATCTCTCAGTCGGATCACTCTTGTAAAATTATTTAAATTAACGCTGTTAAGGGTAGCATATTCTGTTTTATTTTGTTTATAATGAGAGGTATGGTTTGTATAAGAACGATACAAAATCGCTTTCATTATTGATAAAACAGATACATATAAGTAATAGAAAGGGAGTGTCCGACCTTGGGTATCAAACAATATTCACAGGAAGAGCTAAAGGAAATGGCTTTAGTTGAAATCGCTCACGAATTATTTGAAGAACATAAAAAACCAGTTCCTTTTCAGGAGCTTTTAAATGAAATCGCATCTTTGCTCGGCGTGAAAAAAGAAGAGCTTGGAGACCGCATCGCTCAATTTTATACAGATTTAAACATTGACGGCCGCTTCCTGGCGCTTTCTGACCAGACGTGGGGGCTTCGCAGCTGGTATCCGTATGATCAGCTTGATGAAGAAACTCAGCCGACAGTCAAGGCGAAAAAGAAAAAAGCGAAGAAAGCAGTCGAAGAAGATCTTGATCTTGACGAGTTTGAAGAGATCGACGAAGACGACCTTGATTTGGATGAAGTTGAGGAAGAACTCGATCTTGAAGCCGACGATTTTGACGATGAAGATCTTGACGAAGACGACGACGATCTTGAGATCGAAGAAGATATTGTTGATGAAGATGATGAAGACTATGATGATGAAGAAGAGGAAATTAAATAGTATCAGATTTCATCTTCAAAACGATCTTGACTTTCATAGTCGAACTAGGTAGTATGTATTTTGGGCTCTTCAAAAACGAAGAGAGAACATAGTACGTTATGCTCCCTTTCAAGAAATTGAAAGGGAGCTTTCTTATTTTCACCCCTCATTTTTCTTATAAATCATTTAAAAGGCTAAATGATTTTTTATAAAATAGTACATTTTAAAAATGTAGCTAAGAGCGAAGAGAGGAGCAAACGAAATGACGAAATATATTTTTGTAACCGGGGGAGTTGTATCCTCACTTGGAAAGGGTATTGTAGCAGCTTCATTAGGGCGTTTGCTGAAAAACCGCGGACTGAACGTGACGATTCAAAAATTCGATCCATACATCAACGTTGACCCGGGAACAATGAGCCCGTACCAGCACGGTGAAGTATTCGTAACGGATGACGGCGCTGAAACAGACTTGGACCTTGGTCACTATGAGCGTTTTATCGACATTAACCTGAATAAATTCAGCAACGTGACAACAGGTAAAATCTATTCAACAGTTCTTAAAAAAGAACGCCGCGGAGATTACCTTGGCGGAACCGTACAGGTCATTCCGCACATCACAAACGAATTGAAAGACCGTGTTTACCGCGCAGGGAAAGAGACAAACGCAGATGTTGTCATTACAGAAATCGGCGGTACTGTCGGAGACATCGAATCACTGCCATTCCTTGAAGCGATCCGCCAAATGAAGAGCGATATCGGCCGTGAAAACGTAATGTACATCCACTGTACGCTCGTACCTTACATTAAAGCTGCTGGCGAATTAAAAACAAAACCGACACAGCACAGCGTAAAAGAATTGCGCAGCTTGGGCATTCAGCCAAACATCATCGTCGTTCGTACAGAAATGCCGATTTCTCAAGATATGAAAGATAAAATCGCGCTTTTCTGCGACATCGATACAAAAGCGGTTATTGAATGTGAAGATGCGGACAACCTTTACTCCATTCCGCTGGAGCTTCAAAAACAAGGGCTTGATAAGCTTGTTTGCGAGCACATGAAATTGGCATGCAAAGAAGCGGAAATGTCCGAGTGGAAAGAGCTTGTTAACAAAGTCAGCAACCTGTCTCAAACGATTACAATCGGCCTTGTCGGCAAATACGTTGAGCTTCCTGACGCATACATTTCTGTTGTCGAGTCTCTCCGCCATGCGGGCTATGCGTTTGACACAGATGTAAAAGTGAAGTGGATCAACGCGGAAGAAGTGACAGAAAACAATATCGCAGAACTCACAAGCGGAACAGACGGCATCATTGTGCCGGGCGGATTCGGAGACCGCGGTGTTGAAGGAAAAATCGTCGCCACAAAATACGCGCGCGAAAACAACATTCCGTTCTTGGGCATTTGCTTGGGCATGCAGGTGGCGTCTATTGAATACGCACGAAACGTATTGGGCTTAAAAGGCGCTCACTCAGCGGAAATTGATCCGTCAACTCAATACCCGATCATTGATCTTCTTCCTGAACAAAAGGATGTTGAGGATCTTGGGGGAACGCTTCGTCTCGGCCTTTACCCTTGTAAGCTTGAAGAAGGCACGAAAGCCTTTGAAGTGTATCAGGATGAAGTGGTGTACGAGCGCCACCGCCACCGCTATGAGTTTAACAATGAATTCAGACAGCAAATGGAAGAGCAAGGCTTCGTATTCTCAGGCACAAGCCCTGATGGACGCCTTGTTGAAATCATCGAGCTGAAAGACCACCCTTGGTTCGTGGCTTCTCAGTTCCACCCAGAGTTCAAGTCAAGACCGACAAGACCTCAGCCTCTATTCAAAGGCTTTATCGGAGCGTCTGTCGAAGCTGCAAATCAGAAGTAATAAAAAAGACTTGCCGTTTGTCAAAAGCGGGCAAGTCTTTTTTATTTGTTTCCGGCAAGTTCCAGCATGTACAATAAGATATTATGCATACTCTTGCAGAATTTCTTTTAGTGTAAACGATAAAGCGTGATAGACATACAGTGCTGTCATTAAAGAGGGAAACCCGTAACGGGTGCCGTCTTCATCCGGAACAAGCGGCATTTTTAGTTTAGAATCAATATGCACATCACAATACTGTTCTATTCCCGCACTGTCTTTGGCTGCGGGCGATACGCATACGACTCCCGCACCTTTTTCATAAAGCTCTTTTGCGAGCGCCTGTTCTTCGGCTGTGCCCGTCCCTGAGCAAAACATCAGCACCCTGTCGCTTTCTGTCACTTCCTCAGCGCTTTCTGGAAAGGCTTTGACAGATGGGAAGGGTTCTTTGCTTTCAGTGGCCTCAAAAAAGACGCCCTGCAGCTCATTTGCTCCGTATAAATAAATGGAATGCCCGCTGATCACCGCTTGAGCAAGCAGCCGCGCCCCATCTTCAATCGCGTCAGATTCCTTATCCTGAATGCGTGAAAAAATACCTGTTAACTGCGTCGTGAATATTTTCAACATAAGTGAATCCTCCTTTATAACGTACAATATCAGTATACAACAAAAGAGAAAATGCTCAGAAAATGTCGTAAAGTAGACTATTATAATTAAAGGAAATAGGAAAATCAAACAGAATACATACAATACTGCTTACTTTTGACGAAAATCATAATATTGGGGTGTAAAATGATGAATGAAAAAATTTTAATCGTTGATGATCAATACGGCATTCGTATTTTGCTAAATGAAGTGTTCAATAAAGAAGGCTACCAGACGTTTCAGGCTGCGAACGGCCTGCAGGCGCTTGACATTGTGACAAAAGAACGGCCCGACCTTGTGCTTTTGGACATGAAAATTCCCGGCATGGACGGAATCGAAATCTTAAAACGGATGAAGGTCATTGACGAAAACATCCGGGTCATTATCATGACGGCATACGGAGAGCTCGACATGATCCAAGAATCGAAGGAATTGGGCGCTCTGACGCACTTTGCCAAGCCGTTTGACATCGACGAAATCAGAGACGCCGTCAAAAAATATCTGCCCCTGAAGTCTAACTGACAAAAAGAAGAAACAAATGAATCATGTCATTATGTTGCCGATTTGTCGAAAAGTTGGTATCCTAGTTATGGAGAAAAAGCGATCTGAGTATTTACATATGACAGCAATATATGGGTCATGCTAGGGTGGAAAGCTTTTTTCGCTAGAAGACAATCAGGCTACATAAGGAGGACATTCGACATGCCTTTAGTTTCTATGACGGAAATGTTGAATACAGCTAAAGAAAAAGGGTACGCTGTAGGACAATTTAACTTAAACAACCTTGAGTTTACTCAAGCGATTTTACAAGCAGCTGAAGAAGAAAAATCTCCAGTGATCCTTGGTGTTTCCGAAGGTGCGGGACGCTACATGGGCGGCTTCAAAACAGTCGTTGCTATGGTAAAAGCACTTATGGAAGAGTACAAAGTGACAGTTCCTGTTGCGATTCACTTAGACCATGGTTCAAGCTTTGAATCTTGTGCGAAAGCGATTCATGCAGGTTTCACATCTGTAATGATCGACGCTTCTCACCATCCATTTGAAGAAAACGTAGCAACAACTGCTAAAGTTGTTGAGCTTGCTCATTTCCACGGAGTATCTGTAGAAGCTGAGCTTGGAACAGTAGGCGGACAAGAAGATGACGTTATCGCTGAAGGCGTAATCTACGCTGATCCTAAAGAGTGCCAAGAGCTTGTTGAGCGCACTGGCATCGACTGCCTTGCACCAGCATTAGGTTCTGTTCACGGCCCTTACAAAGGTGAGCCAAACCTTGGCTTCAAAGAAATGGAAGAGATCGGAAAATCAACTGGTCTTCCGCTAGTTCTTCACGGCGGTACTGGAATTCCGACTGCTGACATCAAAAAATCAATTTCACTTGGTACAGCTAAAATCAACGTGAATACTGAAAACCAAATTTCTTCTGCAAAAGCTGTTCGCGAAACATTGGCAGCTAAGCCTGACGAGTACGATCCACGTAAATACCTTGGACCAGCTCGTGAAGCGATCAAAGAAACAGTTATCGGTAAAATGCGTGAATTTGGTTCTTCAAACCAAGCTTAATTCAATTGGAACTTTTTATAGCCGCCTGACAGCTTGACAGGCGGTTTTCCGTCTATCTTTAGAAAGCGCAATCATATTCGCAGTTCAGAAAATTTCTTAATCAGGGAGGCTTTTTGAAAATGTTATTCTTTGTTGATACAGCCAATATCGATGAAATTAGAGAAGCGAATGAATTAGGAATTCTCGCCGGTGTAACGACGAATCCTAGTTTAGTAGCAAAGGAAGCTAATGTATCATTCCACGACCGTCTTCGCGAGATCACAGACGTCGTGAAAGGCTCTGTAAGTGCAGAGGTTATTTCTTTGAAAGCTGAGGAAATGATCGAGGAAGGAAAAGAACTGGCGAAAATCGCACCGAACATTACGGTGAAAATCCCGATGACGTCTGACGGTTTAAAAGCGGTAAGAGCACTTACTGACTTAGGCATCAAAACAAACGTCACATTGATCTTCAATGCAAACCAGGCGCTTCTTGCTGCCAGAGCGGGGGCAACATATGTATCTCCATTCCTGGGACGTTTAGATGACATCGGCCACAACGGGCTTGACCTGATTTCAGAAGTTAAACAGATTTTTGACATTCACGGCCTTGACACGCAAATCATTGCAGCGTCAATCCGCCACCCGCAGCACGTGACAGAAGCTGCTCTTAGAGGGGCTCATATCGGCACAATGCCGCTGAAAGTCATTCATGCGCTCACTAAACACCCGTTAACAGACAAAGGAATCGAACAATTCCTGGCAGACTGGAACAAATAATGAAAGGGGCGGCAAACAGCTTTATGCCTGTTTGCCGCGGCCTTTGTATTTCACCGACCTGATACAGCGGATCTTCAGATGCTGACGCCGCTTTACAGAGAAGGAATCATTGGGCTGCAGAAGCTGATATCGGAATGAAGGGTATGCGTACTGCTTTTGCCGGATGACGACGATGTCTCTCGAGCCGGCGGGTCTCTGTGCATCTTTTGAAACCTGTACCCCCCAAAGCTTCGCTATTTTCTTCCTGATATTTTACAATGTGTTGTATTCTTTCTCTTCGAATTGGCTAGATTTTGGACATGAGCTTTATTTGCAGAGACAGAATAAAATGACATTTTATTTAGCTCCGCAGCTATCTTCTTATGGAAGGAGACTATCATGGAAAAGTTGAATATTGCCGGCGGTGACTCGTTAAACGGTACAGTACATATCAGCGGCGCTAAAAACAGCGCTGTTGCGTTAATACCTGCAACCATTTTGGCAAATTCCGAGGTGACAATTGAAGGGCTTCCAGAGATTTCAGATATTGAAACGCTGCGTGACCTGTTAAAGGAAATCGGCGGCAACGTGCATTTTGAGAATGGGGAAATGGTTGTTGACCCTACGTCGATGATCAGCATGCCGCTCCCTAACGGGAAAGTAAAAAAGCTTCGCGCGTCATATTATTTAATGGGGGCGATGCTCGGCCGCTTCAAGCAGGCGGTCATTGGATTGCCTGGCGGCTGTCACTTAGGGCCCCGTCCGATTGATCAGCATATCAAAGGCTTTGAAGCACTCGGAGCTGAAGTAACCAATGAACAAGGCGCCATTTATTTGCGAGCTGAAAGGCTCAGAGGCGCACGGATTTATTTAGATGTCGTAAGCGTTGGGGCAACGATTAACATTATGCTCGCCGCTGTTTTGGCAGAAGGGAAAACGATCATCGAAAACGCTGCCAAGGAGCCTGAGATCATTGACGTCGCGACATTGCTTACCAGCATGGGCGCCAAAATCAAAGGTGCGGGCACCAATGTGATTCGAATCGACGGCGTGAAGGAACTGCACGGCTGCAAGCATACGATCATTCCGGACAGAATTGAAGCCGGGACATTTATGATTGCAGGGGCTGCAATGGGCAAGGAAGTCATTATCGATAACGTCATCCCTACTCATCTTGAGTCGTTAACGGCAAAGCTGAGAGAAATGGGCTATCATATCGAAACAAGCGACGACCAGCTCCTCATTGTTGGCGGGCAGAAGAACTTAAAGCCGGTTGACGTCAAAACCCTCGTATACCCGGGGTTTCCGACTGATTTACAGCAGCCGATGACGGCGCTCCTGACAAGGGCGAAAGGGACGAGTGTCGTCACAGACACCATCTACTCGGCAAGATTCAAGCACATTGATGAGCTGAGACGAATGGGTGCCAATATGAAAGTAGAAGGCAGATCTGCCATCATCACAGGTCCTGTCGAGCTTCAAGGCGCAAAAGTGAAGGCAAGTGATCTGCGTGCCGGAGCCTGCTTGGTGGTAGCCGGACTGATGGCTGATGGCGTCACGGAAATTACGGGACTGGAGCATATTGACCGCGGATACAGCAGCCTTGAGAAGAAGCTTGAGGGGCTTGGAGCGACAATTTGGCGTGAAAGAATGACTGACGAAGAAATAGAACAGCTTCAAAATTCATAATGGTTTCTTGTGAGAGGAGATCGTGTTGAAATGGAAAGAAGTTTATCAATGGAATTGGTACGTGTGACAGAAGCTGCGGCATTGGCATCAGCAAGATGGATGGGCCGGGGAAAAAAAGATGAGGCTGATGAAGCGGCAACAAGTGCAATGAGAGACGTTTTTGATACAGTGCCGATGAAAGGGACCGTTGTAATCGGTGAAGGGGAAATGGACGAAGCGCCAATGCTGTATATCGGGGAAAAACTCGGAAACGGGTACGGACCTCGCGTTGATGTCGCAGTTGACCCTCTTGAAGGCACAAACATCTTAGCAAGCGGCGGCTGGAACGCGCTGACGGTGATCGCGGTCGCAGACCACGGCACTCTGCTGAATGCTCCTGACATGTATATGCAAAAAATCGCAGTCGGTCCGGAAGCGGTGGGCTGCATTGACATCGAAGCACCTGTCATTGACAACCTTAAAGCGGTGGCAAAAGCGAAAAACAAGGACGTTGAGGACGTCGTTGCCACAATTTTAAACCGTGAAAGACACGAAAAAATCATTTCCGAGCTTCGTGAGGCCGGCGCCAGAATCAAATTGATCAATGACGGCGATGTCGCAGGCGCCATCAACACGGCTTTCGACCACACGGGCGTTGATATCCTGTTCGGATCAGGCGGCGCTCCTGAGGGTGTGCTTTCAGCTGTTGCGCTGAAAGCACTCGGCGGAGAAATCATTGGTAAACTTCTTCCGCAAAGCGAAGAAGAAATCACTCGCTGTCACAAAATGGGCCTTGATTTAAGCAAAGTCCTTCGCATGGAAGACCTTGTGAAGGGTGATGACGCGATTTTTGCAGCTACAGGGGTTACTGACGGCGAGCTGTTAAAAGGAGTTCAATTCAAAGGCTCTGTCGGTACAACTGAAAGCTTAGTTATCCGTGCAAAATCGGGCACTGTTCGTTTCGTTGACGGCAGACACAGCTTGAAAAAGAAACCAAATCTTGTAATCCGTCCATAACAAACAGAAAAAGCGGGTGTGAGCCCGCTTTAACTTTTGCAGAAAAGCGTCAACTCTATCAATTCCGTGTCAAAACCTTATTTCAGTTGAATAATTTTTTGAAATAAGGTAAAAATAAAGAGTGCTGCGAATTTTACTGCGTAATACCTTCTTTTAAGCACTAGGAAAGTTTCAATTTCTACCGCATACAGACGATATAAGTATTGATCTTCTCATGTTTTTGTCCTCGCTTCCTTCAAAACTCATTAAGACAATCCTTTTAACAAAAGCGCCGATCATGGGTGGAAGTGTTACCGATAGAAGTTCCTTTATGTTAAAAAAAGAATGTGCTTTGGCGGATGTTGTGCAAAAGCAGCAGATGACATGTTCAGAGTAAGATATTGACTATGAAAAGCGTGGTGTTTTTATGAAAGACGTATCTATTTCCTCTTTGGAAAATATGAAATTGAAAGAGCTTTATGAACTTGCAAGACATTATAAAATCTCCTATTACAGCAAACTGACAAAAAAAGAACTCATTTTCGCCATTCTGAAAGCGAATGCAGAACAGGAAGATCTGCTGTTTATGGAAGGCGTTCTTGAGATCATCCAGTCTGAAGGTTTCGGATTCCTGAGACCGATCAACTACTCTCCAAGCTCAGAAGACATTTACATCTCAGCTTCACAAATCCGCCGTTTCGATTTGCGGAACGGAGACAAAGTATCAGGCAAGGTTCGCCCGCCAAAAGAAAATGAGCGTTACTATGGACTTTTGCACGTTGAAGCAGTAAATGGGGATGATCCCGAATCTGCAAAAGAGCGTGTGCATTTCCCGGCTCTTACGCCACTTTATCCGGATCGTCAAATGGTGCTTGAAACAAAGCCGAACTTCTTGTCTACAAGAATTATGGACATGATGGCGCCGGTTGGATTTGGGCAGCGCGGATTGATTGTTGCGCCGCCGAAAGCCGGAAAAACGATGCTGCTGAAGGAAATTGCCAACAGCATTACAGCGAACCAGCCCGAAGCAGAGCTGATCGTGCTTTTAATTGACGAAAGACCTGAGGAAGTAACCGATATCGAGCGCTCTGTAGCTGGGGATGTCGTCAGCTCAACGTTTGATGAAGTGCCGGAAAACCATATCAAAGTGGCCGAGCTTGTGCTTGAACGTGCAATGCGTCTCGTGGAACACAAAAAAGACGTCATTATCCTGATGGACAGCATCACACGGCTTGCCCGCGCCTACAACTTAGTGATTCCGCCAAGCGGAAGAACGCTTTCCGGGGGGATTGACCCAGCGGCGTTCCACCGTCCGAAACGCTTCTTCGGGGCTGCGAGAAATATCGAAGAGGGCGGCAGCTTAACCATCCTTGCTACGGCTCTGGTCGATACAGGTTCACGTATGGACGATGTCATTTATGAAGAATTCAAGGGAACAGGCAACATGGAGCTCCATCTTGACCGCTCTCTTGCCGAGCGCCGCATCTTCCCTGCCATCGATATCCGCCGTTCAGGAACGCGCAAAGAAGAGCTGCTTGTGCCTAAAGAGCATCTTGATCGTTTATGGTCTATCCGCAAAACGATGTCTGATTCACCTGATTTCGCAGAAAAGTTCATGAGAAAAATGAAAAAAACCAAAACAAACCAGGAATTTTTCGATATTCTCAATCAAGAATGGAAACAGGCAAATCTATCATCCGCAAGAAGGTAAATTGTATTTGCAAAAGAAGTAAATCACTGATATAATTTTCTCATATGCGTTTCGGACAATGCTCCGAAATAATAACTCTGTTTCCACACGGGATTCAGGGCGGAAGGAGATGGATACAATGAAAGCAGGAATTCATCCTAATTTCAAAAAAGCAACAGTTAAATGCGCTTGCGGAAATGAATTTGAAACAGGCTCAGTAAAAGAAGAGGTACGCGTTGAGATTTGCTCTGAATGCCACCCATTCTACACTGGCCGTCAAAAATTCGCTTCTGCTGATGGTCGTGTTGATCGCTTTAACAAAAAATACGGTCTTAAGTAATAATAGATTTCTCAACAGGCAAGCAGCAGTCTTGCCTGTTTTTTATATTGTCTAAAACACAGCTGGCAGAGAGAGGGGAGCGAAGCCTATGTACATAATGAAACAAAGCGGGTGGCTTGAGCTGATTTGCGGCAGCATGTTCTCGGGGAAATCTGAAGAGCTGATCAGAAGAGTGAAGAGAGCAACTTATGCCAAGCAGGAAGTCAGGGTATTTAAGCCTGTAATTGATAACCGATACAGCGAAGCTGCTGTTGTCTCCCATAATGGAACATCGATGACGAGCTATGCCATTTCGTCTGCTGCAGACATTTGGGATCACATCAGTGAAAGTACAGATGTGATTGCGGTTGATGAAGTGCAGTTTTTTGATCAGGAAATTGTTGAGGTTTTATCATCTCTTGCCGATAAAGGCTACCGTGTGATAGCAGCAGGCCTTGATATGGATTTTAGGGGAGAGCCGTTTGGTGTCGTCCCGAATATCATGGCGATTGCGGAAAGTGTGACAAAGCTGCAAGCCGTCTGTTCTGTTTGCGGATCACCGGCGAGCAGAACACAGCGCCTCATTGACGGCAAACCTGCTTCTTACGATGATCCGGTCATTTTGGTTGGTGCATCTGAATCATATGAAGCAAGATGCAGACATCATCACGAAGTCCCAGGTAAATCTAAAAAATAGTCCAAAACATGGGTATAAAGATAGAATGCACCGGCTAAAAACACCGGTGTTTTTTTTATATTCTGATAATATGCAATTAAAAAATTTAAATAAGTATATTAAAAAATTAAGTAATTTTCTTCCCTTGAATTTTGATTTTGACAGGCATACAATAGCTTACGTAATGTAAATAGTTTTGAGACATTGTTCGAATAATTGTCACAAAGTCGCATAAAGATCATGATCGGTCATATTTTAGATGGGTTATTACTTAACTTGGTTAACTATTTCAAGAAAGAAGGAGATTTGCTTGAATAACATAAAAAAAACGAAAGAAGGCCACTTAGAAACAACTCTTAGAGGAAAAGAAGTTTTATCTATTCCTACTTTAAATAAAGGCGTTGCTTTTTCACTAGAAGAAAGACAAGAACTCGGCTTAGAAGGGCTTCTGCCGCCAACTGTACTTTCTCTTGATCAACAAGCACAACGCGCGTACGAGCAATTCCAAGCGCAGCCTGACCGCCTTCGTCAAAATGTTTACTTAAGTGATCTTGCAAACCGTAACGAAGTTCTTTTCTATAAATTGCTGAAAAACCATCTTCGCGAAATGCTTCCTGTTGTGTACACGCCAACAGTTGGTGAAGCGATTCAGGAATACAGCCATGAATATAGAAGACCTCAAGGAATCTACTTATCAATCGATAACATTGACGGTATTGAAAAAGCGTTTGAAAACCTTCATGCGACAGCAGGCGATATTGATCTTATCGTTGCTACTGACTCCGAAAGCATTCTCGGTATCGGTGACTGGGGTGTAGGCGGTATTAATATCGCAATCGGTAAATTGGCTGTTTACACTGCTGCAGCTGGTATTGATCCTAGCCGTGTTATCCCGGTTGTGCTTGATGTCGGTACGAACAACGAAAAACTTCTAAACGATCCTTTATATATTGGTAACAAGCATGAACGTGTTCAAGGTGAACGCTACGAAGCTTTCATTGACGCTTATGTAAAAGCTGCATTGAAATTCTTCCCTAAAGCGCTTCTTCACTGGGAAGACCTTGGCAACAAAAATGCACGCAACATCATGAAAAAATACAATCATGAAATCCTGACATTTAATGATGATATTCAAGGTACTGGCGCGATTACACTTGCAGGTGTGCTTGCTGCTATGAAGAAAACCGGCGCTTCTATTAAAGATCAGCGTGTTGTTATCTTCGGTGCTGGTTCTGCTGGTATCGGTATTGCTGACCAAATCCGTGACACAATGGTGCTAGCCGGATTATCTGAAGAAGAAGCTAACAAACGTTTCTACACACTTGATTACAGAGGCTTGCTGACTGAAGACATCGAAGGCATCCTTGATTTCCAAAAACCTTACCTTCGCAATGCGGATGAAGTGAAAGACTGGAAGCGCGATGAAAAAGGTCAAATTCCATTCGATGAAGTGGTTCGTCAAGCGAAACCAACGATCTTGATTGGTACTTCTGGGGTTTCAGGTGCATTCACAGAGGAAATTGTAAAAGAAATGGCATCTCACGTAGACCGTCCGGTTATCATGCCGATGTCTAACCCGACTCACCTTGCTGAAGCTGTTCCTGAAGATCTGTTCAAATGGACTGACGGAAAAGTGCTTATTGCAACAGGAAGCCCATTTGACAATGTAGAATACAACGGTGTTTCTTATGAAATCGGACAATCTAACAACGCATTCGCGTTCCCTGGTCTTGGACTTGGTTCAATTGTAGCTGAAGCGCGTATCATTACACCTGCTATGTTTGCTGCAACTGCTGATGCGATTGCTGAAATGGTTGATCTTGAAACACCTGGAGCAGGATTGCTTCCAAGCATTGATAAGCTTCAAGAGGTTTCTATCCAAGTTGCGATTGCCGTTGCTGAAGCAGCAATTAAAGATGGCGTGGCAAATCGTCAGCCTGAAGATGTGAAACAAGCGGTACTTGATGCAATGTGGACACCTGAATACAAAAAAGTCATCGCGAAATAATTAGCGAGTAAATTTTTCTGTCCGAGGGAAAGCTTTTTGTAAAGCTAAAGTATACGGACATAGGATTTGGAGGAGAATATTTTGAGCATCTTAGATATCTTAATCCTCCTGGCGCCGATCTTCTTTGTTATCGTGCTGGGTTGGTTTGCAGGACATTTTGGAAGTTATGATGCCAAGTCGGCAAAAGGGGTAAGTACGTTAGTAACGAAATACGCACTTCCAGCTCACTTTATCGCTGGTATTTTGACAACTTCCAGAAGTGAATTTTTATCACAAGTACCTTTAATGATTTCTTTAATTATTGGGATTGTTGGTTTCTATATCATCATTCTTTTGGTTTGCAGATTTATTTTCAAGTATGATTTAACGAACTCATCTGTATTTTCTTTGAACTCTGCACAGCCGACATTCGCATTTATGGGTATCCCGGTATTGGGAAGCTTATTCGGAGCGAATGAAGTTGCGATTCCGATCGCGGTCACAGGTATCGTGGTTAACGCGATTCTTGATCCGCTCGCGATCATTATCGCTACTGTTGGTGAGTCTTCTAAGAAAAACGAAGAGAGTGGCGACAGCTTCTGGAAGATGACAGGAAAATCAATCCTGCATGGTCTTTGTGAGCCGCTTGCAGCTGCTCCGTTAATCAGTATGATCTTAGTGCTGGTTTTCAATTTCACTCTTCCTGAGCTGGGTGTTAAAATGCTTGATCAGCTTGGAAGCACAACATCTGGTGTTGCTCTCTTTGCTGTTGGTGTTACCGTTGGTATTCGTAAAATTAAACTCAGTATGCCGGCTATCGGTATTGCGTTACTAAAAGTTGCGGTTCAGCCTGCGTTAATGTTCCTGATTGCTCTTGCTATCGGACTTCCGGCTGACCAAACAACAAAAGCAATCCTTCTTGTTGCATTCCCTGGTTCTGCCGTTGCAGCCATGATTGCGACTCGTTTCGAGAAACAAGAAGAAGAAACTGCAACTGCGTTTGTGGTCAGTGCGATTCTGTCATTGATTTCACTTCCAATCATTATCGCGCTTACTGCGTAACAAAAAAAGCTCCCTTTACGGGAGCTTTTTGCTTTAGGTTTGAAATTTGAACAGTGACAGCAGCGGTTTTTTTCTCGTTTTGGTTTTTTCAGAAGCAGCAGCGGTCTCGGGGATCGGCTGAGCGGTGAATTCTTTCATTAGTGAGGTCAGTGATTGCAGATCTGCAAGAATATCATCGATTTCTCTGCGGTGCTGAAGCAGCTGGTAAGATACACCTTCATCGGCTTTTTGTTTCAGCTGGCGTTCCAGCTCCGACATCCTTGCCATCAATTCGCTTTCGTCCTGCCTTTGCTGTAAAAGGGTGTCCAGCTTTTGTTCAAGCTGCTCGATTCTTCGTTCTGTGTCGCTACTTGTTTTTTGGACAAGGAAGCCTGTGCGCTTTTTAGCGCTTTTCGGCAGATGAATATCCTGAATCGCCGTGCCTTCAGAGATTTGTTTTTGAACGGATTTTAGAACCTTCACGTCTTCTGCCGTGAACGAATAGTGTCCGAGCTCATTGCGTTCGGCCGGAAGATTCAGCTGCTTCACCCACCGCTGCACCGTTTTTGCGGAGACGCCGAGTTCACTTGCTACCATATTTGTATTCATGATCCCATACCTCCTTTTAAGCTAGGTATTCGACCATAGAATGCGGTTCCCTTCCCGTTAGACAAAACAAGAAAAGATTCGGCAAAGAAAGTGGGTATCTCCTTTTTTTCTTCAAAAACTGTTATTGTTCATACAGTTCTAATGGAAGCTGGTCAGGATCAAAAAAGAAGGTGAAACGCTTGCCGGTCAGCGGATCTGTTCTGATTGGCTCTGTTTCGATTCCTTTTTCATGAAGCTCTTGAACCGCTTTATCCAAGCTGCCGACTGTAAAGGCGAGGTGGCGCAGGCCTGCGGCTTCAGGCCGGGTTTGTCGTTCGGGCGGATCGGGAAACGAGAACAGCTCAATGACATACGAGTCGTTAAGCGACAAATCAAGCTTATAGGAGCCGCGCTCTTCGCGGTACGTTTCTTGAATCACCTGAAAACCAAGCTTATGTACATAGAAAGCTTTCGACTTTTCGTAATCTGAACATATGATTGCAATATGATGTATGGATTTCAGCAACATCATCCCTCCTCGAATTCCAGTATAGCAGAGGGAGCTTTTCCAGCTGGGATTGAAATGCTTTTGACTGGGGTTAATCACTATACTATAATGAGAATGTTACGCACAGGAAAACAGAGGTGAAGACCGTGTTAGACCGTTTAAAATCAATTGAAGAACGATACGAGAAATTAAATGAGCTTTTGAGCGATCCAGAAGTAGTCAACGATCCGAAAAAGCTAAGAGAATATTCAAAAGAGCAATCTGATATACAAGAAACAGTTGACGTATATAGACAATACAGAGATGCGTCAGAACAGCTGGCTGATGCAAAAGCGATGCTTGAAGAGAAGCTGGATGCTGAGATGCGCGACATGGTGAAGGAAGAGATTTCTGAACTTCAGAAGGAAACGGAAACACTGTCCGAACGCCTGAAGGTGCTCCTGATCCCGAAAGATCCTAATGACGACAAAAACGTTATTATGGAGATCCGCGGGGCTGCGGGAGGCGAGGAAGCCGCTTTATTCGCGGGCAACCTGTACAGAATGTATTCCCGTTATGCTGAGCTTCAAGGCTGGAAAACAGAGGTCATGGAAGCGAATGTAACCGGAACGGGCGGCTACAAAGAGATCATCTTTATGATTACGGGAAGCGGCGCGTATTCTAAACTCAAATATGAAAACGGCGCCCACCGCGTGCAGCGTGTTCCGGAAACGGAATCCGGCGGCCGTATCCATACATCTACTGCAACAGTGGCATGTCTTCCTGAGGCAGAAGAGGTAGAGGTTGACATTCATGAGAAGGATATCCGTGTCGATACGTTTGCTTCAAGCGGACCGGGCGGACAAAGCGTTAACACAACAATGTCTGCGGTTCGTCTGACTCATTTGCCGACAGGTGTTGTTGTATCATGCCAAGACGAAAAATCTCAAATTAAGAACAAAGAAAAAGCAATGAAGGTTCTCCGTGCCAGAATCTATGATAAATTTCAGCAGGAAGCCCAGGCTGAATATGATCAAACACGGAAATCAGCAGTCGGATCTGGTGACCGCTCTGAACGTATCCGCACATACAACTTCCCGCAAAACCGTGTGACGGATCACAGAATCGGTTTGACGATTCAAAAGCTTGATCAGATTCTTGAAGGAAAACTTGACGAAGTGGTTGAAGCGCTGATTGTTGAAGATCAGGCAAGCAAGCTTCAGCAGTCGGAAGGTTAAGATGAAGACGATATTCGAAGCCCTGAAATGGGCTTCTTCTTATTTAACCGAAGCGGGAAGAGAAGAAAATGCGGCCGAGCTCCTATTGCTTTATGATACCGGAATGGAGAGAAGCAAGCTGCTCGCAAGCTTACAGGAACCGATTGGTGAAGACGAACTGTATCGCTTTAAGCGTCACGTTGAGATGCATAAAGAGGGCGTGCCGGTTCAATACATTATAGGAAAAGAGTTTTTTTATGGACGGGAATTTATGGTGAATGATGATGTGCTGATCCCGCGGCCGGAAACTGAAGAAGTTGTCTTTCATTTGCTTGAAAAATATCGGAGTGTTTTTTCTGAAGACGGCAAGCTCGAAGTTGTTGACGTTGGTACAGGGAGCGGTGCAATAGCCGTCACGCTTGCGCTTGAAAACCAAAGCTTTTCTGTGTCGGCGGTCGATATTTCGAAAGAGGCGCTGCAAGTCGCCTCTGCCAATGCAGAAAAACTCGGAGCGAATGTGCGCTTTTATCAGGGCGATCTGCTTGAGCCTTTTATTAAGGCGGGAAAAAAAGCGGATATCATTGTCTCAAACCCGCCATATATTTCAGAGGAAGAAATGGCTGATTTATCGGAAATTGTCCGTTTTCATGAGCCGCTGCACGCACTCACCGATGGCGGAGACGGGCTGAAATTTTATAAGCGGTTTATGGAAGACATTCCGCTTGTTATGAAGGATAAAGTATTTGTCGTTTTTGAAATCGGCTGGAAACAGGGAGCGGCGGTCAAAGACCTGATCCTCAAGGCGTTTAAGGGGGCGGAAGTGGAAGTGCTGAAAGATATTAATGGAAAAGACAGAACCATATGCGCTCTGATTCATAAAAATAAATAAGCAGCTTGCTGGCGAGTGAATGGATCAAGCTGTTTAACACCAGCAAAGGGGATGTAAACATGAAAAAGGCCCTGACAGCAGGAATCCTGCTCATTGCGATTGAGAGCATGATTGGCACCATTTTTCCGCAGGCTCTTTCATATGAAGCGATTTTTGGCGTTGCGTCTCTCGTTTTAGTGGGGCTCGCGATCATTACATCGGGTTTGGCTGTAAGCGGAAGCGATCAGCGGGCAAACTACCATTCAGAAACCAAAGAAGGCCGTACATCTCGCATGAAAATGGCGGCCGCTTTCTTTGTTGCGGCGATACCTTCCATTCTATGTTATTTACTGACGATTTTGTTTTAATAAAAAAGGAAGCCTCTTAGGCTTCCTTTTTTTGCAGTAAAACAGAATCCCATATCCAATAGATAAGAGCTGTTAATACAGCGAAAAGATAAAAGGCTGTATTTTGAAACAGAGATTGTCCCGAAGGCTGAAGCACGCCGAAAATGATCGCGTTGGCAATAAAAGCAGCGGCAAGGTAATACAGCAGATACAAAGGGCTGAAACGTTTCGGCTTTTTATTCATCATGATTTGAAGCGGCAGTGCGAAGATCAAATAAGGAAACAGAAAATAAAATGCCATTGTGATGAGAGCGGCAATGATAAATGAATGAATATAAATTACTGAATAAAGAACGGACATCGTGAATGCTGATAACAGCACTGTATAATTGTATTTCATCTTAAACCTCCTAAAACACTATCGTACCATAAATAAGATTAACAGCTTGCTAGATTTTTTTCACCCTGCACGTTTATCCCAGGCTCTCCTTGTCCATAATAGGGCTAGAAACAAAGCACGGAGAGGAACGGTGGGGACCGATGAAAAAAACAGTAATCATTTGTATATATATCTTTCTTTTATTATCCGGAGCGCTCGTAGGGCTGGCAAAAGAAGAGACGGCACAAAAATCGGAAAATCAGCCGGTGGTCATACCTGATCAGGCGATTCGTTTGAGAATACTGGCAAACAGCGATAGTGATCAAGACCAGCAATTAAAACGTCATATAAGAGACGCGGTGAATAAAGAAATCACAACTTGGGTAAAGGATATTACTTCTATTGAAGAAGCGCGTCGCGTGATTCGTTCAAAGCTGCCTGAAATCAAAGCAATTGCAAAGGAAACAATGGAGAAAGAAGGAGCGAATCAGTCGATATCCGTTGATTTTGACAAAATCTCGTTTCCGACAAAGCTTTACGGCAACATGGTATATCCCGCTGGTGAGTATGAAGCGATTTTGATTACGCTTGGAAACGGAGACGGCGCCAACTGGTGGTGTGTGCTGTTCCCGCCCCTCTGCTTTCTTGATTTTTCTAACGGGGAAGCCGTCAAAGAACAAGAAGATAAAGAAGCCTCAAAAAAGCAGACTGAAAAAGTGCTTGAGGACGTAACCGCTAAAGCGGAAAAAGCCAAAAAAGAAGAGAACGAAGAAAAAGAAGACGGCACAGAAGTGAAATTCTTTTTAGTCGAATGGATTTCCGACCTTTTTTCCTAATCATCTGGTCTAAAAATAGATTTGCCTCATAGATTGGAAGAAAGAACGCAAAAACGGGGTGAACGGATGTTTTATCAACTGCGGGTGGCAAGGGAAAAAGACGGAGATGTGCTCGAGGCATTTTTAAAACAGGCGAAAACCAGCTATGAAGGCGTGAAAGAAGGCTTCACTCAATTTCTTATGCTGGAGGACAGTGAGAAAAACATTGCCGGATGCCTCGGTATTGAAAAAATAAGCTGTGACCAGGGGCTGCTGCGATCACTTGTCATATCGGACAAGCTTCACCAAGGCCATATCGTCACGCTTTTTCAAAGCATGGAGGTGCTGTGCGAAAAGCATCAGATCAAAACCGTGTACCTAGTAGCAAATCAGCATTCCTCTGCGGATTTTCTGACGGCCATGGGTTTTGAAAGAGCTGAGAGTGTACCGGAGGAGCTGTTTTCTTCTGATCACTTCTGTGAATCGCGGCAAACAGAAGGAGCCGTTTTGATGAAAAAAGCGTCTGGATAAGTGCAGTTTATACACATACTTATCCACTTCTTTATTAGCGTTGTCCACAATTTGTGGATAACGCTTGTTTTATTACAGGACATCTTTTATACTTTCAAAAGGATTACACGCGTAAAACAATCGTTTTATTGTTGTGAATAAGGAGTTTGGTCAGAAATGAAAACGAAAAGATGGTTTGTGGATGTAACTGACGAGTTATCCACAAATGATCCACAAATTGCACAAGCAGCCGCTTTGCTCCGAGAAAATGAGGTCGTTGCCTTTCCGACAGAAACAGTATATGGCCTAGGCGCAAACGCAAAAAATACGGATGCCGTCAAAAAAATATATGAGGCGAAAGGGCGGCCGAGCGATAATCCCCTGATTGTCCACATTGCGGATATCAGCCAGCTTGAGGATTTAACGGGCCCAGCGCCGGAAAAGGCGAAAACATTGATGAAACGGTTTTGGCCGGGAGCACTTACGCTCATTCTGCCTTGCAAACCTGATGCGCTTTCACCTCGTGTAACGGCAGGTCTTGAAACGGTTGCCATTAGAATGCCGGATCATCCGCTTGCCCTTGCATTGATTCGCGAATCGGGACTGCCGATTGCAGCACCGAGCGCCAATCTATCAGGCAAGCCAAGTCCCACAAAAGCGGAGCATGTGGCTCACGACTTGGATGGCCGCATAGCCGGTATTATGGATGGAGGCCCTACCGGAATCGGGGTCGAATCAACTGTGCTTTCATGTGCGGACGACATCCCTGTTCTCCTGCGTCCGGGCGGCATTACGAAGGAACAAATTGAGGCCGTGATCGGGCCGATCCATGTGGATAAAGGGCTCAGCGATCAAAACGAGAAGCCGATTTCTCCAGGGATGAAATATACACATTATGCGCCGACAGCGCCGCTTGCCATTTGCGAAGGCAGCCCAGAGCGCATTCAGCATCTCATTCAAGAATATCAACAGGGCGGAAGACGGGTCGGTGTCCTGACGACAGAAGAAAACGCGGGCGTTTATTCCGCTGATTATGTGAAGAGCTGCGGAAGACGGGCTCAGCTTGAGACTGTTGCGGCAGGGCTGTATGATGCTTTGCGCAGCTTTGATGAGAATAAGGTGGACTTTATTATTGCGGAATCCTTTCCGGACACAGGTGTCGGTCTCGCTATTATGAACAGGCTGATGAAAGCCGCCGGAGGAAGAGTGATTCGCTGAAAGCAGTCAGATGTTCTAACCCTTTTTGGACACGCATAGGCTAAAAAAGCGGGGCGTGTCCAAGGGGGTTATTTATGTATGTCGGATTTGTTTATAGGCGAACTGATTACATTAAGCATCATGGCGTTTGCTTTAGGGATGGATGCTTTTTCTGTCGGCCTTGGAATGGGCATGGTCAAACTTAGAAAGAAGCAGATATTCTATATTGGTTTCATCATCGGCCTCTTTCACGTCATCATGCCTCTCGCAGGGATGGCGGCCGGTAACATGCTGTCAGGGCTCCTCGGCGTGTTAGCGGTTTATATCGGTGGGGCGCTGCTTTTTGTTCTTGGGGTTCAAATGCTTATGGCCTCTTTTAAACAGTCAGAAGAACGATTCATGTCACCGGCAGGGCCGGGCTTATTGCTGTTTGCCATCGGCGTCAGCCTTGACAGCTTTTCCGTCGGCTTGAGCTTGGGGATATACGGCTCGCATCCGCTCCTCACAATTACCCTGTTCGGGCTGTTCAGCATGATGTTGACATGGCTGGGCCTGCTGGTCGGAAAACAAGTGCAGTCATGGCTTGGCACATACAGCGAAGCGCTCGGGGGCATCATATTAATCGTGTTTGGATTAAAGCTGCTTTTGCCAATTTAATATACCAATAAAAGAAACGAAGTCGCCGTTTCTTTTTTCTTCATATATAATAGAGAAAAATAAGGGGTGACTGACATGGATATTATTTTTGTCTGTACTGGAAATACGTGCCGCAGCCCAATGGCTGAGGCGCTTTTTAAATCAATTGCAGAAATGGAAGGGCTGAATGTCAATGTCCGCTCGGCAGGCGTGTTTGCTTCACCTAATGGGAAAGCGACGCCTCATGCAGTCGAAGCGCTGTTTGAAAAACACATTGCCCTTAATCATGTGTCTTCTCCATTAACTGAAGAACATATGGAGTCGGCTGATTTGGTTCTGGCTATGACCCATCAGCACAAACAGATCATTGCCAGCCAATTTGGACGTTATCGTGATAAAGTGTTTACGTTAAAAGAATATGTCACAGGCAGCCATGGTGATGTCATCGATCCGTTCGGCGGCTCAATTGACATCTATAAACAAACGCGAGATGAGCTTGAAGAGCTTCTTCGGCAGCTGGCAAAACAGCTGAAAAAAGACCGTAGATAAGTTGTCAGAAAATCTGCAAACAGGTCATTTGCAAATCCTGCGTGAAGGAGTAGAATATAGTGAAAAGCACATCATATGGTGTGAATCAAAGAGCGGACAGGCTGCGCGGTCAATAAAGCGGGCGGGCCGCATCACACACGCTGGGAGGAAAAGCAGATGAAAGTAGCCATTGCATCGGATCATGGCGGCGTTCACATTCGAAATGAAATCAAAGAGTTAATGGACGAATTGCAAATTGAATATATTGATATGGGCTGTGACTGCGGCAGCGGCTCTGTCGATTATCCGGATTATGCTTTTCCGGTGGCCGAAAAAGTGGTTAGCGGCGAAGTTGACAGAGGCATTTTAATTTGCGGGACAGGCATCGGCATGAGCATTTCCGCTAATAAAGTAAAAGGGATTCGCTGTGCGCTTGCGCACGATACCTTCAGCGCGAAGGCGACGAGGGAGCATAATGACACAAACATCCTTGCGATGGGTGAACGGGTGATCGGACCTGGTTTGGCTCGGGAAATCGCAAAAATCTGGCTGACTACTGAGTTTACCGGGGGAAGACACCAAACGCGTATTGGAAAAATCTCAGATTATGAAGAGAAAAACCTGTAGGGGTGCTGTTTAATGAATGAGTTGAAACAAACGTGGAAGACGATGCTGTCTGAGTTTCAGGACCAAGCGGAATTGAAACAAGATCAGCTCTTCGTCCTTGGATGCAGCACGAGCGAAGTGGCCGGCAGCCGGATCGGCACATCGGGCAGTGTAGATATCGCTGAAAGCATCTACAGCGGACTTGCCGAGCTTCGGGAAAAAACGGGAATCCATCTGGCGTTCCAATGCTGCGAGCATTTGAACAGAGCGCTTGTCGTCGAAGCAGAAACAGCCAAGCTGTTCAGGCTTCCAACCGTTTCTGCCGTGCCCGTTCCAAAAGCGGGCGGAGCGATGGCGTCTTATGCGTTTAAGCAGATGAAGTCTCCTGTTCTTGTTGAAACCATTCAGGCTGACGCCGGAATTGATATAGGCGATACGTTTATCGGCATGCATCTGAAGCCGGTGGCTGTCCCTGTGCGTGTCTCTCAAAACAGCCTCGGTTCAGCTCATGTGACATTGGCGCGTACACGGCCGAAACTAATCGGCGGAGTGCGGGCGGTTTATGAGTGCGAATGAAAGGACTGCATAGCCAGTCTTTTCTTTTATTTTAAGACAGTGAAATAAATTCCGAACTTTAAATTAAATTTAAGTTATTAATATTCGTTTTTACCAATAAAAATTTAGATTTTTTAAAAATAATCTTTTACATCGGCCTTAAAAACCATGTACAATAGTGATGGTAAAAACAAAGAACAGGATACGGATAGGAGAGGATCTCGCTGATGAAACATTTACCTGCGCAAGACGAACAAGTGTTTAACGCCATTAAAAATGAGCGTGAGCGCCAACAGACTAAGATCGAATTGATTGCTTCTGAGAACTTTGTAAGTGAAGCGGTTATGGAAGCACAAGGATCTGTTTTGACAAATAAGTACGCAGAAGGATATCCGGGCAAACGCTACTACGGCGGATGCGAGCACGTCGATGTCGTTGAAGATATCGCCCGTGACCGCGCGAAGGAAATCTTTGGAGCGGAGCATGTAAACGTTCAGCCTCATTCAGGCGCACAAGCAAACATGGCAGTGTACTTCACGATTTTGGAGCAAGGCGATACTGTACTTGGGATGAACCTCTCCCACGGCGGCCATTTAACACACGGAAGCCCAGTCAACTTCAGCGGTGTTCAATATAACTTTGTTGAGTACGGCGTAGATAAAGAAACTCAATATATTGATTACGATGACGTGCGTGAAAAAGCCCTCGCTCATAAACCGAAGCTTATCGTAGCAGGAGCAAGTGCGTATCCTCGTACAATCGACTTTAAGAAATTCCGTGAAATTGCTGATGAAGTCGGCGCTTACTTCATGGTGGATATGGCACATATCGCAGGACTTGTTGCGGCAGGCCTTCATCCAAACCCGGTTCCTTACGCTGATTTCGTTACAACAACAACACATAAAACACTTCGCGGTCCTCGAGGCGGTATGATCCTTTGCCGTGAAGAGTTTGGCAAGAAAATTGATAAATCGATCTTCCCTGGAATTCAAGGCGGCCCGCTGATGCACGTTATTGCCGCAAAAGCTGTTTCATTCGGTGAAGTATTGCAGGACGATTTCAAAACATATGCACAAAACGTCATTTCAAATGCGAAACGTCTGGCTGAAGCCTTAACGAAAGAGGGCATCCAGCTCGTTTCAGGCGGAACAGACAACCACCTTATCCTTGTTGATCTTCGTTCGCTCGGACTGACTGGTAAGGTTGCGGAGCATGTACTTGATGAAATCGGTATTACGTCTAACAAAAACGCGATTCCATATGATCCTGAAAAACCTTTCGTAACAAGCGGCATCCGTCTTGGGACAGCTGCTGTAACCAGCCGTGGTTTTGACGGAGACGCATTAGAAGAAGTCGGTGCTATCATTGCGCTTGCATTGAAAAACCACGAAGACGAAGGAAAACTTGAAGAAGCAAGACAGCGTGTAGCTGCTCTGACTGATAAATTTCCTTTATATAAAGAATTAGATTATTAAGATCCTAAAACCCGCTTGGGCTTATGCCCGGCGGGTTTTTTGACGATGTTCTTGAAACTCAATGTCTTTTTTTGTAGAATCAATAGAAGTGTGTAATTGTTGATGGGACAATAAAAAAGGAGCTGAAACACAGTATGGGAAAGGTTTATGTATTTGATCATCCTTTAATTCAGCACAAGCTGACATATATACGGAATGAAAATACAGGTACGAAGGATTTTAGAGAGTTAGTAGATGAAGTGGCTACACTCATGGCATTTGAAATTACCCGCGATCTTCCTCTGGAAGAAGTGGATATCAATACACCGGTTCAGGCTGCGAAATCGAAAGTCATCTCAGGGAAAAAACTCGGAGTGGTTCCTATCCTCAGAGCAGGATTGGGAATGGTTGACGGCATTTTAAAGCTGATTCCTGCGGCAAAAGTGGGACATGTCGGCCTTTACCGTGATCCAGAAACCTTAAAACCCGTGGAATACTATGTCAAGCTTCCTTCTGATGTGGAAGAGCGTGAATTCATCGTGGTTGACCCGATGCTCGCTACAGGCGGTTCCGCAGTTGAAGCCATTCACAGCCTTAAAAAACGCGGTGCGAAAAATATCCGTTTCATGTGTCTTGTAGCAGCGCCGGAGGGTGTGGAAGAATTGCAGAAGCATCATTCGGACGTTGATATTTACATTGCGGCGCTAGATGAAAAATTAAATGAAAAAGGATATATTGTTCCAGGTCTCGGAGATGCGGGTGACCGCATGTTTGGAACAAAATAAAAAATGAAATCCCCAAAAGGGGGTTTCATTTTTTTATCCAGTTTTTTGCTATTCGGTGAATCTGTATACAATTATAGGTGAAAATGTGAACATTCTGTGGAGACGTAAAGTATAAAAAGTTTTTTAACTTTAAACAGATTGACACATGTTAGGGGCTATTGTATGCTAAACGAGGGTATTATGAGAAGGTTTTCATAGCTTTCATTATAGTCCTCATCCTCAATGTAAATCCTCTCAGCAAACCCGTATTATGAGGATTTATTTAAGCGAATGAAACAGCATCCCTGCAAGGCTTGCGGATGAATGATTTTTTCGAACAGGCCCGTTTTGCCGGTCAAAAAAGGTCTTCTACTAAGGGTTAACCGCTGATTTTTGCCGTATCCAAGCTATACATTATTTTTTCATCAGGAGACAGATAATTGATGGACGATCCCAAGCTTACATTTAGCAGACAACGCAAATATTTATTGTTCATTTTGGCAGTGTATGTACTGGGTTATGGTTTAACAGCGTATAAAACCGTTTTTTTAGGCCTTATTCTGGGAACTGTTTTCAGTTTGTTTAATTTTTTACTGCTCGTCAGAAGAATGAATGCTTTTGACAGAGCTGTTGAGAAAGGAAAGTCCATACGATCTCTCGGGAGCGCAGCGCGGTGGTGCAATGCGATTCTTGCTGTGGCTGTTGCCTATAAAAATCCCGAATACTTTCATATGGCAAGTACAGTTATTGGATTAATGACAATATACCCTGTCATTATGATAGATTCCTTTATCCAGCTTAAACGTTCATCAATGGAAGAGAGGTGAAAACCCTTTGAATCATGGTTACAGAACTATAGAATTTCTAGGTCTTACTTTTAATCTGACAAACATTCTGATGATTACTGTGGCGAGTGTGATTGTTTTATTGATTGCTATATTGACGACAAGAACGCTTTCGATCCGTCCCGGAAAAGCCCAGAATTTTATGGAATGGATTGTTGATTTCGTCCGCAATATTATTGGCAGTACAATGGATTTAAAAACAGGGGCTAACTTCTTGGCACTTGGTGTCACATTGCTGATGTACATATTTGTGTCGAATATGCTGGGGCTGCCGTTCTCTATTACAATCGGACATGAGCTCTGGTGGAAGTCTCCGACAGCCGATCCTGCCATTACATTAACGCTAGCCGTGATGGTTGTTGCTTTAACCCACTACTATGGTGTGAAGATGAAAGGGCTCAAGGAATATTCCAAAGACTATTTAAGACCTGTTCCATTCATGCTCCCGATGAAAATCATCGAAGAGTTTGCGAATACGCTGACTCTAGGTTTGCGGCTGTATGGTAACATCTTCGCCGGTGAGATTCTTCTCGGCCTGCTTGCGGGATTAGCAACAAGCCATTATTCGCAAAGCGTGGCTCTCGGTCTTGTCGGTACAATCGGTGCCATTCTGCCGATGCTGGCATGGCAAGCATTCAGTTTATTTATTGGTGCTATCCAGGCATTTATCTTTACAATGCTGACGATGGTGTACATGTCTCATAAAATCAGTCATGATCATTAAAACATTATATCCAAACGGATAACATTTTAAAGGAGGAACTTTTTCATGAATTTAATAGCAGCTGCGATTGCAATTGGTTTAGGCGCACTTGGTGCAGGTATTGGTAACGGTTTGATTGTTTCACGTACGGTAGAGGGGATTGCCCGTCAGCCGGAAGCAGGTAAAGAACTGAGAACTCTTATGTTCATGGGTATCGCATTAGTTGAAGCCCTTCCTATTATCGCTGTCGTTATCGCATTCTTAGCGTTCTTTGGCTAAGCATAAAAGCCTTATATGAACTAAAAATGGCGAAGATCATTCCAAGAGAACCTTCGCCATTGCTTTATGTCTGATAAGCATCCCGCCTTGCCGGCTGAAAAGAGACAAGTGCGGCTGCTGGATCAGCAAAGAAAAACCTGCAGAAGGGAGTTGCCGTAGTAGATGTCTCAATTACCACTTGAACTAGGATTGTCGTTTAACGGCGGAGATATCCTGTTCCAACTGTTAGCTATGTTAATCTTATTAGCGCTTCTGAAGAAATACGCTTTAGGGCCGCTATTAAACATAATGAAACAGCGTGAAGACCACATCGCTGGAGAAATTACGTCTGCTGAAGAAAAAAATAAAGAAGCGCAGCAGCTGATTGAAGAGCAGCGCGTTCTTTTAAAAGAAGCAAGACAAGAATCCCAAACTCTTATCGAAAACGCAAAGAAACTGGGAGAGAAGCAAAAAGAAGAGATTATTCAGGCTGCACGTGCAGAATCTGAACGTCTGAAAGAAGCAGCAAGAACTGAAATCGTGAAGGAAAAAGAACAGGCGGTTTCTGCTCTCCGTGAGCAAGTAGCGTCTCTTTCTGTCATGATTGCGTCGAAAGTGATCGAAAAAGAACTGGATGAACAAGCGCAAGAGAAATTGATCCAGGACTATCTTAAAGAGGTAGGAGAAAGCCGATGAGTGGATCAGCTGTCTCTAAACGATATGCATCAGCTCTTTTTGATATAGCCAATGAGTCCGCTCAGCTGAATCAAGTAGAAGAAGAGCTAACTGTTGTAAAACAAGTATTTCAAAATGAAAAAGCGCTTAATGATGTGTTGAACCATCCGAAGGTGTCGGCTGCGAAGAAAAAAGAGCTGATCCAAAATGCATTTGGCTCTTTGTCACAGTCCGTGCTTAATACGATTTTTCTTTTGATTGACCGCCATCGTGCCGCGATTGTGCCTGAGCTCACAGATGAGTTTATCAAACTCGCAAATGAGGCCCGTCAAACAGAAGACGCAATCGTATATTCAGTGAAACCGCTGACGGATGCTGAAATTTTACCATTATCACAAGTGTTTGCAAAAAAAGCCGGAGTCGCTTCACTGAGAATCAGAAATGAAGTGCAGACGGATTTAATAGGCGGCATTAAAGTCCGCATTGGAAACCGGATTTATGACGGCAGCGTAAGCGGGAAGCTTCAGCGCATTGAACGTCAATTAGCCGGGGAAAATCGATAGAAGGGGTGAAACCTAAGTGAGCATCAAAGCTGAAGAGATTAGCACGCTGATAAAACAGCAAATACAAAATTATCAATCTGATATTGAAGTTCAAGACGTAGGTACAGTCATCCAAGTCGGTGACGGTATTGCACGTGTGCACGGCCTTGACAACTGTATGGCCGGTGAACTTGTCGAATTTTCAAACGGTGTTTTGGGTATGGCTCAAAACCTTGAAGAATCAAACGTAGGTATCGTCATCTTAGGACCTTTCAGTGAGATCCGTGAGGGAGACGAAGTAAAAAGAACAGGCCGCATCATGGAGGTTCCTGTTGGTGAAGAGTTAATCGGCCGTATTGTAAATCCGTTAGGCCAGCCGGTAGACGGACTTGGCCCGATCCTGACAAGCAAAACTCGTCCGATTGAGAGCCCTGCACCAGGCGTTATGGACCGTAAATCCGTTCATGAACCGCTTCAAACCGGTATCAAAGCGATCGATGCACTGATTCCAATCGGCCGCGGCCAGCGTGAGCTGATCATCGGTGACCGTCAAACAGGTAAAACATCTGTTGCGATCGATGCGATCCTGAACCAAAAAGACCAAGACATGATCTGCGTATATGTTGCGATCGGTCAAAAAGAATCAACAGTCCGCGGCGTAGTAGAAACATTGCGTAAACACGGCGCGCTTGATTATACAATTGTTGTAACGGCGTCTGCGTCACAGCCGGCACCGCTTCTGTACCTGGCACCGTATGCTGGGGTTACAATGGCAGAAGAATTTATGTACAGCGGCAAGCACGTTCTTGTTGTATACGATGATCTTTCTAAACAAGCGGCTGCTTACCGTGAGCTGTCCTTGCTTCTTCGCCGTCCGCCAGGCCGTGAAGCGTTCCCTGGGGATGTATTCTATCTTCATTCCCGTCTGCTTGAGCGTGCAGCAAAGCTTAGCGACGCGAAAGGCGCAGGATCAATTACAGCTCTGCCGTTCGTAGAAACACAAGCCGGAGATATCTCTGCTTATATTCCGACGAACGTCATTTCCATCACCGACGGACAGATCTTCCTGCAATCTGATTTGTTCTTCTCAGGCGTACGTCCAGCGATCAACGCCGGATTGTCTGTATCCCGTGTCGGCGGCTCAGCGCAAATCAAAGCGATGAAAAAAGTATCAGGTACTTTGCGTCTTGACCTTGCGTCATACCGTGAGCTGGAAGCATTCGCTCAATTCGGTTCTGACCTCGACCAAGCGACTCAGGCAAAACTGAACCGCGGTGCACGTACAGTTGAAGTGCTGAAGCAGGATCTGAACAAGCCGCTTCCGGTTGAAAAGCAAGTAGCCATTCTTTATGCGCTGACAAAAGGATATCTCGATGATATTCCTGTGGCGGATATCAGACGTTTTGAAGATGAGTACTACATGTACCTTGACCAAAACCATAAAGACCTGCTTGACGGAATTGCGAAAACAGGAAACCTTCCTGCTGATGAAGACTTCAAAGCTGCAATCGAAGGCTTCAAACGCACATTTGCACCAAGCAACTAACTCGAATGCTGATGAGAGAAAAAGGTTCTCTTTTTCTCTCTTTTTACGCAGATGAAGAGAAAAGGTGGTGAAATCTTTGGCCTCATTACGCGATATTAAGTCAAGGATCACGTCAACGAAAAAAACAAGTCAGATTACAAAAGCCATGCAGATGGTATCTGCGGCTAAGCTGAATCGTGCTGAAAACAATGCAAAATCATTTGTGCCATATATGGATAAAATCCAAGAGGTTGTGTCAAACGTCGGAAGAGTTTCCGGCAACGTGAAGCACCCGATGCTTCTCAGCAGAGAAGTGAAAAAAACGGCATACCTTGTCATTACGTCTGACCGCGGTCTTGCCGGCGCTTTTAACAGTTCGGTTTTACGGAGTGCTTATCAGGCCATGCAAGAACGTCATCAGTCTAAGGATGAGTATGCGGTGATTGCCATCGGAAGAGTGGGCCGTGATTTCTTTAAGAAACGGGAGATTCCGATCATTTCCGAGTTAACAGGACTTGGGGATGAAGTAACGTTTACAGAAATTAAAGATCTTGCCCGTCAAACGATTCAAATGTTTATAGACGGTGCGTTTGATGAATTGCACCTTGTTTATAACCATTTTGTCAGCGCCATTACTCAAGAAGTAACGGAGAAAAAACTTCTGCCGTTATCTGATTTGGGCAGCGGCGGCGGAAAAAGAACGGCGTCTTATGAATTTGAACCATCTGAAGAGGAGGTTCTGGAGGTTTTGCTTCCTCAATATGCAGAAAGCTTAATCTTCGGTGCGCTTCTTGACAGTAAAGCAAGTGAGCACGCTGCAAGAATGACGGCGATGAAAAATGCGACAGACAACGCGAAGGAACTTATCGATTCACTTTCGCTTTCTTACAACCGCGCTCGCCAAGCAGCCATCACACAAGAAATTACGGAAATTGTCGGCGGAGCAGCCGCTTTAGAATAGAAAGATTTTGTCAGGAGGGATAGCGATGAAGAAAGGACGCGTTAGCCAGGTATTAGGACCGGTCGTCGACGTGCGTTTTGAAGACGGTCACTTGCCTGAAATTTATAATGCGATTAAAATTTCACAGCCAGCTGCAAGTGAAAACGAAGTAGGTATTGATTTAACGCTTGAGGTCGCTCTTCATTTAGGTGATGATACAGTCCGTACAATCGCAATGGCATCTACAGATGGTGTTCAGCGCGGTATGGAAGCTGTAGATACAGGAGCGCCAATCTCAGTACCGGTTGGTGATGTAACACTTGGACGTGTATTTAACGTTCTCGGAGAAAATATTGATTTGAATGAGCCGGTTCCTGCGGATGCAAAAAAGGATCCGATTCACAGACAGGCGCCTTCATTCGATCAGCTTTCAACAGAAGTTGAAATTCTTGAAACAGGTATTAAGGTTGTTGATTTGCTTGCTCCTTACATTAAGGGCGGTAAAATCGGATTGTTCGGTGGTGCCGGTGTAGGTAAAACCGTATTAATCCAGGAATTAATCAACAACATCGCGCAAGAGCACGGCGGTATCTCTGTATTCGCCGGCGTAGGAGAGCGTACTCGTGAAGGGAACGACCTTTTCTACGAAATGAGTGACTCTGGCGTAATCAACAAAACAGCCATGGTATTCGGACAAATGAACGAGCCGCCGGGCGCACGTATGCGTGTTGCTTTGACAGGCCTTACAATGGCTGAGCACTTCCGTGATGTACAAGGACAGGACGTACTGTTCTTTATCGATAACATTTTCCGTTTCACACAAGCGGGTTCAGAGGTTTCAGCCCTTCTTGGCCGTATGCCTTCAGCGGTTGGTTATCAGCCGACGCTTGCAACTGAGATGGGTCAGCTCCAAGAGCGTATTACGTCTACGAACGTTGGATCAGTTACATCTATCCAGGCGATCTACGTGCCTGCCGATGACTACACTGACCCGGCGCCGGCAACAACGTTCGCTCACTTGGATGCGACAACAAACCTTGAGCGTAAATTAACTGAAATGGGTATTTACCCTGCGGTTGATCCGTTGGCATCTACATCACGCGCCCTTGCTCCTGAAATTGTCGGAGAAGAGCATTATGCGGTTGCGCGTGAAGTACAGTCAACGCTTCAGCGTTACAAAGAGCTTCAAGATATCATTGCGATTCTCGGTATGGATGAACTAGGCGAGGAAGACAAACTTGTCGTTCACCGCGCACGCCGTATCCAGTTCTTCCTTTCTCAGAACTTCCACGTGGCTGAACAGTTCACTGGACAAAAAGGTTCTTACGTGCCTGTAAAAGAGACGGTACAAGGCTTCAAAGAAATCTTAGCCGGTAAATACGACCATCTTCCAGAAGATGCGTTCCGTCTTGTAGGCCGTATCGAAGAAGTTGTTGAGAAAGCAAAAGAAATGGGTGTAGAAGTTTAATCTGGTCCTAGGAGGGTAAAAGCATGAAGACCGTTAAAGTCAATATCGTTACTCCCGACGGCCCAGTATACGATGCGGATATCGAAATGGTGAGTGTGAGAGCCGAAAGCGGCGATCTCGGTATTTTGCCAGGCCATATTCCAACCGTGGCTCCTCTTAAAATCGGCGCTGTCCGTCTGAAAAAAGACGGGCAGACTGAAATGGTTGCCGTCAGCGGCGGTTTTGTAGAAGTCCGTCCTGATCAGGTCACCATCCTTGCCCAGGCTGCCGAGACAGCGGAAGGCATCGATAAAGAGCGCGCTGAAGCTGCACGCCAGCGGGCGCAGGAGCGTTTGAATTCTCAATCAGATGATACTGACATTCGTCGGGCTGAGCTTGCGTTACAGCGGGCTTTGAACAGATTGGATGTAGCAGGGAAATAAGAAAAAATCCTTCTCTTTATGAGAAGGATTTTTTTATGAACGAACAAGAGAATCAAACAGCGACAGCAGCGGGCGATCCTCTTTTTGGCGCAGGTATAAACCATCACAGGCATTCATTGTATGCCACGATTTGCGATGTCTTCTAAAGCCAAGTGTATAAGCGCCGTCTTTATAGGGATAAGGTTTTACAACCCATTCAGCATCTTCATGGCGGGCAATCACGCAATCTATAAGATAAACACTGATCATTTTCTCGATTTCTTCAATAGGAAGATTCCAATCAGCAAGCAAAAGCTCTTGTATACTTTGAAAATAAAGGTTTTCAAGCTCTTCAAGGCTTTCTCTCGTATAGGTAAGAGAAATGTTAAAAAACTGACACAATTCATTCAGTTCTTCAATCTGTGACTGTCTATAATCATAATAGAATGCAATTGCTTCCCATTCCTGATCAAAAATTGGCAGGTCCTCACCATATTGCTTTTCAGGCTGAAAAAAAGAATGATTCACATTTGTCAGCTCCTTTCCAATAAAGTATACCATGTAAAAGAATCGCACTTTAAGCGGGGATTAGCCCTAGATTTGGGTGATTATTCCGTTCTGTATAAAATGTATCATCTTTATCTGTGCTTCTTATATAATAAGAAAGGGTATGAACGCAGAGAAAGGAGTGTAATAGATGAGTGTATTGGGACAGCAGGCTGCAATCGGCATTGTCGTTCACCTGATTTTTATAGCAGTGACTTGGTGGGCGTTGCAAGCAGTCAATATAGATCCGTTAATCAAAAAAGGCAAAGTCGTGCAGGCAAGACTCCTGATGATTTTGCTGACAATCGCCATTGGAACGGCCGTTGCCAATTTCTTTTTAGATTATCTCAATTATTCACAGCAGCTTCCCTATCTATTTTAATAGGTTTTGAACATTATTCTCATTAAATGGTTGGGAGAAGCGGGTTGAAGCGAATAGCTCGAGTTTTGACGAAGATTTTTACGTATGGCGCCTCTTGCCTCCGGTAAAACTGGGGATAAGGGGGAGAGATGAACATGAAGAAAAAACAAGTAAGCCGCGCTATTATCATTTCCGTCATGTTAAGCTTCGTCATTGCTGTTTTCCATACCATTCATGCGAGTGAATTAACGCCGTTAGCACAAATGGCAGAGGGGATGGAACGCCAAGATGTATCAATAGATAAGTGGACATTGCATGCAAAACAAAACATGTCACTGACCGAAAAAGAATTTTATCAAAAAGTGCAACGTTTAAAATCAGAGTATCGTCAATATGATTGGACGATTGCACAGGAAGATAAAGTCGTAAAGGCAATTGGCACATATACTGACAAAAAAAATCGTACTTCTTTTAGACTGCAGCTTGTCACAACCCTCAAAAAACACAATCCAACTTCGTATTTATTATATGAGCAAATGAGTCTAGAGACACCGGATAGCTGGAATGATACATATGAACAGTTTGAACGGGAGACACTTGGGATATTCCAAGAAAAAGTAGTTATTTTTACTTGTCTAAATGGTCACTTAGATGATAATATGAATATTGTTTTGCAAAAAAAAGCAAATCAGTTATTAAATGAATTTCAAGCAAGATCAGTAGAACATGTAGTTGAGCCAAATTTCGTTTCTATTTCTGCGTTTACAGATGAGTGGGAAGAGTACATTATGACCTCGAAACATAAAATGAATTTGCAAATTGCACTTAGAAGTGCAGGAATGGGCGGAAAACATACCGTTACGGTTGGCACACCAATCGTTACGACTGAATATTAATATAGAGAATTTAGGGACGCGGAGGGGAATACCTTGGAAAAAATCATCGTCCGCGGCGGTCAGAAGTTAAACGGCACAGTCAAAGTTGAAGGCGCTAAAAATGCCGTTTTACCTGTTATCGCTGCATCTTTATTAGCAAGTGAAGAAAAAAGCGTAATTTGTGATGTACCTACGCTCTCCGATGTATATACAATTAACGAAGTGTTGCGTCATTTAGGAGCAGATGTGCATTTTGAAAATAATGAAGTGACTGTAAATGCTTCATACGCTTTGCAAACTGAAGCACCTTTTGAATATGTTCGTAAAATGCGTGCGTCTGTGCTTGTCATGGGGCCGCTTCTTGCGCGTACAGGTCATGCAAGAGTTGCACTTCCGGGCGGATGCGCAATTGGTTCCAGACCGATTGATCAGCATTTAAAAGGTTTTGAAGCAATGGGCGCAGAAATCAAAGTCGGTAATGGCTTCATTGAAGCTGAAGTAAAAGGCCGACTGCAAGGCGCAAAAATTTATCTGGACTTCCCAAGTGTAGGAGCTACAGAGAACCTGATTATGGCAGCCGCTCTAGCTGAAGGAACAACAACGCTGGAAAACGTGGCAAAAGAACCCGAAATCGTTGATTTAGCAAACTATATCAACGGCATGGGCGGAAAAATCCGCGGAGCTGGCACCGGCACCATCAAAATTGAAGGAGTCGAAAAGCTTCACGGCGTAAAACACCATATTATTCCTGACCGTATTGAAGCGGGCACATTTATGGTTGCTGCTGCAATCACTGAAGGAAACGTATTAGTAAAAGGAGCGGTTCCTGAGCACCTCACCTCTTTAATTGCAAAAATGGAAGAGATGGGTGTAACAATTAAGGATGAAGGTGAAGGTCTGCGTGTCATCGGCCCGAAAGAACTTAAACCGATTGACATCAAAACAATGCCTCACCCGGGCTTCCCGACTGATATGCAGTCACAAATGATGGCGCTTCTGCTTCGTGCAAGCGGCACAAGCATGATTACAGAAACCGTTTTTGAAAACCGTTTTATGCATGCGGAAGAATTCCGCCGTATGAATGGTGATATCAAGATTGAAGGACGTTCTGTCATCATTAACGGTCCTGTACAGCTTCAGGGAGCTGAAGTTGCAGCGACTGATTTGCGTGCAGGTGCAGCGCTGATTCTTGCGGGGTTAGTGGCTGAAGGTCACACACGTGTTACTGAATTGAAGCACTTAGACCGCGGTTACGTTGATTTCCATCAGAAGCTTGCCGCTCTGGGCGCAGACATCGAACGTGTAAATGATGAGTCTGCTTCTGAGCAAGAGAATAAAGAAGTCGTTTCTGACTTAAATGCATAAACTTACTTGAAAATCAGTATGTCACTCTGGCATACTGGTTTTTTATTTTTTGTGTATTATCATCATTATGCGCAAAATAGCAAAAAAGAATACGTAAATGACAAATAAAGTTTCTGTCCAAAACGAGAGTCATATTAGCTTGTCCCTGCCCATAGACTAGACTAGAGTCGAATCCCGAGCAGGAGGCAGCTGAATATGAAACAATTCGCAATCACACTATCCGTACTATGTGCATTGATTCTCTTGGTTCCCACACTCTTGGTTATACCATTCCAGCATAATAAGGAAGCGGGGGCCAGCGTAGAATCAGAAAAGACAGCAGTCAGCACGAAACCAGCATCGAAAGGAGCAGAAACATTGAAAGCATCACCTGTTTCTATTCCCGTCTATCGAACCGCAAATCAATCCGTAGAAGACATTCCGCTTGAAGAGTATGTGATTGGAGTCGTCGCCTCCGAAATGCCGGCAACCTTTGAATCTGAAGCACTGAAAGCCCAGGCTCTCGCCGCCAGAACATTTATTGTCAGACTGATGGTGTCAAATTCAGCGGTTGAGGCTCCTAAAGGCTCACTGGTGGATGATACACAGATGTTCCAGGTGTATAAAAACAAAGCGGAGCTGAAAAAACAGTGGGGCACAAGCTATGAGACAAAACTGAAGAAAATCACAGATGCGGTAGCCAGTACGCAAGGCAAAATCTTAACGTACAACAACCAGCCGATTGAAGCATCCTTTTTCTCCACAAGCAACGGCTACACAGAGAATGCAGAAGCTTATTGGACAAGTGCTATCCCATATTTAAAAAGCGTCAAAAGCCCATGGGATAAAAAGTCTCCGAAATATAAGGCAACGAAAACCTTTACAGCGGCAGAATTTCAGCAAAAGCTTGGCGTCAAGCTGGATGGATCTAGCGCAGTAGGGAAGATTACTGGCGAGACACCGGGCCACCAGGTCGCAACTGCCGTCATTAACGGCAAGACGCTGAAAGGAAGAGACATACGTGAAAAGCTGGGTCTCAACTCCGCCGATTTTGAATGGAAGCGAAATGGAGACACAATTACAGTCACGACGAGAGGATTTGGCCACGGTGTGGGGATGAGCCAATACGGAGCGAATTTTATGGCCAAAGAAGGCAAAACGGTTGATGACATTGTAAAGTACTATTACCAAGGCACACAAATTTCTGAGGCAGATGCGTTTTTGAATAAATATATGGCGAAAAAGTAGAAAAAGACGCTCATTGGGCGTCTTTTTCTGTTCCTGAATATCTTTTATCTAAGAGCAGCTGAAACGGTTTAGAGGAGCTTCTGACCGTCTTTAAGGATCAGTCCTTTTTTCCTGATTTCAGGCTTTGAGATTGTGGTAAAGTCATCCACATTTGTCGACAGACTTCGACAGACTCATATAACGAAAGCCGAAAGGCGGACAATCTTCTCTTTTCATAGGGGCGTTAGGTGGAAATCACTAATAAAAACATAGGTTTCTATGCAAAAGTAAACAACAGCAATGGGGAAGCCCGCCCTATTTATTTCTCGGTTTTTGTTGATTACGATAGATTATGTTCAGCGTTGAACATCTGCACGCAGAAACAAATTGGTAAAGGGGTACGAACATGAAGAAAAGATTTTCACTGATCATGATGACAGGATTGCTTTTTGGATTAACTTCACCTGCTTTTGCAGCTGAAAAGTCAGAAACGGAGGCTAAAGCGCCGGCGAACGTGGCGGTCTTGCTTGATGCCAGCGGAAGTATGGCGAAAAGAATAGATGGTGTATCTAAATTTAATTCAGCCAAAAAAGAAATTTCAAAGTTTGCGAGCTCATTGCCAGAAGGAACTCAGGTGAAAATGAGCGTGTTTGGTTCTGAAGGAAACAATAAAAATTCCGGAAAAGTTCAGTCATGCGAAGCCATTCGCAACGTATACGGCTTCCAAAGCTTTAACGAGCAAAGCTTCCTTAATTCTCTCAATACAATTGGGCCGACTGGCTGGACGCCAATTGCCAAAGCGCTGAACGAGGCGAAATCTTCTTTTGACCAGCTTGATGCAAAAGGGGAAAAAGTGGTGTATCTGTTGACAGACGGTGAGGAAACGTGCGGAGGAAACCCGATTAAAACAGCAAAGGAACTGCAAAAAGAGAATATCACTGTTAATGTGATCGGCTTTGATTATAAAGAGGGATACAAAGGCCAGCTGAACGCAATTGCGAAAGTAGGCGGCGGTGAATACTTCCCGGCTTATACCCAAAAAGATGTTGAGAAAATTTTCACTCAGCAATCACTAATGTTATCTAAATAAGAAAAAAGAGGCTGGTGATGGTCAGCCTCTTTTTGTATGTAACAAAAACTTCAAAACTAATTAGCTGTCTGCCTGTAGCATAGTAGCAGATTTCCGTTTTTCTGTCATAATCAAGGCGAAAAAAGAATGAATGATCACACAAGCTGTTTATGCTTTCTGGGCGGAAATGGCTAAAAATGAACGGCATTTCAAGCGATTTTGGACAGATCGTGAAAGCAGCACAAAAGGCAGCATGTCCTATATCTTTTTGCATTTTCGTATTCTAGCATAAAGAAGAATCCAACATATAGTTGGAAAATATGAAAAAGAAAGGAAGTAATCATATGAAAAAATTGCTGGCTGCCGGTATCATTGGATTGTTGACTGTTTCCATTGCCTCCCCGTCTTTTGCCGCTGAGAAACAGGCTGATACAAATGTAGCTGTTTTGTTTGACGGAAGCGGAAGCATGGTTCAAAAAACAGGAGGAGAGCGCAAAATAGACATTGCCAAAAAATCAGTAAAATCTTTTGCCGAACTCCTTCCGAAGGATACAAATCTTATGCTTCGCGTTTTCGGGCATGCAGGGAATAATAAACTGTCCGGTAAAGCCCTTTCGTGCAGTACGACGGAAACCATTTACGGCCTTCATCCATATGAAGGGTCTCTGTTTGACAATTCATTGAGTGAGCTCAAGCCGACTGGATGGACACCGATTGCCAAAGCACTTGCAGACACAAGAAAAGAATTTGAAGCATTTGACGCAGACGGGAAAAACGTGGTGTATTTAATCACTGACGGTGAAGAAACGTGCGGCGGAGACCCTGCGGCAGAAATCGAAAAGCTCCGTGCATCAAATGTGGATACGATTGTAAACATCATTGGCTTCAACTTTGATGTCAAGGGTAATGAAGAGATGAAACAAGCAGCTGTCGCTGGCGGTGGAGAATATATTTCAGCGAACAGTGCGGATGAGTTCGAACAGGCTTGGGAAAAAGAAGCACAAAAATTTACTGAGTAAGGAACCTAAAGATCAGGCGCTCCCCCAGGCGCCTTTTTTTATTGGTTTAAAAACAATTTGGGCGGGAATGATACCCTAAAAAGGGGTTGAACATATGAAATTATTCGGAATGATTTTTCTTATAGCCACCGTTGCATTCATATTGCTTGGTGTTCTTCTAAAACTGGCAGCCTTCTTTTTTGTCAGCATTCTCACCTTGATCGCAGCTATTGTGCTGTTTACGGTTCTGAAAAAGAATCAGCATAATCAAACATAGAGTCCTTTATATAGAGGGCTCTCAGCGTGTCGACAAACCCCGCGTTCGTTGTCAATGCACATTGGTAAAAGGAACGGCGGCTAAATGCTTAGGCGCCCTGCCTAAACACCGCCGTCATCACATCCTGTGAAAGCCCTTTATATAGAGGGCTCTTTTTGTGTCTCAGAATTCGACAAAATCCGAGGAGTGTGAAAAAATATAAAGGCAGGAACATTGCGGAGGGGAAGAGACATTGAACGATAAAGTAACTGCGGTCAGGGATGTATGGCGCTATGAACAAGGGGAAATAAGCAAAGTAGAAGACCGGATGGTGACGGAATTCCCTTTGACAGTAATACTGAATGGCAGTGAATTTGTGACGCTCGTTTGTACGCCTGAGCATATCGAAGAGCTTGTCATCGGATTTCTCGCATCAGAGGGTGTTATACGATTTCAAAAAGAAATTAAAAGGTTTACAATAGATGAAAGTCTCGGTTTTGTATATGTCGACCTCGTTCACCCTGAGACATTGGATCAAAAGGATTATACGAAACGGGTGATCGGCTCATGCTGCGGAAAGGGCCGTCATTTTTATTTTCAGCAGGATGTCAAAACAGCCAAGACGGCTGTCAGCCAAATCAAGATATCGCCTGAGGCATGTCTGGCGCTTATGAAAGACATGCAGCAAGGGAGCGGGACGTTTCAGGATACGGGAGGCGTCCATAATGCGGCGCTTTGCGACACAGAGAAGCTTCTGTTGATGCGCACCGATATCGGTCGGCACAACGCACTTGATAAACTATACGGACACTGCCTTCTAAACGGGATGTCCGTACGCGACAAACTGATTGTGTTTAGCGGCAGAATCTCATCAGAGGTCCTGTTAAAAGCGGCCAAAATCGGCGTGTCGATTGTCATTTCCAAATCGGCCCCGACGGAGCTTGCGATTCAAATGGCTGAAGAATTGAATATCACAGCGATTGGATTTGTCAGAAACGGATCATTTAATGTATATACACACCCTGAGAGAATCAGGGAGTAGGAAGGGGCTGTAGCTATGATTACAGAGTCGCGTCAGATGTTGGATAAAAGAAACAGACCGCTGAGAGACCTTCGCATTTCTGTTACAGACCGCTGCAACTTCCGATGCACGTACTGTATGCCCGCCGAATTATTCGGTCCGGATTATCCTTTTTTAAAGAAAGAGGAGCTGCTTTCATTTGAGGAGCTGGAACGGCTTGCGACATTGTTTGTCACAAGATTTGGCGTTGAAAAAATCCGCTTGACCGGCGGAGAGCCCCTCATGAGAAAGGATATGCCGGAACTAATCAAAAAACTGGCCCGCATACCGGGTATTCGTGACATCGCGATGACGACAAACGGATCACTGCTGCCTGTTTATGCAAAGAGGCTCAAGGAGGCTGGGCTGAAAAGGGTTACGATCAGCCTTGATTCTTTAGAAGACGAGCGTTTTAAGAAGATAAACGGGCGCGGTGTTTCTGTCAGCAAGGTGCTGGAAGGCATTGAAGCGGCGAAGCAAGCGGGGCTCGGTGTTAAAATCAATATGGTCGTTCAAAAGGGCGTCAATGAAAAAGATATACTGCCTATGGCCCGTTATTTTAAAGAAAAAGGGCATATCCTGAGATTCATAGAATTTATGGACGTAGGCAACACCAACCAATGGGAAAAGAAAGACGTCATGACAAAGGCGGAAATCATAGATTTAATCAATGAACACATGCCGGTTGAGCCGATAGCTCCTAATTATATAGGCGAAGTGGCTTCCAGATTCCGCTACTTGGACGGCTCCGGAGAAATCGGCGTCATATCATCTGTATCTGATGCGTTCTGCGGATCTTGCAACAGAGCCCGTCTTTCTGCGAGAGGAGAGCTGTTTACCTGCTTATTCGCTTCAAGCGGATTTGACCTCAGAGCTCCGGTTCGCCAGGAATTAAGTGATGACGAACTATCAGAAATGATCGGGACAGTATGGAAAAATCGGATCGATCAGTATTCAGTCGATCGTACGCTATCAAAAGCATCTGGCAAAAAGAAAGTGGAAATGTCTTATATTGGCGGGTAAAATGAAGTCAAAAGCTTATCGGCACTGTCCGGTAAGCTTTTTTATTAGAATCCGAGTGCAAAAAATACGTATAAAAACCGAAATATATAAGGATAGGCATAAAGAAGGAATCATTGTAAGAAAATTTAATTCCAAAGCCATACATTATGATAAAATATAACCAATTAGAAAATAGAAAGGGTTGGAGGGGCATGGCCGCGTACGAGATCCCGTCATCTCAAGTAGGAGTGAAAATCAATAAGTGGTATAAGCACATTTTAGCATTTCAAGTGGCTGATGCCGTAAAACTGAAAGAAGAAATTGATCTAGATATCGAACAGATGGAAGAGGATCAGCTGCTTCTCCTGTATTATCAGCTGATCAGCTACCGGCACCAAATTATGCTGGATTATGTAAAGCCTGACCTGCACGAGGAATCTCAGCTTCAATATCGTGAATTGATCAAAACGCTGGAAAGCAATCAGGACAGCATCTCCGGATTATCTGAGTATTATTTTCACTTGTTTAGAGGAATGTACGAATTTGAACAGAACAATTACATCTCGGCTATATCCTTTTATCGGAAAGCTGAGAAGATGCTTGCGTTTGTAGAAGATGAAATTGAAAGAGCGGAATTTCATTTTAAAGTGGCGGAAGTCTTTTATATTATGAAGCAGACGCACTTTTCCATGAACCATGCCGTACAGGCGCTGGAGACGTATAAGGCTCACGATTTTTACAGAGTCAGAAGAATTCAATGCCATTTCGTCATATCAGGAAACTACATTGACTACAGAAATTATGAAAAAGCGCTTGAACATTTAGATGACGCGTATCGCCTTGCTTTATTGGAAGGACAGCCCCGTTTGATCGGATCAGCCCTTTATAATATTGGTAATTGCTATGATGACAAGGGGGAGCTGGATCAGGCCGCCGAATACTTTGAAAAAGCGCTTCCTGTCTTCGAGGATTATCAGCTGGAACAGCTTCCAAAAGCGCTCTTCAGCCTGACTCGCGTTCTTTTCAAAAAACAAGATAGCGAAGCCGCGATACGGTACTATGAAAAAGGGATTGCCATTGCCCAAAAACGAAACGACTTCTTCAGTCTGGCAAAATATAAATTTCTGCAGGCATTATATGTGGAATCTGTCAATTTGAATATGATTCAAGAAGTATTTGATTATATGGAAGAAAAGGGCCTGTATGTATATATTGAAGAATTTGCTTTAGATGCTGCCTCTTATTTCAGTCATCGCGAACAATATAAAGAAGCGGTGTATTTTTATGAAAAAGCGGTCAGCATGAGAGAGATGATTCAAAGGAACGATTGTTTATATGAAGTATGAGACAAAACCATCTGCTGGCAGATGGTTTTTTTTTATGCAAAAAAAGGGGAGCATCGGAACGTTTATTTCCGGGGAGAACAGGAAAAATCGCTACAGCACTGTTTTTTGAACAAAAGCCGTTTTGGGATGCAGATATGCATGTGAGGGGGAATTCAATGTTTGGTTTTAATGATATGGTGAAGTTTCTGTGGTCTTTCCTCATTGTTCTGCCGCTTGTACAGATTATACATGTTTCAGGGCACAGCTTTATGGCTTTTATTTTTGGCGGAAAGGGATCGTTGGATATAGGCATGGGAAAAACGCTGCTTAAAATTGGACCCATACGGTTCAGAACGATTTATTTTATCGATTCTTTTTGCCGGTACGGGGAGTTGAAAATTGACAATCGATTCTCAAATGCACTCGTGTATGCAGGGGGCTGCTTGTTTAACCTCATCACGATTTTTGCAATCAATCTGCTGATTATACACAGTGTATTAAAGCCGAATGTGTTTTTCTATCAGTTTGTCTATTTTTCTACGTATTATGTGTTTTTTGCCCTGCTGCCGGTCCGATATTCGGAGAAAAAGTCATCAGACGGGCTGGCGATATACAAGGTGCTCCGTTACGGAGAGCGCTACGAAATCGATAAATAACATTAGAATGTTTATTGCCTCTCAGATCGGGAAGTTAACAAGTACACACATAATTGAGAGGGGAGAATTAACATGGGTAACGATAGTGTAAAAGACAAAATGAAGGGCGGCTTCAATAAAGCCAAAGGAGAAGTGAAGGATAAAGTCGGAGATATGGCTGACAGAACGGACATGCAGGCTGAAGGCAAAAAAGATAAGGCGAAAGGCGAAATCCAAAAGGATATCGGGAAAGCCAAGGATAAATTTTCAGATAAAGATTAATCGTACGGAAGAGGCAGGAAACGAAATGTTTCTTGTCTTTTTTTGTTCGATTTTTCTGATGTAAATAAATATAACAAAAAAAGAAGCTGATTTGGTCAAGGTAACTAAATTTTTTAAATATTCTTTGAATTAATAGACCTCTTCTATATAATAATGACATAAGTTGTAAACTTTTATTACATCATTTGAGAAATCAAACAAAGGGGTTTTGATGACGGAATGTACTGCACCGAAGAAAGTGTCGGAAGCCACGGGAGTGCGAAAAAACAGTTGATATCGACACAAGCGGGGATTCAGTGAAGGCCGGAATTCTTCACTCGTTAAGAGGAACGGTGGCGATCAGCGAAGTGACCGTCCATGATGCGGAGTTAATGGCAATAGTCGGGTTCTCGGTATCGTGGAGGGCGGCGCCTCAGACTGGCCTGCATGCCATGCTTCCGGTTGCGGAGCAAAACAACGGGCTGCCATCAGGAATGTAACGTCTGGTTATGATCAATCGATGGTTTTGCACAGCCTTAGCTTCGCCCGGGGCAGATTGTCGCTGTATTAGGCCGACTCCGGCTAAACAGAGGGGGCTATTTGTTTTAATCAAACGTTTGTTCAAAACGAAAAGGCGTCAACAGCAACAGCTTGCAATCGTCAGAGCGCTGATGGTAAATCTGAAAAATATTTTACTTAATAAACAATTGGAAGGAATTCAGATTTTAATTGTCGAACTAGTCAGACAAGTTATTATAGAAATTTCCAAAAAAAAAGACATTTGTTATCTTAGTCGAGCGCAGTCTGGAAAACGCGTTAATCTGTGCTGACTATCTTTCTGTGATCGACAGGGGAACGGTTGTTGACCATGGCAAGGCTGATGAAGAAACGGCATGCCGCTTTGAAAGGCATCTTACCGTATGACCCCCATTCTCGAAGAAAGGGAGGTGATGTCCCGCCTGACTGTTCCGCAAATTCGTAGTAGCCGCATCTGCTTTATATGACAAAAGAAGGAGGACTACAGATGAAACTGACACCGGTTGAACAAGAGAAATTGCTCATTTTTGCAGCGGGGGAATTAGCCAAACAGCGAAAGGCGCGGGGCGTTCTGCTGAACTATCCTGAGGCTGCTGCTTATATCACCTGCTTTATTATGGAAGGCGCACGTGATGGGAAGGGAGTAGCAGAGCTGATGGAAGCCGGCCGCCATGTATTAACGGAAAAAGATGTGATGGAAGGAGTGCCTGAGATGCTTGACAGCATTCAGGTGGAGGCCACATTTCCGGATGGAGTAAAGCTTGTTACGGTACATCAGCCAATTTCTGCGGAGGTGAAGTCATGAAGCCGGGAGCATTTCAAATTGCTGAGGGAACCATTACGATTAATGAAGGCCGTGAGATACGGGAGGTAACGGTAAAAAACACCGGATCACGCTCCATTCAAGTCGGTTCGCATTTTCATTTTGCGGAGGCCAACGGGGCTTTATTATTTGACCGTGAGCTGGCGATCGGCATGCGTCTTGATGTTCCATCAGGCACGTCGGTCCGTTTTGAGCCGGGAGAGCAGAAAACGGTCTCACTAGTGGAAATCAGAGGACGCAAGACAATTAAAGGGCTGAACGGAATGGCCGACACGTTTATCGATGAACGCGGCAAAGAAAAAACGTTGGCCAACTTAAAACAAGCCGGCTGGATGGAGGGTGTAATCCGATGAAAATGTCACGGGAGGAATATGCGGAACTGTTTGGCCCGACAACGGGCGATAAAATCAGATTGGGCGACACGGATTTATGGATCGAAGTCGAAAAGGATTTCACAGTATATGGTGAAGAAATGATCTTTGGCGGCGGAAAAACAATCCGCGACGGCATGGGCCAAAACGGCAGAATCACAGGGAAGGATGGCGCTTTGGATTTGGTTATCACCAACGTCGTGCTATTGGATTACACAGGCATTGTCAAAGCGGATGTCGGTGTGAAAGACGGCCGGATTGTCGGTGTCGGAAAAAGCGGAAATCCTGATATCATGGATGGAGTCGATCCGCACATGGTCATCGGAGCGGGGACAGAGGTGATTTCCGGTGAAGGCAAAATTTTAACAGCCGGGGGAGTGGACACGCACATTCATTTTATTTGTCCTCAGCAGATGGAAGTTGCGCTTTCTTCAGGTGTGACAACCCTTTTGGGAGGCGGAACAGGACCCGCAACAGGCAGCAAAGCGACAACATGTACATCCGGCGCGTGGTATATGGCAAGGATGCTGGAAGCGGCCGAGGAGTTTCCGATCAATGTCGGCTTCTTAGGAAAAGGGAATGCATCCGATAAAGCGCCGCTGATCGAGCAGGTGGAAGCAGGCGCCATCGGCCTTAAGCTTCATGAAGACTGGGGCACGACGCCAAGCGCCATTAAAACGTGTATGGAAGTCGTGGACGAGGCTGATATTCAAGTTGCCATCCATACCGATACGATTAACGAAGCGGGCTTTTTGGAAAACACGCTCGACGCGATCGGGGACCGGGTCATTCATACTTATCACATTGAAGGAGCAGGCGGCGGCCACGCTCCGGATATTATGAAGCTCGCTTCTTACGCGAACATTCTGCCGTCATCTACAACGCCAACCATTCCTTATACCGTTAATACGATGGATGAGCATCTTGACATGATGATGGTCTGCCACCATTTAGATGCGAAAGTGCCTGAAGATGTGGCTTTCAGCCATTCCAGAATCAGGGCTGCGACGATTGCCGCGGAGGATATTCTCCATGATATCGGTGCGATCAGCATGACATCATCGGATTCCCAAGCGATGGGGCGGGTCGGTGAAGTGATCATCCGAACATGGCAGGTAGCCGATAAAATGAAAAAACAGCGCGGCGCTCTTGCCGGCGAAAACGGGAATGACAATGTGCGCGCAAAACGGTACATTGCCAAATACACGATTAATCCGGCAATTACGCACGGGCTCAGCCATGAGGTCGGCTCGGTGGAAAAAGGGAAGCTTGCTGATCTCGTTCTGTGGGACCCGGTATTTTTCGGCGTAAAACCGGAACTGGTCTTAAAGGGCGGTATGATTGCACGTGCGCAAATGGGAGATCCGAACGCGTCCATCCCGACTCCTGAACCGGTTTTCATGCGTCAAATGTATGCGTCTTACGGAAAAGCCAATCGCTCAACCTCGATTACATTTATGTCTCAGGCAAGCATAGAGCGTGGTGTGGCGGAAAGCTTAGGGCTGGAAAAAAGGATTTCTCCAGTCAAAAATATCAGAAAGCTGAGCAAGCTGGATATGAAGCTGAATTCGGCTTTGCCGAAGATTGAGATTGATCCAAAAACCTATCAGGTCTTTGCTGACGGGGAGGAGTTGTCTTGCCAGCCTGTCGATTATGTCCCACTTGGACAAAGATATTTCTTATTCTGATAAGACGCGGCCGGAGTGCATCCGGCCGTTCTATTGACTAAAAACGGTGCACAAAACCCGTGTATTTAGTGTATATTAGATGTTGACAAACGAATCAAATGTAACTATTATAGTTACAACGGTGGTGAAAAAACATGATTAACAGCCGTCTTGCTGTTGCCATTCATATTTTATCCCTCATCTCGATGGATGAAAAAACATCTTCAGAAATCATTGCAGACAGTGTCAACACGAATCCGGTAGTTGTGCGAAGAATGATCAGCCTGCTGAAAAAAGCTGATATTCTCACATCACGCGCCGGGGTGCCGGGTGCAAGCCTCAAAAAAGATCCTGCTGATATTTCTCTTTTAGAAGTGTACCGGGCTGTCCAAAAGCAAGAAGAACTCTTTGCGGTTCATGAAAACCCGAATCCGAAATGTCCGGTAGGGAAAAAAATTCAGAACGCTCTGGATGAAACGTTTGAAAGTGTGCAAAGAGCGATGGAAAATGAACTGGCGAGCAAGTCATTAAAAGATGTTATGAATCATCTCTTTTAATCAAAAGGGATGACTTCTCACCGCTAACATGTAACTGAAATTGTTACAAATAAGGAGGAAATGAAAAATGAAAATTGGTATTATAGGCGCAAGCGGGAAAGCGGGAAACGAGATTTTGAAAGAAGCGAAAACAAGAGGCCATGAAGTGACAGCCATCGTCAGAAACGCTTCAAAAGTGCAGGGGCAGGACGTAGCGGTTTTGGAAAAAGATGTGTTTGAACTGACTGCGGAAGACATCAAGCCTTTCGACGCAGTCGTAAACGCTTTTGGAGCAGCACCCGGCCAAGAACATCTTCATGTTGAAGCAGGAAGAGCACTCATCAACATCTTAAAGGACGCGAAGCACACAAGATTGCTTGTTGTTGGCGGAGCGGGAAGCCTGTTTGTTGATGAAGCCAAAACAACCCGTTTAATGGATACGCCGGAATTTCCGAAAGAATATTTGCCAACTGCATCAAATCAAGGCGAGAACCTGAAAGATTTGCAGCAGACAGACTCCATTTCCTGGACGTTCCTCAGTCCTGCGGCATTTTTTGATCCGGCAGGAAAACGGACTGGCTCTTACCAAAAAGGAAAAGACAATGTCATCGTAAATGCAAAAGGCGACAGCTATATCAGCTATGCAGATTATGCCATTGCCGTGTTGGACGAGCTTGAACATCCCGAATACAAAAATGAACGCTTCACAGTGGTAAGCGAAGCGGAATAATAAAAAACCCGGAGCCAGCTCCGGGTTTTTCTCATTAATAAGTGCTGTACGTATCGCTGAAAAGGCCGTCAGCAATCCCAAGCATTAAAAAGATGAAGAAGGCGATAATCGCAAGAATGGATACAGCAATGCTTACGATCAAATAAATCCCTTGCATCTTTACGAATTTCGCGTAATTCTCCAGCATTAAGTCTTCAGACTGTCCGCTATTGTGTTCAGCCATTTGGCCTGCTTCCCTAGCTGACCTCATCAAAAAGATACCGGAAATAATTTGCAGTACGCCTGGCACGGCACCGATTAGAAAAATGAACGCGCCTGAAAGCGCGGTAATTGCGCCCATAATAATAAATAAAATGCCTGTAGCTTTTCCCCATTTCGAAATGCTGATGAGGGTTTTGTTCATTGTTTCAGGATTCATGTATACTGGCTCCCCTTTACAAAAAAATACTCACTTTTCATTTATACACTATTTGTGAGAAGTTTTGTATAGAAAATAACATTTTGGGGATTGACCCTAACGTTGCGTGATTGTTTACGATAAAAAAGAGGAGGTGTTATGTATGAAATATCAAGTTAAACAAGTGGCGGAGATATCAGGCGTTAGCATTCGGACGCTTCATCACTATGACAATATTGAGCTTCTGAATCCTTCAGCGCTTACTGATGCTGGGTATCGTTTGTACAGTGACGCAGACCTGGAAAGACTGCAGCAGATTTTATTTTTCAAGGAAATCGGGTTTCGTCTGGATGAGATTAAAGAGATGCTGGATCATCCGAATTTTGACCGGAAAGCGGCACTTCAGTCGCAAAAGGAGATATTGATGAAGAAAAAACAAAGAATGGATGAGATGATTCAAACAATTGACAGGACGCTTTTGTCCGTTGATGGAGGGGAAACGATGAATAAGAGGGATTTATTTGCCGGATTAAGCATGAAAGACATTGAAGAGCATCAGCAGACATACGCTGATGAAGTCAGAAAGCTGTATGGTAAGGAAATCGCAGAAGAAACAGAGAAAAGGACATCTGCATACTCGGCAGATGATTGGCGCTCGATCATGGCTGAATTTGATTCGATTTACAGACGAATTGCGGCGCGAATGAAGCATGGGCCCGATGATGCAGAGGTTCAGGCCGCAGTGGGGGCATTTCGCGATCATATTTGCCAATATCATTACGATTGCACACTCGACATTTTCAGAGGACTTGGGGAAGTGTATATCACTGACGAGCGATTTACCGATTCAATCAATCAATATGGAGAAGGTCTTGCCGCTTTTTTGCGGGAGGCGATCATCATTTACTGTGACCATCAGGAAAATCCCCGGCCGTAAAGGCCGGGGGTTTTCGCATCTTATAAGATCGGCGACAACAGCCGCGAGACGGATTCTTTTATTCGAATCCACAACGGGCGCTGCAGATACTCCTCATAGGTGAATTTTCTGGATACTAGCAAATCTTCTTTAAAAGTTGAAACCAGTTTTTTAGCAATGGTGATATCGTAAATAAATGCATTAACCTCAAAATTCAGCCTGAAGCTTCGGACATCAATGTTCGCTGTGCCGACTGAAGCGATTTCGTCATCCACCACGATGGTTTTCGCGTGAATAAAGCCGTTATCGTAAATATAGACAGTGGCTCCGGCTTTCAGCAGATCGCCGATATACGAAAGTGTCGCCCAGTATACAAAGGCGTGATCGGGCTTGTTCGGAATCATAATGTTAACGTCAATGCCCGAAAGGCAAGCGATCCTTAAAGCATCCAGCAGGCTTGCATCTGGGATAAAATAAGGTGTTTGTATCAAAATGGAACGCTTGGCGTTCGAAATCATTTTGATGTAGCCATTTTTAATTTGTTCCCATTCCGAATCAGGGCCGCTTGTGACAATCTGCATCCCGACGTTGCCTTTTGGGCCGTAATCAGGAAAGTGATTTGGAATATATGTCAGCGTATGGTGATGAGAAGCTTGGTTCCAGTCAAGGATGAATCGTGTTTGGATGGCGTGCACGGCCGTTCCTTGCAGCCGGATATGCGTATCCCGCCAATAACCGAATTTCGGATTAAGCCCTAGATACTCATCTCCGACGTTAAAGCCTCCGACATAACCGGTCATACCGTCTATGATCACAAGCTTTCGATGGTTCCGGTAATTCAGCCGCAGGTTAATCGGCCTGAGCTTTGACGGGAAAAAGACCTCCACATGCCCGCCAGCCTCGCGAAGCTCTTTAAAAAACTTTTTTCTCAGCGTTCTGGACCCGAGTTCATCATAAAGCACTCTGACCTGAACACCTTCTTTCGCCTTTTGGATGAGAGCGTCCCGCAATTTTTTGCCTAATTCATCGCCTTTATAAATATAATACTGTAAATGGATATGATCCTTAGCCTTTGAAATGTCACTCAGCAGCCGCTGAAATTTATCCCGTCCATCTGTAATGACGTCAACTGAATTATCCTCTGTAAACACAGCATGGTTATTCATAATCAGCATATAAATTAAATCTTTGTTATCAAAGGTTGCCCGGTTGTTAAACTGAAATTGCTTGGTTTCTAAATCTTCAAGCTGATGCTTCAGCAGCCTTTCAATTCCAATCTTTTTCCGGTCTTCCCATTGAAACAAATGCTTGCGTCTGAGATTATGGCCGAATAATAAGTATAAAATAAAGCCTAAAACGGGAATAAAGAAAAGAACAAGCAGCCACGCCCAAGATGCACTGGCATCGCGCCGTTCTTTGAAGATGACAATGATGGCCAAAAGAATATTTAAAATGAAAAAAAGTGATAAAAGGATGGAAGAAATACTCACTTTGTAACCCCGCTCATTCATATTTATCAAGAAGATTGCCATTAGTATTCCATGAATAACAGTGATCTGATTCCCATTACAAATTATAACACTCACATTTTAAAAGAATAAAGAGCTGCGATCCAGATTCTTCGTGAAAAATACGGGCAGATTTCTTTAAAACCAGCTTGCACCTGCGTTAAAATAAACACATATGATAACGTTCGTGAAGCTTGAAACATCAAATAAAGGGGGAGGATTATATGAACTTTTACAGAGTCGAACAAATGCCGGGGTTCATCAAAACAGAAATGCAAAAAATTCAAAAGGCCGTACAGCCTTTCATGAAAAAAACCGTCATTTACCGTTTTCTTGCTATTCCGCTTGCTGCATTCTCTCTCTTTAATTTAGCTGCTTTTCTATTTCATGCTTCAGCTGACAGGGAGTCCCTGATCAGCGCAGGCATATTCGCCCTTTTGGCGGCGCTCGGGCTCGCATTTTTTAAAGAGGCAGGCTATCAGCATAAACAAATCCAAAAAACGGTTCACATCTATATGCTGAACAGGATCAAAAAGAGCGAAATCCTTTCAGAAGAGCGGAAAAGCTCCTACGCACGACAAATAAAGGAAGAGCCTTTTGCGATGCGGAGTTTTGTTGAATTTTTGACTGAGGAAGACAGACGCAAAAAAATGTATTAAAGAAGATCTGCACCCGGATTGTTGAGATTTTCCAGACGATCCGGGTGTGTTTTTTTGCATGCAGACACCCGAAATAAAAAGTGCGGTTTCGGATTGATTCCGACTTCATCCGTTTTTTTGATATTCATTTCTGGGTAACAGCGTTGCTTTGTTGATTTCCTCTACTAGAGATGTCTATTGTATGCTTGCTTCAGGATTTGGTGTTTACGCCGGCCTGCTTTGAATAGTCAAATAAAATAGGCATGGTTCCGTTTATATGGAACTCATGCCCTGTCCTGTCTCATCATTATTCAAACACCGGATCATCCTCATAATAATAAGAATCCGGATCATCATACGAAGGCGTGTTCTCAAAAGCAGCAATGCCGATTACCACCAGCACGAAAATGGCTACAATGATCCCGATCAGGACAGTAACGATACTGGATGCTGCATAAAACAGCTGCATTTTTATAAATGTCCCGTAATTTTCAAGCATGCTTTCGCCAGCGCTGCCGGTTAGATTTCCTTCGGCTTCCGCGGCTGCTTTTGCTGAGCGCATCAAAAATACGCCTGAAATAATGAGCAGTACGCCCGGGATGGCGCCAATCACTGTCATCAAAACAGACAGAGTGACAAGCGATCCCATAATGATTAACAAGATGCCAGAAATTTTGCCCCACTTGGCAATGTCGGATAGCGACTTGACAGCGGAGGCGCTCAGCTGGCGGCTCTCCTGTCCAACAGGTGCAGTCTCCTGTTCAACAAGGCTATTTTCTTCATTATGATGTTCAATTTCGTTTTCATCTTTATCCAGACTAATCATGAAAGCTCTCTCCCTAAAATTTTTAAATCGTATCTTTTCCCGTCCATTTCGGCGATGCCGGGGAATAGTCCCCATTCTGCAAACCCGTGCTTTTCAAACAGCTTCAGGCTTGGTTTATTATGCCCGAAAATGAAGGCCATAAGTGAGCGGATGCCAAGATTCGGGGCAATGCGGAGCGCTTCTTGAAGCAAATATGATCCAACACCTTTGCCGCGGCATGCTTCGTCAATGTATATGCTGACTTCCGCTGTTTTATTATAGGCTGGCCTTCCATAAAATGTTTCAAAGCTGATCCAGGCAGCGACGTTTCCGTTTTCATCCTCGGCCACATAGAGCGGACGTGACTCTGTATGTCCCGAAAACCATTCCATCCGGTCTTCAGGAGTTACCGGTTCGGTATCGGCTGTTACCATTCGAGAAGCAATCGTTGAATTATAAATCGCCACAACAGCCTCCAAGTCTCTATGTTCAGCAAGACGCAATGTCATGTTCATACGTTTTTGGCACTCCTCTCAAAAAAATACATATTTTCGTTCAGTCTGTGCAAACTACATCTAAAAAAGTTTTTTTGGATAGGTTGTATATATTTTCAGAAAAGTGTTCAGAATGTTGCTGAGGTGATGAAACAATGAGAGAGGAAGAAAAGAAAACTTCTCAAGTCAAAAAACTTCAGCAGTTTTTTCGTAAACGCTGGGTGTTCCCTGCAATTTACTTAGTCAGTGCGGCCGTCATTTTAACAGCTGTCCTTTGGTATCAATCAGTATCAAATGATGAGGTAAAGGATCAGTTGGCTGATAACGGCGGAAACTCCGCATATGACAACAACGACGATGCAGTTGAAGTAGGAAAGTCAATGGAAAATGTCGCAATGCCGGTTGTTGATTCTGAAAACGTTTCTGTTGTGAAAAAGTTCTATGAAACCGATGCCGCAAAAGAAGAGAAAGAAGCAGCACTCGTTACCTATAATAACACGTACAGCCTAAGCAAAGGAATTGACTTAGCTGAGAAAGACGGAAAAGATTTCGATGTCTCTGCTTCTCTGAGCGGTACGGTTGTTAAAGCTGAAAAAGATCCAGTGCTGGGATATGTTGTGGAAGTAGAACATGCCGACGGTTTATCGACTGTGTATCAATCTCTTTCCGAAGTAAGCGTAGAGCAAGGTGACAAAGTAAAACAAAATCAAGTGATCGGAAAATCTGGCAAGAACCTTTACAGTGAAGACAGCGGAAACCACGTGCACTTTGAAATCCGTAAAGATGGGGTTGCAATGAATCCGTTAAACTTTATGGACAAACCAGTTTCTTCTATTGAAAAAGCTGCCACCCAAGAAACAGAAGAATCCATTCAGCAATCTTCCGAGAAAAAGGACGGATCAACTGAAAAAGGAACAGAAGAAAAATCCGGTGAGAAAAAGGATGATTCAACTGACAAATCTGGTTCTAAAGAAAGCAGCACAACAGAAGACACTGAACAGTCTTAATGAAGAAAACGTCTATCCTTGTGATGGGCGTTTTTTTCTGTTACTTTTTGCTTTGTTTTACCGTCTATGTAGTTACATGTAGGCACGTACGTTATAAAGGAGGTTATGTCATGAACCGCCTATTGCTCGCAGGCTGGATCTTTTTTATCCTGCTTTCTGTCTGTACGGAAAGCTTCAGCGGCATGGTCGTATCGCAAACGGTGGCTTTTCATTTTCAGCCGCACCCTGATCTGTCTCAATTTTTAGTTATGGATTTTACTGAGCTTACTGTACCTGAAGCGTTTATTCAAAAAATCGGACACGCGTTTTCCTTCTTTGTGCTGACATATTTGCTGTGGAAACAGCGGGGCAGCATAAGATCAGCTGCAGCCGGCTCATTTGCGTTTGCTTTTTTCACAGAAGTTCTTCAGCTCTTCTTCAGCAGGAATGGTTGTATCCGGGATGTGCTCATCGATGCTGTTGGAATTGGGTTGTTTTATGGTTTATATGTGTTGGCGAAGCGAAGAAAACAAGAGATGTATGAGAAATATTAAAGCCGGCTGTCTTGATTTCAGACGCCGGCTTTTGTCTTTCTTAGAAATTTTGATCGGTTGGTTTTTTCGTCAGTTTATTGATAATGGCTTCGTAGATCCTCACGACCAAATCGACGAACGGGCGAAGCAGATCTGAAAATCTAAAGAAAAGGAACCCGATAATGATGGCGACAACGAGGCTGCCCAATACATCTACCGGATAGTGATGTCCCACCCAAATTCTCGAAAAGCCTGTCAAAAGCCCAAAAATGACAAGCGGCCAGCCGATTTTGCGGTTTCTGAAAAGCATCGCAATAGAAATCGCTAATGCACCTGTCGTATGGTCACTTGGAAATGAAGCATCCGCAGCATGCGGAATCAGTGTATGCACTGTATGCGCAACGAACGGGCGCGGTTCGAAATAAACAAGCGTAATCAAATAGTTGATCACAAGGCCTGCAATTCCTGTGATGCCTGCGTATAGCACATGTTTTCTGCTTTGTGTGTTCCCAAACAGCCAGATTGCCAATAGGATAAGGGCATAGGCGACAATGGCATATTCCGTGATGAAGACCATAATGGAATCGAGAACTGAATTGTGATGAGATAGTCCATGGATTGCTTTAAAAATTTCGTAGTTCAAATAATCACCTTTTACATTTTTATATTTAGTAGACTAATCTTACTCATGAAAAGTTTCAAATAAAAATAGAGATTGTCTGAAATAACGGCGCTTGAAGAGAATTCGAAGAGGAATCGCGGTTTCTGGGGGGATTCTGTGCACAAAAAAAGAGATCCGGAGTGTCCGAATCTCGTACCGATATTAAAGTGCTTCAGGTCCTTCTTCGCCTGTGCGGATGTTGATCGTATTGCTGATTTCATAGACAAATATTTTACCGTCACCTGGTGATCCCGTTTTCAGCACCCTTTTAGCGGTCTCTGTCACTTGATCAACAGGAACCTTGCTGACCACAATTTCTATTTTTAAACGCTCGTATACATTGCTTTCTATTTTTACCCCTCGATAGAGCTCCGTATGTGCTTTTTGAAGGCCGCAGCCGTGTACATTGGAGAAAGTCAGAGAGGTCACTCCGATTTTTCCGAGTTCCTGCTTCAGCTTTTCAAAATTTGCCGGACGCGTTACAATTTCTACCTTGAACATTTGACCGCTCATAGCGTCACTCCTCACATAGAATCTTGATATGCTTTTTCCCCGTGCATCGTTAAGTCAAGCCCAAGTGACTCTTCTTCTTCAGTTGCGCGAAGGGGAAGGAAGAGGCTTACAATTTTAATAATAACGAAAGTGACAATAAATACAAAAACATAAGTGGCGGCGATGGCGACGATTTGTTTCCAGATTAAGCTTGCATCACCGTAAAATAACCCATCTGCGCCCGCTGAGTTAACAGAGGTTGTTGCGAATAATCCTGTTGCGATTCCGCCCCATGTGCCGCCGATCCCGTGCAGGCCAAAGGCGTCAAGCGCGTCGTCGTATCCGAATTTCTTTTTAAGCGAGAATACTCCCCAGAAACAAACAGCTCCGCCGATGATGCCGATAATAATGGAAGCGAACGGTGTGACAAATCCGGCAGCCGGCGTAATGGCGACAAGCCCGGCGATTGCCCCAGATACCGCTCCGAGCATTGTCGGTTTTTTGTTAATGATCCATTCTACTAAGATCCAGCCGGCGATCCCGGCTGCAGCCGCGGTGTTTGTGTTGATGAACGCGTACATGGCTACACCATCTAAAGTCAAAGCGCTGCCGACGTTAAAGCCGAACCAGCCGAACCAAATCAAAGCTCCTCCTAAGAAGGTGTAAATGAGGTTATGCGGAGAAGACGCTGTACCGTCTTTCCGTTTGCCGAGCACAATGGCAAGAACAAGTCCTGCCACACCGGAGGAAATATGAACAACATTGCCGCCAGCAAAATCGAGCGCTCCAAGCTGGCCGATCCAGCCGCCGCCCCATACCCAGTGCGCTACGGGTGTGTAAACCAAAGAGGCCCATAAAACCGAGAATAAAAGAAAAGCGCCGAATCGCATCCGCTCTGCGAAGGCCCCGGAAATAATCGCTGTAGTCAGAACGGCGAACGTCATTTGGAACATCATAAATAACGAGTGGGGGATGGTATCGCTGTAATCTCCCGGATCAAATCCGACCCCTTTGAGGCCGGCCCACTCCAGCCCGCCGATGATTGAATTGCCTGGTGCGAAGGCAAGTGTATATCCGAACAGCACCCAAACGATGGAAACGATGGCAATGGAAGAGAAACTGTGCATGGCAGTGCTCAGCACATTTTTGCTCTTTACCATTCCTCCATAAAATAACGCTAATCCCGGGGTCATCAGCCACACGAGTAAAGCGCAAAAGAACATAAAAACTGTATCGCCCATTTGCATGTCTCATTCCTCCGTATCTTTCAGAATAAAAAGCAATTATTATATTTCTTCATTATAGAGAAAAAAGAATGATAAAACATTTTCATGTAAGATTTCCTGACATGGTTTTTAAGGAATGTTATCGAGGGACGGAAAGAAAGGAGAACGGCATTTTTTACGATATAAGACTTTGTATCTATAAAAGAAGCTATTCATATGAGCTGAAAAGGGAATTGACATTAATTAGAATACTCTATACTGTATTAAGTGTACTATATCAAATAATACACTGAGGGGGATGTATGATGAAGAAAGGCGGCAGGCTGAGGAAAGCGGTACGCAAGTCGATTCCCGCGACGTTCCGATTGTTTTTAGCCTTTAATTTTTTCGTGTACGGTCTGGCGAAAGTGGTAATTGGCCAGTTTGGCGAGGTGACGCCTGAAATCGAGGCGGCTGCCGGGAAGGGGTTTACGATCGTGTGGACATTTTTCGGTTATTCTCATGTCTATGAACTGTTTATAGGTTTTGGTGAAATCCTGGCAGCTGTTTTATTACTGATTCCGCGAACGGCTGCATTAGGGGCGGTTATTTTTATGCCCATTATTGTGAACATCGTCTTGATTAACTATTGTTTTGATATTGGCGTGCAGGATCTTAGCACGATATTAATGGTTATGTGTCTTATCCTGCTTTGGATGGACCGCCGCAAATTCATGGGCATTTTCAGGCAGGAACCGATAGACAGCAGGCAGGTGATGAAGCGATGACGCCCCTTATGATTACAGTGCTTGCCGGTTTGTTCGTATGCACAACCTGTTACTACTACATAAAAGAAAAATCATGAGAAAACGTTCCTTCTGAGAATTTCACAAGCATCATAAAAGAACTTAGGCAGTGTGAAGAGTAAAATATGCAATGTGAGAAACACTAACAGTATCAGGAGGAGACGTATGATGAATACACTCAACATTGATTTTCAAAAAACAGCATTGGTTATCATTGATTTACAAAAGGGGATTGTGCCGATTGATCAAAGCGGCCAGGTTGTCCCGAACGCGAAAAAGCTCGTAGATGAATTTCGGAAACATAACGGGTTCATCAGCTTTGTAAATGTAGCCTTTCATGATGGAGCGGACGCCCTGAACCCGCAAACGGATGAGCCTGCGCAGGGAGGTTCAGGGGAAATGCCGGCGGACTGGGCCGAATTTGTTCCGGAAATCGGTGTGCAGGATGGCGATTATACTGTGACAAAACGGCAATGGGGTGCTTTTTTTGGCACAGATTTAGACTTGCAGCTGAGACGTCGCGGCATTGATACGATTGTATTGTGCGGCATCGCAACGAATATCGGGGTGGAAAGCACAGCACGGGAGGCATTTCAGCTTGGCTATCAGCAGATTTTTATTACAGATGCCATGTCCACATTTAGCGATGAAGAGCATGAAGCCACACTGCGCTTTATTTTCCCGAGAATCGGTAAATCGCGGACAACGGAAGAGTTTCTGGAACAAGTGAAATGATGTTATCGAAAAAAAGCCGAGCTGTTTTTTTAACAGCTGTGGCTTCGGGAACAATGCTGAATCCGCTGAACTCGTCTATGATCTCTCTTGCGCTCCATAGCATCCAGCATGAGTTTCACCTCTCGTTTACAACGGTTTCCTGGCTGATTTCCTCGTTTTACTTGGCGAGTGCCGTAGCGCAGCCCGTAACGGGAAAGCTCGGTGATTTGATTGGGCGGAAACGCTTGTTTTTATTCGGGCTTATTCTTGTTGCGGTTTCTGCCATCGGGGCGCCGTTTGCGCCGACGTTTATGACATTATTGGTCATGCGGCTGTTTCAATCGGTGGGGAGCAGTGCGATTTATCCGTCAGGTGTCGGCTTGATTCGGAATCATATTCATGAGCGCCAAGCTTCAGCCTTGGCTGTACTCTCTATTTTTGCGTCCGCCATGACGGCGCTGGGGCCGACAGCCGGCGGGTTTTTGATTGTATGGGGAGGCTGGCCGGCGATCTTTATCGTTAATTTGCCGTTTATTATCCTCAGCTTCTTATTGGGCCTGTATATGTTCCCGAAAGATCAGAAAAAAGGGGCAGGAATCAAAACCATTATTCGGCAGCTCGATATTCTTGGAATTGTTTTATTTGCCGGGGGAATCATTTTCCTTCTATCCTTTTTGCTGTCGTTCAGCACGTCGCCGCATGCGGTTGAAGGTGTGCTTGGCTTGCTTCTGCTCTGTGCGTTTGTCTGGCGCGAGCTGAAAACGGATAAGCCGTTTATTGATGTCCGTCTGTTTAAAACACAGCGAAACCTGTCAGCCGTGTATGTTCAGTTTATTTTATTGAATGTTTTCTTCTATTGTTTATTTTTTGGTTTGCCAAGTTACTTTCAGGATGAAATGCATCTTTCTGTTCAAACGAGCGGCCTGTTTATGCTGTTTATGTCTGGAATGAGCATCGTTGTGTCACCTCTAACCGGCAAATGGATCGACCGATCTGGTGTCGTCAAGCCGATCTTTGCGGGAGCGCTTTTGATGACGGCTGGAGCCGTGCTCTTAACCATCTTTTTTATCAATGTCCAGACCATCGGTAAAGGGCTCATTCTGTCGCTCTTGGGTATAGGCTACGGACTGAGCAATGTCGCGCTTCAGGCAGCGATGCTGAAAACGAGTCCTTCCAACATGGTAGGAACGACTTCAGGCCTGTTTCAAACCTGCCGTTACCTAGGATCGATTTTGTCTTCGGTGATCCTTGGCATTCTTTTTGGTAAAGAAATCACGGCAGCCCATTTTGATATGATGGGAATCATTATGATCATAGCGGGCGGAGCAAGCCTGTTAATGGCTGTGAGGTTTGCTGCATTAATGAAAACTGCATCTTAAGAAAGAGGCGGGCTCTGAGGTCTGTCTCTTTTTCTTGTTTAAGCTGTTCAAATACAAACGGGAAAATTGTATATCATAGCCAGTGTTATTGTCTGACTCTTCAGTTATATTAAGTGACATCTAATGTCAAAAAACATAACGTGATGACATATAGACAATATGGAAAGGGGAGCCGGCTATGAAATTAAAAGAGAGTCAGCAGCAATCCAACAGGCTGAGCAATGAAGATCTGGTGCCTTTGGGACAGGAAAAACGGACGTGGAAAGCAATGAACTTTGCCTCCATTTGGATGGGATGTATACATAACATACCGACCTACGCGACGGTGGGAGGATTAATTGCGATCGGCCTTTCGCCTTGGCAGGTGCTGGCGATCATTATTACGGCATCACTTATCCTATTTGGCGCTCTTGCCTTAAACGGCCATGCGGGGGCAAAATACGGGCTGCCGTTTCCCGTGATCATTCGGGCTTCTTACGGGATATACGGCGCGAATATCCCCGCGCTTCTAAGGGCGTTTACAGCTATCATGTGGCTTGGCATCCAGACCTTTGCGGGTAGCACGGCACTGAACATTTTGCTTTTGAATATGTGGCCAGGCTGGGGAGAAATTGGCGGCGAGTGGAACATTCTCGGCATTCACTTGTCCGGTTTGCTTTCCTTTGTATTCTTTTGGGCCATTCATTTACTCGTATTGCATCACGGCATGGAGTCGATTAAACGTTTTGAGGTGTGGGCAGGGCCTTTAGTGTATCTGGTATTTGGAGGCATGGTATGGTGGGCCGTTGATATTGCCGGAGGATTGGGCCCGATATACTCTCAACCAGGAAAGTTTCATACGTTTTCAGAAACATTCTGGCCGTTTGCTGCCGGAGTTACTGGCATCATCGGCATCTGGGCGACATTGATCTTAAATATACCTGATTTTACACGGTTTGCTGAAACACAAAAAGAGCAAATCAAAGGACAATTTTACGGCTTGCCGGGAACGTTTGCGCTGTTCGCATTCGCAAGTATTACGGTGACCTCCGGCTCGCAGGTCGCGTTCGGAGAGCCGATTTGGGATGTTGTCGATATTTTGGCGCGGTTTGATAACCCTTATGTCATCGTCTTGTCCGTGATCACACTCTGCATCGCCACGATCTCTGTAAATGTCGCGGCGAACATCGTATCGCCCGCTTATGATATAGCGAATGCCCTGCCGAAATATATCAATTTCAAACGTGGCAGCTTTATCACAGCGTTGCTCGCTTTATTTACGGTTCCATGGAAGCTGATGGAGAGCGCGACAAGCGTGTATGCGTTTCTTGGCTTAATAGGCGGCATGCTTGGACCGGTGGCAGGCGTGATGATGGCCGACTATTTTATCATTCGCAAACGTGAGCTCTCGGTAGATGACCTGTATTCCGAAACAGGACGGTATGTGTATTGGAAGGGCTACAATTACCGTGCGTTTGCAGCCACAATGTTAGGAGCGCTGATTTCGCTGATTGGCATGTATGTTCCTGTATTGAAGAGCTTATACGATATTTCTTGGTTTGTAGGTGTGCTGATTTCCTTTCTTTTCTACATTGTTCTGATGCGTGTTCACCCGCCTGCATCATTGGCAATTGAAACAGTTGAACATGCGCAGGTCCGCCAGGCTGAATAAGATCTATTTAGACGGTATATTTTCATATTTTTGAAATGGTTTTCCATAAATAGAACATTTATAATGGTTTTAGAAATCTATTCTAAAACGAAATGGGAATCGAAAATGAGAAAATGGTATTTTATTCTTTTGGCGGGTGTTTTAACGTCTGTCATCCTCGCTTTCGTTTATGATAAGACAAAAGCGAATGAGGAAGGATCTGGGGATTATCTGTATGTTTCGCCAAATGGCAGTGATCAAAATGAAGGAACAAAAGAAAAGCCGTTTCGTACATTGGCACACGCATTTGAGAAGGCTGCTGCCGGCACAACTGTCATGATTCGGGAGGGCACGTATCATGAGACCCTTGATGTAAAGCACAGCGGTACGGACGGAAAGCCTATCACATTCCGAAACTATGAAAATGAAAACGTCGTGATTAGCGGTGAATCCGTTGCGAACGCTGAATATGAAACACCGCTTATTCGTATTCACGATAAACATGACATTGCCATCAGCGGTTTAACAATTCAAGATCTTTCTGTTTCATCTGAGGAAGCAACTGCTATAGGGATTTATGTATCAGGGTCCAGCAGTCATATCGCCATTAAGGATAATCACATCCGGGGTATTAAGACAACTGCGGATGAAGGAAATGCTCACGGAATCGCAGTTTATGGGACTGGCAGCATGAAAGACATCCGAATCGAGGACAATACAGTTGAGAAACTGACGCTTGGAGCGAGTGAAGCAGTTGTGCTGAACGGTAATATCGACGGCTTCACAGTTGCAGGCAATGTGGTCCGCAACAATAACAACATCGGGATTGATCTAATTGGTTATGAGGGAACCGCGGATAAAAACGATTACGTGCGAAACGGAGTCGTAGAAAACAATACAGTTTATCAAAACTCGACTTACGGCAATCCTGCTTATGGAGATGAATACTCAGCGGGCGGGATTTATGTCGATGGAGGACACGATATCGAAATTAAGAACAACACAGTTTACGATAACGATATTGGGATTGAAGCAACGTCTGAACACAAAGGAAAGTATGCAAATGCCATTCAGATCACTGACAACAAAGTGTACAACAATGCGTACACCGGTATTTCAATCGGAGGATATGACAAAAAGCGGGGCGGCACCAGCAATTCTCTGATTGCCCGCAATATTATGTACCGGAATGACACAAAGGGACTGTACGGCGGACAGCTGCTGCTGCAGTACGATACGAAAAACAACACAATTGAAAAGAATATATTGACGGCCGGTGATTCCAGATTATTTATCGGAAACGATTTTACAGAAAATGAAGGAAATACGGTCAATCATAACGTGTACCACAAGGAAGCGGATCAAGACGGCATATGGATGTGGAAAAAGAAAGAATATGATTCATTTTCTTCGTATCGAAAAGCAACAAAAAACGATCAGCAATCCATTTATGCCGATCCGATGTTTCGTGATGAAGCGTCCTATGATTTTTCGTTAGATCCTGATTCACCTGCGCGGCCTGTCATTGAATAATTGCCATAAGCGGCGTTCTCTCGTTCAACTGAGAGGGACGCCGTTTTTTATATGTAAAAAAGACTGCCGGGATTTCCCGGCAGTCTGACAAGTTATTCTGCAATAGACACTTTTCCTTCAGTCTCAGCAGGTTTTTTCTGGCTCCACGTGTAGAGAAGCAGGGCAATTAAAACGAACAGCCCCGCTGTTAAATAAATGGCAGAGAAGCCGGCAGATGCTACAAACAATCCGAATACATAAGATCCTACAGCAATTCCGCTGTCAAAGAAGGTAAAGAACGTTGCCGTTGCAAAACCGGAGCGGTGAGCCGGAGATTTCTGAATCGCCAATGTTTGCATGCAAGGAACGATTGATCCGTAGCCAAGACCGATAACCGCCCCTGAAAGCAGAAGCATTAAGCCGCTATGTGTGAAGGACAGCATGCAGAGTCCAACAGAGAAAATCAGGATTGATGGATAAATGACAATGCCCGGTCCGACTTTGTCGAACAATTTCCCTGTGAACGGGCGTGCAATCATCATTGTCACCGCAAAACAAACAAAGAAATATCCGCTGATATCCGAAAGGTCAACTGATTTGGCGAATACAGACAGATATGATGTGACTGTTGAATAACAGAAAGAAATAAACAAACCGACCGTCGCAATTTTGAGTGCGCCCTTTTCAAACATATCCGAGAACGCAAAACGGAATACAGTCGTACCGCTGTCCTTACTTTGCGGCACTTTTATCAAGAACGAAACAAGTAAGCCCGCAACCATAAACAGCGCAAAGGCTGTAAAGAATACAGGAAAGCTTACCACTCTCATCAAATTCAGACCAAGGAAAGGCCCGATCGCCATAGCGAGGTTCATAGACATGGCAAAGTATCCAAGCCCTTCACCGCGCCGTTTGGCTGGAATAATATCAGCGGCAATTGCACCTGTAACAGTCGTTAAAATGCTGAACCAAATTCCTTGGAAGAACCGCAATCCGAGCAGCAGGGAAAAGTTATGAATCGGCATATACAGAAAAGATGATAGGGCGAAGAGCGCCATTGATACAATCGCCATTCTTTTCTTCCCGAAACGCTCAACGATGGCTCCGGAGAAAGGCCGTGTAATGATCGCAGACAGAAGGAACAGGCTGATTAAAAGCCCGCCTTGTGATTCTGTGCCGCCAAGCTCTTGCAGCGTATAGATCGGCAATACAGTTAAAAATGTATAAAAGAACACAAACACAAATAAATTGACAAGCAGGACCATAATAAAATCCTTGGTCCATATCGCATCCGCTTTTTTCAAATGTATGTCACTTCCTTATTTTCATTGTTGTAAAAACATGCGGAAAAAATGAGAAAAAGCTTCTTTATCTTCATCCCGGAAATCTGCAAGCAGCTCTTCCTCGAATTTCAGCATTTTCACATTGATTTCTTCGTATTTTTTCTCGGCTTCTTTTGTGAGGACAACAAGTTTTTCCCGTTTGTCTTCACCTTGCCGTCTCTGAACCCAGCCGTTCTCCTCCAGGCGTTTGATCGTCCGAGTCACAGTCGGCGCTTCCACATTTAAATAGGACCAAATCTCTTTTTGAGTCATTGGTCCGATCGTACGCAAACAATATAAAACTGACCATTGAGATGAATAAAGGCCGAATGGCTCTAGCTGTTCATTGGCTTTCTTGGCAATCAGGCGGGCGCTTTGGTTGATTTGATGAATGAGGTGTCTGTTGACGTAGGACATGTCGGTCTCCTTCTAAAAAACTTACCTAAGTAACTAATTGCTTATTTCATTTTACAGGAGCGATCAATAGTTGTAAAGATGAAAATTTAGTGACGCGAAATAGTTTGCTGAATCTGAAAAAGTTTGTTTCACCCCTTGTCCTTATTGAGTTTTTAGCATATTCCCAAAAGAATGCTAATACACTGTTACAAACCTAACAAAGAGAGTGTTTGAGGTGAGGGATCGTGGGCATATTTCACAAACTTACTTTTAAAACCATACAACGAAGAAGCGGCATAATGAACGACTCTTTACAGAATACGGATCTCATTTCACACTTCTCACATCCATTTTAGGGAGGTCGAGTGGTGTGCACGATTACATCAAAGAGCGAACAATCAAGATAGGGAAGTACATCGTGGAGACAAAGAAAACCGTTCGTGTCATTGCGAAGGAATTTGGTGTTTCCAAAAGTACAGTACACAAGGATTTAACAGAGCGTCTGCCTGAAATTAACCCCGACTTGGCAAACGAAGTGAAAGAAATACTCGATTATCATAAATCCATCAGGCATTTAAGAGGAGGAGAAGCGACAAAGCTCAAATATAAAAAAGATGAAATTCTCGAAGGAGAGCCTGTTCAGCAATCGTAATCACCTGGCATTGCCTTCTTGAAATCGTTCATAAAACATCCGCAAAAATTTGTAAAGAACTTATTGTGCTTCCAACTTTTTTTCTATATTTTATGATAATATATATAATTAGGGCACAATGTGGATATTTACTGTGAAACAGATTTTCAAGGAGGATATAAATAGATGTTTGCAAGGGATATTGGTATTGACCTCGGTACTGCAAATGTACTGATCCATGTTAAAGGTAAAGGAATTGTTCTGAATGAACCTTCCGTTGTTGCACTTGATAAAAACAGCGGCAAAGTGCTGGCGGTTGGAGAAGAGGCAAGACGAATGGTTGGACGTACACCTGGGAATATTGTTGCGATTCGCCCGCTGAAAGACGGAGTTATTGCTGACTTTGAAGTAACAGAAGCAATGCTGAAACATTTTATTAACAAGCTGAATGTAAAAGGCCTGTTCTCAAAGCCGCGCATGCTCATTTGCTGCCCGACGAATATTACATCCGTTGAGCAAAAAGCAATTAAAGAAGCTGCAGAAAAAAGCGGCGGGAAACATGTGTACCTTGAAGAAGAACCTAAAGTTGCCGCTATCGGCGCGGGTATGGAAATATTCCAGCCAAGCGGTAACATGGTTGTAGACATCGGAGGCGGGACGACGGATATCGCGGTTATTTCAATGGGCGATATTGTCACCTCCTCTTCTATTAAAATGGCTGGGGACAAGTTTGACATGGAAATCTTAAATTATATCAAACGCGAGTACAAGCTGCTGATCGGCGAACGTACTGCGGAGGATATTAAGATTAAAGTCGCAACTGTTTTCCCAGACGCACGTCACGAGGAAATTTCCATTCGCGGACGGGACATGGTTTCCGGTCTTCCAAGAACAATTACAGTAAACAGTAAAGAAGTTGAAGAAGCCCTTCGTGAATCTGTCGCTGTTATTGTTCAGGCTGCGAAACAAGTGCTCGAAAGAACACCGCCTGAACTTTCTGCTGATATTATTGACCGCGGCGTTATTATTACCGGCGGAGGCGCGCTCTTAAACGGCCTTGACCAGCTGCTTGCTGAAGAGCTGAAGGTACCGGTCCTCGTTGCTGAAAATCCTATGGATTGCGTAGCCATCGGCACAGGTGTCATGCTTGATAATATGGACAAGCTTCCTAAACGCAAACTAAGCTGATTTCACAAACCTCATTCTGAAAAAGAATGAGGTTTTTTTATGAAAAAGCCTTCACGAAAAGATGTTAAATGACGATAATAGGATAAAATACTGAGTTTTTATTATAGAACGAACGTTCCTATATGACAACTGGAAAAAATGCCATTTTTAGAGGTGGGAAATTTGTTAAAAGGATTATATACAGCAACATCCGCAATGATTGCCCAGCAGCGAAGAACGGAAATGCTTTCAAATAATATTGCTAACGCAAATACATCAGGATATAAAGCTGATCAAGGCTCGATGCGCGCGTTCCCTGAGATGCTGCTCAGCAGAATAGAATCAAAATCTCCGGCCGGGACATCAAGGACGGAAATCGGTTCCGTGAATACCGGAGTATATATGCAGGAGCTCAAGCCTCTCTTTACACAGGGAAGCCTGAAGTCCACAGACCAGCCTACAGACATTGCATTGATCGAAAATCAAGTTCCGATGAATGCGGAAACCAATGAAAAAGCTGCTCTTTTTTATCCGGTTCAAACAGCGGATGGAATCCGTTATTCAAAAAGCAGCACATTTTCACTAAATGAGAACAATCAGCTGACGATCAACGGACGCCCTATTTTATCGACGGATCGCCAGCCAATCACTGTTGATAATGAGAATTTCACTGTGTCTGAAAACGGTACTGTGACAACGAACGGACGCACAGCCGGCCAGATTGATGTCAGAATGGCGGAAGATGTCCGCAATCTCAAACGGGACGGAAATGATTTGTACAGCACGGCGGACGGTAATGATCTGCCAAGCGCAGCCGGAAATAATCAGGTATCCTATTTATTAAAACAAGGCGTCTCAGAGCTTTCAAACGTGGATGTGACAAGCGCCTATACAGAAATGACTGAAGCGTACAGATCGTTTGAGGCGAATCAGAAGGTTATTCAGGCTTACGATAAAAGTATGGATAAAGCAGCAAATGAAATTGGAAAAATTTAAGATAACGGAAGAAAAAACGGGGGACATCAACTATGCTCAGGTCAATGCTAACGGCATCAACAACCTTAAACCAGCTGCAGCAGCAGATTGACACAATCAGCAGCAACCTTTCAAACAGCAACACAACCGGCTATAAGGCAAAAGATACGAATTTTTCTGAGCTTGTCAGACAGCAATTCGATCAGGTTGATGAAAAAAACGAGGAAGTGGCAAAAGCCCGAAAAACGCCGCCCGGCTTGCGCCTTGGCGTCGGAGCGATGATGAATTCACGCCTGGTCTCTGATCAAGGAAGCATTCAGAAGACCGATCGCGATCTGGATATCGCATTTACGTCTCCATACCAGTATCTTCAGGTAAATGTAAATGGAAACCGCCAGTATACGAGGGACGGGGCGCTGTATGTAACGCCGTCCGCTGCGAATGCCAACCAGCTGCAGCTCGTCACTGGAAATGGGTATCCCGTACTTGATGAGAACGGCAATACAGTGAACATCGACAGCTCAATGAAGAATATCACCATCAATAAGAACGGTACCTTAACCGCATCTGACGGAAACGCGGTTCAGCGGTTTAATCTTGGCGTTGTCCAAGTGAATAACCCTCAAGAGCTGAAATCCGAAGGGAATAACCTTTTCTCTATTGATAATGCGGTAGCTTTTGAAGAGCTAAACGGCGCTAATAGACAAAACATCGGCATGCAGCAGGGCTCACTTGAGATGTCCAATGTCGATATTTCAGAACAAATGACAGATTTGATCACGTCCCAGCGTTCATATCAGCTGAACAGCAGAACGATCACAATGGGAGATCAAATGCTCGGTTTAATCAATTCAGTCAGATAATAAGAAAATGGGCGTTTTTCAATCAGCCGCGCATGATAAAAAAAGCGGCTTTTTCGAAATCGTCCTTTTTTTTGTAGTATTCCGTAATATCTTCTAACAGCACTTCTAAATCCACCCACGCCTCGATTTTTTCTAATTCAAGCACATATTCGAGCAGCTGCTCATAGGGATCTTCCACTGAGGTGTAGAGGGCTTCAAGCGTTTTTAATTTTAAATAAATGGTTTGAATGTCTACCTTTTCAGATAATTCTTTTCCTTTTTGAAGGACGGCTTTAGCTTCTGTGATGTTCCCTGTTTTAAAAAGCGCTCTGACAGACTCGTACACACAATGAAGATATGAGACTGGTGAATTCATTTCAAATTCTTGATTCTTTAATACTTTTCTAAAGTAAAGAAGCGCTTCCTGGTCTTTTTTCTCGGTCGCTTTTAAAAAGCCAAGGTTATAATAAGCGTGGCATAGCAGGTTTTCGTCATGTAGTTGCTGGGTTTTCTTAATGATTTCTTTGAAAAGCTGTTCAGCTTTTTCATAGCGTTCTTGATCAATATAATTCACGGCGAGCAAAAGTTTACAGGTGATTACCTTTTTGATATAGCCGAATTGGTGCAAATAGATGTGTAATGCTTTTTTGACGTATTGGATGGAAAGCGGCGGTGATTTCATCAAGTAATAGGCGCCGGCGGTTTGATAATATAAATCAGCGGCTTCAAACGTATTTTGAATGGCGGCCAGGTACTGTTCAGCTTTTTTAAAATGATGTACTGCATGTTTCGGAGCTGTTTTTACCATCTCATATAACCCAGAGAAAAAATACAGATAATATTTCAATTCATCATCCATTTTGTCTTCCAGGCCATATAGGTCATCGAACAATGAATCGAGTCCGTTCTGGTTTTCAAAAAGCAGCTGATGGCGGGCCTGAAACAATTGATAACGCATCCAAAGTTTTGTGTTCTTTTTGATCTTTGGAAGGTGCTGATCAATTTTCTCTTTCAGTGTGCAAACGTGATTCATTTTGCGTTTGCTCATTGCGGAATACCACTCGTCTAACATGTTTAGCATTCTTTTTTCAATAAACTTCGAAATCATTTTCCTACCTCTTTGCTATTGGTAAAATCTATAATTATCATATCATAACTTTTGACGGCTCTCATTGACAGTTGGTTACATTTTAGCGCGGTTGAAAAAGAGATTAATTCATAATATACTTTTCAAATGTACAGATTGGATCTTTGATGATTGCTATACATACTAATGCAGATGAAGGAGATGTCAAGACAATGCTTGATACTCAGCAAATTAAAGAAATTATTCCTCACCGTTATCCGTTTTTGCTTGTGGATCGGATTACGGAAGTTGAAGAGGGCAAACGGGCAAAAGGCTATAAAAATGTAACCGCTAATGAAGAGTTCTTTAACGGACATTTTCCTCAGTACCCGGTTATGCCCGGCGTATTAATCGTAGAAGCACTCGCTCAAGTCGGAGCTGTTGCGATGTTGATTAAAGAAGAAAACCGCGGCAGACTGGCTTTTTTTGCAGGCATTGATAACTGCCGCTTTAAAAAACAAGTCAAGCCTGGTGACCAGCTTCACCTTGAGGTTGAAATCATTCGTGCCCGCGGCACAATCGGGCGCGGAAAAGGCGTTGCCACAGTTGATGGCGAAGTCGTTTGCGAAGTAGAACTGACTTTTGCCCTCGGAGAATAATTGAAAAAAGGCAGATGGCCAGCGGCACATTTGTCTTTTTTCTTTACAAATATAGAAAAGCAGGTGATTGTATGTGGAATGAATTTAAAGCCTTTGCCATGCGGGGGAATATCGTAGACCTTGCGATTGGTGTTGTGATAGGCGGCGCTTTTGGAAAGATCGTCACATCTCTAGTAAATGATATCATTATGCCTTTGGTCGGTTTGCTGCTGGGAGGGCTTGACTTTTCAGGCCTGTCGTTTACGTTTGGCGATGCTGTAGTGAAGTATGGCAGCTTTATACAGACGATTGTGAACTTCTTAATTATATCGTTCTCCATTTTTATCGTCATTCGGACTTTGAATGGGTTAAGGCGCAAAAAAGAAGCAGCAGAAGAAGAGGCTGCGGAGGAAGCTGTGGATGCGCAGGAGGAGCTGCTGAAAGAAATCAGAGACCTGCTGAAGCAGCAAGCAAAGTCGCCGGAATAAAAAAGATGCCGTTAGAAACGGCGTCTTTTTTTTATCTCAATTTTCGTTTAGGTTCGTTCTATGTCCTTCAGTCCCGCGGGGCTTTCTGTTGTTTCAGCGAGATGAATGAGCATTGAGACAGAGGTGCCTGCATCCGGAGTGCTGATGATCATCAACTCGCTTCCGCAAAAATGTTTCAGCCGCTGATTGATATTTTTCAACCCGACGCTGCGATCGAAATCCGCAGATAAGAGATCTTTTTGTTTTTCCGGAGGCATCCCCGCACCGTTATCCTCTACTTTGATGTGATACTCATTTTTGCTTTGTTTTTTAGCTGTCAGTTTGATCCATCCTCCGCCTCTTTTCTTGCTGACACCGTGAAGAACGGCATTTTCCACCAAGGGCTGAATCATTAAAGGCGGAAGGATAAAGTCAATGTCTTCATCTATATCGAAAAGAACCTCAAGCCGATTACCGAATCGCGTCTTTTCTATAGAAAGATAGGAATTGATAATCGAAAGCTCATGTCTGAAGGAACTGATGGCTGATGTATTTTGAAAGTCAAAACTCATTCTTAAATAGTTGGTAAATTCCTCTGTTACCTCCCGGGCCTTTTCAATATCCAAATGAGTGAGAGAAATAATCGTGTTTAATACATTATAAAGAAAATGAGGCTTGATTTGCGACTGGAGAAACGCCATTTCCATTCTTGTGGCTTGATTTGCTGTATGTTTCATCATGATCAGGTTTTGAATACGCGCCATAAATTCAGAGTAATGATAAGGTTTTTGCAAAATGTCATTCGCTCCGGCATGAAAAGCCTTGTATTTGTCATGGCCGATAATGGCAGCTGTAATGATCAGAACCGGAAGATCCACCATGCTGAATCGTTCGCGAATTTTCATACAGACTTCGAAACCAGTCATATCCGGCATCATAAAGTCACAGCTTCAGGCCTTGCACCGGGACAATACGCTTTTGTTGAAACGAAAGCGCCAGCCGGTTATGTGCTGAACACTGAGAAAATAGAGTTTGAGATTTCTGATTCCTCTGAAGGAAAGCCTGAAGCTACAGATGCCGGGATCGCCATTAAAGCATTCCAGTCAAGTGGAGAACGTCGAAAGCACGTGAAATATACTTATTTTTACTTCACAATCAAGGCGGCAGATAACAATTAAAAGTGTCGATCTGGAGCTTCCGATCGTAAAAGGCACAACCAATGAAAATCTTTTGATAGGGGCGGCAACAATGCGCCCGGATCAAAAAATGGGTGAGGGAAATTATCCGTTGGCGGGCCATCATTTGAAGCAAAAGAATCTTCTGTTCGGACCTCTGGAGAATATAAAAACAGGTGCCCAAATTGTCATCACGGATTTTAAAAAGGATTATATCTATTCTGTAACATCTAAAGACATCATATCGGAAACGGATGCAGATGTAGTTGAGGAGACAAACAAAAAAGAGATTACGCTAATCACATGTGACAAGGCTGTCAAAACTGAAGGGCGCCTTGTTGTGAAAGGGGAATTGGTTGATTCTTTTGGCCATACAAATTAAATATGCAAGGGTGAAAGCACGAAGAGAAAAGCTGCCGTTCAAAACGGCAGCTTTTTTCATGCAGAACATATCTATTCAAAATGTCTATTGTGATGCTCTTCGGTTCTGTGTCTGTTTTGGGGAACATGCCCCCTCATATTTATAATTTTTGCTTAAATGCCTCAATGAGTTTTGTTCCTGTATAGCCCTCTTTTACAAGGGACTCGAGAATGGTTTCAGTGCCCTGCTGTTTTCTTGTGACCATTTGTCCGTAGAGTAAAACCTGGATGCTTTCTTCCAGCTTGACGATATTTTTCACTGCTGCTGTCAGCTGGGCGGGGCGATTGCTTTTTTTCGTGATCGTTACAAATACTTTGGCTTCAGATTGGCTGTTTTGAAGCTGTTCAAAAAAAGACAGATGTTCTTTCTGTACAAGCGCCTCAATCAGCCAGTGATTTTCACCGTCTTCTTTATTTATAATCAGTCCGTCAATAAGGGGAAACTGTTCGATTGATTGTTCTTCCTTGTCCACTCGTTCCACATTCAGGTCAACCAGTTTAAAGGTTTTCATTTCTTCTCACCCCGATTACTTCCAAAGTTTTCTTGCCTTCCATTATAACATAAACGTTTTCGAGGAAAAAATCCTGCAATGCTGGGGCTAAAGAATTTTGTATGAGCGAAACATTTAATAATTTCTATTTTTTCATTATACTGTAACTGACTATGGATTACGGAGAGATGTGGTATGAATCAATTTCGTTTAAAAGAAATTTATATTGACGGCGCTCCTTCTGAAAGCCATTTGATTCAAAAGGAAGTAACATATATGTTAAGCCGTAAAGAAGTGTTTGAGGTTCATCTGAACAAAAAAGGAAGAATAAGTTTTTTATACGAAACACAAGATGGCATGGAGCAGTATAAAATCAAGCTGTCAATGCCGGAAAAAAAATTGAGCTTTCAGTGGTTTGCGTGGGATGGCTCTTCCTATGTGCGCATGAATACGCAAAACTGGCTGACAAAGCAAATCTTTTTCCGTTTTTTAAAAAGTACATATTTCTTCAAAGGGAAAAAGCAAAAGATGTTTTTAGCTGAAGGAAAAATGAAAACGAAAGATAAAAACAGAGGCTGAAAGCCATTTTTAAGCGTTTTTCTTTTCTTGTTGCATCATTTACAATACATACAACCGCAAGGAGAGGAGGAATCGCATGTTCAATCATGTCATGCTTGTCGGACGTCTTACAAAAGATCCTGATCTTCGCTACACTTCCGCCGGTGCGGCAGTTGCACATGTTACGCTCGCGGTGAACCGCAGCTTCAAGAATGCTTCAGGTGAAATCGAAGCTGATTACGTCAATTGCACACTTTGGAGAAAAACAGCTGAAAACACGGCGTTGTATTGCCAAAAAGGTTCTCTCGTCGGCGTAAGCGGACGGATTCAGACACGAAGCTATGAAAACGCGGAAGGCGTTAACGTGTATGTAACAGAAGTGTTGGCTGACACTGTTCGTTTTATGGACCCTAAACCCCGGGAAAAAGCTGCTGATTGACACCCCTTGCTCCTCCCGTTATCTATCCATTCACCATTATCCGAATCTTCGCATCATCCCCTCAAAATTGACCAGTCGACCAGACTGGTTCTTTCTTTTTGTCCACTTAGGAAAAATTGGTTCTCTCGACGCATTTTTACTTAAAATCACTTATTAATGTTGAATAGAATTAAATAAAAACTTATAATTACTTATAAATGATTGCTGAGAAAAGGAATGAGGGCGTGTACCAAGAAGAAAGATTAGTAGCGATTTTGGATTTTTTAAAACAGCATAACCGAATTACAACGGAGCAGATCTGTACGCTCCTGCAAGTGTCAAGGGATACAGCGCGACGAGATCTTGTGAAACTTGAGGAACAGAATGCCATCATCCGCACAAGAGGCGGCGCCATTTTGCCGACTGTGCATCAGAAAATTCAAAGCTATTCCGGCCGCCTGAAAACAGTGTCTGAGGAAAAAAATAAGATCGGCAGGCTTGCAGCATCGCTTATTCATGATGGAGACCGGGTGATTTTAGACGCCTCTACAACTGTTCAGGCATGTGCAAAGCATTTGAATGCGGTTGATTGTACGGTAATCACCAATTCGATTAATCTTGCGGATGTGCTGTCCGATAAAGAGGGAATTGAAATTTATCTGCTGGGAGGCAAGCTGGAAAAGGAGCACCGCTTTCTGTACGGGTCCTCTGTGATTGAAAAGCTCTCAAGCTACCATGTTGATAAAGCGCTGATTGGTGTGGTCGGTATTTCCGAACATGGCATTACAATTGCGCATGAAGAGGATGGCATGGTGAAGCGGAAAATGATACAGCAGGCAAAGCAGGTCATCGCGCTTGCAGACCATTCGAAGCTGGGCAGCACCAGTTTTTATCAGTATGCGGAGCTGAATGAAATCGACCTTTTGATTACAGACAGGCTGCCGAATCAGGCATTTTGTGACTTGCTTGACCGAAACGGCGTTGAGCTTCTCGTGACAGAACAGGATGAAGGAAAGGACTGACAAACGTGAAATTAATTGCGATTGATTTAGATGGAACCTTACTCAACAGCAAGCATCAGGTAAGCTTGGAAAATGAAAACGCACTGCGGCAGGCGCAGCGGAACGGTATTGAGGTGGTGGTGTCAACTGGGCGCGCTCATTTTGACGTCATGTCAATCTTTGAACCGCTGGGGATCAAAACATGGGTCATCAGTGCAAACGGCGCCGTCATTCACGATCCCGACGGCAGGCTTTATCATCACGAAACGATTGATACGAAACGGGCGTATGACATTCTCTCATGGCTTGAGTCGGAAAACTATTATTATGAGGTATTCACAGGTTCAGCGATTTATACGCCTCAAAACGGCAGAGAACTTCTTGATGTTGAGCTGGACAGATTCAGAAGCGCAAATCCGGAAGCGGATCTTTCTGTCCTTAAGCAGGCGGCCGAGGTGCAATACAGCCAATCGGGCTTTGCTTACATTAACTCCTTTCAAGAGCTGTTTGAAGCCGATCAGCCAATCGATTTTTACAATATTCTCGGCTTTTCTTTCTTCAAAGAAAAGCTTGAGGCAGGCTGGAAAAGATATGAGCATGCCGAAGATTTGACGCTTGTCAGTTCGGCTGAGCACAACTTTGAGCTTTCTTCCCGCAAAGCTTCCAAGGGGCAGGCGCTGAAGAGGCTTGCGGAACAGCTGAATATTCCGCTCGAGGAAACCGCTGCTGTAGGTGACAGTTTAAATGACAAATCGATGCTGGAGGCTGCGGGAAAAGGTGTAGCGATGGGCAATGCCCGGGAAGATATCAAATCGATAGCCGATGCGGTCACCTTAACCAATGACGAACATGGTGTCGCACATATGATGAAACATTTGATGTAGGTATATGTGCTGCTCCAAAAGCGCATTCTGTTGATAACCGGCGTAACGGATTTTTTGGAAATTCGGCGTGACGGCTATGAACGGAAAAAAGCTGGCTCTTTTAGAGCCAGCTTTTTTAGTCATGATTATTGCGCTGTTGCGCTTAATGTAAACAGTTCTTCAAGCTCCTGTGTGGAAAGCTCGGTAATCCAGTTTTCACTTTGGATAATTTGATCGTTCAGGGTTTGCTTGGATTCAAGCATGACATCAATTTTTTCCTCGATTGTTCCCGTCGTAATCATTTTATGAACGTGGACAAAGCGCTCCTGGCCTATGCGGTATGCACGGTCAGTCGCTTGATTTTCAACCGCCGGGTTCCACCATCTGTCATAATGGATGACGTGATTGGCGGCGGTCAAATTAAGTCCGGTGCCTCCAGCTTTGAGTGAAAGAATCAGTGTCGGATATTCTTTCCTTTGAAATTTCTCAACGAGTGTATCCCGCTCTTGCTTGGAGAGACTCCCATTTAAAAATTGCACAGGTTCCCCGAACGTTTTTTCAAGCAGCCGCTTCATCATGTTCCCCATCTGAATGTATTGCGTGAAAATCAGGCAGCTTTCGTTTTGGGCGCGAATCGCTGTCATCAGTTCCAGCAATTTTTCGAGCTTGACTGATCTGCCGGCCAGCAGCTCGGTTTGCTCTTCCTTTAAATAAAGCGCGGGATGATCGCATATTTGCTTGAGCCGTCCAAGCATGCTGAGGATCAGCGCTTTTCGCTGCATGCCGGTCAGGGATGTCATATGGTCAAAAGTGTCTTTGACGAGCTGCTCATAAAGGGATGCCTGCTCGGCTGACAGCGGGATAAATTCTTTTTCTTCCAGCTTCTCAGGAAGATTAAGCGCGACCTCTTCATCCCGTTTCGTCCGGCGGAGAAGGAATGGCCGGATTAATTGCTGAAGCTGTCCGATTCTCTTTTCGTCCCGGTCTTTTTCGATCGGCAGCACATAGCGTTTATGGAAGCCGGTCAAACTGCCGAGGTAGCCTTTATTCATGAAGTCAAAAATAGACCACAGCTCAGTCAGTCGGTTTTCCATCGGCGTGCCGCTCAGCGCGATATGGTGAAGCCCCTTCAGCTTCCTGATTGCGCGTGATTGCTTCGTATGCGCGTTTTTAATATTTTGCGCTTCATCAAGGCAGATCGTGTTCCATGTCACAGAAGAAAGCTCTTCAGTATCGGCATGTGACAGACCGTATGAAGTGAGCACCACGTCTGCGTTTTCATAATGCGCGGCGAAATCATCACCCTTTGGCCGGCGCGGCCCATAATGGAGCGCGACAGACAGATCAGGGGCAAAGGTTTGAAGCTCCCGCTGCCAGTTGCCAAGTACGGATGTCGGCGCAATAATCAAATGAGGCGTTTTTTGCCGGCCGCTTTCCTTCACGTGAAGGAAATAGGCGATCATTTGAATCGTTTTCCCAAGCCCCATATCGTCAGCCAGACAGGCGCCAAAACCGCTTTCCCGCAGAAACAGCAGCCAGTTCATGCCGTATTTCTGATAAGGGCGGAGCGTTCCTTTGAAAGAAGGACTGACTTCGTGCTCCGGCAGGTTTTCCGCGGCAGTGAGCTTTCGAATCAGTGACCTGAGCTGTTTAGACAGATCAAACTGAATGCCGGCGAAAGCGGATGTATCAATCAGATCCGAATCCTCAAGTCCGCCCTCCTGCTGATCCATTAGCTCGCGTGCCAGAATATCAGACATGTGGAGTCCCTCTGATTCTGCTTTTTCCATCAGGCGTTTCATCTGTTTGATAAACTGCGGATCGATTTTAACCCATTGCCCGCGGATATTAACAAGGCGCCTGTTGCTGGCGACAAGCTCATTAAATTCAGCCTCAGTCAGTTCAATTCCATTTGTCGCAAACCGCCAGTTGAAATCAAGCAGTGCATTCATGCCGACAAATGACTCGCCGCGCGGGGAGGACGACACCTTTGCTTTCAGCATCATGTTGCTGTCTCTGACAATCTGCCACCAGGACGGCAGGAGGATTTCTACCCCCATATCGACAAGCGTCTCACTTGCTTCTGACAGGAAGATCCAGGCTTCTTCCTCCGAGATCAGCGTTGTCCCGGAATCAAACGACAGCCACGGAACCGTTCTGTGAAAGCGGTCCTGCTCACGCGCGATTTTATCGCTGTACGCCTGCCACGATTTTTTGAGGCTTTTCAGTCCGTCAAAGAATTCTACAGCACCGCTCTTTTTATCGCGTAAAAACATCTCGATCTTCCATTCGTCTCCGTCAAAGTCCGGTTCATTTAAGCGCAAGCCGACAGTAAATGGAGATTGATCGTCAATCCAGCCAATGCCTTCCAGAAAATCCTCTTCATCAAGAAAATGGCCGCGGAATGTCGTAACCGCAGGCGATTTCTCCTTGATATGTTCCCATTTCTCCCGCAGGTCATCGTCGTACTGGATGTAATCCTGTACGGCAGCGGAAAACCATTCCGCAGTAAAGCCTTCCAGTATATTATCGCGGTCTTTCCAGCGAAAAACACCATTTGTCCATGCGTCATAGTCAGGCAGAAAATCGCCGTCCGCGATAAATTCATAGATGGTCGATGCCGCCTCGATCAGCGGCTCCGTTTCTTCTGTAAGCTGCACGGAGCTGAATGAGTTGAACGAGTTTTTGCCGAGAAGCTCTACAGTCATCCATGGAGATAGCAGGACAGCAGTCGTCCCGATGAAGCTGACATCCTCTAGAAAGGTTCCGTAAAATGAGGATTCATGCCATTGGAACAAATGCTTTTTCATATGGTTGTAGGGAAGAGGCTGCTCATTCTCATCAAAGGCTGACAGCGTAAATGACCCATCTTCCATTTGTTCAACGTGGATGAGAATTTCTTTAAGACTCGCCATCAATCAACTTTCCTTTCTGCAGTTCTTCTTGAAGCGCACGCAGGCGCTTGTAATGCGAGCTCAGCAGCTGAATATACCGCTCCCACACCTTCTGCTTTTTCGCTTTTTTGTACAGGGTGCGCAATTTTTTCAAATACCGGGCGGCTTCCTTGTACGAGCTGCGGTTCTTCTGATCAATGAAAAAAGCCACTTCTCTATGGTAAGCCGGTATAAGCGCCTCAGGGTCGCTCGCTGCAATTTCCTTGAGCATCATTTTATCCATTTCATTGATGGAAAAGCCGACAAGGCTATGAATTTCAATCCACTCAGCATAGCGTTTTTTTTCATATAAATGATGGCTGTATTCTGTGAACGTATACGGCAGACAGCCCGCGGCAAAGCGCTCAAACAGCGCTTGATCATTGGTTTGCTGCACATAGGCATTCAACAGAAGGAACAGCTCGCCGATCACATCGCGAATCTCTTTAAACGGCTTATCCAGCTTCGTATAACCCATCGCAATTGGTTCAATTTGCTGGTACCATGTTTTAAGCCGTTTCCAGTCCTTCTTGGGAGTCATTTCACTCAGCCATTGGAATGTATAAGGGAGCGCTTCCGGCGGGAATTGATCCGCTTCCGCAAAAATAACGTCATCATTCTTTTGCAGGAATTCCAAATGCAGGCGCCCGAATTGCAATTCGGGAGAAAAACGCCGTCCAGCTTCTTTTTTCAATATCTCCTGTTCGCGTGCCACCCATTTTGGCCGCGACAGCAGCGCACTCCAAATTTCACCGAAGACGCGGATGCGTTCATATTGGAAAATTTCTTCTTTCAACAGCAAAGGTCGGATAACATCCGGTGTTTTATCCAAAAACGGATCAAGCGCAAAAGACAGCGCGTACGTTTTTAATTTATCAATAGAGCTGTAGATTGTATCCATCAGCTGTTCAACGTACGGATTGAGGGAATAAAAATCTTGTTCGGGGTTTAGCTTGCCCGCTTCAATCAATGTGAACATGCGAAGCCAAACCGCAATCGCGGAATGAATCTGATACAGGTTTTTCAGCTCCGGCTTGTTCGGCGCATGTTTTTTTAATGCGGACAGGTAGCCGTAATAGAGGCCCTGCATGTTTTGGCTGCCTTCTGGCGTACGTGCCTGCCAGAGAGAAAACTCTGAATCAAAAAAAGCAAGCCAGCTTGAAAGTGATTCTTCATTAGGCAGCACCTTTTCCTGAAACTGGCGGCGGACGAGCTCTTTGCTTTCCTCAAGCTTTTCCCTCTCCAGCCAATACTCTGTAAAAGTACCCACTCGCTCGAACATTGCATATACATATAAAAACACAGCCAGCATATGGCGGCAGATTCTTCCGGACGGACATGAACAGCCGCTTTTGACTATGACAAACAAGTTCAATGTGACCCGCACAGGCACAACATCCTGCACGTAAGCCGTAACTTCCGTCGGACTCACTGCTTGTAAACGATAGACTGAATCCTGCCGATATAAAATAAGGGCTTTTTTGATCAGCTGAACATTTTCCTCATTGTAAGGAAGAAGTTCTTTTAACTGTTCAGCAGATGCCAGCACATCGTCTTTGGAAATCATATTCTGAAGCATGATTATCGCTCCTAACCGAGTCACGTAATAAAAAGATCCAATTTCTCTATTATATCGCAACACATCGGCCTTAAAAAGTTTTTCCTAAAAAAGGACATAAAAAATAGGATGTGTCGAATGATGTATTAGAGATTGCAAATTGATAACCAGCATCATATAATAATCGTGTTTTCAACTTAATGGAAGCTGAAAGGAAAAAAAAGATGAGTGAAAAGAAATTGAATCAAGAAGAATTTCTGAAAATTTTGATGCATGCACATGAAATTGGTGAGCAGTCATCTGAGATGACGACGAAGGAAATGCTTGAAAATTTGATTTCTCATATTAAAAATGGATATGCAACATAAAAATCCCGCACGCCTTTTGCGGGATTTTTTTATGCGAGGTTACGTGACTGCACGAATAAGAGAAAATGAGACAGCGCTGTCAACACAGTAAATATAGCGCTTACATAAAAAAGAGTAACATTTCGTTTTGTGAAAAAATGTCGAATTATGTCACGTGAAAAGCTGGAGAAATGCGGTTTCAACGTTGTATAATCGTAGATGGAAAAGGATGTTATAAGAGATTTGGAGGTATCATGGGAGAATCTACAAGCTTAAAAGAGATATTATCAACGTTAACAAAACGCATACTTTTGATTATGATTGTAACCGCAGCTGCCACTGCTGCCGGCGGACTCATTAGTTTCTTCGCACTTACACCCATCTATGAAAATTCAACTCAGATTCTGGTCAACCAATCGAAAAATGAACGAAAAGAAGTTCAATTTAACGATGTCCAAACCAATCTTCAGTTAATCAATACGTACAATGTCATCATTAAAAGTCCTGCCATCTTAGATGAAGTCATTAAAGAAATGGGCCTGTCGATGACATCCCAAGAACTGAATGACAAAATTACCGTATCCAGCGAACAGGACTCCCAAGTGGTCAACATATCAGTCAGGGATGAAAACGCGGAAACAGCGGCTCATATTGCCAATACTATAGCATCTGTTTTTCAAGACAAAATCACATCCATTATGAATGTTGACAATGTCAGCATTCTGTCAAAAGCCGAGGTTTCAGAACATCCGTCCCCTGTATCGCCAAAGCCGCTACTAAACATTGCCATTGCGTTTGCGGCCGGATTGGCGGGAAGCATCGGACTGGCCTTCCTGCTTGAGCATTTGGATAATACGATCAAATCGGAAGAGCAGCTCGAATCCTTGCTGGACATACCTGTTTTAGGGACAGTTTCCACCATTGCGAATGAGCAGAAAACAGCAAAGACCTTACAGGGTTTCCAATCTGAAAAAACGGGGAGTGGACATTTTGGCGCTTAGAAAAAACAGAGACTCGCGGATGCGGAGAAATGTCATTGCAATGACAGAGCCGAAATCCTTGAACTCTGAACAATATCGGACGATTCGCACGAATATAGAATTTGCTTCAGTGGACCGGCAAATGAAATCAGTCATGATTACATCGGCTTGTCCAGGGGAAGGAAAATCAACAACGGCCGCCAACCTGGCTGTCGTATTCGCCCAACAGGGAAAAAAAGTGCTCCTGATTGATGCTGATTTGCGAAAACCAACAGTACATACGGCCTTTTTTCTTGAAAATACGGTTGGCTTAACATCTGTTTTATTAAAAAAAAGCTCTATGGAGCAGGCTGTACAAGCATCGAATGAAAAACATCTTGACGTGCTGACGAGCGGCCCGATCCCGCCAAACCCGGCCGAGCTTCTCTCCTCGAAGTGGATGAAGGAGCTTGCATACGAAGCGTGTGCGGCATATGATATGGTCATTTTTGATACGCCGCCTATTCTTGCCGTAGCAGATGCACAGATTTTAGGCAACGTGGCAGACGGTTCTGTTCTGGTTATTTCAAGCGGGAAAACAGAAAAAGAACAAGCCGCAAAAGCGAAAGAGGCGCTTGAAACGTGCAAAAGCAAGCTTCTTGGGGCGATTATGAACGGCAAAAAGCTTTCGAAGCACTCTGAATACGGATATTACGGAAACAAGGACAATTTCATGCAAAATAAATAACGTGCATCGTGCCCGTTATTTATTTTTGCGAAAAAAGGAGGCTAGGACATGATCGATATTCACTGTCACATTCTTCCCGCAATGGATGACGGGGCAGGTGATTCGGCCGACAGCATAGAAATGGCAAGAGCCGCTGTTCGTCAGGGAATCCGGACGATCATTGCGACACCTCATCATAACAACGGTGTGTATAAAAACGAGCCAGCTGCAGTCAGAGAAGCAGCAGATCAGTTAAACAAACGTTTAATCAAAGAAGACATTCCTTTACATGTGCTTCCGGGACAGGAAATCAGAATCTACGGCGAGGTGGAACAAGACCTTGCCAAACAGCAGCTGCTTTCGCTGAATGATACAAAACACATCTTGATTGAGTTTCCGTTTGATCACGTTCCCCGATATGCGGAGCAGCTTTTTTATGATTTGCAGCTGAAAGGATATATTCCGGTTATCGCCCATCCTGAACGCAACAGGGAAATTCGCGAAAACCCGTTCTTGCTGTATCATCTTGTGGAAAAAGGAGCAGCATCTCAGATTACTTCAGGAAGTCTTGCGGGGACCTTCGGCAAGCAGCTGAAAGCATTTTCTCTCCGGCTGGTTGAAGCCAATTTGATCCATTTCGTAGCCTCAGATGCCCATAATGTGAAAACGAGAAATTTTCACACTCAAGAGGCCCTTTATGTTCTAGAGAAAGAATTCGGCTCGGAACTTCCTTATATGCTGACGGAAAATGCAGAGCTTCTCTTGCGGAATCAGACCATCTTCAGACAGCCTCCGCAGCCGGTCAAAAGAAGAAAATTGTTTGGTCTTTTTTAACAGCCGATTCTCATTTCACCACTTTCTTTTTGAGAGCGATATAATAGTGTATTGTATGGTTGAATCACATTTCAGAAATCTGTACAGGCTGTACCCGACAGGCTATGCGGGAGATCATTCGCATTCATGATAGGATGTTCTCATACGATATTACGGAAGCTGCAAAGCAGCAATTTAACTGTTGGAGGGAAACAATGAATATAACAGTCATCGGAACAGGCTATGTCGGTCTTGTGACAGGTGTTTCTCTTTCTGAGATTGGACATCATGTAACCTGCATTGATATTGACGCTCACAAGATTGATGAAATGAGAAAGGGCATTTCCCCCATATTTGAACCAGGTCTTGAAGAGCTGATGAGAAAAAATACAGCTGATGGACGACTGAACTTTGAAACGAGCTATGAGAAAGGCTTGGCACAGGCAGACATCATTTTTATAGCGGTCGGCACACCGCAGAAAAGCGACGGGCACGCCAATCTGGAGCAAATTACAGATGCGGCCAAACGCATCGCAAAGCATGTCAAACGAGATACAGTCGTGGTAACGAAAAGCACAGTGCCCGTTGGGACAAACGATTTGATTAATGGACTGATCACTGAACATCTAGCGGAGCCTGTCAGTATTTCGGTCGCATCCAATCCAGAATTTTTGCGTGAGGGGTCGGCGATCTATGATACCTTTCATGGTGACAGGATCGTGATCGGGACGGCCGATGAGAAAACAGCAAATACGCTGGAGGAGCTCTTCCGTCCGTTTCAAATCCCGATTTACCAAACGGATATCAGAAGCGCCGAGATGATCAAATATGCCTCAAATGCTTTTCTGGCCACTAAGATCAGTTTTATAAACGAAATTTCGAATATATGTGAAAAGGTCGGCGCCGATATTGAAGCAGTCGCGTACGGGATGGGACAGGATAAGCGGATCGGGAGCCAGTTTTTGAAAGCGGGCATAGGCTACGGCGGCTCTTGTTTTCCAAAGGACACAAACGCCCTCGTGCAAATTGCCGGCAATGTCGAGCATGATTTTGAACTGCTGAAATCGGTTATCAAAGTCAACAACAATCAGCAGGCGATGCTGGTTGATAAAGCGCTGAACAGGCTCGGCGGGGTGACGGGAAAAACGATTGCCCTTTTAGGCCTGTCATTTAAACCGAATACGGACGATATGAGGGAAGCGCCGTCAATTGTTATTGCAGACCGTCTCGCTGCGCTCGACGCCCGTATCAGAGCCTACGATCCCATTGCAGTTGGTCATGCAAAGCATGTTCTCCCGCAAGCTGTTGAATATAAAGAGACGATCGAGGAAGCTGTCAAAGGTTCTGACGCCGTCATGATTTTAACCGACTGGGCTGACATTAAACAATTCCCGTTAGCGGCTTATCAGGATTTGATGGAAACGCCGCTCATATTTGACGGCAGAAACTGCTACACATTGGATGAGGCTTTGGCTGCAGGAGTGGAGTATTATTCTGTCGGACGGAAGGCGGTTGTTCCGTCAGGTGCAATTCAATAGTTGAAAAAGAAAGGCTGGTTGCGCACCAGTCTTTTTTTCATCTATTGCGGGGGGCTGAATACATTTGCTACTATTTAACTATTGTTTGGAAAATTATACAGAAGTAGGGCTTCTTTAAACAATCGTTTGAAAAACATTAGAAGAAACGAAGAAAACCAGAAAATAAAACCTTGGAGATGCCGGAAAAGGAGAGAATCTGATGAATCATCTACCCGAAAAAATGAGACCGTACCGCGACTTGCTGGAGAAATCAGCGAAAGAATACGTGAAACTGAATGTGAGAAAAGGGAAAACAGGACGATATGACAGCAAAATTGCCGGTGATCCCTATTTCCCCAAGCATGAAACATATCCGACTGACGAATATGGACAGCCGATGAAGCTTCTGGCGCAGATTAATTTCTCGCAAATTCCCCAGCTTGACGGCTATCCTTCTTCAGGTATCCTGCAGTTCTACATTTCTCTTCATGATGACGTCTATGGATTGAATTTTGACGATCGATGTGAACAAAAGAATTTCAGAGTGATTTATTTTGAAAATATCATAGAAAACGAAGACGACCTTGTTTCTGATTTTTCATTTATTGGCACAGGCGAATGTGATTTTCCAATTTTATCAGAAGCGGCAGTCGAGCCTGTGAAATCTTCGGAATGGGTGCTACCTACAGATTTTCAATTTGAGCAGTATACGGGCATGGAAACAATGGAGTTCTTTGGTCAGTTCGGCGAGGATGAAGAAGACATTTATAATGAACTGGCTGAAAACGGATTTGGCCATAAAATCGGCGGATACGCTTCTTTTACCCAGCATGATCCACGGGAATACGCATATAAAGAACACACCATCATGCTTTTACAAATTGATTCAGACGATGATATCGATTCAATGTGGGGAGACGTCGGCATCGCCAATTTTTTCATCACACCTGACGATCTAAGGAAAAAAGACTTTTCAAACGTTCTGTATAACTGGGACTGCAGCTAATACAAGCTTTTGATCCAAAGGGTCAGAAGGGGGGAATAATAGAAGCCAAATGACAAAATCAGACATGGCCGACCAGATGAAGAACATAAACATGAACAATAAGCTCAGCGCCGAAAGAGGCAGATCAACAGCATCTGTCTCTTTCAAGTGCCTTTTTAACTATGACTTTAGGTGATTTTATTTTGTAAAACGTTTTCATTAACTGTATAACGAACAAAAACAAGATCAAATACCTACATTCCAAGAGTGTTATAAGCCTAAATTAAGCCATTTACCCTATTTAAGCCGCCCTCTGGCTATTTTAAAATATAATATATGGAAATAAAGTATGGAAAAGTCTATCTTCATCAGCCCCTCCATACGACTTTTTGAGTATTAAGAGGTGATTCAGATGGGTTATGAAAGTATGCTGGCGGATATCAAAAGTTCGCTCAACGGAAAAATTTCCGACGTGGAAGACAAGATCGAAAAGCTGAAAAAAGCAAAAAAGGACATAGACACACTGCAAGAAGAGGCAATCACTGAAATCAAAGAAATTGTGAAACCGGAATTGGGCAAGCATTGGACGGGAACAAAAGCCGATGATTTCGACAAGGGAAGAGAAGAGGCGAAATCGGAAGCATCTAAGATTGTGAATGATAAATATAACGAGTATATGGCTTCGATTCAAAGCAAAATATTCTGGCTTGAGACAGAGAAATTTGAGCTTAATTTGACAAAAAGTGCAGCGAATGCCGCAGGCGACCTTCTTGCTAAAGGAGAAGATTTCGTAGAAGAAGCAGGAAGACAAATTAGTAAACTAAAATGGTGGTGATCTTTTTTTATGTCAGAAATTAAGCTGAAGTACGACACAGTCATCAAAACATTAGATTCTGTCAAAGATGCGCTTGCTGACGTAACAATCGGCGCCGCGGGGTCCAATGGAAAAAATAAACTCGATTATACGAAAAAATATCATGAGCGTGAGGAGAACATCAAAACCATGCTCGGAGATTACAAAAAAGCGGTACAGAAAAATATCGAGGATACAAAGGATAACGTAGATTCACTCAAAGAGCAGGACGCGGCGATAGCGGTAAAATAGAACAGAAAGGGCAGTGCGATGAGTAAAGTATTTGAATCAAAATCTTTAATCGAAGAAGCGAAGAGCAGAAAAAAGCAATATGAGACGCTTGAAGAGCAGCTGAATACGCTGAAAAAAGCGTTTCAGGGAGTTGCAGATTTAGGCGACAATTTTAAAGGAAAAGGCGCGGACAATATTAAAGATTTTTTTCAGGGGCAGGCGGAAATCGTAGACAGCTGGCTGACGCTTGTCTCTGCTCAAATTGCGTTTTTAAACGGCATTTCAGGAGATATTAAAGATCAAGAACTCAATGATTCATATGTGGAAACTTCATTTTTGGATCATGAGCTGCCCAATGGAGACCTGAAAGCCTCAGAGATAGTCTCCGCTCATAAAGAAGAAATCGATTCTATTTTGTCAGGCATCAGCGATATTATTGATCTCGACATGTACACGCTTGACGAGTATGCAGATAAGATGGGCGATGCCCAAAAAGTCAGACGTGACACGATCACAGCTGTCGATAAGCTTGATGAATCCCTGACCACTGAATATCAAAATTTAGAATCTCTGGACAACGCAGTGCTCACCAAATATTCTGTTCTCATGCAGGCCACCAGCAATGGGAAGAGCGCATCCCCTATGTACTATGACAAAAAAGCCTTCCACAGCAATGAAGTCTACAAAAGCGTCATTGAAGTAGAAAATCAAGGAACAACCTATATTGATGCAAAAGCCCAGCAAGCAGAAGCAAGACGTCTCCAGGAAAAAGCCGAGGAAGAAGCAAACAAACCATGGTACGAAAAAACATGGGATGGAGTTTGCAACTTTACTGGAGAAGTCACTGGCTATTATGATTATAAAAGAGCAACTGAAGGCATTGACCCGGTTACCGGAGAAAAACTCTCCACCGCAGAACGTGTGACAGCAGGAGCTATGGCCGCAGCCGGATTTATACCAGTCGTCGGCTGGGCAGGCCGCGCCTTCAAAGGCGGAAAAGCCATCTACAAAACCGGAAAAGCTGCTATCGCGGCTGAACACGCTTTAGATGCCTACAAAACAGGCAAATCCTTAGACATTCTCAAAATGACAGAAATGGGCGCATACGGCCTTGTTGCGTCAAACGGATTCTCAGAAGCCGTCACGGGACGGGATATGTTTGGAAACAAAGTGTCTGAGGAGAAGCGGAAGCAGGGGGCGCTCGAAGCGGCATTGAGCTTGGTTGGAGCCGGTGCACTGGCGAAACATATTGATAAAGGCATCCCGCTTGCAACCCATTCAAAAGTCCAAAAAGCAAACAAAACACTAGAGAAAGTAAAACAATTCAAAGTCCCAACAAACGTCCGCGTGTACGCAGAACGCCCTGTAACTCCGGATGGCTTTACATTCGGAATCCCGACAGTACGTGTCGATGTGGAAAAGACGGCTGTTAAGGATCTTGGGATTGTGAAGATGGTTAGTGATGGCGGTCGTAAGGGAAGCTCTCATAGTCCTAACATTTCTAAAAATCACGATAAAGTAGCGCACGATGGATATTATGGTCGTAAAGAATTTAGAACGATGCTTAATAATGCTTCGTTTACTCCGCATGGCCATAAACATGTTAAGGCTAAAACACCTGAAGAAGCAAAACGTTTTAGTATGACAGGTAAAAAAGCTGCTCAGTACTTACCAGATGTGAATAACAAAGCTTTAGAAAAAGAGGCACTTCTAAAAGGTCATATTATTGATAATGGAAATAACAACTATTATTTCATTTATGATGCAGGAAAAACAGTCGGTTATGATCTAGGTACACCAACAAGCTGGATTAGAGCGGAGTTTTCTGGTGGTGAATATCATGGTCATCCGATTGCTGGAAGTCGATTAGATAAGTATTTAAAACAACTTGGTATTGATAAGTAATAGGAGGCTTTTATGAGAAAGATAAAAAAAATGCCAGAAATAAGTTTACAACCCTTAAGGATTCCAAAAGGATGGACCATAAATCAAAACAGTTTTAGAGAAATTGATCCGAAAAACCTAGCACCAGACGATGAAAAATGGTTGTTTTTTTCACAAGATTTAATGCAATTAACATACTCTCGTAAAAATTACTTACTTGATTTAGGTTGGTATCCAGATGCGGATGCTAATGGATTTTATCAACTAGTTATGATGCAAAATGAGGATTGGGATCAACCCATATATGAATTTCAGACAAATAGCCATATTGAAATAGTTAAAAATATAGAATTTATATTAAACAAAGTTATGAATAATGAAATGTAGTTAAACATTTAATTAGAACTATTAATAAAGTTTGCAGAACCTGGAGTTGTAAGTTTTCAAAGTAAAAATGAATACAAAGAAAAACAGACACTAGTTAACAGGAGGTAGGATTGATTTTAGATGCATGTTAAACAAATACATTCTTTCAACCTAAACAGAGAAGAATTTGTAAAAATACAACAATCCCTTATCCATAAAATCAACCTATCCACCTCCATCAACCTAGACTCCATCAACACCTGCGCAGGCGTCGATCTCGCCTATTGGGAGCAGAACGGAGAACCATACGGAGTGTGCAGTATTATCGTGATTGACGCTGATACAAAAGAAGTCATTGAAAAAGTGCACAGCATGGGGAAAATCAGCGTGCCGTATGTTTCCGGTTTTCTTGCGTTTCGTGAGCTGCCTTTGATTATCGAGGCGGCGAAAAAGCTGGAGACGGAGCCGGATGTCTTCTTGTTTGATGGCAACGGATATCTGCATTACAATCATATGGGCGTTGCCACCCATGCGGCTTTTTTTCTGGGCAAGCCGACGATTGGGATTGCGAAAACCTATCTCAAAATCAAAGGCTATGATTTCGTGATGCCTGAAAATGAAGTCGGTGCATACACCGATATTCTCATTGACGGCGAGGTATATGGCCGGGCGCTGCGAACGCGGCGGGACGTGAAGCCTATTTTCTTGTCTTGCGGTAATTATATTGATTTAGACAGCAGCTATCAGATCACGATGAGCTTGATCAATCAAGAAAGCAGATTGCCAATCCCTGTCCGCCTGGCTGACCTTGAAACGCATGTTTTGCGAACGTTTTATCAGAAAAATCACATGTAACACTTGGGGCTCTAAGTCATCAAGTGTTTTTTTGTATGTGTGTGCTTTCCTGGTCTCAAAAACCTTGTCGTCCTTGTGGAGAGGTTTTATTTGAATGTTTTCCGTGTCAAATCGATAAAAGCCTTTAATGGCGCAGACATCCATTTGTCCTTATGCCATGCTAATTGAGTGAAAACGGGGCAATCGCTCTGCCAATTGAGTTCTTTCATCCGGCCTGCTGCAATATCATCTTTTACTGTCATTTCAGGCAAGATTCCAATCCCAAGTCCGGCCATCACGCATTGTTTGATGGCTTCTATGCTGACGAATTCCAATTTGTTAGGATAGACACCGGAGTCATGCAAATTGTTCTCAAAGAGCGTGCGGTACGAGCAGCCGTCCTCTGTCAGCAGAAGAGTTTCGTTTTGAAGATCCTTCAATGTTATTGGTAAATCCGCAGGAAAAGGATGGTCATTAGCAGCCACCATTTTGATCTCATCCTGAATCAAAGATTCAACGTGCAGTGCGTCTTCCATCCGGTTTACATCCAAGATGAAGGTGATATCAAGCTGGCCCTGTAAGAGCTGTTCTTTCGCTTGTTCATTGGAGATATATGGTTTGAATATGAGCTTTACTTGGGGAAAAGCCTGTTTAAATTCTTTTATGATAGGCGGCAGGCGGTATGTGCACTGGCTTTCCGTCGCCCCGATTTTTAAGGTTCCGGTTGTTTCTCTTACTTGATTTGTGGCCATTTTCGCTTCTTCTGTTAACGCAATGATCTTCTGTGCATAAGATTTGAACGTTTTTCCTGCTTCTGTCAAGATAAGCCGCTTGCCGAGCCGTTCAAATAAAGGCGTCCCAATTTCTTCTTCAAGTGATTTGATCTGAGAGGTAACGCTTGATTGTGCATAATTAAGCATTTTGGCGGTTAGGGTGAAGTTTACATGTTCTGCCGCCGTAATAAAGGTGATCAGCTGCTTCAATTCCACTTGTTCTCTTCCTTTCTAAATCGGTTTTAGCGATTGGATTAATCGAAATAATCATCTGTATTGATTGATGAATCCATTATAAGATGAAGAAAATCATTCGTAAACAAAGGAGCAGATGCATCATGAAAATTGCGGTTATTAACGGCGGAACTCGGTCTGGCGGAAATACGGATGTTCTTGCGGAGAAGGCTGTTCAAGGATTCGATGCGGAGCACATTTATTTGCAGAAATATCGAATTCAGCCAATTGAAGATCTGCGTCACGCCCAAGGCGGCTTTCGTCCTGTTCAAGATGACTACGATTCTATCATTGAACGGATATTGCAGTGCCATATTCTTGTATTCGCCACCCCAATTTATTGGTTTGGCATGTCAGGGACATTAAAGCTGTTTATTGATCGCTGGTCACAGACGTTGAGAGATCCGAGATTTCCTGATTTTAAACAGCAAATGTCAGTGAAACAGGCATATGTAATAGCAGTGGGCGGAGACAATCCAAAAATAAAAGGGCTGCCGCTGATTCAGCAATTCGAACATATTTTTCATTTTATGGGAATGTCCTTTAAAGGCTATGTGCTGGGAGAAGGCAATCGTCCAGGCGATATTCTTCGTGATCATCAGGCGCTGTCCGCTGCGGGCCGCTTACTGAAAAGAAGCGATGCGATATGAAGTTTTTGCTGTCGGTCATTGCTGGCTTGCTGATTCTTGCACTCTATTTATTTTGGAAGGTCCAGCCTCCTGTTTGGATACAAGTTGAAACCAATTCGTCCGAGTTGAAGCAATCTGTGAGAATGGCAGGAACCACGCTGCAAGTCAAGCACATCATCAAGAGTGACGCAGGAGAAGAAACAGCTGTCATATCAAACGGCATTTCTGGGCCAAAATAAAAAAGCACCTGTCCAGGTGCTTTTTTCTATAAATGAGGGATCACAAGGCCCCCATATAAAAACGCCGCGATAATCAAAAATGCCGGATGCATTTTGAATTTTGTCATGGCAAGGAGCGAAATTCCCGCAATCACGATCGATTGGATCCAGCCGATCGCTTTGATGCCGTCTGCGCCGATTTGCCAGGTAAGAATGAGCATCATGACCGCGATGACAGGCTGGACGGACAGCGTCATGCCTTTGATGACAGGTGATTGGCGGAAGCGCTGGATGATGCGCAGCAGGACGATCAATGCGAGCGCCGACGGTACGACGGTTGCGATCAGGGCAATCAGGAAGCCGGGCCACCCGCCTGCGCTGTAGCCGACATACGCAGCGATTTTCGTGGCGATCGGGCCCGGCAATGCGTTCGCAAGTGCGAGCATATTTGAGAATTGATCGTTTGAGAGCCAGCTGTATCTGTTTACGACTTCTTCAAACATTAGCGGGATAGACGCAGGTCCGCCGCCATATCCCAGTAGGTTTGCGATAAAAAACGCCATAAATAAATAGATCGATATCATGAGGCTGACATTCCTTTATCTTTTGAATGTTTATTTGTGATTTTGTCTTTCAGTTTAAAATGAAACGCCCCGTACGCTAAGAAAATGATAATGACAAGGCCGGGATTAATCTGTAAAGTTTGCAGGCCGATAAAAGCGATGATAAAAAACAGGATGCCGGTGACCCAGCCGAAACCTTTAAGCGCTTTTTGGCCAAACTCGTACGCCATGATTCCGAGCATGACCGCAATTACCGGCGTGACGGCACCAATCATACCTGCAACAATTGCTGAATGGCTTAACACATTTACAGCCGCAAACAAGCCCACCATCGCAAGACATGTAGGCAGAATGTGGGCGAGGGTCGCCACAACTGCACCTATTGTGCCTTTTAGCTTAAAGCCCAGATAAGCAGCCATTTTGGTGGCAATCGGTCCGGGAAGCGCATTAGCGATTGCTAATATTTCTCCGAATTCATCATCGTCAATCCATTTATATTTATTGACCGCTTCATGGCGGATCAGCGGAATCACGGAAGGTCCGCCGCCGAACCCTAATATGCCGGTGCGAACCATTGCGGCCGTCATATCCCGATAAGGATGGTTTTTCATTCGTTTCTCTCCTTTACAGCTTCATTCCCATACGGCTTTTGTATCGTTTGATCAGCATCTGGCAATCAACACTGACGACGCCTCGCAATGGATACAGCCGTTTTGTTAAGAATTCTTCCATTTCTTGATCGTTGGCAAAGATCCCATGCATATGCAGCTTGCTCGGGCCTGTCATGTGATAAAGGCTGGTGACCGCAGGCTCTTCCTCAAGCTTAAGAGCGACCTCTTCTAAAAATTGCGGTTCTACCTCGACATTGAAAAACACGGAAACATGAATGCCGATTTTAGCGGGATTGATGACAGCGGTGAATTTTTCAATAACACCGGCTTCAATTAATTGGTTGATACGGGCCTGGACGGCGACCCGTGACAAATCGACTCTTTTGCCAAGATCCGTATAAGAAATTCTGCCTTCTTCATGCAAAATCGTGAGAATTTGTTTATCAGTCTCATCAAGTACAAGGTTGGGGATTTGATATTCATGACTCAATTGCTCCACCTGCTTTCGTAGCCTTTTAGCAATCATTTTATCATAAAAGTTACGTATCGAAATAATGATTTTTTATTTGTTTTCGAAATGAATGCAAAAATATCTTGTTATTTGCGAAAAGTAGAAAGTTCGTCAGTTTTTCTGCCGGATCAGTAGATGTGAAAAATCAGGCTCCCTATACTGAAGAAAATTTCTTAAAAAAGGGGACTTGTGATGAACAAATCTGTCATCGGTACAAAGCAAATGATCGTCAGTCCGCATTACCTCGCTTCTCAAGCCGGAAACCGCATACTGGATAAGGGAGGCAACGCGTTTGACGCCGCTGTTGCGGTGAGTGCTTGTCTTGCGGTTGTGTACCCGCATATGACCGGACTTGGCGGGGATTCCTTTTGGCTAACCTTTCACCAGGAAACAAAGGCAGTAAAAGTCTACAATGGCAGCGGCCGTTCAGGAAAAAACGTAACGAGAGATGTATATAAGGGAAAAAGCGCGATTCCGCTGCGGGGAATTGACAGTGCCATTACCGTGCCGGGAATGGTTGATAGCTGGGATGCGGTCCTGAAGGAGTACGGGCGTCTGTCTCTTGCAGATGTATTGGAGCCCGCACGCGATTATGCCCAAAATGGGTTTCCTGTATCAGCTGATCAGTGTCGTCACACAGAAAAGAATATTGAACTGCTGGCTTCCACGCCTTACACGGCTGACATCTTCACGAGAAGGGGCAAAGCACCTGTCCCGGGAGAGCGGTTTGTGCAAAAAGAGCTTGCAGACAGTCTGAACTTGATTGCTGAAAAAGGAAGAAGCGCATTTTATGAAGGAGATCTCGCTCAGCGAATTGTCTCACATTTACAGAATAACGGCAGTTACATGACAATCGATGATTTTAAAGCGCATCGGGGTGAGTGGGCAGAGCCTGTATCAAGTAATTATCGAGGGTACAGTGTGTATCAGGCGCCGCCGAATTCTCAGGGATTTACCGGTTTATTAACACTGAACATTTTGGAAAACTATGATTTCACCCAAATCGAGCACGGTTCATTTGAATATTATCATGTGCTTGTGGAAGCGCTGAAAAAGAGTTTTGTAGATCGGAATGCCTTTTTGACTGACCCTGCGTTTGCTGACATTCCGCTTGAAAGGCTTTTGGATAAAAATTATGCGAAACGATTGGCGGGAGAAATCGGCTATCTGGCAGAACCGGCAGAAAGCAGGCCGGTGGGAAGTGATACGGCATATGCGGCCGTAATTGATGCGGATGGCAACGCAGTGTCATTCATTCAAAGCCTGTACTTTGAATTTGGCTCGGCAGTCACTGCCGGTGATACAGGCATATTACTGCAAAACCGCGGATCATTTTTCTCACTGGATGAAAATCATGTCAACACGCTTGAACCGAGAAAGCGCACCTTCCATACGTTGATGCCGGCTATGGTCTGTAAAGGCGGAAAGCCAAAAATTCTGTACGGCACACAAGGCGGCGAAGGCCAGCCGCAGACTCAGACGGCCATCATTACCCGAATGCTGGACTACGAAATGCATCCACAACAGGCAATCAGCGAACCGCGCTGGGTATGGGGCAGAACGTGGGGAGAGGAATACGAAGGTCTCAGAGTCGAGGGCAGATTCACAGACAAAACAATCCAAAAACTGAAAGACAGCGGGCATCTCGTGGAGGTTGTCGGTGACTATGATCCGCTGATGGGACAAGCGGCTGCAATCAAAGTTGATGAAGAAGGCTTTCTCCAAGGCGGAGCCGATCCTCGGGGAGACGGAGCGGCTGTGGGGATTTAAATAACTATAGGGTACAAATATAAATCAAAAGCATAAACATAAGGGAGACCTCTACAATGTGGTACATATACTGTTTATCTTCAGGTCTATAATGCCACTCCATAAAAATACGTATTGAGTCAATCACAATAAAAAATAAAAGAAGCAAATATTCAACTGGAAAAAAGGAGAGTGAAAACACAAACAAAATAAGTAAAGTGATTTCGATCCATTTGTGTGTATTGCTGACATGCTTATATCGCCAGCCGGATTTATCAATACCGTATTTTTTCTTTATAAAAAATTGAGAGGCGAGACTGATGGTAATAGCGATCAGCATTAAAATCCAAAAGTTTGTCATTCCAATTCCTCCTAATCTATCTTTATACGAAGAAAAAGGAAAAACGTTTCATAAAAGAACACCCCGAGCTTACTCTGGGTGTTCTTTTTTTGATATTTTTTCATTTATTTACAGGCGATATTTTGTAATCATAAGGTCTTTTTGACTAGTTTCTTCTATTTAAATAGTCCTTCTCTTCAGCTGGGACGAATCAGTGTGAATTCTTCCCCCAGCTTGGCATAGTGATTTCCCGCCAATCGTGAGGCAGGCTTTAATTCATCCGTTAAAATATATCCCTTTTCTGCATCATACACCTTTTCATCTAGGTGGAAGCAGACAACTCTTCCGATGAGCAGATCTGCTGTAGTGATGCCTTGATCATTGTCAAAGGTAATATGCCGCTCTAATTTGCACTCAAAGCGAACGCGGGCTTCCTTAATGCCGGGAACTGAAACAGCTTTGCTTTCAACAGGATGAAGCGAGGTGCGTGTAAGCTCGCTTTCATCCGGCCTTAAGCTTGCAGCTGTTTCATTGATATCTTCAATGATGGCTTCATCACTGACATGAACGACAAATTCTCCGTTCTCCACTGCGTTTCGCGCTGTATCTTTTTGGCGTCCTTCCGTCCTGTTAACAGAAATACTGAGAAGCGGAGGATCTGAGCTGACGACGTTATAAAAACTGAAAGGCGCGGCATTGACCGCTCCTCCTGAAGAAAGTGTTGTCACAAATGCAATGGGGCGGGGAATAACGGTACCTGACAATAGCTTGTATGTGTCTTTGGCACTAAGCTGATCAGCTTGAAATATGTACATAGCAACAACCGCCTTTATCGTTAGGATACCTTGATTATAACGAAATGGTTTAAAGGAAACCAAATGATGCGGGTTGCATATGTTATGTCATGACATATATCTAATACAGGGCAAATAAAAAAATAGGCTTCCGTACCTCCGCCGGCAGCCTATTGAAACAATGAAAACTTAGATTATTTGTATTTCTTTTTGACTACCCAGCAATTGCCGTCTTTCCAGTATTCTTTTTTGCTGTCATAATCATCGTGTCTTTTGTAGTCGTCGCAGTGGTGGTACGGTTTTTTGTAGTATTTCTTATGGGAACGATAAGATTTTTTGTGAGTGCGGCATGACTTTTTATAGCTGCGAGATTTTTTCTTGTGAGAACAGTATGACTTTTTGTAGCTGCGAGATTTTTTGTAAGAACGGCAAGATTTTTTATAGCTGCGAGATTTTTTGTAAGAACGGCAAGATTTTTTATAGCTGCGAGATTTTTTGTGAGAACGGTACGATTTTTTGTGGCTGCGTGATTTCTTGTGAGAGCAGTATGATTTTTTGTGGCTGCGAGATTTTTTGTGAGAACAGAATGATTTTTTGTGACTGCGAGATTTTTTGTGAGAGCAGTATGATTTTTTATGGCTGCGAGATTTTTTGTGAGTGCGGTGCGACTTTTTATGACTGCGTTTTTTTCCATGAGGCTCTTGGTATAAATAATCCTTTAAACCTTCTTTTTTTGCGGATTTCACCGCTTCTTTGATGTCAGAATGGGAATAGTGGCCCAATTTGAAATCCTCCTTTTAAAAATGATGTTAAGGATGAAGATCCTTACTACCCTCATAGTACGCGCGGTTTTAAAAAGTGTATAAGTGTTCCGCTGAGATCTTATAAAAATAAAAGCCTAAAATTTGTAAGGAGGATTATGGATGAAGAATCAATCCAATTTACCGCTTTATCAGCTGTTTGTTCATCCAAAAGATTTACGTGAATTAAAAAAGGATATATGGGACGATGATCCGGTGCCAGCTGTGATGAAGGTAAATCAAAAAAGGCTGGATATCGATATCGCTTATCGGGGATCACATATCAGAGACTTCAAAAAGAAGTCATACCATATTGCCTTTTATCAGCCGAAAACATTCCGCGGCGCGCGAGAGATTCACTTAAATGCGGAGTATAAAGACCCGTCCTTGATGAGAAACAAATTGTCTCTGGATTTTTTCTCGGAGCTAGGGACACTGTCTCCAAAGGCAGAGTTTGTGTTTGTAAAGGTGAATGGGAAGAATGAAGGGGTTTATCTTGAACTTGAATCCGTAGATGAATATTATTTGGCGAAAAGGAAGCTGGCTGATGGCGCGATTTTTTACGCGGTGGATGATGATGCTAACTTTTCTCTGATGAGCGATTTGGAAAAGGAAACGAAGACGTCGCTGGAGCTTGGATATGAAAAGAAGACAGGGACTGTGGAAGATGATTTTTATTTACAGGATATGATTTTTAAAATTAATACTGTCCCTAAAGCTCAGTTTAAGTCAGAAGTGACAAAACACGTGGATGTCGATAAGTATTTGCGCTGGCTTGCCGGTATTGTATTCACCTCGAACTATGACGGGTTTGTCCACAACTACGCATTATACAGAAGCGGGGAAACCGGATTATTTGAGGTGATTCCTTGGGATTATGATGCGACCTGGGGCAGGGATATCCATGGAGAGCGGATGGCTGCCGATTATGTAAGAATTCAAGGATTTAATACACTAACCGCCCGGATATTGGATGAATCCGAGTTTCGCAAGTCCTACAAGCGCCTGTTAGAAAAAACGCTCCAATCTCTTTTTACGATAGAATATATGGAACCGAAAATCATGGCGATGTATGAGCGGATTAGGCCTTTTATCTTGATGGACCCATACAAAAAGAATGATGTTGAGCGTTTTGACCGGGAGCCGGATGTGATTTGTGAATATATTAAAAACCGTTCACAATACCTCAAAAATAATTTAAGTATTTTATGAATGTGTGAAAATAGGTATTCTGCTGAAAAAGCGACAATTAGGCTATTGAATTAGTTCAACAAATAAACGTGACACGTATATATGCAATATGTTTATCATCTATGTATAAGTGACTAGGAGGAACTTGAATGAGCAAGAGGAGAATGAAGTATCATTCAAATGATGAAATATCTTATTATAACTTTTTGCATTCAATGAAAGATAAAATTGTTACTGTATATCGTGGAGGTCCGGAATCTAAAAAAGGAAAATTAACAGCTGTAAAATCAGATTATATAGCTTTACAAGCTGAAAAAAAAATAATTTATTATCAGTTGGAGCATGTGAAAAGTATTACTGAGGATACCAATAATAGCACCACAACAATTGAGACTGAGGAAATGCTCGATGCTGATGATTTTCATAGCTTAATCGGACATTTAATAAACCAATCAGTTCAATTTAACCAAGGGGGTCCGGAATCTAAAAAAGGAAGATTGGTCTGGCTGGGAGATGATTACGCTGCGTTAAACACAAATGAGGATGGGGTAGTGTATTTTAATATCCATCACATCAAAAGTATAAGTAAACACGAGCCTGATTTGAAAATAGAAGAGCAGACGCCAGTTGGAGTTTTGGAAGCTGATGATTTAAGCGAGGTTTTTAAGAGTCTGACTCATAAATGGGTTTCAATTAATCGTGGAGGTCCGGAAGCCATTGAGGGTATCCTTGTAGATAATGCCGACGGCCATTATACTATAGTGAAAAATCAAGAGGTGCTTCGCATCTATCCTTTTCACATAAAAAGCATCAGCTTAGGTCCAAAAGGGTCGTACAAAAAAGAGGATCAAAAAAATGAACAAAACCAGGAAGACAATAATGATAAGGACAGCAATTCGTTCATTTCTTCAAAATCATATAGCTCATCAAAATCATCTAAACGATCACTAAAATCTTCAGATGATCAATCATCCAAATCTGGTCGTTCGTCACGTTCAAAAAGTTCTTCAAAATCATCTAAACGATCACTAAAATCTTCGGATTATCAATCATCCAAATCTGGCCGTTCGTCACGTTCAAAAAGTTCTTCAAAATCATCTAAACGATCATTAAAATCTTCAGATTATCAATCATCAAAATCATCTAAACGATCACCAAGATCTTCAGATTATCAATCATCAAGATCACCAGGCTATTCAAGTTCAATAAAAAGTTCAGGAAAACAAAAGGAAGATTATAGCTATGAAACGATTGTCAGAACGATAGACTATCACTGGAAACGTAAATTTTAATAGATAATGGAGGAGCATCAGATAAAGTGATGCCCTTTTTCAGTTAAAGGAGGAGAATCGTGAAAGGTTTGAATCAATTCCTTAACACAGATGTTGAGGTTGTCATTTCAGGAGATACAAGGTTTGTCGGCACCCTCATAGATATCGGACAGGATATTTTTGTTATTTTTGATGGCTGCAATTATCTTTATATTCCCTTGTTGCATCTTCATCAAATAAACAAGGCGAAAATAGTGACCAGTACTGAGAAGCCATTTTTGATCAATCCGGAAGATCCAATGATAGAGGCAGAAACTCAAGCTTTTTCATATAGAAATACATTAAACAAGGTCAAAGGCCAGTTTATTGAAGTTTATGTAACTGGGGGTCGATCGATCCATGGATATGTTACAAATGTTTTAAACGATTATATTGTATTTTTCTCACCCGTATTTAAAATACTTTTTATATCTATGCATCATTTAAAATGGTTTACCCCTTATTCAACTGAACAAACACCGTATACTCTTGACAACTCACAATTGCCGGTCGTGCCTTCCAAAGTTCCTCTTGTGCGTAATTTTGAGGAGCAGATCAAAAAAAATATTGGTGAATTGGTCATATTTGATATGGGAGAGGTGCCAGAAAAAGTCGGACTATTAAAGGGTGTCTCTAATAATATCATTGAGCTTATTAACGCAAGTGGAGAGCCAGTCATTTGGAAGTTAAATCATCTAAAGACAATGCATCTTCCCTAGTGTATACAAAACTGCCCTCTTGAAAAGCAGAAGGCAGTTTTTCGTTTCATACTGTGCTAAAGAAATAACCAACTGATCCAAAAATATAAACATGTTAACGTAAAAAGAACAGTCAGCGGAATGATGATAATGGTCGTTTTTATATATTCGCCCCATGAAATACTTTCATCATGCTGTTTTAATATATGCATCCAAATAAGCGTTGCTAAGGTTCCCATAGGTAATAATAATGAACCGATATCACTGCCGATAATATTTGCCAAGTAGATGATTTTTGTTGTTGAAGGATTCAGGGTCATTTCAGTTAAGGTAAAAGTACTGATCATTAACGCTGGATGGTTGTTAAAGAGATTAGAAAAAACTGAAGTAGAGATACCTGATGCGAAAGTTGCATGGGCGAGGCTTCCAGAAACCACAGGTTCAAAATAACTCACAAGTAACTCTGTGAATCCAATATTATGCAGACCATAAATTAAGACATACATAGTAAAAGCGAATATAAAAATGTGCCAAGGCGATTTATATAACAAGTCTCTTGGGGAGGTTTTGAAATAAATCCATCTCCAGCTCAACAGGATAAAAGATCCGATGACAGCGACTAGAGGAACAGAAATACCGGTATATGATGCTGCAAATAGACTCATTCTGACGAGAAAAACAAATGCAAGCACAAACAACATGATTTTTGTTTGATTTCGTTCTGGTAAAGGAGCTGATGGCGAATGAAGAGGATGGTACCTTCTATGCCGCAGAGACTGAAAATGGCCCGGTATATCTGGCAGGCTTTTGGGAAGACGTTTATAAAAGAACATAAACAGTAGACAAGTCATAAAAATGAGTCCCATCATACTAGGGACAAACATCATGGCGGTGTGAAGATATAGATCCATTCCAATGATTTTGAGAGAAATTAAATTAACAATATTACTTACGCCAATCGGTGCGCTAGAGGCTGTGGCTATTAAAACACCGCTTAATAAATATGGGGCTTTTTGATGTTTTTTTAAACCTAAATATTTTAGTACAAGCAAAAGGATTGGAGTTGTGATCAAAATGCTCCCATCATTATTCAGGAAAATGGTCATGAGAAAGCAGAGCAAATTGGTTAGCCAAAAAAGCTTGATGCCTGAACCCTTGGATTGTTGGAGCAGTTTTGCAGCCACCCAATAAAAGAAACCAAAGCTTTCTAGTGCAATGGCCATAATCATAGTGGCAAGGATTGTAACCGATGCACCCGTGACTTTTGTTCCGATTTCCCCTAAGTCTGCCAATGACACACTTCCGCACAATAAAACCATTAAAGCGCCAAATGTGGCGGGGATAGCTTCATTTAGTCCTTTTGGTCTCCAGAAAATAAAAATCATTGTTACGAAAAAAGCGAGCAATGTGAATATGCCGGTGAACTCAATAATTTACTTCACCTCTCTATCTTTCATTTTTAAAATCAAACTAATGTCCTGCGCTTACTGATGTCCTTGCCAACTATTTGTACTGTATGTATACGTATACTGATATAAAGTTGTACTAAGCGATTATATTAAATTAATAAAAATTCCATAAGAATCCCAAAAGAAAAAAGAGATTGCAAGTATTGTTCATGTACCTGCATCACTCTCTTTAGTTCTTGTCTGCTGACAATTTGAAATATGAATAAAATGCTTTATAAGCGGATTATGATTGTCTTTGCGGTAAGCGATAACCCATTCTGCATTAAGCTGTATTTGGTCCATTTTTCGATAAGTAACATCCAAATTAAATAATTTTTTGGCTGAGGAAGGAACAAATGTCATACCAATTCCGGCACTGACTAAACCAATCACCATTTGATATTCTGTGGCTTCCTGGACAATGTTGGGTCTGAAGCCCGCTTGTTCACAGAACTGAATAAAATCCATGTATAGAGTAGGCCATGCTTCTTTAGCAACAGTAATAATTGGTTCATCTCTTAAATCCTCAATCGTAATTGATTCCTTAGAAGTCAATGGGTGTTGCTTAGGCAAAGCTAAAACACAAGGGCTGCTTTGGGCGGTTTCGATATGTAAAGCTGTATGCTGTAAGGGAGGATGAAGTATACCAATATCAATGTTGCCCTTTAGTAGCTCCTCCTGCTGCCTAGACGAGGATATTTCACGCAGTTCTATTTTCACAGATGGGAATTTTTTACGATATTCCCGGACAATCGGCGGCAGAAATTCATATGTAGCTGATCCGACAAAACCGATTACGAGAAGGCCTTGCTCGCCGCGGGCCGTCCGCTGTGCCAGTTCAATTCCTTGTCCGATTTGCATCAATGCCATGCGGCAATGATTTAAAAAGATTTCTCCTGCTGCGGTAAGCTCGACAAATCGTTTTGTCCTTTTCAGAAGCGTAACTCCGACTTCTTCCTCCAGCTGTTTGATCTGCTGGCTGAGAGGAGGCTGCGTCATGTTCAGCCGCCGGGCAGCCTTTCCGAAATGAAGCTCTTCGGCTACTGCGATAAAGTATTGAAGATGGCGAAGCTCCATTCAATATGCATTCCTTTCCATAGGTTAATAATTCGTATTACATATTAATCATAAGGCGAATCGATATTGGAGGTCAATTTCCAAAGAGTGTATAGTGAAACTTATCACAAGATATTTAAAATTTTACGTTTAAAATGCATAATAAGGAGTGAGGGTGTTGACAAAAGCAACAAAAGAACAAAAATCCCTTGTGAAAAACAGAGGGGCGGAGCTTGTTGTTGATTGCTTAGTGGAGCAAGGTGTCACACATGTATTTGGCATTCCAGGTGCAAAAATTGATGCGGTATTTGACGCTTTACAAGATAAAGGACCTGAAATTATCGTTGCCCGGCACGAACAAAACGCAGCATTCATGGCCCAAGCAGTCGGCCGTTTAACTGGAAAACCGGGAGTCGTGTTAGTCACATCAGGACCGGGTGCCTCTAACTTGGCAACTGGTCTGCTGACAGCGAACACTGAAGGAGACCCTGTCGTTGCGCTTGCTGGAAACGTGATCCGTGCAGATCGTTTAAAACGGACACATCAATCTTTGGATAATGCGGCGCTATTCCAGCCGATTACAAAATACAGTGTAGAAGTTCAAGATGTAAAAAATATACCGGAAGCTGTTACAAATGCATTTAGGATAGCGTCAGCAGGGCAGGCTGGGGCCGCTTTTGTGAGCTTTCCGCAAGATGTTGTGAATGAAGTCACAAATACGAAAAACGTGCGTGCTGTTGCAGCGCCAAAACTCGGTCCTGCAGCAGATGATGCAATCAGTGCGGCCATAGCAAAAATCCAAACAGCAAAACTTCCTGTCGTTTTGGTCGGCATGAAAGGCGGAAGACCGGAAGCAATTAAAGCGGTTCGCAAGCTTTTGAAAAAGGTTCAGCTTCCATTTGTTGAAACATATCAAGCTGCCGGTACCCTTTCTAGAGATTTAGAGGATCAGTATTTTGGCCGTATCGGTTTGTTCCGCAACCAGCCTGGCGATTTACTGCTAGAGCAGGCAGATGTTGTTCTGACGATCGGCTATGACCCGATTGAATATGATCCGAAATTCTGGAATGTCAATGGAGACCGGACAATTATCCATTTAGACGAGATTATCGCTGACATTGATCATGCTTACCAGCCTGATCTTGAATTGATCGGTGACATTCCGTCCACGATCAATCATATCGAACACGATGCTGTGAAAGTAGAATTTGCAGAGCGTGAGCAGAAAATCCTTTCTGATTTAAAACAATATATGCATGAAGGTGAGCAGGTGCCTGCAGATTGGAAATCAGACAGAGCGCACCCTCTTGAAATCGTTAAAGAGTTGCGTAATGCAGTCGATGATCATGTTACAGTAACTTGCGATATCGGTTCGCACGCCATTTGGATGTCACGTTATTTCCGCAGCTACGAGCCGTTAACATTAATGATCAGTAACGGTATGCAAACACTCGGCGTTGCGCTTCCTTGGGCAATCGGCGCTTCATTGGTGAAACCGGGAGAAAAAGTGGTTTCTGTCTCTGGTGACGGCGGTTTCTTATTCTCAGCAATGGAATTAGAGACAGCAGTTCGACTAAAAGCACCAATTGTACACATTGTATGGAACGACAGCACATATGACATGGTTGCATTCCAGCAATTGAAAAAATATAACCGTACATCTGCGGTCGATTTCGGAAATATCGATATCGTGAAATATGCGGAAAGCTTCGGAGCAACTGGCTTGCGCGTAGAATCACCAGACCAGCTGGCAGATGTTCTGCGTCAAGGCATGAACGCTGAAGGTCCTGTCATCATCGATGTCCCGGTTGACTACAGTGATAACATTAATTTAGCAAGTGACAAGCTTCCGAAAGAATTCGGGGAACTCATGAAAACGAAAGCTCTCTAGCACTCTGCGCATCACGACACTGTTTTATGAACAGCACTAAATAAAAGGAGTGAAGGGAAATATGAAACGAGAAAGCAACATTCAAGTGCTCAGCCGTGGTCAAAAAGATCAGCCTGTGAGCCAGATTTATCAAGTATCAACAATGACTTCTCTATTAGACGGAGTATATGACGGAGATTTTGAACTGTCAGAGATTCCGAAATATGGAGACTTCGGTATCGGAACCTTTAACAAGCTTGACGGAGAGCTGATTGGGTTTGACGGCGAATTTTACCGTCTTCGCTCAGACGGAACCGCGACACCGGTCCAAAATGGAGACCGTTCACCGTTCTGTTCATTTACGTTCTTTACACCGGACATGACGCACAAAATTGATGCGAAAATGACACGCGAAGACTTTGAAAAAGAGATCAACAGCATGCTGCCAAGCAGAAACTTATTTTATGCAATTCGCATTGACGGATTGTTTAAAAAGGTGCAGACAAGAACAGTAGAACTTCAAGAAAAACCTTACGTGCCAATGGTTGAAGCGGTCAAAACACAGCCGATTTTCAACTTCGACAACGTGAGAGGAACGATTGTAGGTTTCTTGACACCAGCTTATGCAAACGGAATCGCCGTTTCTGGCTATCACCTGCACTTCATTGACGAAGGACGCAATTCAGGCGGACACGTTTTTGACTATGTGCTTGAGGATTGCACGGTTACGATTTCTCAAAAAATGAACATGAATCTCAGACTTCCGAACACAGCGGATTTCTTTAATGCGAATCTGGATAACCCTGATTTTGCGAAAGATATCGAAACAACTGAAGGAAGCCCTGAATAAAAGAAAAAAAGAAAGCCCCTTTTAGCAGGGCTTTCTTTTTATTTGGCTCTTTTCCTGATTTTAGATAAAATAACATCAAAACAGTAAAGGTGTGGTCTGATGAAAATATTGGTTTTGACAGTGCATCCTCATATGGAGACCTCAGTTGTTAATAAGGCGTGGGCTGAGGAATTGAGTAAACATGACAATATCACAGTACGGGATCTTTATAAGGAATACCCGGATGAAGCGATAGATGTTGCGAAGGAACAGCAGCTGTGCGAGGAATACGATCGGATTGTCTTTCAATTCCCGCTATATTGGTACAGCTCTCCGCCGCTCTTGAAAAAATGGCAGGATCTTGTGCTGACTTATGGCTGGGCTTTTGGTTCAGAAGGAAATGCCTTGCATGGCAAGGAGCTGATGCTGGCTGTATCAACAGGGAGCGAAGCGGAAAAATATCAAGCGGGCGGAGCAAATCATTACTCGATCAGTGAGCTATTGAAACCATTTCAGGCCACGAGTAATCTGATCGGCATGAAGTATCTGCCTCCATATGTGTTCTATGGCGTGAATTATGCAGCTGCAGAGGATATTTCTCACAGTGCAAAACGGTTAGCCGAATACATCCAGCAGCCTTTTGTTTAAAATACAGCCCTGTCCAACATACGGCAGGGCTGTATTTGTTTAAAAATCCGGCAGCTCAGACAGGTTATTTTCCTTGATGCCGTCCGGTTCACTTCGCAAAATGTCACGCCCGTATTTATGGAAGACATCAACATGAGCGAGTTTTCCTGATTTTGCTTCTGACAGCGCAGTAGGGTAGTCGAGCTCTCTTCCTGTATTGGTTTTCACTGCGATAATATTGTCTTCCTCATTTCTTCTAACCGCAATAATTTCTTCTTTTCCAGATGGAACATTTTCTTGATCGGCAGTTGTTTGCCGGGCTTTATACGATTCATATGCTGCTTCAAATTGATCCATATTTACACCTCCGCTTTTTAGCGTGAACAAAAATGTCGATGATCATGTAAGGTTTCGACACAGCATACGACAATATTTCCTGAGAAATATCTTGGGAATGTGACAAATCAATTCATAATAAAAGGGATTCCGCATTTATGCGGAATCCCTCTCAGTTATTTTGTCATGTGTAAATCCTTTGTTTTCATATAACCTGTCGCACCGCCGTAATCAACGAATACCCAATCAAAATCAAAACCGCCTTTATTCGTTTTACTCCAGCCTAAAAAAGAAACGCTTGTGTCTGCTGGAAGAGTCTTAATGCTCTTTCCGTCAGCGGATGTATACACTTTTGTTTTTGTTTTGGTTTTTACCGTTGTCGCTGCTTTAACAATGTAATGAGTGGATACAAATCCTGTTTTTCCATTTTTATACTTAACCTTTGCCCAGTCAGCATTTGAGAAGGAAATCAGCTTTAGGCTATCTCCTAAGTGCAGCGTATCGGCTTTCTGGCTTGATGCGGAAGGCTTCGTTCTGACATTTAGAGCCTCTGCTGATACCAAATAAGAATCAATCGGATAACTGTATAAATCATCAATGCTTACAGTTGTTTCTGGCTGTTGAGCATGGATCGTTCCAGCGCCCCCTGCAGCAGCCGCAGTCATTCCAGCCGCAAGTGCTAAAGTTGAAAATAGTTTTGTTGGTTTGTTCATGCCGTTCCTCTCCTCACGTAAGAGAAATAATTCATTCTATAACTCTATTCACGTTATCGCAGGTTCCTAAACATCAGACAATTATTTTTGTGTTTCTAGTTTGAGAGGCGCGGATATTGTTTTTTGCACTTTTTTTCCGTGCAAAATATCATCTGCTGCTTCTGTAGCCAGTTTACCGATTAACTCAGGCTGCTGAGCGACGGTTGCTGACAGCTTTCCGTCTTTAATGGAAGCGAGCGCGTCTTTATTGCCGTCAAAACCGATCACCAATATGTCTTTCCCCGAGCTGTTAATTGCCTCGAGAGCACCGAGCGCCATTTCATCGTTGTGAGCAAAAACAGCTTGGATATCAGGATGTCCCTGCAACAGGTTTTCCATGACAGTCAGGCCTTTCGTGCGGTCAAAGTCAGCTGATTGTTTTGTGACAACTTGGAGCTTTTGGTCTGCGATGTTATGGAATCCTGAGCCGCGTTCCCGTGTGGCAGATGCGCCGGGGACGCCTTCAAGCTCTGCCACCTTTGCTCCTTTTCCAAGTTTGTCGGCAATAAACGCCGCGGCCATTTCACCGCCTTTTACATTATCGGAAGCAACGAGGGTTTCAACTTTTCCTTGTTCGGCAGATCGATCGATTGTTACGACGGGCACACCGACTGCGTTTGCAGATTCTACTGCCGTTGAGATCGCCGAAGAATCAGTCGGGTTGATTAATAATGCATCAACACCTTGCTGAATTAAATCTTCCACGTCACTCGTCTGTTTCGATGAATCATTTTGTGCATCAACAATGATGACTTTCATTCCCCGTTTTTTAGCTTCTTTTTCGATACCCTTTTTTAATGAGACAAAAAAAGGATTATTAAGCGTTGAGACGGACAAGCCAATGGTGAATTCCTTTTTGTTCCCCGAGTTTGACGGCTTTGCCCATTGGGGAGGCTCAAGCGAACAGGCGGTTAACAAAAATAATGATAACGTTAAAATGACGGATACAGCCTTTTTCATGTGAAAACCCTCCTAAGCTGACTTCTTGCGGTCTAATAATACCGCAATTAAGATAACAATCCCTTTGACAACCAGCTGATAAAATGATGAAACGCCAAGCAGATTAAGCCCGTTATTAAGTGTGCCGATGATCAGGACCCCGATCAAAGTGCCGACAATGCGTCCGCGGCCGCCAGAAAGACTTGTCCCTCCTAAGACGACTGCCGCGATAGCATCAAGTTCGTACGATTCTCCCGCAGTCGGCTGGGCCGAATACAGGCGGGAAGTCAATATGGCACCTCCAAGAGCGGATAAAAGCCCGGCTAAAGAATAGATCATCACTTTCACGCGCGTCACTTTGATGCCTGAAATGAGCGCGGCTTTTTCGTTGCCGCCGATAGCGTACGTTCGGCGTCCGAATGGTGTTTTATGAAGAAGCACCCAAAGGATGACAAAGGCAAGAACCATCGTAATTGCCGGTACAGGAATGCCTAAAAAGTAACCGCGTCCGAACATCTGAAAAGCGTAGTTTGTGCCAAGTCCGGTAATCGGATTTCCATCTGTATACACTAGCGTCAGTCCGCGAAACACAGTCATGGTCGCAAGCGTGGCGATAAAGGGCGCCATTTTTCCTTTAGTAATCAATAATCCGTTGATCATGCCTAGTACGGCACCAATGATACAGCCAAGGATGATCGCGAGAACCGGATCGACACCGGACACAATCATCCCCGCAACTAAAGCACTGGACAGGGCAAGAATAGCGCCAACAGAAAGATCAATGCCGCCTGTCAAAATGACAAAGGTCATCCCGAACGCGATTAATCCGTTAATGGCGACCTGGCGAAGCAGGTTTAAAATATTCAGCGGTTCAAGAAAGCTGGGATTTAAAATAGATACAATGATAACGAGAATAAATAAACCAAGAAACGGGCCGAGTTTTTGCATGACTCCGTCGAAGTGAATCCGTTTTTGTTCTGTTTGCAGTTGTTCCGTTTTCATATTACCGCCCTCCCGTGGCAAGTGTCATAATTCGTTCTTGTGTTGCTTCTCGCGCATGGATTTCTCCGCTGATTCTGCCTTCATGGACAACGATAATCCGATCGCTCATTCCCAGAATTTCAGGCAGCTCTGATGACACCATGATGATAGCGACGCCGCGTTCGGTCAGCTCATTCATCAGCGTATAAATCTCTCGTTTGGCGCCAACATCCACACCTCTGGTTGGCTCATCCAAGATAAGCACTTTCGGTCCGATGCCGATCCACTTGGCTATCACCACTTTTTGCTGGTTTCCTCCTGATAAATGGCGTGCGTGCGTTTCCGGTGATGCTGTTTTGATAGTGAGGCGTTTGATTAACAGATCGACAAATTCAGCCTCCCGCTTATGATCAATGAGACCCTTTGGTGAGAAGCTGGACAGATTGGGCAGGGCAATATTTTCGCGGATCGAGGTGTCGAGCAGGAGCCCTTCATCCTTGCGATTCTCTGTAATAAAGCCGAGACCTTTTTTCACGGCTTCCTGCGGGTTCTTAATAGCCGTTTTTTTCCCAGCGATCCATATCTCACCCGTGTCCAGCCTGTCAACGCCGAACAGCGCTCTCATCATTTCTGTCCGGCCGGCTCCCATCAATCCTGAAACACCGACGATTTCACCGGAACGAACATAAAAGCTGACGTCCTCAAAACTCCCTTTTACGGAAGCATTTTTCACCTCGAATACTTTGTCACCGAGAGAAGGAGTGCGTTTTGGATATCGTTCAGTCAGCTCCCGTCCGACCATTTTTTTGACGACTTCATCAAAATCAGTTTCTGAGATGTTTGTTGTATCTACCGTTTTTCCGTCACGCATGATGGTAATTCTGTCGCAAATCGCAAAAATTTCTTCCATGCGATGCGAAATATAGACAATGGAGACGCCGTTCTTTTTTAACGCTGTAATGACCTCAAAGAGCTTGCTGATTTCACGTTCAGTCAACGCTGCGGTCGGTTCATCCATAATGATTACCTCGGCATTTGTCATAAGCGCTTTTGCGATTTCGATCATTTGCTGCTGTCCGACGGAACATTCGCCGGCTTCTTGATCAAGAGAAAGAGAGACGGAGAGTTTGTCAAATTGCTCTTTTGCTAGCGCTTTCATTTTTCTTGTTTGTAAAACGCCCAGCTTGGAGGATATCTCCTTACCGATAAATAGATTCTCAAGAACGGTCATTTCCGGCCAGATATTCAATTCCTGATGGATAAAGGCTATTCCATGCTGTTCCGCTTCTTTTGGATTGGAAAAATACGTTTCGTTTCCGTTTATGCTGATTTGACCTTTATCTGCTTTGTGCAGGCCTGTCAAAATGTTCATAAGCGTGGACTTGCCGGCGCCGTTTTCTCCCATTAATGCGTGAACCTCGCCAGGCATGAGCTGAAAGGAAACACCTGACAGCACCTGGTTTTTTCCGAATGCTTTATGAATGTCTTTCATTTCAATCTGCATGTTTCATCCTCCTTTCTAGAAAAGCACACCCGCCTGCAGAATGCAGTTGGCATATGGTGTGAATTCTCCTGTTCTTATGACTGCCTTTGCTTCTTTTGTCAGCAGCTTAAACTCCTCGTGAGAAAGGTATTCAATCTCTTGTTCAGAGAAAAGATTTTTTAGAAATTTCGCATTCTCCTGATTGGATGCTTTTATTTCAGCTGCAGCAATGACTTTTTCGATGACCATCTCGTCAGCGAGCACTGCCGCTGTATCTTGGAAAGCCGGAAGGCCCGGCTTCAGTGAAAGATCAATTTTCAAAACGCCGTCAGGAACCGGCAGTCCGGCATCCGCGATGACAATTTTATCAGTGTGGCCAAGGTCGGCTAAAATCTTGGCAAGATGGCTGTTCAGTATACCGTGTTTTTTCATGACAGCAGCTCCTCTACTTTATTTCTTGTCGGCATTCCGCCTTGGGCACCGAAGGAGCAGACAGAAAGGGAAGCGGCACGATTGGCAAACCGCAATGCGGCTTCAATGTCTTTTCCCTCAGCCAGGGCCACGGCAAATGCTGCGTTAAACGTATCACCGGCTCCGGTTGTATCAACGGGTTCTACAGGGAAGGACGGGATGAGCACCTCTTTGCTGCCAGCCGAATAGCGGACGCCTTGTTTTCCTTCCGTAATAAAGAGCTTTGCCGGATAAAGCGCCAGAGCTTCGGAAATGGTAAGATCAGGGAATAAAATCGAAGCCTCGTGTTCATTCGGCGTCAGATAGGTAGCGTGATCAATTGTTTCCTGCTTGAGCGGGCGGGCCGGTGCTGGGTTTAGTATGATCGGGATATCGTGAGAATGGCAGTATTTGCACACCTCATCAACCGTTTCTTCTGGGATTTCCTGCTGAATCAGCACCATATCGACCTTTTCAATCTGTTCGAGCGCGTTTAACGCATACGCTGGGGTGATGTCATCGTTCGCGCCTTTGACAACGACAATGCTGTTGTCGCCTTCAGCAAGCACAATATGAGCGGTTCCGCTTTCCGTATGTGTAACCGGTTCCATATAATCAGTGCGAACGCCGTTAGCTTTGAGATTATTCAAAATAGCTGTTCCATAATGATCGTCTCCAACTTTGCCGACCATAAACACTTGCGCCCCAAGTCTGGCTGCGGCAACGGCCTGATTTGCTCCTTTGCCGCCCGGCACAGTCTGAAATGACGTGCCAAGAACCGTTTCACCGGCTTTTGGGCGTTTGTCCGAGGTGACCACTAAATCCATAGAACAGCTACCAATCACACAAATATTACGCATCTTAATCTTCCTTTCTTGTCGTCTTTCTTCCTATATAGGTGACAGGCATTTGAATTGCCGTTTCTGCCAGCGGCTGTTTTTTGATGATACCCAAAAGCAGTTTGGCAGCTTCTTTCCCCATATCATATGCGGGCTGTTTAATTGTAGAAAGTGGCGGGAACAGAAGTCCGCTTTGCGGAATGTCATCATAGCCGATAATTTGAATGTCCTCCGGCACATTTTTTCCGCGCCGCAATGCTTCATGTAAAACGGCAGCGGCTTGAATATCATTACTCGCGATCACACCATCTGTCGCTGGATAAGCGGCAAACAGCTCCTTCGCCATTGATTGTGCATCTTTAATTGAAAATGAAGCCGTCTCAATGACCTGAAAATCAACTTCAGCCTGCTTTAAGATTTCCAAAGCGCCGTTAAAGCGGTCTTGAGCGGTCGGCAGGTGAGCGGGTCCTCTCAAGAGCGTAATGCGCTGGCTTTTTCCGTGAATGATAGCCTGGGCGGCTAACTTTCCTCCTGTATAGCCGTCACTGGACACAGAAGGAGCCCCTTCCAGTGTTCTGTCCAGAAAAACAACTGGATAATTCATGCCGCTGTATTCCTCGAGATCCGGGTAATTTGTTGCGGCAATAATGCCTGCGACATGATTTTGCTTAAAGGTTTGAAGGTATTCAAGTTCTTTTTTCAATTCCTCGTCACTGTTGCCGAAAATAAGACGATAGCCTTCCCGGTTCAATTCATCCTCCGCACCGCGGGCAAGCTGGGGGAAGAAAGGGTTTGTGATATCCGGGAGCAAAAGTCCGATCAGTCGGGATTCTCTTTTATATAGAGATCTGGCGACTTCATTCGGGTAATAGTTCAGCTTCGCCATCGCCGCTATGACACGCGTTCGCGTTTCTTCGTGTACATAGCCATTATCATTCAGGACGCGAGAAACCGTCGCAACTGAAACGCCCGCCGCTCCGGCGACATCTTTAATTGTAGCCAAAACAGCTCCTCCTTGTTTATGTAACCGTTTACATATATAGATTATCATGAACAATCCGAAGTTAGCAATAAAAATATCAAAAGAAATCTACTTGTAAATTGTATATATAATTGAAAAATTTAAGGTTTTCACTCTTTTTTTGACAAAGTCTTCACAAATATGGATGAAGATTTCTTGAACAAATATTAAGTTTTATTAAAATTGTTTCAAAGTCATGCGTTTAGACCTGTAAATGGTGAGAAACAGAAAAGACTATCATCCCAGAAAATGTTTAATTATGTTAGAGAATTCGGACTCGTATGTTTAGCGTTTTCATCTCGAACCTCCTTAGTCATTTTGGAATGGGCCTAATATTGCTTATTCCATGCAGAAAGGATGACATTATGACCTTGTCCTTAAGAAACAGGATAAAATTATTTTGTGTTCATAAGAACCGGAAACACGCATGATAGCAGGAAATGCTTGATAACAAAGGCTGAAAAAAAGATTGATTTGAAATGCATATTAAATACAAACAGCAGGGTGTGACTATACGTCCAGAAGGATATCAGGAGAAAAATGAAAGCGCATTCTCTTTGATTTTTTTAAAAAGTGATAAGGTATAAGTCCTGCTGTTTTCCAAAAATAGAAAACAGTTTGTAGGTATAAAATCTCTTTCAAAAGAGAAGTTTGGCTTAGTCGATTAGGGAAGATTATGTTACATAATGCCGATTGAGAATTCATAGTGATTCTATATACTGATGAATGAATTTACAACAATATAGAAGGAGATGTCGAAAAGCAATGTGGTTACTCATTATAGCCTGTGCTGTCATACTGGTCATCGGAATATTAGAAAAACGACGACATCAGAAAAACATTGATGCCCTCCCTGTTCGGGTGAATATTAACGGCATCCGCGGAAAATCGACTGTGACAAGGCTGACAACCGGAATATTAATAGAAGCCGGTTACAAGACTGTTGGAAAAACAACAGGAACAGATGCAAGAATGATTTACTGGGACACACCGGAGGAAAAGCCGATTAAACGGAAACCTCAGGGGCCGAATATCGGAGAGCAAAAAGAAGTCATGAGAGAAACAGTAGAAAGAGGGGCTAACGCGATTGTCAGTGAATGCATGGCTGTTAACCCAGATTATCAAATCATCTTTCAGGAAGAACTTCTGCAGGCCAATATCGGCGTCATTGTGAATGTTTTAGAAGACCATATGGATGTCATGGGGCCGACGCTTGATGAAATTGCAGAAGCGTTTACCGCTACAATTCCTTATAATGGCCATCTTGTCATTACAGATAGTGAATATACCGAGTTCTTTAAACAAAAAGCAAAAGAACGAAACACAAAAGTCATCATTGCTGATAACTCAAAAATTACAGATGAGTATTTACGTAAATTTGAATACATGGTATTCCCTGATAACGCTTCTCTGGCGCTGGGTGTAGCTCAAGCACTCGGCATTGATGAAGAAACAGCATTTAAGGGAATGCTGAATGCGCCGCCAGATCCGGGAGCAATGAGAATTCTTCCGCTGATCAGTCCGAGCGAGCCTGGGCACTTTGTTAATGGGTTTGCCGCAAACGACGCTTCTTCTACTTTGAATATATGGAAACGTGTAAAAGAAATCGGTTACCCGACCGATGATCCGATCATCATCATGAACTGCCGCGCAGACCGTGTCGATCGGACACAGCAATTCGCAAATGACGTATTGCCTTATATTGAAGCAAGTGAACTGATCTTAATCGGTGAAACAACAGAACCGATCGTAAAAGCCTACGAAGAAGGCAAAATTCCTGCAGACAAACTGCATGATCTAGAGTATAAGTCAACAGATGAAATTATGGAATTGTTAAAGAAAAGAATGCACAACCGTGTCATATATGGCGTCGGCAATATTCATGGTGCCGCAGAGCCTTTAATTGAAAAAATCCACGAATACAAGGTTAAGCAGCTCGTAAGCTAGGGGGAAATGCAAACATGTTCGGATCAGATTTATACATCGCACTAATTTTAGGTGTACTACTCAGTTTAATTTTTGCGGAAAAAACAGGGATCGTGCCAGCAGGACTTGTTGTACCGGGATATTTAGGACTTGTGTTTAATCAGCCGGTCTTTATTTTACTTGTTTTGCTAGTGAGCTTGCTCACTTATGTTATTGTGAAATACGGTTTATCCAAATTTATGATTTTGTACGGACGCAGAAAATTCGCTGCCATGCTGATAACAGGGATCGTCCTAAAAATCGCGTTTGATTTTCTATACCCGATTGTACCATTTGAAATCGCAGAATTTCGAGGAATCGGCATCATCGTGCCAGGTTTAATTGCCAATACCATTCAGAAACAAGGTTTAACCATTACGTTCGGAAGCACGCTGCTATTGAGCGGAGCGACCTTTGCTATCATGTTTGTTTACTACTTAATTTAATGTAAGGTGTGTCAAACGATGAAAAAAGAACTGAGCTTTCATGAAAAGCTGCTAAAGCTGACAAAACAGCAAAAAAAGAAAACCAATAAGCACGTATTTATTGCCATTCCGATCGTTTTTGTCCTTATGTTCGCTTTCATGTGGGCGGGAAAAGCGGAAACGCCGAAGGTCAAAACGTATTCTGACGACGTACTCTCAGCCTCATTTGTAGGCGATATTATGATGGGACGCTATGTTGAAAAAGTAACGGAGCAAAAAGGGGCAGACAGTATTTTTCAATATGTTGAACCGATCTTTAGAGCCTCGGATTATGTAGCAGGAAACTTTGAAAACCCGGTAACCTATCAAAAGAATTATAAACAAGCAGATAAAGAGATTCATCTGCAGACGAATAAGGAATCAGTGAAAGTCTTGAAGGACATGAATTTCACGGTTCTCAACAGCGCAAACAACCACGCAATGGATTACGGCGTTCAGGGCATGAAAGATACGCTTGGAGAATTTGCGAAGCAAAACCTTGATATCGTTGGAGCGGGATACAGCTTAAGTGATGCGAAAAAGAAAATTTCGTACCAGAAAGTCAACGGGGTAACGATTGCGACGCTTGGCTTTACCGATGTGTCCGGGAAAGGTTTCGCGGCTAAAAAGAATACGCCGGGCGTGCTGCCCGCAGATCCTGAAATCTTCATCCCTATGATTTCAGAAGCGAAAAAACATGCGGACATCGTTGTTGTGCAGTCACACTGGGGCCAAGAGTATGACAATGATCCAAACGACCGCCAGCGCCAGCTTGCAAGAGCCATGTCTGATGCGGGAGCTGACATCATCGTCGGCCATCACCCGCACGTCTTAGAACCGATTGAAGTATATAACGGAACCGTCATTTTCTACAGCCTCGGCAACTTTGTCTTTGACCAAGGCTGGACGAGAACAAGAGACAGTGCACTGGTTCAGTATCACCTGAAGAAAAATGGAACAGGACGCTTTGAAGTGACACCGATCGATATCCATGAAGCGACACCTGCGCCTGTGAAAAAAGACAGCCTTAAACAGAAAACCATTATTCGCGAACTGACGAAAGACTCTAATTTCGCTTGGAAAGTAGAAGACGGAAAACTGACGTTTGATATTGATCATAGTGACAAACTAAAATCTAAATAATCGGAGTGATAAAGATGAAATTTGTCAAAGCCATCTGGCCGTTTGTTGCCGTAGCCATCGTGTTCATGTTTATGTCAGCTTTTAAATTCAATGATCAGCTGACAGATCAGGAAAAACAGAAGATTGATATGGAAATGAATAAAATCCAGCAGCAGGAAGAACCGGTAAACGCCAATAAATAATTCAAAAAAGAGAGTGTCTGATGAGACACTCTCTTTTTATTTGCCCAGCATATTCATTCTGTAAAAATATTAAAAAGTCTCTTAACATATTCAAAAAAATACCGATGTTAAAACTGCAAAAAGAGGAGGAGATAATAAAAGTGAACACACTGGCAAACTGGAAGAAGTTTTTGCTTGTGGCGGTTATCATTTGTTTTTTGGTTCCAATTATGACAAAAGCGGAGATTGCGGAAGCTGATACATCATCAGAATTGATTGTCAGCGAAGCAAAAATCCTGCTTGGATATCAGTATAAATATGGCGGGGAAACGCCGAAAGAGGGTTTCGATCCATCAGGATTGATACAATATGTGTTCAGTAAGGCTGATATTCATCTGCCGAGATCTGTAAACGACCAGTATAAAATCGGAACAGCTGTAAAGCCGGAAAACCTGAAGCCGGGTGATATTTTGTTTTTCAAGAAAGAGGGAAGCACCGGCACTGTTCCGACACATGACGCCCTTTATATCGGAGACGGCCAAATGGTTCACAGTACACAGTCAAAAGGGGTTATCATCACCAATTACAAAAAAAGCAGCTATTGGAGCGGAACTTATATCGGGGCGAGACGAATCGCTGCCGATCCGGCAACGGCTGATGTTCCTGTCGTTCAGGAGGCCGAAAAATATATCGGTGTCCCATATGTGTTTGGCGGAAGCACGCCGTCAGAGGGCTTTGATTGCTCGGGGCTTGTGCAATATGTGTTTCAACAGGCACTTGGCATTTATCTGCCGCGATCAGCCGAACAGCAGTGGGCAGTGGGCGAGAAGGTAGCCCCTCAGAACATAAAGCCTGGTGATGTCGTCTATTTCAGCAATACGTATAAAACGGGAATTTCACATGCAGGCATTTATGCGGGCGCAGGCAGGTTCATTCAGGCAAGCCGGTCAGAAAAAGTAACCATTTCCTATTTGTCAGAGGATTACTGGAAATCGAAGATGACGGGTATTCGCCGATTTGACAACCTGACAATCCCGAAAGAAAATCCGATTGTTTCCGAAGCGACGCTTTATGTCGGAGAAGTGCCTTACAAACAGGGCGGAGTAACACCTGAGACAGGATTTGATACAGCTGGATTTGTCCAATATGTCTACCAGAAAGCAGCCGGTATTTCCCTGCCTCGATACGCAACAAGCCAGTACAATGCCGGAACTAAGATTGAGAAGGCGGACCTGAAGCCGGGAGACATTGTGTTCTTTCAATCAACAAGCTTAAATCCCTCCATCTATATCGGAAACGGACAAGTTGTTCATGTCACATTATCAAACGGCGTGACCATCACCAATATGAACACGAGCACCTATTGGAAGGATAAATACGCAGGAAGTATACGGGTGCAATAAAAGAAAAAGACTCCAATCTCTGGAGTCTTTTCTTTATGCATATTGCCCTGAAAGAAGCTGGTCTATAAAGTAGGCCACACCATTTTCGTCATTGCTTTTTGTGACAAAGGTGCTTTTTTCTTTTAATTCATCAATCGCATTTTCCATGGCGATACGGTGTCCGGCGACTTCAAACATGGACAAATCGTTTGGACTATCGCCGATCGCATAGATATCCTGTGTTTCAATTCCGTATAGGTCAGCGAGCTTTGTTAACGCGCGTCCTTTTCCTGACGAGGCCGGCAGGATTTCGATAATATGTTTTCCTGAAGAGGTTTGCGCCAGTTTTTTATGATGCTTCAGTTCTTCCTTCGCTTGTTTCAGCTTGTCCATATCAAAGGAGAAGCAAAGAAGCTTATAAATGTTTTCACTCCCGTCAAAAACCGATTCGATATGAGGGATTGGTTTAATGCCAAACTGTTTGAATTGAGTCATGGCTCCTTGCCACAATTCATCCGTCTGCTCGTTTGGGTTTGCGCTCTTTAGAATGTCAAGCTCCGCGTGCAGCTTAGCTTCGCCGTCAAAAGGAGAAAGCAGATGGTCATCTGTATATACCTCAAAATAAATGTTTTTTGAAAGTAAGTAATCAGCAATCGCTTTACCGGCTTCCTGATCCATTAATGTCCGGCTGATCAAACGGTAACCCGTGTCATGGATCGTGCCGCCATTAGCTGCAATGATAGGGATGTCCAAGTCATCCAGCAGCGCTTTTACATCAAATGTCGCTCTTCCCGTGCAAATGGTGACGAGGATGCCGGCATCAACGGCCCGCTTGATCGCCTCTCTGTTTTCCGCAGAAATGACGCTTTCTTTATTCAGTAATGTTCCGTCTAGATCAATCGCAATACATTTCATATGTAGGGGAACCTCCTTAAAAATGAAGCTGCTTCGTGTAGTATGTTCAGCTTGCCTGTGAAACATAATCCATATAAATTAAGGCTAATCGTTACTTTGATAATTTTCAACAAGGAAATATGTAAAACGGGATGGCGTAATCGCCATCCCGTTCATTATACACCTAAATCGTTTTGCAGCTCTTTTTTAACTTCCTGCAGCTTTTGCTGATTCAATTTGAAATAATAGACTCCGGCAGGTTCATAATCATAACCCGTCAGCTGAATAGACTCAACTGATTTCAATGAAGTGATGAACGGGAACAGGCCGATGGCATCTTTAAGAGATAAGTTCATTTTTAAATTTTGCCCCATCGTATCCACAATATCATCATAAGCCGGAATTGAGCTCAATGATTTTGATTTATCTATAATGGCGCTCAGCACTTCCATTTGTCTTTGCCCGCGTAAAAGGTCACTGTCCGCTTTACGTGTTCTTACGTAAGCGAGCGCTTCTTCCCCATCAAGCGTATGTGTTCCTTTTTGAAGAACGACTTTACCTTTTGTATCTTTTTTGATTTGCTGAATGACTTTATCGCTTTTTACAGTTACTTTGACGCCATTTAACTCGTTTACGACGTCTTCAAAAGCCGTGAAATTGCTTTCTACGACATAATCGACGGGAATATCCAGCATTTCTTCAACTGTTTTCACAGTTAAGTCAACGCCGCCGTAAGCGTGAGCATGTGTGAATTTATCATACCCGTGGCCTGGGATGTTTACATAGGCGTCACGCGGAATGCTCAGCATTTTAGCTGTTTTTTCTTTCCGATTAAATGTAACCAGCACATTCGCGTCACTTCTTGCCTGATCGACGGTCTCGCCGTTTTTCTCCCTGGCATCAATTCCTAAGAGCAATACAGAAAAAGAATCTTTTCCAGGATCAAATTCTTTGATCCGTTTTACAGATTGTTCTCCGCGTGCAAGGCTGACGTGAGCTTCCTTAGAAGCATTGTTCAGCTTTACAAAAGCATAGGCGCCGACAGAGCCTGCCGCAATGATTAAAAAAGCCATTAATCCGGCAACAACTTTCACCCATTTTTTTAGTTTTCTTTTTTTCTTTCTGCGCTGTGATCGTTCTTCCATATATCAATACCTCACGTTTCTTTAATATTTGAAGCGTACCATTCTATTTGCCATGGGGCAACTACTCGAAAGACATTTTTCGATAAATATTCCTATATTTATAAGTTCTTGTTTTTGAAAATTGATAACGATGATGTACTGAATCACCTTATATTGGACGCCGCAGCAGGTAAAATGTTTCGGCGACATTGAAAAAAATACAAGTAAATGATTGGAAAACTTATGATCAGCAAAATAAAAAGGTTTAATGGCCGGAAAAAGAGGCTAAAAGATTTCTAAAAAAATCCCACAGACAATGTCATTGCAGCTGATGGAGAAAGGGAGTCATCTTTATGAAAAAGCAGTCAAATATATGGCTTTATTTTTTCGGAGCTCTTGGAGGCGCGTTATATGGCTATGATACCGGAGTGATTTCCGGAGCTATTTTATTTATGAAAAAGGAGTTAGGCTTAAACGCGTTTACAGAAGGTCTTGTTGTCAGCTCCTTGCTGGTTGGGGCGATATTGGGCTCAGGAGCGGCCGGCAAGCTGACTGACCGTTTCGGAAGAAAAAAAGCAATTATGGCAGCCGCGCTGCTGTTTTGTATAGGCGGTCTTGGTGTGGCACTGGCCCCAAATACAGGAGTCATGGTGCTGTTTCGCATCATTTTGGGACTTGCAGTCGGAACATCGACGACAATCGTGCCCCTTTATTTATCTGAACTGGCGCCAAAACATAAACGCGGGGCGCTGTCATCACTGAATCAGCTGATGATCACGGTCGGCATCCTTCTTTCTTACATTGTCAATTACATATTTGCCGATGCCGAAGCGTGGCGCTGGATGCTTGGATTGGCTGCTGTGCCGTCATTGCTCTTGCTTATTGGCATTTTGTTTATGCCGGAGAGCCCGCGCTGGCTGTTCACGAATGGCGAAGAAAGCAAAGCGAAGAAAATTCTTGAAAAATTGCGTGGCACAAAAGATATTGATCAGGAAATACATGATATAAAAGAAGCGGAAAAGCAGGATGAAGGCGGTCTGAAGGAGCTGTTCGATCCATGGGTGCGCCCAGCGCTTATTGCAGGTTTGGGACTCGCTTTTTTGCAGCAATTTATCGGAACGAATACGATCATCTACTATGCGCCAAAGACCTTTACAAACGTCGGATTCGGAAACTCCGCTTCGATTTTAGGCACGGTCGGAATCGGCACAGTCAATGTTCTCATGACATTAGTAGCGATTAAAATTATCGACAAGATTGGAAGAAAGCCGTTACTGCTATTCGGGAATGCGGGCATGGTGATCAGCTTGATCGTTCTCGCTTTAGTAAATCTCTTTTTCGATAACACTCCGGCTGCCTCATGGACGACCGTCATTTGTTTAGGCGTGTTTATCGTTGTCTTTGCGGTCAGCTGGGGACCGGTTGTGTGGGTGATGCTTCCTGAATTGTTCCCGCTTCACGTCAGAGGAATCGGGACCGGTGTTTCGACCTTAATGTTGCACGTTGGGACACTGATTGTTTCATTAACCTATCCAATATTAATGGAAGCGATCGGAATCAGTTATTTATTCCTGATTTATGCCGCGATCGGTATCATGGCGTTCTTATTTGTCCGATTTAAAGTGACAGAGACAAAGGGAAAAAGCCTTGAAGAAATTGAGCAGGATTTACGGGACAAAAACGGACAGGGAGGATCGGCCGGAAAACAGCAGACTGTCGGAACATAAAAAAGGGTGCGCAATCATGCGCACCCTTTTGATTGCTTACTTTCCCACCGTGCCAAAGTTAATGATTTTAAAAGAAATATCGTACTTAAAATCAGTCTCGGAAAATATTTCCTCCCAATGCCCTTTTACTTTATTCCAGTAGTCAGGGTGTTGAATCCTTATGTGGTCTGATAAAAAGACCGGATCGGTTTTATACTCGTGCTGCAGTTTATCCATCACCTGCTTTACATCTCGTTCAAGCTTTTTTTCAAAAATGTTTTCCAGCCTGTGCAAATAACTTTTGCTAAAGGAGTTTTCATTCGGGTTTTGGTCTTCTGTCAGGATGCCCTTCGTTTTAACAGAAATATGAAAGATAGGCTTTCCGTTTTCAATGATAGGCTTAATTTTGGTTTTCGACTTTTTGATTTCAAACGTAATCGGATGTCCTTTATCTGTCGTCGGCATGACACCGCCTTGGATCGTCCCCATGACCCATGACAGTGTTTGGGTTTCATCAGCTGAAAGAAACCCAACGAGTTTATTGCTGCCCCTTTTGATAATGCCTGCTCCGTCATACTTGGCTTTTCCCTTTTCGTTTTTCACGGCTTGAATAAGATAACTGTACCCGTTCTGAGAGTAGACAGAAGCTCTTCCGATGCGCAGCGGTATCATAATCTTACCGTTATATCCGCTGTGAGTTGTCAAATCAATCAGTTTTTCGGAGGGCATCGGCTGCTGCTGATTGGGGTTTCCTTTTGTGAGAACATCAGCTGCATTCCCTCTGGCTGCCATCAAATAGCTGCTTCGCCGCAGCTCATCATCTCGGATAAAGTGGTTGAGGACTTGGTCTACATTTTGATTCCTCATCAGTTTTTCTCCCAGAAGAATGACTTTTAAATGATCGCTATAAACAGGAGGGTCCTTGATGGATACATCACTGACTGCTTCCAGAATCGTTTTCCCGTGGGACGTCACATTGACAAATTCGGGTTTTCCGGATGCTTGGCTGTCTTCGCTTTGGGGAAGAAGGTTTTGATACGTCAGTTTGTACTGGTGATCATCTGTCTCATCGATCGCCAGCCCTCTGGCGAAGGATAGTTGCTCGATATCTTTGACATCCCAGCACCCGCAGAGGACCAGCAGCATAAAAAACATGACGGAGAATTTTGTTGCTGTTTTCATTGTAGCTGCCCCCTCCCTAATTTTTTCTGTATCCAGCTTAAAAACCAGACGAAGAATGGAATTGTAATCACAATTAAGAAAGCATATCCAAGAAGCGTCCCGTAATAAAACACGTCATTCAAGTCCTTGGGATACATCGTTATGAAAAACGTCGCAGCCAGCATTGCAGTCAGCAGCCATGCATTGTTTTTATTTTTCAGATGAAAGATTTCCGTTAACCCGATATGGGCGCCTTTAAAGGATCCGAGCATACAGGCAAATTGCTGGACTGTCCAGGTCAGCTGTAAGAACAAATCAAATCGTTCAATAAAAATACCCGGAACCTCTAATGCGTGAATAAGGGAAATGGTCGGCCATGTCACCGTTTTTGCCTCAGCCACAGTCATACAGCCAATCACAATGAGCAAAGTAATGCTGTAGAACAATGTGGAAGTCGCGATGCCCAGAGCAACAGCCTTTTTCACTTGCTTTGGATCTCTCATAAAGGGGACCAGGTAAAAAATGATTTCAAATCCGGAGAAATATAATAATGTTTTTGGGAATAAAGAGAAAAAGCTTTGATAGCCTCCTTCAAATACCGGCCGGATAAAATCAAGCTGGAACAAGCGAAAGCTGAACATCAGAAGCATCATAAAAATAATAAGGGTTATAGGAAAAATATAAGCGTATACTTTTGCAATTGAATAAACGCCTCCGCCTACATGATAGATGGCAACTGCAAGAAATATAAACACCACAACTGCCATTGGCGTATTTTTCAACAAAAAGAATCCGACAACCTCTCCCAAAATCCGAGCTTGAAAGCAAACAATCCCAATGAAATATAGACAGATATATAAATTCAATAGAAAGCCGATGAATGTTCCAGCTACAATGCTGTTGAGCTTAAAAAGAGTTTTTCCGCTGTTTTTTTGAAGAAAAGGCAAAAAAAGCAGAGCGATGATAATAAAAATAACGCCCTGGAGCAGTATCATTAGCCATCCGCTCGGACTGCCGGTTTCGGCGGCTGAGCGGGGAAGGGTCAGCACCCCGGCACCAATCAATGTGCTGCTGATCATAATGAGCGTCTGCATAAATGTCAGTTTATGCTCTGATTTCCTCATAGCCATCACCTTTGTCTGATGTTATCTTCGGGATCGTTTCGTGTCGGTCTTCTTTTTAAAAACATCGTGGGAATACGGATGACTGTGTCTTTCAAATCCTGTCCAGGCTGCGCCATGATCGGGATAATGTAATCCTGTCCAAAGCTTTTCAGGCGCATGAGATGGCCGATCACAAACAGATAAACCATTATAGCGCCATACATGCCAAGCGCTGTTGCACTTATCATAACCCCGATCCGAATGATCCGCAGCGGAAAGTTATAGGCGTATGAAGGAACGGTAAAGGATGCCAGTGCTGTGACAGAAACGACAATGACCATAAGCGCACTGACAATTTGCGCCTGAACAGCTGCCTGTCCGATGACAACGCCACCGATAAGGCCAATTGTCTGTCCAATCGGCTTAGGCAGCCTTAATCCGGCTTCTCGTATCAATTCGATCGTAAAGATCATGATAAAGGCCTCTACAAAAGGCGGGAATGGTACGTTAAGCCTGCTGCCTGCAATGGAAATGGCCATTCTAGTCGGCAATAGCCCGGTGTGAAAAGAAACGAGAGAAATATACAGACCGGGCAAATAAATGGTGATCAGGATGCTGGAATAACGAAGAAGGCGTACAAGTGACATTGGGATCCAGCGCTGGCTGTAATCATCGGGCGAATGAATAAATTCGTCAACCGTAGCCGGTACAATCAAAGCAAACGGCGTACCATCCACTAATATGGACACTCGCCCTTCTAATAGAGAACTTTCGACCCGGTCCGGTCGTTCTGTGCTTAATATTGTGGGGAAAATTGAAAATGGTTCGTCTTCAATCAGCTGTTCAAGCGTCCCCGATTCCGGCAAATTATCTATTTTGACTGATTTCAGCCTTTTAAACACTTCTTTGACGACATAAACTGGGGCGATATCCTGAATATAAGCGACAGCGATTTTCTTTTTGGTCCTTTTTCCGAGTGTCATTTCTTTGATGACGAGATTAGGATCACTCGTCCGTTCACGCAAAAGCGCCGTGTTTGTCCGCAGTTTTTCAATAAATCCTATTTTAGGGCCGCGTTCCACGACTTCGGAGGAGGGTTCATCAAGACTGCGTGTTGCGACTGACTTTGTGTCGAAAGCTAATCCTCCGCGATAGCCATCAGCGAGCAAAATGGCTTGCCCTGAAAAAACGAGCTGCTCTATTTCTTTCATTGTAGAAACAACGCTGTGGTGAAAGCCGAAAAAAAAGGCGGATAAGTCTTCAATCGAGCATTCCTTATGGGCCAACGCCTCTTTTTGTAAAGGAGAAATGACGTATTGTGCCAGCATTTTATTCTCTGTCAGACCGTCAATATACAGTAAACACGCCTTTTGTCTGCTATCTCCGAAAGCAAATGTATAAAACATCATATCGTCGTTTTGTCCCAATGTTTTTTTCAGTGTGTCTAAATTGTTCTGGAGATCAGAGTCGATTTGCATAGTTTCTCTCCTTCGTAAACAGTTTGACGGTTTTTATTAATTTGTATCAAAAAAGGAGAATTATTCTTATCGAGGAAAAGGCTGAAACAAAGCTTCTTTTCGACGTGATATAATAGATAGGAAGCGTTTTCTTTGAAGGGGTAATGAAAAGATGATGCTTTGTACATATGTTGTCATCGGAAAAAGGCAGCTTATACGGGCGTTTGTAAGAGGGGCGCACCGGGAAAATGATGATCAGTTATTTACAGGGGAGGGGTACGGATCATGACGCAATCACCGATTTTTCTAACGCCTGTGTTTAAAGAAAAAATCTGGGGCGGAACCGCTTTACGAGATAGATTTGGATACAGTATTCCTTCAGAATCAACGGGGGAATGCTGGGCCATTTCCGCTCATCCAAAAGGACCGAGCACTGTTGCAAATGGCCCTTATAAAGGAAAGACATTGATCGAGCTTTGGGAAGAGCACCGTGAAGTATTCGGCGGCGTAGAGGGGGATCGGTTTCCGCTTCTGACAAAGCTGCTGGATGTGAAGGAAGATACGTCAATTAAAGTTCACCCTGATGATTACTATGCCGGAGAAAACGAAGAGGGAGAACTCGGCAAGACGGAATGCTGGTACATTATCGACTGTAAGGAAAACGCAGAAATCATTTACGGGCATACGGCCCGCTCAAAAACCGAACTTGTCACAATGATCAACAGCGGTGACTGGGAGGGCCTGCTGCGAAGAATCAAAATTAAACCGGGTGATTTCTATTATGTGCCGAGCGGAACGCTGCACGCATTGTGCAAGGGGGCCCTTGTTTTAGAGACTCAGCAAAATTCAGATGCCACATACCGGGTGTACGATTATGACCGTCTTGATAGCAACGGAAGTCCGAGAGAGCTTCATTTTGCCAAAGCGGTCAATGCCGCCACGGTTCCCCATGTGGACGGGTATATAGATGAATCGACAGAATCAAGAAAAGGAATAACCATTAAAACATTTGTCCAAGGGGAATATTTTTCGGTTTATAAATGGGACATCAATGGCGAAGCTGAAATGACTCAGGATGAATCCTTTCTGATATGCAGCGTGATAGAAGGAAGCGGTTTGCTCAAGTATGAGGACAAAACATGTCCGCTCAAAAAAGGTGATCACTTTATTTTGCCGGCTCAAATGCCCGATTTTACGATAAAAGGAACTTGTACCCTTATCGTGTCTCATATTTAAACTTAATCTCACTTCGAGGTTAAGTTTTTTTATTAGAAAATGGAAGTGATTCACCTATAAATGAAGCATGCGCGTGCCGATAAATAAACTAGTTTTATATACTCATAGAATAAGAAAGAGGAGAAGGAATGAAAAAGAGACTAATCGCACCTATGCTTCTATCCGCCGCGTCCCTTGCCTTTTTTGCCATGTCTGGTTCTGCCCAGGCAGCCGCGTATACCGACTACTCACTATATCAAGTAGAGCCGTCGAATACATTCAGTACAGAAAGCCAAGCCTCACAAGCTGTCGCCAAACTGGAAAAAGATACTGGCTGGGATGCATCCTATCAGGCTTCAGGCACAACAACGACCTACCAAATTTCCGCCTCAGGCATTCATAGCGAATCAGAAGCGAAAGCAATACTGAGCGGACTCGCCAAACAGACATCGATTACAGGAACGTCAAGTCCTGTTGGAAGCAAACAGCCATATGTCACCATCTCGTCAGGTGCCATCTCCGGAGAAAAACAGGCCAACACTATCCTAGCAAAGCTGAAACAGGAGACGGGAGTGGCTGGCGCTGTAAAAGCTTACGGAGCAGCTCAGCCCTATATGAACGTCATGACATCAGACATTGCTGATGAGACAAAAGTCAAGGCGCTTATCCAGAACCTGGCCAAGCAAACGGGGATTAAAAGCTCGTATCAGCCCATCACACACACGGTGTCTGTCACAACCATTCAGTCTGGCACAATCGTGGGAGACAGCAGAGCTGCGCAGATCAAAAATGCCTTCCAAAAGGAATCCGGGCTGCATGCATCATTAAAGGAAACGGTGAAAGGACAAGCCTATTATACGTTCACAACTGCCGCCATTTCAGGTGAAGCGAATGCCAAGACTCTATTGCAGCAGCTGAAACAGAGCACTGGCATCACAGGCAGCTACAAGTCCATCAATCAAAAAACAACCGTTGAGTCATACAATGTCCAATCAGCTTATTTCAAAGGGCTGAATACAGTAAAGGACGCCATCAGCCAGATCAAGAAAAACACCGGTGTATCCGGCAGTTATCAACAGGTTGGAAAAAGCACATCATATACCGTGAATATGAAGGGTATAACAAAACAGCAACTCCAAAAAATAGACACTTTCTTTAAAAAGAAAAAATGGCATTACACGTCATCCAGCGTCAAAAAAACGACAACGTCTGCAGCTTATCAAATCACGACAGCCAAGATGTTAGGCGAGCAGCAAGCGAACAAAGCAGCAGCCTTCTTTGCTCAGAAAAAAGTAAAAGCTGCAAAAACAGCAGTTGGATCAACAGCAGAAAATCAATATCAGCTCATCTCAGAAGAAACATCAGATCAAGCAAAAGTCACAAAGGGCTTGAACATATTAAAGAAAAATCAGCTGAGTGCTTCTGCGAAATCCGTCAAAAAACAAATAGCTGACACGTTTAAAATCACAACCGAATCTCTGCTTGATCAAACGAAAGTCAATCAGGCACTCACGTTTTTCAAATCGAATCATATATCAGCAGCAAGCCAGAAAACCGGTCAGACAGCTGCGAGCAGCTATCAAATCACAACTGAAGCTATCATCAGCCAAGAAGAGATTGACCGCGTTTTAACATTTTTCAAACAAAATCATATCGCAGTCACAACATCAAAAACAGGCCAGACAGCATATACACAATACAAAATCGTGACAACACAGCTCAGCAGCAAAACCGCATTGAACAATGGGTTAACCTATCTTAAATCGAAAAGTGTAACCCCGAGCTATACAACGAAAAGCAATACGCTTTATAAAATCAGCGTAAATGAGCAGTTCACAGGCAATGATACAGCTGCTGCGGCATCAACGAAGCTAAAACAATTATACGGATGGACATCATCTATCGTGAAGATCAAAAACGGCCCGCAAATCATGAAAACAAACTACAATCTCTCGCTTCGTGATATGGTCCAAAAACAAATGACAGTAAGTCCGCAAACAGACGGAGCGGCTTACGTATCGCTCACGTACATTAATACAGCAACATCAACTGTTACGGCTGATGTACTAAATATCCGGTCAACGCCGGAAGTCAGCCCGACAAACGTGATCGGCCAGTTTAAAAAAGGCGATAAAGTGAAAGTCATCGGACAGATAAACGGCTGGGCTAAGATCAATTTGGGCTGGCGAAACGCAAGCAGTGATGAAGTAGTTCAATACGTGGATCCGAATAACTTTTCCAGAGACAGCAAATACTACTTCCAATTTCTCAAGCTGTCACAGACAGCGGGTCTCAGCGTTACTGAGGTAAATCAGAAAGTGCTTGCGGGTAAAGGCATCCTGACAGGGAGAGCAAAGGCATTTATCGATGCCGCCAATCAATATAGCATCAACGAACTGTATTTAATCTCACACGCTCTTCTGGAAACAGGAAACGGGACATCCGCTTTAGCCAATGGATTAACCTATAACGGAAAAACCGTATACAACATGTATGGAATTGGAGCATACGACAGCAATCCGAATTACTACGGAGCCAAATATGCGTACGAGCAGGGCTGGTTCACACCAGAAGCGGCCATTATCGGCGGAGCTAAATTCATAGGCTCATCGTATATCCACAACACAGCTTACAATCAAGACACACTGTACAAAATGAGATGGTCAGCTACAGCGACACATCAATACGCAACAGACATCGGCTGGGCGTACAAACAAGTAAACCGCATGTACAGCCTGTATTCATTGCTGGACGGTTATACACTTTATTTTGATGTTCCGGAATATCGATAAAAAACTTAGAAAGTTGCAAATAGGCTGTAGCTATTAAATAGCTACAGCCTATTTGATTATCACACCTCAATCTTGTCCGCAACAATCATAAAAATACTCATTCTTGAAGCATTTGAGATGGCTGCATCATCGGGTCTGATTTTTGTACTCCCTTTCATAAAACCTATTTCAAGCACATTTGATTTTTCTCCGCCGGCAAAATACCAGGATCCCATTCGGATATCCTTTTGTTTTAAGCGGAAATCTCCTTCTATCGATTGATGCAGTAAACTAATATAGCGTTCATTTAATGTGACTTGCAAGTTTCCATCTGCATTGATAGTAATATTTCGGACTAAATTTGATGTGTAAGATGGTAAATAACCTGAAGTCGGAACCATCCATTTTTTGTTTTGAGCATTATACTCTAAAATGAAGGTTTGAATAAATGGTTGAAATCTTTCTGGAGGTGTATCTTGGTGCCCCACGGTTTTTAATAAAGGGGATCGAAGCATAGGTACATGATTCATGAAGTTTTCATAAGAATGGTATGCATAAATTCTGCTTATACGATTTCCTTCTTTTCCACTTGTAATTCCCACCATTAATGATTTTGCCCCAGTTTCAGGATTGGTGTACATACAGATCCCTTCCGGTTCACGGAAGTTATTCTCATATCTGGTGGACAAGTCTTTGCCAACAGTAATTTCTTTTTGCAGCACTATTTTATTATCGGAATCAAATACAGTTATGAGATTCGGATAGCTTTTGCTGTTTGTATCTCCTGTATACCAATATAAATAACCGTCATCTAAAAAGAAACCTTGTAAATAATGAAGTTCGTCAGGAATGTTAATAGTATAAAGAGGATTGTTTTTATTTGCTATTGCATCGTCCAGGTTAAAGATTGTCACCCACTGTTTATTATTATTATTTTTTGTATCGTATTGTCTAATTGCCAACTGTCTATTCTTCATATCAAGAGCAGGTGTAACCCTATGATCGAAAGGCATATTCGAGAATCGCTGAAGTTCTTTAGAATTTTCATCTAAAGTCGCGCCTGCTTTATATGGGAAACAAACTAATTCACTTTTATCTGTTTCGTTTGGTTTATCGTATAGAGACCAAATATAAATGGTGCCATTACGGTTTTCAATTCCAATATTTGTACCATGACCTCCATGTTTCAACAGCATGCTGTCTAATTGTAAACCTTCAAGAGATAGACGAGTTATGCGATAGCTTTGGGTGTTGTCTTTTCCTAATCCACTTGCGACTTGGGTTGTATAAATTTGGTGGTTTTTCTCATCGAAATTGAATGATTGAAGTACGGTTTTGTCTGCTACACGTAGTTCAGTAAATAATTTTGGCGTGATGTTGGTGAAATCAAACAGTTCTTTTTTTCTCATAAATTTACCACCTCTATTATTATTTGCTGCCATAAGCAACTAATTACATTAAAGCAAACATACGTTCGGTATCCAATAGAAAAAAGAACACTTGTTCTGTTTTGAACAAGTGTCATCATTTAGCTTATTAAATTTTCGATGAAATTCAATAAATTTTGGCTTGAATTCCCATCAGAATACTTATTCCATCTATCGGAAAAAACTTTTATTTTGGAATAATTAAATGGGGTTTGAATTTCATTTATTAATGATTCACTGTCATAGCAGGCTCTTCCAGGTATTATGGAAAGATAATTATCAACCAATCCCCGCTTCTGTTGATAAAGTTTTAAATCGTAAGTATAAAAAAGAATGGGTTTATTTAAAATCGAAAATTCAAAGGGAACAGAAGAATAGTCAGTGATTAATATGTCTGCAGCCATGAGTAGATCAAACAAGGCATAGTTAGAAACATCTTTAATATAATCACTGGAATATTTAATATCAATATTGTTCTGAATGGCGGGATGCAGCTTAACAAATAAAACATATTCTTCTTTTAACTGATGAATTAATTGTTCTTCTGTAAAAGGCAATTGAATTGATTGCATATTATAATCTCTAAACGTCGGTGCATAGAGGATTATTTTTTTTCTTTGTATGTTTAGAGTATCTGAAATTTTTTTCTTGTTTTCTCGGTAATAAGGGTCTGTTAAAGGTACACCTATTTTTAATAATTGGTTATCCTTTATTCCAAATGATTTCTTGAAGATATTTGCCATCTCTTCTGAGCCAACAGTTAAATAATCATACGAACTGTATACTTTTTGGAACCTTTTAATATCAGTTTTCGTCCGTTGCATGTTTGTAATGTCTTCCAAACCAAATTTTTTGAGTGAGCCATTTGCGTGCCATACTTGGATACATTTCGTTTGCTTCCGCTTATTTAACACACTTGTTAATAGAAAGTAATTATCTGTTATGATCACTTTACTGTTAAACATTAGGTATACAGCTTTAATGAGATGGATAGGGTTTTTTTCTTGTAATAAATATGCATCTACATTCGGGAAGCTCTCGGCAATAGCAGAGGCCTGCTGGGTATACAGGATGTTAAGTTTATAAGAGTATTGTCCTTGTTCATATTCCTCAAGAATCGCTTTTGCGTTTGCTTCGAATGAGATCAGGAGGGTCACTTTGCTTTCAGGTTTCACCCATTGCAGAAAAAAGGCGATTGCTGATAAAAAATACAAATAGCAATTCGCCAGTAGTGATCTTATTTTCATTTTTATCATCCATTTATTTGAAAGTTTTGTTTTTAAATCTGTTTTGTATGATCTTTTTCAGGCTTTGGATAGAAAGTTTTTTTGTTTTTTTCTTCTTTTAAAACCGTTAAAGCATATTTTGGGATGCTAAGCATTCTTTTCCATCGCCATGGATTCAAGATTAACCGGTAGAACCATTCTAAATTTAAACGTATCATCCAGGAAGGGGCCCGTTTGACATTACCGCTAAATACATCAAAGCTTCCTCCTAGACCTATAGATACGGCTTTAGGGAACAAGTGTCTGTAGTTATGAATGAATTTCTCTTGATGAGGATACCCTAAAGCTACGAATACCATGTCAGGATTTGCTCTTGCAATTTGTTTTGCCACTAGGGTGCGATCTTGAACATAACCGTCTGAATAACCTGCGATTTTAATGTTTGGGTATTCAGAAGAAATTTTGGATACAACACCTTTTATAACATCTTTCTTCGCACCGTACAGAAATATGCGTTTTTTCTTTTTGTTAGCAACGCCCAGAAGTTCTTTAAAAACATCGTAACCTGCGATTCGGGACTGAAGCCTGTTGTTAGTCAAACGTGACATCATGACTACACCGATCCCATCAGGCAAAATGAAGTTTGAAGAAGATAGTACATCAAAGTAGTCCCGATCTTTAATAGCTGCAAATGCAATTTCAGGGTTGACTGTGGAAATGACAGCACCAATCTTTTGATCAATATAATGTTTCTCTAGGTAATCGATAAATGATGTTAAGTTACTGTTAACATAAGGAATATTGTGAATAGTCTCTGTTTGCATGTCTGGCTCCTCCTTCCTTTAAGATTCTATTTATATAGTTAAAAACCGAGAGTTTCTAAAAGCAAAATCAAGCTACCTTATATTTTAACATAAATCTTCAACAAAGGATTAACATTATCTTTACATTAAATTTAAATATGTTTCCAATTTTACAATTGAATGAACGAATGAACAACAGACCTTGGTGCCAATGGAGTCTGAGTGTAATTACATATTTTGGAATGTTTTTCTCCTCATGAGTACTTAACCTTTTTTAGGCGGTATGCTATAATTAATGTTCAGTGAAGACATACGAGAAATATGTCGATATAAGGAATACAAACAGGTTTTTAGAATTTAATCGCTAACGTCAGTAGTGTTTTTAATAGTGTTTAACATTAGGAAGGAGCGTTTCTTTAAATGAAAAAAGTTATCACATATGGAACTTTTGATTTACTGCATTGGGGTCACATTAAATTGCTTGAGCGTGCAAAGCAGCTTGGTGATTATTTAGTTGTTGCTATTTCAACGGATGAATTCAATTTACAAAAGCAAAAAAAAGCTTATCACAGCTATGAGCACCGTAAATTAATTTTAGAAACCATTCGATATGTGGACGAAGTAATTCCTGAAAAGAATTGGGAGCAAAAAAAGCAAGATATTATTGATCATAATATTGATGTTTTTGTTATGGGGGATGACTGGGAAGGTAAATTTGACTTTCTCAAAGATCAGTGTGAGGTTGTTTACCTCCCAAGAACAGAAGGCATCTCTACAACAAAGATCAAAGAGGAAATTGCTGGTTTATAATTTAGGATCCTGATATCATTGGTTCAATATCTAATTAAAGTACTTCTTATTGAAATAAGAAGTACTTTTTGATGCTTACATTGATTTTTGTGACTAAAGTATCCGGGTAGATATAAATTTCAATGATCATATATTCTAGATGCCGAAAGGGAGTAAAAAATTGTCTTTACATGCGGTGAGTGAATCTAATATAAAACAAATTCCTGACATGGATTATTATTTTATCTCTGGTGGACTGCCAAGTAATTATGGCGGTCTGACGAAATCATTATTATTGCGTTCAAAATTATTTGGAGAAGAGTGTAACCAAAACACCTTTTTCTTAACGTTTCGTTTTGATTTAGAGTTGTCTTCAAAAATTGATGAATTGTACAGCAACGGTAAGATTGATAAAAAATTCACAAGTGTTATTAATCTATTCGATGATTTTTTAAGTGTTAGAACAAATGGGAAAAGATCATACGAAGAAAGGATAGGCCTTGACCAGATAAAAAAGCAAGTTGGAATGGGAAAATTTGCAAAAACTGTGTCGAGATTGTTTGGTAAGAAGAACAATGAAATGTCTGTAGTTTACTACGGAGATGGAGAAACTATCCGGTACGTCGACTATTGGAATGATAAAAACCAGCTCATAAAGAGAGAGGAATATACGAAGAACGGAAACTTAGTTCTCGTTACTCATTATGATGTGCAGCTAAACAAGATGTATCTGCAGGAATATATTAATGACCAAAATCAAGTATATTTAGACAAACTCTATGTATGGAACAATGAAGAAAAAGATGTTCAATTATCTCATATTATTTGGTACTCCCTTGAGGGTGAGATAAAAGTAAAAGATGAATCGGAACTGCGTCAATATTGGATAGAATATCTGCAAAAACAAAATGATAAACCTAAGTTGTTTTTAGTGGACAGCAGACCGCAAGACAAACATGTCTTTAAAGTGAAAAAATCACCTTCTTCCTATTATGGAGCAATTATTCATAACAAGCATTACGGCAGCAATAAATATCAAATTAAGGGTCGCTATAAAGAAGTATTTAGTCAGATGTATAATTTGGATGCTGTCTTTTTTATAACTGAGGAGCAGCTAGAAGATTTTAAATTGATTTCAGGGGAACAAGAGACGTTTTTCTTTACTCCGCATACAATTGATAAGCCTCTTGATCCCGCTGTATTGAATGTGCCGAGTGAAAAATACAAAGCTGTCATTATTTCAAGACTTGCATCTATGAAAAATCTGATACATGCAGTAAAAGCATTTAGTTTAGTCGTGAAAGAAATTCCTGAAGCAAAACTTGATATATTCGGATCGGGTGAAGATTTCGAAAAAATAAAAAAAGAAATTGAAGATACCAAACTGCAGAATAATGTCTTTTTGAAAGGCTATACGGATAACCCTGACTCAGAGTTTCAAAAAGCTTGGCTAACCATCTCAACCTCTCATTTTGAAGGGTTCGGTCTATCAAATATGGAGGCACTGAGCAATGGATGTCCAGTTGTAACATACGATTATGATTACGGAGCAAGGAGCTTAGTTACTGACGGAGCAAATGGATATGTCATTGAACAGTATAATATAGAGAAATTGGGTCAAGCTATTATCTCTTTGATGAAAGATGAAAGTACTCATCAAAAATTTTCAGAACAAGCTTTTAAAATGGCTGAAAAATATTCAAGACCCAACTATATTGAAAATTGGGCTTTTGCTCTTAATCAGATGATTGAGGTGCGAATAGAAAGAGAGAAGTTCTCTAAAAAGGTTGGAAAAAAAGATCCTTCTATTAGTTCCTATACTGAGGATTTTGATAAAACTAAAATAGAAATTGACATTGAGAATTTTGATCATAATGATATTAAAAAAATACGTTTAGTGGGCTTGGACAGAAAGAATAAGGCTGAAATTATTTCAACAAACTTACAAAATGATCAACTGTTTGTAATTGATCTCGAAAAAGATGTAAATATTGAAAAGATAGCTGCTAATAAAACCCAAGTTATTGATTTTTATATTGTTTTCAATGCAAATGGCCATATTAAAACAATGCGAAGACTTTCGAGTGAAGAAACAAAATTGTCAGGAAACAGTATAGATACTAATAATGGCTATAGAGTAGAGCCCTATACAACAGTTAAAGGCAATTTCTCTTGGAGGGTCACGGAAATAAAAGAGAGTTAATATTTTGGGTAATGTCCTTAGTAGTTGACACTAATAAAAGGAAGCAAAAAGGAAAGAGCTTTTATACAGAGGAGCAGAAAAAAGTAATGATTGAAAACACTGTGATTAAATGTATTTTGAAAAGCTTGAAAAACAATTTAGGAAGTCTTGAATTGTTAATCTCAATTGATTCAGAACACCAATTTTTAGAGGATTACCAGTTATTTTTAAAGCTGAAAGAGAGACGTTCAGGAACGGAATCTGAATTTCCGCTTCAAAACACTGGCTCATTAGAGTATAAAACTGAGATAAATGCTCATGTTTTGCCTATGCCTGTTGAAATGGGACAAACATATGATTTTTATGTCGAATTTCGAAAAAAATATGAAGATGCGGAGCAGGAACCACTCTTGAAGCGTCTTTCTGCTGAAGTAAATTCAATTGAGCGCGCCTTTCATGTCGATCAAACCACAGAACTTTTGATTTTACCTTATACAACTGATAAAGGCAACTTTTCTATTAAGGTGAAAAGAGAGGCCAAAATCATCAGATTTGATCAAATCGAGATTAGCTCTGAAGAAATAAGCATAACAGGTTATGCGGGGTACCTGAGTTCCGAAAATCAATATCGGATAAAAAACTTGAACCTTATTTTAAAAAAGGGTGGAGAAACACCTATTGAGGAAAAATTTCCAATCAAGCTAGAAAGAAAAACACATGGCCTGGAAAACATGAGAGCAGATGGTTTTGTTCCGGAACTGTATGATTTTGAAGTGAAAGTGCCTTTGAAAGAAATTCCTTTCTCAAATGAAAAACGTTATGTTTATCGTCTTTTTATGGAGTATATATGCAATGACGATGAAGGAACGGATATTCAGTTCAACAGCACTGCTCTTGTTTTAGGAGATCGAAAAAACAAATTAAAAGGATTAGTAAGTATTATTAAAACAAACAACGCACCAGTTCGTTATGAAGTCTTTAAGAAAAAGAAAAAGCAGACTCTAGGTATCAGAGTAAACGACTATAGCCTGAAAACAAGGATTAAATACTTTATTAAAGGAAAGAAGAAGAGATTAGTATCAAAAATAAAAAAGATCACAAAAATGAGAAACAAGTTAATCACTAAAACATACAAATCTCTATTCATGATGGCTAGCAGAATGCCAGTTAAAAGGAAAACAGTCATTTTTGAAAGTTTTAATGGGAAACAATACAGTTGTAATCCGAGAGCGATTTACGAATATATGCGGGAAAACCACCCTGAGTATAAAATGTATTGGAGTGTAAATAAACAATATTCAGCGCCTTTTGATGAAAAGGGAATTCCTTACATTAATCGCCTCTCATTAAAATGGCTCTTCGCTATGGCAAGAGCTGAGTATTGGGTTGTTAACAGCCGGCTTCCATTATGGATTCCGAAACCTAGTCATACAACATATTTACAAACATGGCATGGCACACCTTTAAAAAGACTTGCAATGGATATGGAAGAAGTCCATATGCCTGGTACAAACACCAAAAAATATAAAAGGAATTTTATCAAGGAAGCTTCTAATTGGGATTACTTGATTTCCCCAAATGGTTATTCAACTGAGATCTTTACACGGGCGTTTCAGTTTAACAAGACAATGATTGAATCTGGATATCCTAGAAATGATTTTCTTCATAATGATAATAATGAGGAAACAATATCATTGATAAAGAGTAGGTTAAATATTCCTCGTGATAAAAAGGTTATTTTATATGCCCCTACATGGAGAGATGATCAGTTCTATGCAAAAGGGCGTTATAAGTTCGATCTCGATTTAGATTTGCATCAACTTAGACAAGAGCTTGGAAATGAATATATCGTAATCTTAAGAATGCATTATCTGGTAGCTGAGAATTTTGATTTAGGTCCTTTTGAAGGATTTGCATATGATTTTTCTGCTTATGAGGATATTCGAGAATTGTATATGGTTTCTGATTTGCTGATTACTGATTATTCTTCAGTATTCTTTGATTTTGCAAATTTAAAACGGCCAATGCTATTCTTTGTCCCTGACATCGAGACCTACCGGGATAAGTTGCGTGGTTTCTACTTTGATTTTGAAAAAGAAGCTCCTGGTCCTTTGGTAAAAACTACTGAAGAAACGATTGAGGCTATCAAGCAGATCTCATCGCCTGATTATAAGCTTCCGGTTTCTTTTGGTCCTTTCTATGATAAGTTTTGCTATTTAGAGTCAGGACGTTCATCTGAAAAGGTTGTTAATACTGTATTTAAAGCTGAATAATTTAGGTTATTTTATAAAATGTATAGCTGTCGATATTTCGGCAGCTTTTTAGATACTTGTTGAGAAGTGAAAAAAAATGCAGGATCTGTTACAATAATCAGCGGTGCTTTCAAATTTTAAACAGAAAGATTCCCAAAAACAATTAAGTCTAAGGAAGATAAAAAATGAATGATTTGTTGCGTATACTCAGAGAGCAAATAACGTCATTTCCTTTAATTTTAAGATTGGCGGCTTATGAAACCAAGTCTAAATATCAAATGAATTATTTAGGTGTCTTATGGCAGTTCTTAAATCCGCTTATCCAAATGCTGGCCTACTGGTTCGTATTTGGTATGGGGATTAGAAAGGGCGGTCCTGTGACAACCGGAGCGGGCGAAGTGCCTTTTATTATTTGGATGCTGGCAGGATTAATCCCATGGTTTTTCATCAGTCCAACTATACTTGATGGATCAAATAGTGTATTTAAGCGCATTAATATGGTGGCTAAAATGAACTTCCCGATTAGTTCTCTACCGTCCGTGGCCATTGCATCTAACTTATTTAGTTATATGATCATGATGGTGATTTATATCATTGTACTCCTAGTTAATGGTGTGTTCCCGAGTGTGCATTGGTTACAATATATTTATTACTTCATCTGTATGATTGCTTTTATGTTTTCGTTTAGTTTGTTTAACTCAACGATCAGTGTGCTGATTAGAGATTATCAATTTTTGCTGCAGGCCGTAACAAGACTTTTGTTTTTCTTGTTGCCAATTTTTTGGGATGTTAATGCGAAACTCGGTCAAAGCCACCCCGAATTAGTGCCTGTTCTGAAGTTGAATCCACTATTCTATATTATTGAAGGATTCCGGAACAGCTTCTTAGATGGAGCATGGTTTTTCCATGACATGAAGTACACGCTGTACTTTTGGTTGTTCACATTCCTTTTATTGTTAGTAGGTTCTATCCTGCATATGAAATTCAGAGACAAGTTTGTTGACTTTCTTTAATACGTAAGGAGATTTTACGATGAAACTAAAAGTTTCGTTTCGAAATGTTTCAAAGCAGTATCATTTGTATAAAAAACAATCGGACAAGATTAAAGGATTGTTTTTTCCGGCTAAGGATAATGGTTTTTTTGCTGTGCGGAATGTCTCCTTTGACGTGTATGAAGGGGAGACAATCGGCTTTGTAGGAATAAACGGGTCAGGAAAATCGACCATGTCTAACCTGCTGGCTAAAATTATTCCGCCGACCAGCGGTGAAATTGAAATGAACGGCCAGCCGTCGCTGATTGCGATTGCTGCCGGTTTGAATAACCAATTAACGGGCCGGGACAATGTCCGGCTCAAGTGTTTGATGATGGGGTTAACCAATAAAGAAATTGATGATATGTATGACAGCATCGTTGAATTTGCCGAGATTGGCGATTTTATTAATCAGCCGGTTAAAAACTATTCCAGCGGGATGAAGTCGCGTCTCGGTTTCGCGATCTCCGTGCATATTGATCCTGACATTTTAATTATTGACGAAGCTCTTTCTGTGGGGGACCAAACGTTTTATCAGAAGTGTGTAGACAGAATAAATGAGTTTAAAAAGCAAGGAAAAACGATTTTCTTTGTCAGCCACTCAATCGGTCAGATTGAAAAGATGTGTGACCGTGTTGCTTGGATGCACTATGGCGAGCTTCGTATGTTTGATGAAACAAAAACGGTTGTGAAAGAGTACAAAGCGTTTATTGACTGGTTTAATAAGCTATCGAAAAAAGAAAAAGAGACATATAAAAAAGAGCAGACAGAAGAGAGGAAGAAAGAAGATCCTGAAGCGTTTGCCCGTTTCCGCAAAAAGAAGAAAAAGCCGAAATCACTGGCCAATGCCATTCAAATTGCTATTTTGTCTATTCTGACTGTCTTCATGGCGGGAACGATGTTCTTTAATGCCCCGCTTCGTACAATTGCTTCGTTTGGCGCTATTCCGCAAAATGAAGTGAAGAACCATCATGGCGATGCAAAGGGCAAGTCAGAGGAACGCTTAACTGCAATCAATAAGCAAGGGTTTATAGCAAATGAAAAAGCGGCTGCTTATAAGGATCAGGGTTTGAAACAGAAGGCTGACGTTACACTGCCATTCGGTACAAAAGTAACGGTAGCTGCAAAAGGCAAACAAGCAGCGAAAATAAAGTTTGACGGGCACTCTTATTATGTGAAACAGAGCGCTGTTGCAACTAACATGAAACACGCTGAATTGCATGCCACTGCATTTACGTCTTATGTCTCGCAAAACGCAGCATCTTCCTATGAATACTTTCTGAAATTCCTAGGAGACAGCAGCACCAGCATTCAATCGAAATTGAATGGTTATACTGAAGGAAATAAGGCTGACGGCAGAAAAACGCTGAATTTTGATTATGAAAAAATCAGTTATGTACTGGAGAATGATAAAGCAACAGAGCTTATTTTTCATAACATTTCTCCTATCAACCCGGCGTCACTATCCTTAAGTGATAGCGATGTATTGTATGACAGCAGCAAGAAGCGTTTTCTTGTGAATACAGATGATCAGGTTTTTGCAGTTGATAATGAAGAGCATACACTGACTTTGATGTTGAAATAAAAAAAGGCTATTGGATGAATGTCCAATAGCCTTTTTGTTTAGATTTCTTCTTTGTTTAGTAAACCTTCCATAAATGGAACGAGCTGATCGCGAAGCTCTTTATCCTGCATCGCAAATTCAAGAGTTGTTGTGATGAAGCCGAGCTTTTCACCAACATCATAACGCTTGCCTTCAAAATCGTAAGCAAACACTCTTTGAATTTCATTCAGTTTTTGAATGGCGTCTGTAAGCTGAATTTCTCCGCCGGCGCCAACCTGCTGCTCCTCTAAATACATGAAAATCTCAGGCGTGAATACGTAACGGCCTAAGATGGCAAGATTAGAAGGTGCTGTGTCTTTAGGCGGTTTTTCAATGAAGTTTTTCACCTGATAACGGCGGCCTTCACTTGTCAGCGGGGCGATGATGCCATAACAGTGTGTTTCATCTTCAGGCACTTGCTGAACACCGATAATAGAAGAAAGTGTTCTTTCATATTCATCCGTTAATTGGCGCAACCCTGGTGTGTCAGCCTGAACAATATCGTCTCCAAGCAGAAACGCAAACGGCTCATCGCCGATAAAGTTAGGCGCGAACCAGACAGCATGTCCAAGACCTTTAGGTTCTTTTTGGAGGATATAGTGAAAGAAACTTATCACTTTTTTCAGAAGTGTTCAGTTTTTCCTTTATCTAATTGATTTTCGTTTATATCATATCAACCCTCCTTTTCATCTATATATCTCCATATGTAATTCGTAGTTTAGATAAAGTCCCTTAGCCTGATAAAGACTTCACTAAATTTTACCACGAAAATTTTTAGGAACTACGTATTACAATTCCTTCACGTTTTGACGATGAAGTAATATGAGGAGGGCGTACAAAATAAATGACGCAGCAGAAAGAAAATCATTACACTTGAAAACGCGACAAAAAGAATTGACTCTTCCGGAATAGAAAACTTGTTGTAATGAGTATAGATAAGATATCAGATCTGTAAAAAATACACATCAATGCAACGATATTGTCAAAAAGTGCTGATGATTTACATTTTTAAAGAGCCTTAACTTTTATAGGAACATATGCTATTATTGTTTATTATTAATGGAACGTAAAAAATATGTCGAAATGATAAACAATCAGTTAAGGATTTTTGTTTTTTCTAAGTTGGAAAAGGTTGGAAGGTGATGTTATCTAATGAAGAAAGTGATACGTACGGAATGTTTGATTTATTTCACTATGGACATATGAAGCTACTGGAAAGAGCAAAAGAACCTGGGATTACTTAATCGTACGATTGTCTACAAAGGAATACTATGAGGCCATTTACCTTACAAGAATAGCAGGCATTTCAACTACCCAAATCAGAAAAGATATGGCTAGTTTATAGAAGCACTAACTAAAAGAGGCTTGAAGTAAATTCAGTTGCTTCTTTTTTTCTTGTTTGCGTAAATATTAATCTTCACTCTTTAAGGAGTTCACTGATGAAATTTTTATTATAACCAATTGCAGAAGTTTACTAGTTAGAGTTTATTCAGTTTTGTTTAAAATTTTTGTCCTTCTGCCAAGAAACAATAAATTAATTTTATTTGAAAGCTATTCTGGAAACAGTTTAGCTACAATCCCCTACCAATTCTACATTATCAAATAAGGAATTAAAGAAAAATAATTTTATATGCACCAACTTTGCGGGATAATGAATTTTAAGAAAGCTGGCCAGTATAAATTTAACTTTAATTTGATTAGAGGAAATGAAGAGGGAACCTTGGAGACTCTATGGTTATTCTTGTAAGAATGGTATTATCCAGTTTCAGAACAATTTAATTAGGGAAATATAAATATTTTGTGAACGATGTTTCTTTAAATAAAGATATTCGAGATTTATATTTAATTAGTGATTTATTGATTATGGATTATTCTTCTGTCTTTTTTGATAATATGAATTTTTAAAAAAACCTTGTATTTTTTGTGTATGATCTCCCGGCTTATAGAGACTGTATCAGAGGTTTTTACTTTAATTTTCAGCAAAAAACGCCAGGAAACTTGCTTCAAACAAGTGAAGAACTTATAGATACGGTAAAAGAGTTGTTACATAATCCTTATATAGATCATAACTATGAGGATTTTTATAATAAATTTTGTAATTTAGAAGAGGCAAGGCTTCTAAAAGAGTAATTGAAACGATCCTTTAACTTCTAAATAAAGAGGTACAAACATGTTTTCTATAATTATACCAATATATAATTCTGAAAATTATTTAAGATATTCAATAGAGAGTGTCCTTAACCAGTCAATTGGATTTAAGGAAAATATAGAACTGATATTAATAGATGATGGTAGTGTTGACAGCAGTCCTCAAATTTGTGAATCCTTTAAAAATCTATATCCTAATAATATTAAAATCATGAAAATTGAAAACTCTGGACCTTCTGCTGCAAGAAATTGTGGATTATCAAATGTAAGCGAAAGATCTAAATTTATTGGTTTTCTTGATTCTGACGATGCATTCTCTCAAAATGCGCTGCAAAGTGTTTATGATTTTTTTTGTGATTCCGAACATGTAAATATTGCGGTATTACCTGTTTATTACACAGGTGAAAAAGAAGGGGGACATAAATTAAATAATAGATTTGAAAAAGGAACAAGAGTTATAAATATTCTCAACGATTATAAAGCTATTCATTTTTATATTGGCGGCACTTTTTACAGAAGACATACACTAACTAGTACCGTCCTTTTTGATGAATCTATAAAGTTTTGGGAAGACGCTATCTTTTTTAACCAGTTATTACTGAAAGAAAAAAGATACGGAGCAGTTGCAGAAGGAAAGTATTTTTATAGAAAACGGAAAGAACAGGATTCTTTAGTTGATCGTTCATGGTTTAACAAAAAAAGGTACACATATTTGTTGAATGAATGTTACATGACTTTGTTGATGGATTCATTCAACAAATATGATATAGTTTTGCCTTATTTGCAATTTTTAATTGTATATCATATAAAACTGTTTTTATATCCGAACTATAGAGATGTTTATAAGTCTGTTTTAGATCAACAAGAACAAAGAGTTTTTGTTGATGATTTTATTAAAGTTTTAAAATTTATTGACCCGCAATTTATAAAAGAACAAGATATGCCGATGTACTATAAAGAATTTATGTTTCACTTATTAAAAGAAAATACAGAAGCTCTTGAAAATATAAAAAAAGAAAGAGTACTGCATAGTTCATGTACTGTTACTTCGGCAAAAATAAAAGGGCTTAGACTTGAATTAACAGGGCACTTTATTAACCAGTATTATGAGATGAAAGAAAATGACAGAATATATATAAAATATTTTAAAAGATTAAAAAAATGCAAACGAAAAGAACTGAAAAAAACAATTGAAGTATGGGGATATAAATTAAGAGATTTTAGATATGCTGGTTTTGTTGTCGAAATACCGATTTGGGCCTTTGCATTTGACTTTGTACTAAAAACACCAAATGATTCTTTAGAACTTAACCATGTGAACATTTTTAAAAGTTTGCTTACAAGGGTTTTTAAAAAAAGGTAAGGAATGCTTTTCATACATTTTACTAAATTAAAATTGTTTTGCAAAAATTAGTACTCTCTTGTTTCTTACTTTTATTTACCCGAATTCTTATTCATATAAACATTATGTTAGGAGTAATCTTTTATGAACGAAAAAAGTTTTAACTATGATTTCAGTGTTATAATGCCGATTTATAATGTTGAGTTGTATCTCACTGAAGCTATAGAAAGTATCATTAACCAAACTGTTGGTTTTGAGAATATTCAGTTAATACTGGTGAATGATGATAGCCCCGATAAAAGTGAAATCATTTGTAAAGAATATGCTCAGAAATATCCCAATAACATTGTCTATGCAAAGAAACAGAATGGCGGAGTGAGCAGTGCTCGAAATTATGGTTTAAAGTATGCTGAAGGTAGATATATTCAATTTTTGGATCCGGATGATTTAGTTTCAGAAGGAACATTCGAAAATGTTTTAAACTTCTTTGACGAACATAAGAATGAAATTGATATTGTAGCAATCCCTATTTTTTTTGCAGAAGGAAGAACTGGAGAACATAATCTAAATAATAAGTTTTCTTCTACAAGAATTTTGGATGTAGAAAAAGAACCGCATCATATATTAACTCATTGTTGTTCTACATTTATAAAAAAAGATGCCTTGAAAAATATCAGGTTTGATGAAAATTGTAAAATAGGTGAAGATGCCAAACTAGTTAATTTAATCATATCGCAAAAGAAAAAGTATGGTCTGGTTAAAGAGGCAAAATACCATTATAGAGTTAGAGAAGATGGATCATCTGCCATGCAGACTGCTAAAGCAAATAAGAATTGGTTTAACCATTCACTTATCACTTTCTCAAAGAATTTAATCGATATTATAAAAAATCATGAACAGAAAATACCTTTATTTCTTCAATATATGGTTATGCATGATTTGAAGTGGAAATTATTGATTAAGGATATCAGTGAAACACCTTTAGACGAAAATGAATACAGTGAATTTTTAACATTGATTCGAGAAGTATTGTCGTATATTGACGACGATGTCATCATTGAAACAAAAAGTGTCAGCCATTTCTATTTATATCATGCTTTAAAAATAAAGCACGGTGAAAATTATAGTAGGTATGTATATGAAAGAGAAACTGAACAGGATTATTATTTATACAGAGAAGGTAAAATTGTTTCGAAATTATCGGATCAAACTTTAACTATTGAAATTTTAGAAGAAAATGAGGATTCCATTCACATAGAAGGCTTTTGGAGCTCGCTGTTTAATTCTAAAGGTTTTAAGTTTTATGCTAAAATTGGCGAAACAAAAATAAAAGCAAAGAATATAAAAAGACAGCATAATGATTATATAAGTTTAGGAGAAGTAATAAAAAAATATCCCGGTTTTTCAATAGATATTCCCAAAGGTCATCTAGCAGATAATCATCATATTGAGTTTTTTATAACTAAGGGTAAAAAAAGGAAGTTGACAAAACTTCGTTTTTTCAAGTATTCAGGTTTGTCAAACGATTTATATAATACTTATGTGGCTAAAAAAGATTATATTTTTTATTATAATTATAAAAAATTAATGTTCAAAAAAAACAATTTTAAAAATAGATTTATAAAAGAGTTTCGTTTCTTAAAATCCCTACATAAATCAGGGGAAAAATCAAAAAAACGAAAATCAGCGATTAAGAAGGCACTGATGGCAAGAATGGTACACCATGTTTTCACTATTTTTAATAGAAAACCAGTATGGTTATTCATAGACAGACAAGACAAAGCTGATGATAATGCCGAGCACCTCTTTAAATATGCAATCAACAAGAATGATGGGGTAAAAAAATACTTTATAATAAAAAAAGATAGCAAGGATTACGACAGAATCAAAAAATATGGAAAGGTCATACCATACAGATCTTTTAGACATAAAATTTTAACCTTATCCTCTTCCAAAGTAATATCGACACATGCAGATATATGGGTTGTAAATCCATTTTTTAATATGGAGATTTATTTTAGAGATTTATTTAACTTTGAGTTTATCTTTTTACAGCACGGAATAACAATGGCAGATCATTCTGAATGGTTAAACAAATACAACAAGAATATCAAATTATTAGTCACTTCTGCCAAACCTGAATATCGGTCTATTGTGAAAGGGAATTACAACTATAAAAAAGAGAATATTTTGTTGGGTGGATTTCCGAGATACGATAATCTTAAGAAGAGTGAGGGAGAAAAGCAACTTCTAATAATGCCGACTTGGAGAAAAGATATTGTATTACCGAAAGATCAGGCAAAAGGAGTAAGACCGTACAACCCGAAATTTAAAGATAGTGAATATTTTTCTAGGTATAATGCTTTGATTAATGATGAACGGCTAATCGAATTTGCTAAGAAAAATAATTATAAAATAACTTTTTTTCCTCACCCAGATATTCAGCAACAGATTGTAGACTTTGAAAAGCATGACTATGTGGAATTTGCCGACTATAACAGCAGCTATCAAATGCTATTTAATTCTTCTAATATAATGATTACTGATTTTTCATCTGTTGCGTTTGATTTTGCATATGAGAAAAAACCTGTTATTTATTATCAATACGAAAAGTCATACCATTTTAAACTTGATTATTATGATTATAAAAAAATGGGGTTTGGGGATGTATTAGAAAATCATAATAGCTTAGTGGATAAAGTTATCTATTATATGAAAAACAATAGTCGTATGGAAGATAAGTATAGAAAAAGAGTAGATAACTTTTTTGCATATACTGATAAAAATAATAGGAATCGTATTTATAATGCTATTTTGGAATTAGATAATAATAAAGTTGCTAAATGAGGTTGGTTTGTTTTATATTGACACTTCAAATGTTGGGAGAAGTTCTGCGAGACTTCTCTTTACTTTTTAAAAGTGAAAAAAACTCAACATTTGTTACAATATTCACTGGTACTTTTAAATTTCTTTAACCGAAAGATCCAAAAAATCAATTATTTTGGTGTATTATGGCAGGTTTTAAATCCCCTTATTCTAATGATGGCGTACTGGTTTGTATTTGGGATGCGCAACAGTAAGCTGGTCATAACAGGTATCGGAGAAGTGCCTTTTATCGTTTGAATGCTGGCTGGTTTGATTCCGTGGTTTTCTATTAGCCCGACAATTCTTGATAAATCCAACAGCGTAGTTAAAGGGATTAATATGGTAGCCAAAATGAACTTTCCGACAGTTCACTGCCTTCTGTTGTAATTGCTTCAAATTTATTTAATTATTTTGTAATGCTGGTTGTTTAGTCATTGTTCTTTTAGCAAGTGGTGTTTACTTAGCTTGCATTGAATACAAGATATTTACTATTTAATCTGCATGTTTGTATTTATGTTTTCATTTAGTTTGTTTAACTCTACAATCAGTGTGTTTGTCTGGGATTATTAATTTTTGCGGCAGGCCGTTGATCAGGTCTTCGCAGTTGATAATGAAGAGCATACATTGACTTTGATGTTGAAATAAAAAAAGGCTATTGGATGAATGTCCAATAGCCTTTATGTTTAGATTTCTTCTTTGTTTAGTAAACCTTCCATAAATGGAACGAGCTGATCGCGAAGCTCTTTATCCTGCATCGCAAATTCTAGAGTTGTTGTGATAAAGCCGAGCTTTTCACCAACATCATAACGCTTGCCTTCAAAATCGTAAGCAAACACTCTTTGAATTTCATTCAGTTTTTGAATGGCGTCTGTGAGCTGAATTTCTCCGCCGGCGCCAACCTGCTGCTCTTCTAAATACATGAAGATCTCAGGCGTGAATACGTAACGGCCTAAGATGGCAAGATTAGAAGGTGCTGTGCCTTTAGGCGGTTTTTCAACGAAGTTTTTCACCTGATAACGGCGGCCTTCACTTGTCAGCGGGTCAATAATGCCGTAGCGGTGTGTTTCTTCTTCGGGCACCTGCTGAACACCGATAATAGAAGAAAGTGTTTTTTCATATTCATCCATTAATTGGCGCAACCCTGGAGTTTCAGCCTGAACAATATCGTCACCAAGCAGTACCGCAAACGGCTCATCGCCGATAAAGTTGCGTGCGCACCAGACAGCATGTCCGAGACCTTTAGGTTCTTTTTGGCGGATATAGTGAATGTCAGCCAGGTTAGAAGCCTTTTTCACTTTTTCAAGCAGCTCAGTTTTTCCTTTTTCTTCTAGGTTTCTTTCAAGCTCAGGAGAGTAATCAAAATGATCCTCAATCGCACGCTTGCTTTTTCCTGTTACGATAATAATATCTTCAATACCGGCTTCAACAGCTTCTTCAATTATGTATTGAATGGTAGGTTTATCAACGATAGGAAGCATTTCTTTCGGCATTGCTTTCGTAGCCGGAAGAAAACGTGTTCCTAAGCCTGCTGCTGGAATTATGGCTTTACGTACTTTTTTCATTTAAAAGGCACCTTCCTTATGATCGAAAAAATTTATGGTTAAACTATTCTCTATTTACCCTTTTCAATATGTTTTTACACATTTTTATGATATCGGATAAACCATTTTTAAACAAGCTTTATCCTTAATATTAAAACTTATATCATTTTATTTGAATCAAGAATGAAATGATTTAAAATGATGCATTTTCATGTAGAATATGTAGTATGAATTTATTTACTATAGCAGAAAACCAGGTGACAAATATGAAAAAACTAAAAGTTATGACCGTTTTCGGGACCAGGCCTGAAGCGATCAAGATGGCACCGCTTGTGCTTGAATTGAAAAAATATCCTGAAATAGATTCCTATGTAACGGTAACTGCACAGCACAGACAGATGCTCGATCAGGTGTTAGATGCGTTTCATATCAAGCCTGACTTCGATTTGAACATTATGAAGGAGCGGCAGACACTGGCAGAGATTACGTCTAACGCACTTGTAAAATTGGATGAGTTGTTTAAAGATATCAAACCCGATATTGTGCTTGTCCATGGTGATACAACGACGACGTTTGCCGGAAGCCTAGCCGCTTTTTACCATCAAATTGCTGTCGGTCATGTGGAGGCGGGGCTCCGTACAGGGAATAAGTATTCCCCGTTTCCGGAAGAGCTCAATCGACAGATGACAGGGGCGATTGCTGATTTGCATTTTGCTCCGACAGGCCAGGCGAAAGACAATTTATTAAAAGAAAACAAAAAGGCCGACTCTATTTTTGTAACGGGCAATACAGCGATTGACGCACTCAACACAACGGTTAGGGATGCTTACTCACATCCTGTTCTCGATCAGGTGGGTGAGGATAAAATGATTCTCTTGACCGCTCACCGCCGGGAAAATTTGGGTGAGCCAATGGAAAATATGTTCAAGGCTATCCGCAGAATTGTAGGGGAATTTGAAGATGTACAAGTCGTTTACCCTGTGCACCTGAATCCTGTTGTCCGGGAAGTGGCTCATAAGCATTTTGGTGATTCTGACAGAGTGCATCTGATTGAACCTTTAGAGGTGATCGATTTCCATAACTTTGCAGCGAAATCGCATCTTATATTGACAGATTCGGGCGGCGTGCAGGAGGAAGCCCCATCTCTCGGGAAACCGGTGCTTGTTCTGCGTGATACGACGGAACGGCCTGAAGGAGTGGAAGCGGGAACGCTGAAACTTGCAGGGACGGATGAGGAAAACATTTATCAGCTGGCAAAACAGCTGTTAACTGATCATGATGAGTACGAAAAAATGTCCCAGGCTTCTAATCCGTATGGAGATGGAGAGGCTTCCCGCCGGATTGTGGAAGAATTGCTGTTTCATTACGGGTACCGGAAAGAACAACCGGATTCATTTACAGGCAAATAAAAAAGAAGCTTTGCACATTGTGCGAAGCTTCTTTTTGTTTTACTTTTCGAGGCTTTCCTTCAGCTCTTTTGTAATATCGGAAAGGGCGCTTTCATCAGCTTGGTAGTAGTAAATTCCATTGATTTTCGTGCCTGTACCTTTTAGTTCGTGCTGTTTAATATGTTTCCGTGCACCTTTGTAATCGGACTGGATATCCCACATGTTATCGAAGGTCAAGTTCGTTTTCACATTATCTTCAACAACTTTAAACATATCTCCGAATTTCGTGATGGAAGAAATATTAGCGCCTTTATTAATAATACCTTGGATGACTTGGCGCTGGCGGTCCTGGCGTCCGAAGTCGCCTCTCGGATCTTCTTTTCTCATCCGGGTATAAGCGAGCGCTTCTTTTCCGTTCAGCGTGATTTCTCCTTTGCCGAACGAATAACCGTCATAACTGAACGCGAATGTGCTGTTAACTGTAATGCCGCCAAGTGTATCAACAACGTCTCTAAAGCTTTCCATGTTCACTTTCACAAAATAATCAACCGGAACATCGAGGAAGTTCTCAACAGTGTCTACCGTCATCTGCGTACCGCCGAAAGCGTATGAATGGTTGATTTTATCCATTGTGCCTTTTCCGATAATTTTTGTATACGTGTCACGCGGAATGCTGACCATGTCGGTTGTATTCGTTTTTGGGTTAACGGTCATATAAATGAGCGTATCGGCACGGCCCTTGTCGCCGTCGCGTTCATCCACACCCATGATTAAGACGGAAAAAGGATCTTTTTTATTGATACTGACCTCTTTATCCCTCTTTTTAGATTTATCAATGCTTTCATGAATACTTGCCACGGTTGAAGCTGCTTTATGCCATAAGTAGTATGCATAGCCGCCAGTTCCGAGTACAAGAAGTCCGATTATCGTTAAAATTGTCAGTAATAAAGTTTTCTTCTTTTTTCTGCGTTCGTTTCTCATCCTTTGCACCTCGTCTGTTAAATTACTTTCATTATGAGTTAAATTTCCAATAAATACAACTCTATTTAATACAAGAATGAAATCCTAAAATAGTCGTTTTTTATAAAAAAAAGTTTCATTGTTTCTTAATTTTTCTTTAAAATATAAAATAGGTTGACGATAAAATATAATGAGGTGAAAAAAATGAAAAAATTTATAGCTTTACTGTTCTTTATATTGCTTCTTTCGGGTTGCGGGGTTAATAGTCAAAAGAGTCAAGGTGAAGATGTATCGCCAGACAGTAACATTGAAACAAAAGAAGGTACTTATGTAGGGTTAGCTGATACTCATACAATAGAAGTAACAGTAGATAATGAGCCGGTTAGTCTTGATATCACTGAAGAATCGACAAGTGATCTTGATAAGTTTAACAGTGGAGATAAGGTCACGATTACATATGAAAAAAATGATGAGGGTCAGCTTCTGTTAAAAGATATTGAACGTGCCAACTAAGATATAGGGAGGAACCTGAAATTTTGAAATCTTGCAAACGATTGATAGTGTGTTCACTTGCTGCAATCTTATTATTGATTCCATCAGTTTCTTTTGCAGCAGACTCAAACATCTCAGTTAAATTGTCAAATTATATTGGAAATAAATCTAGCATCAGTCTATCGCCAACAGGATTTTATAAAGTAACTGGAGATAATGTTGCTGTTACGGATCGTTTTGCAGGCGCTTCACGATACGAAACTGCGACTCTTGCATCCAACAGCCAGTGGAAAAATCCTAATACAGTGATATTGGTGAACCGAGATATTTTTATTGATGCATTGCCTGTTATTCCATTGGCGAAAAAACTGAACGCACCAGTTTTATTTACTCAGCCTGACACGTTAACAAAAACTACTGAAAGACAAATTGCTAAGTTTAACCCTGATAATATTTTAATCATTGGGGGAGCGCGAAGCATTTCAAAAGATGTAGAAAACAAGCTGAAATCATATGGCGCTGTGAAAAGGATAAGCGGAAAAAATAGATATGTCTTATCAGAAAATATTGCAAAGCAAATGGGCAGCTATGATAAAGCGATCGTTGTAACCGGAAGAGTATTTCAAGACGCTTTAGCCATTGCTCCATATGCAGCAGCACACGGATACCCTATTTTGCTTACAGAGAAAGACAAGCTTCCGGATTATAATTTGCCAAAACAAGTCATCATTATAGGCAGTTCATTTAGCGTCAGTGATAGTGTAGAAAACCAAATTAAAAAAACTTCAACTGTGCAAAGGATTCCTGGATCAACCAGATATGAACTTACGGCAAATATAATTAAGCAACTAAAGTTGAAGGCTGATAAAGTCGTAATGACGAACGGGACAAAATATGCAGACGTACTGATAGGCGCTTCGCTTGCCTCGAAGAAAAACAGCCAAATTTTATTTATTAAACAAGATAGCGTTCCGGCTGCGGCTAAAAGTATAACGAAAGATAAAGCCACATATGCATACGACTTTATTGGAAGTACCAGTTCAATTTCTGCTGAAGTTGAGAATTCACTTGCTGATGAATTTTATTTAGCTGACGGTAGCACCTATAATCTAAAAATCAACAGCGGAAAATTAAACCTTGAAAACATCAAAACTTACGGAAACTCCCTAAGAATTAAACCAGAAAACTATTCTACTTCAAACAGAATTAGTCTTGATGGAAAGCAGTATCTTGGCACGGTTAATTTCTCTATTGAGTCTACTAAATATATCCGACCGGTAAATGAGAATATTCCATTTGAGGATTACTTAAAAGGAGTAATTCCGAATGAAATGCCTGCTAGCTGGTCACTTGAGGCTCTTAAAGCACAGACTGTCGCTGCAAGAACCTACTCAATAACAAAAACAGGAACTACTGTACCTGATACAACCGCTTTTCAAGTTTATGGTGGCTACAGTTGGAATTCGAATACCAATAAAGCGGTAGAGCAAACGAAGGGGAAAGTTCTGAAATATAATGGATCTCTTATAACTGCAGCTTATTCTTCCAGTAATGGTGGTTACACAGAAGCTAGTAATGAAGTGTGGTCATCAAGTGTACCTTACTTGATTGCAAAAAAAGATACAAAGGATCCTCAAATAGGCTGGACGCTTACTTTGTCAAAACAACAGCTAGATACGAAATCTTTGGACTTAACGAAGCCTTCTTCTTGGTGGTCTTCAGCGACTGAAACTGATTCTGCAAGACTTTCCGGAGTTAAGAACTGGATCTTGAAAAATAAAGAAACAAGCGCTGATTCTGTCAAAATTGCAAGTATTGACGATTTAAGCTTTAGTGGAACGACACAAGGGCAGCGTGCAAAAACAGCATCGATGAAAGTGAAGTATTTTGTTAAAAGCAGTACTGGCTCCTATAACTTGAGCAAAATTACAACCATTAGTGTACCAACAAGTGAGTTAAGAACAATGATTGGAGCGACTGTATTTAAAAGTACTTATGTGACTGTAAAAAAAGATACTTCAAAGTACACAATCAGCGGTAAAGGATATGGTCACGGGATCGGAATGAGTCAATATGGAGCAAAAGCAAGAGCAGAAGCTGGAGATTCATATAGTTCAATTTTGAAATTTTACTATCCAGGTACAACTCTGACAAGTTATTGATTATTTTAGGATATAACGCCATTTAAGGAGGAAATCAATTGCGTTCTTATATAAAAGTCCTAACAATGTGTTTTCTGGGGCTCATACTTTTTGTGCCAACAGCTTTGGCCGATAATTCAGTGAAAAGAGTCGGGGGAAGCAATAGATACGGCACTGCTGTACAAATATCAAAGCAAATGTATTCAACAGCAAGTACAGCTGTAATTGTTGGTGGGAGTTCCTATGCAGATGCTATTTCAGCAGCACCCCTTGCTTACCAGAAGAATGCGCCATTGCTTTACACTAATTCTGATAAGCTTTCATATGAAACGAAAACAAGATTGAAAGAGATGCAGACTAAAAATGTAATTATTGTAGGCGGAACACCTGCTGTTTCATCTAACACTGCTAACCAGATTAAAAGTTTAGGGATAAGTATTAAACGAATTGCAGGAAGCAACCGTTATGATACGGCTGCACGGGTGGCAAAAGCGATGGGTGCGACTTCAAAAGCTGTTATTTTGAATGGCTTCTTATATGCAGACGCTCCGGCCGTCATTCCTTATGCAGCGAAAAACGGGTATCCAATTCTTTTTACAAATAAAACATCTATAAATAGTGCGACAACGTCTGTGATAAAAGATAAGGGAATTTCGAGTACCGTTGTTGTAGGAGGCACTGGAAGTATCAGCAATACGGTATACAACAAGTTACCTTCTCCTACAAGAATTAGTGGTTCAAACAGATATGAGCTTGCTGCAAATATCGTACAAAAACTTAATTTATCAACAAGCACCGTATATGTAAGCAATGGATTCAGCTACCCTGACTCTATTGCAGGAGCTACACTGGCAGCTAAGAAGAAGCAATCTCTTATCCTTACAAATGGTGAAAATTTATCTACAGGAGCCCGTAAAATTATTGGAAGTAAAAACATGTCAAACTTTACGATTATCGGAAACACTCCTGCCGTAAGCACCAAGGTTGCTAATCAGCTAAAGAATCCAGTTGTAGGTGAAACAATCTTTATTGATCCGGGTCACGGTGATCAAGATTCAGGAGCAATCGGCAATGGACTCCTTGAGAAAGAAGTCAACCTTGATATAGCGAAAAGAGTCAATACAAAGCTAAATGCTTCAGGTGCTCTTCCAGTACTGTCAAGATCTAATGATACTTTTTATTCTTTACAGGAGAGAGTAAATAAAGCAGCTTCTGCACAAGCAGATTTATTTATCAGTATACATGCAAATGCTAATGATAGCTCATCACCAAATGGAAGTGAGACGTACTACGATACAACATATCAAGCTGCAAATAGCAAGAGACTGGCTGAACAAATTCAACCAAAGTTAGCGGCTAATCTTGGAACGAGAGACCGGGGAGTAAAAACAGCTGCTTTCTATGTTATTAAATATTCTAAAATGCCGAGTGTTTTAGTTGAAACTGCCTTTATCACTAATGCATCAGATGCAAGTAAATTGAAGCAAGCGGTTTATAAAGATAAAGCTGCACAAGCTATTCATGACGGCACAGTATCTTATTACAGATAATCGAAAGAGACAAATCTAATCACAGATTTGTCTCTTTTTTATATGAAATGATTAAAACAAATAGGACTTGTATATAAAATAGTAAAAGAGTATTAACAACATTTATCAGAAAAAACACGTAATTCACACTTCTTAACATACCATTTACATCCAATTAACATCCGTCTGCTAAACTGACTGGCATAGGTCATCATAACATCCCAAACAAATCGTGAGGTGTGTGTCAGTGAGTGCAGAGAAAAGCATGAATGTGAGTCGTGAATTCTCAGTTCAGCAAATACATTCTTTTACATTATCTGAAAAGACGGCTCGTTATTTGGCAATAAAGCGCGTAATGGATATTTGGTTTGCGCTCATTGGGTTGGCGATTGCGCTGCCAATGATTGCGGTATTTTCAATTTTGATTTGTTTGGAGACGCCGGGGCCTGCCATTTATACGCAGGAACGCGTAGGGAAAGGCGGGAAACCATTTAAGCTTTATAAGCTTCGTTCCATGAAAATAGATGCCGAGAAGTCTGGGGCGGTTTGGGCACAGAAGCAAGATCCGCGGGTGACAAGGATCGGAGCTTTTATCAGAAGAACGAGAATTGACGAGCTTCCTCAGCTGTTTAATGTGCTGAAAGGCGATATGAGTATGATTGGCCCTCGTCCGGAACGGCCCGTATTTACGGAAAAATTCCAGAATGAGATTCCAGGCTTTACACAGCGTCTGGCTGTTAAACCGGGATTGAGCGGCTGGGCTCAGGTGAACGGCGGTTACGATATGACGCCGAAGGAAAAGCTGATATTTGATTTATATTACATTCGCAATCTGACTTTCACTTTAGAATTAAAAATTATGTTAAAAACTTGTAAAGTAGTTTGGACGGGTGATGGTGCAAGATAAAACAGAATGCCATTATTCACCATCAATCTGAGCTTAAAAAGAAGTAGGGAATATGATGCCAAGTATTACAAAACAAATCATGAGCGGTGCAAAGTGGACAAGTATTTCAACCATGTGTATTACAATCATACAAATTGTTCAGTTTGCCCTGCTTGGAAATATGATGACCTTAACAGAATTTGGGCTTGTCGGCATGATCACAACGGTTACAGTTTTCGCCCAGATTGTGCTCGATATGGGTTTTGGCGCAGCATTAATTCAGAGAGACGACGCGACGGAGCGCCAGCTGTCAACATTGTATTGGCTTAACATTATGACGGGCGTTTTGCTGTTTGTTCTTTTATATGTGAGCAGTCCTGTCATTGCGGGATTTTATCAAAGAGAAGAGCTGGTGTTTCTGGTTCGGATTCTGGCGATTATGTTTTTGATCGCGCCAATTGGACAGCAATATCAGTATATGCTGCAAAAGCAGCTGCATTTTAATACGTTAAGCAAAATAGAGATTTTTTCAAATGTATTGTCATTCGGATATTTAGCGATAGCGGTTTTTATGATGGATGCGATTTTGGCGTACGTGATTTCTCAAGTCCTGCTGCAGTCCAGTAAAGGGATTTTATATTGGGCTGTATACCGAAAAAAGTGGCATCCTGCTTTTGTTTTTGATTTGAGAGGCATGAAGGATTTCTTTTCTTTTGGAGCCTTTCAGCTTTCATCCCGTCTTGTGAACAGACTGGGAGCAAATATCGACATGATTTTGATCGGCCGGTTTATTGGTGCTGAAGCATTGGGGATTTATAACCTCGCTTATCAGATTGTCACCATTCCGGTTTTGAAGATCAATCCGATTGTCACACGGGTGGCATTCCCTGTTTTCGCAAAAAACAAATATGAAAACAGCGTGATCAGAGAAGGCTTTCTGAATATGACAAAAATGCTGGCGCTTGTTTCGTTTCCGCTGCTAATCGGGCTCGTGTCTGTGTCAGACGCCTTTATCACAGCGGTTTTCGGAGAAAAGTGGCTTGCTGCTGTTCCGATCCTAAATGTTCTGGCGATTGTCGGAATACTAAGAGTGCTCATGAATCCAAATGGATCTGTGTTGCTGGCTAAAGGAAGAGCTGACTTAGCGTTTTATTGGGATTCCGGCGTGCTGCTGCTGTACGGATTATCACTGTTTGCAGCTGTACAGACGGGAAGCCTGCTGACAGTCGCATGGGTGTATGCCATTATCAGCGTTGTTAATTTCCTTATTGGGCGCTGGCTTTTGGCATATGTCATCAAGCTTAACCTTTCAGCTTATTTCCAGTCGATTATGAAGCCATTTCTGATTACTGCGGCGATGGGCATCATCGCGTTTGGTGTAAGCCTCAGTACCGAACACTTCAGTATGCAGGCAGAAATGCGGCTGGCCATTTCAGTTGCAGCCGGGGCGCTGTGCTATCTCTTTCTTTTGGTAAAAGCGTACCCTCAAACGAAAAACAAACTACTAAGAAAAGGACGTTTGTCATGAAGATTTTGTGGATCACAAGCGTATATCCGAGCAGTATGAAACCCGGTGAGGGTGTGTTTCATGAGACACAGGTGCAAGAGCTGCAAAAACTCGGGCTTGATATCACTGTGATATGCCCACGGCCTTTTCATTCAGCGCCTGTCCGCATGCTGAAAAAGACATATCGAAAAAAGGATGCCAGACCGGAGTATGAGATTAGAAAGGGAATACCGGTTTACCGGCCTTTCTATCGGGCAGTTCCCGGCCAGCTGAAGTGGGCGCAGCCTCATCGGAGAATCGCATCAGCCGTTTTAAAAACCATGAAACAATGCGACCTATATCCGGATCTGATCCATGCGCATTTTGCCATGCCATCGGGCGGGGCTGCGGCAGTCGTGTCAGAGTCAGCGCAAATTCCTTATGTCCTGACCTTGCATGGCAGTGATGTGAATGTCTATCCGCATTACAGCAAAGGTGCGTTTAAAGCCTTCAAGCGTGCCGTAGGTTCTGCATCAGTTGTTTTAGCAGTCAGCCACAAGCTTCAGGAAGAAGCCAAAAAGCTTTCGGGCTTTGACAGCTCGGTTTTGCCAATCGGCATACAGCTCAGCCGTTTTCAGGAGAATGAGGAGACGAAAGAGGAAATCAGAAAAAGACTCGGACTCCCGCTCGATCAGCGTCTGGCTGTCTATGTCGGCCGGCTGGTCAGAGAGAAAGGCATTTTTGAACTGTCTGAAGCGATCGAATCGCTGCAGGACTCTCCTAAGGCAGTCTTTGTCGGGGATGGTCCCGCAAAATCGACGCTGACGCAGAAGGGGCATATCGTCACAGGCCAAGTGCCGAATCATCAGGTAAGAGACTATTTACTTGCGGCAGATCTATTTGTACTTCCTTCTTACAGTGAGGGGATGCCGACTGTTGTGATTGAGGCGCTGGCGCTAAGGGTTCCTGTTATTTGTACGGATGTTGGCGGAGTGTCGTCTTTGTTCGGAAAGCACCAACATCTGCTGATTAAACCGAAATCCGCTCAAGCCTTGGCAGAAGCGATCACTCGGTACGAACATGAGCAAATATGGAAGCCGGAAGTAGCAGATGACTTGTATGAAACCGTGCAGGCTCAATTTGACGCAGGAAAAAACGCCAAGGCCTTGCATCATCAGTATCAGACGGTCACGAAAACATCCGTTTAATCATAAGACACTGCGACCATTATAAATAGGAAGATCATTTTACAGGAGAGGGTTGAGCGCTGTGAAAAAAATAGCTGTCATTGGAACAGGTTATGTAGGACTCGTATCAGGCACTTGCTTTGCGGAGATTGGCAATAAAGTTGTTTGCTGTGATATCGATGAATCAAAAATCAGAAGTCTGAAAAATGGGGTAATCCCAATCTATGAACCAGGGCTTGCAGACTTAGTTGAAAAAAATGTGCTGGATCAGCGCTTGACCTTTACGAACGATATCCCGTCTGCCATTCGGGCCTCAGATATTATTTATATTGCAGTCGGAACGCCTATGTCCAAAACAGGTGAAGCTGATTTAACGTACGTCAAAGCGGCGGCGAAAACAATCGGTGAGCATCTTAACGGCTACAAAGTGATCGTAAATAAAAGCACAGTCCCGGTTGGAACAGGGAAACTGGTGCAATCTATCGTTCAAAAAGCCTCAAAGGGGAGATACTCATTTGATGTTGTATCTAACCCTGAATTCCTTCGGGAAGGGTCAGCGATTCATGACACGATGAATATGGAGCGTGCCGTGATTGGTTCAACAAGTCATAAAGCCGCTGCCATCATTGAGGAACTTCATCAGCCATTCCATGCTCCTGTCATTAAAACAAACCTAGAAAGTGCAGAAATGATTAAATACGCCGCGAATGCATTTCTGGCGACAAAGATTTCCTTTATCAACGATATCGCAAACATTTGTGAGCGAGTCGGCGCAGACGTTTCAAAAGTTGCTGATGGTGTTGGTCTTGACAGCCGTATCGGCAGAAAGTTCCTTAAAGCGGGTATTGGATTCGGCGGTTCATGTTTTCCAAAGGATACAACCGCGTTGCTTCAAATCGCAAAATCGGCAGGCTATCCATTCAAGCTCATCGAAGCTGTCATTGAAACGAACGAAAAGCAGCGTGTTCATATTGTAGATAAACTTTTGACTGTTATGGGAAGCGTCAAAGGGAGAACCATTTCAGTCCTGGGATTAGCCTTCAAACCGAATACGAACGATGTGAGATCCGCTCCAGCGCTTGATATTATCCCAATGCTGCAGCAGCTGGGCGCCCATGTAAAAGCATACGATCCGATTGCTATTCCTGAAGCTTCAGCGATCCTTGGCGAACAGGTCGAGTATTACACAGATGTGTATGCTGCGATTGAAGACACTGATGCATGCCTGATTTTAACGGATTGGCCGGAAGTAAAAGAAATGGAGCTTGTAAAAGTGAAAAGTCTCTTAAAACAGCCAGTCATCATCGACGGCAGAAATTTATTTTCACTTGAAGAGATGCAGGCAGCCGGATACATTTATCACTCTATCGGCCGTCCCGCTGTTCGGGGAACGGAACCCTCTGACAAGTATTTTCCGGGCTTGCCGCTTGAAGAATTGGCTAAAGACTTTGGAAGCGTCAATTTATAAAAAGAAAAAGTGTTACTTGGTTGAAGCTGCCGGCTGCTAGGCTCGGCCGCCGGCTCCTGAAACATCAGGAAAGGGGTTAAACATGTGAGTATCAAACGATCAGCGGTCCATACGCTAGCGTTACTGACCGCTGCTATATTTGGAGTCGTCCTATTGCTGGGAGCCATCCATAAAGATATAGGTTTCATGCAGATGGCTGCTGTGCTTGCGGTGTTGGCAATTGGCCTGTTTTTACTGACGCTTGCAACCGCATTTACAACAAAAGAACGGCTCTTTATGGCTGTAATCTATATTTTGATCGCCTGCACTTTTTTAAATAATGCATTTTTCGCTATTCATCTTGGATTTTTCAGTTTGTTCCTTTACCGGCTTCTGCTCATTGCAGCGGGTTGCCTTCATATTTTCGGCATGGTTCGGAATCGAACCCATATTGAAAGATGGCATGGGCTGCAAGTAAAAGGGATTTTACTCTTTTTCGCCTTTTGGTTTATATATGGCCTTGTTTCTCTGCTGTGGGCCAAGTCGGTAACAGTTGGCCTCAAGTATTTAGCCTTATTGGCAATGGGAATTTTCTTCATTTATCTTATTGTCATGTACGTGCAAAAAATGGAGCGGCTGATGATTATTTATGCCATTTGGCTGGTGATGACGGTATTTCTGATGATCATTGGTTTTTACAATCATATCACCCACCATCATCTTGCGAGTTCCACATTGTACAGCGGACCGGAGTATAAGCAGCATTATCCGACATCGGTCTTTTTTAATCAAAATGACTTTGCGACCTTTTTATCCATCAGCTTCTTTTTTTACATCACGATGATGAAAAACATTAAGAATGGATACATCAAGGCGGTTGGCCTTGTGCTCTCGCTCTGTGCGTTGTATTTAATTTTTGCCACTGGTTCAAGAGCCAGCCTTCTGGGCATTTTTGCAGGTATTGCTGTCTACATCTTCATTGTATTGCCGCCTGTTTTAAAGAAAATGGCTATATGGCTGTCGGCGGCGGGAATTGCTCTTTTCGCAGTTCTTTTCGCCAGCAAAATCTATTCAAAGTTTTGGGAGCTGTTTCTGGCCCCGCAGACGCTGCATTCATTTCATGACAGGCTTCCATCAAATGTGGCTCGGGCAAATCTGCTGAAAAACGCTTGGCATTTTTTCCTTGATTCATACGGATTCGGAGTCGGGGCAGGAAATGTATCCTATTATCTTGAGCATTATGCTGTATATGATACTGACAATGTGGCAGAGGTGCATAACTGGCTTGTTGAAATTCTGGCTAATTTTGGCTTGTTCATCATGCTGGGATATCTGTCCATTTATGCCTACCTCATATGGGTGTTTTACAAGTTTTATGAAAGAAAATTAGAAAATCAGTCAAAACTGATCACAGAAGGACTTATTACCGCTATGGTCAGTTTCCTGGTATCAAGTATCAGCCCAAGCTCTGTTTCAAATTTATTTTTCCATTGGGTGTTTATGGCGCTCGTCATCGCAGCCGTGAATGTGTTAAGGCGATCCAGACAAATGCCTGAGCCGATGTACAGATAAACAGACTACAAAAAGCAGGGAGACTTATATGAACGATATATTGATAAGAATAGCCCGTCGCATAAAAAAAAATATCATTTGGATCATAGCGGTGCCAATTATATTAGGTGCGGCGGGGTATATCCTGCCGTCACAGATCGCTGATCAAAAGAGCTATACAGCTGAAGATACTTTGGCTGTGGGGAGCTATGATCATCCGGTTTATAACAGCACAGAAGAGATTCCGCTTCTGCTAAAGAGCGACTCTTTTTTGAAGGAGGCGCTTCCTGATGAAAAGGATGAAGATGTAGCAGAGATCAAAGAGAAGCTTACAATCAAAACGGAATCCAAATCGTTACTGACTTTAAGCTATAGTGACGAGGATAAGGATAGAACGGAATCTGTCTTAAACGCCATATCCTCCACCTTCCTCAAAAATGATCAAAAGCTGTATGCAGAAAGAGAAGCCGTCATCCGCAGCAGCATAGACGCGCTTGAAGGCGAGTCGGTGAGCGAGGATTCCAAAGTGGATAAAGAGAGATTTTTATATGAACTCAAAAACACACAGCTTAACCTGAAAGCGGCAAGTGTTACTGATTCCGAAACCGTAAGTGAGACAGCAGGCGGCGGTATGTCTCCGAAAAAGAAAGCAGTTCTCGGCGTTATGATTGGCCTTACGATTGCCTTTATGTTCGTTGTCATTCCTGAATTTTTCAGAGAATCCTTTTAAAATCATACGATGGAGATGTGATCATGACCAATTGGAAACCTCTCGTATCTGTCATTACACCTTCCTATAATGCGCGTGACTATATTGAAGACACGGTTCATTCGGTATTAGATCAGAGCCATCCTCATTGGGAAATGATTATCGTGGATGATTGCTCAACGGATGGGACCCGCGACATTTTACAGCAGTATGAAAAAATAGACGAAAGAATTCATGTGGTGTATTTGGAAGAGAACTCCGGAGCTGCGGTTGCTCGCAACAAAGCGTTGGAACGCGCTCAAGGGCGCTACGTAGCATTTTTGGACAGTGATGACAAATGGAAAAAAGACAAACTGGAAAAGCAGCTTGAGTTTATGATGGAGCGCTCCTGTGCGTTTTCTTTCACGGGCTACAGCTTAATGGCGCAGGACGGGACCCCACTCGATAAATTTATTCATGCGCCGGAAAGCCTGACGTACGATGACGCCCTGAAAAATACAATTATCGGCTGCTTGACGGTGATGATTGACAGGGAGCAAACGGGACAGATCCAAATGCCGAATATCAGAACGAGACAGGACTTAGCCACATGGCTGTCTCTTTTAAAAAAAGGATTTACTGCCTATGGAATGAATGAATGCCTGGCTGAATATCGGCTTGTCAATAACTCAATTTCCAGCAACAAATGGAAGGCTGCGAAAAAAACGTGGTTTGTCTACAGGGAGATCGAACGGCTTCATTTTATGAAAGCAACATGGTGTTTTGTTCAATATGCAAAAAACGCGGTGAAAAAAAGATTATAGCCGCAAACAGAGAGAAAAGGTGATGAAGGTGGAAACAAAAGAAGCAATCATTCATGTCATCGTTGCCACTGCTGAATGGGGAAAAGACCAATTGAGATACAGAAGGCACCGGCTGGCAGAATTTTTAGCTGCTCAGGAGGAAACGAAGGAAGTTATTTGGGTATGCCCGGCTCCGCGTGCCCAAGGGAAAGAGTTTCAGGAAATCCATTCTGGCATCAGGCAATTCGCTGTCAAAGACCTGCTGCAGAAAAAAATGTTTCGTTTCGGACGATATACAGATGTCTTTTACAGACATAAGCTCTCCCCATTACTCGATGAGCTTACACCTGCTTCTGCAAACGGTGAACGCTGCTGTTTATGGTACACGTTTCCTGGATTCCCGCTGCTGTCTTCGCTGTATCCTTGGGATCAGGTCATTTATGACTGCAGTGACTTATGGGCGGCGCCGATCAGCGGCCGATCAAATCTGCTGTCTGAATTCCGGCGAAAAGTCATTAAAACGGCAGAGCTGAGAATTATACAACGAGCAGATTCAATAACCTGTTCATCAGATTATCTTCACAAGGAAGTAGACAAAAAACTGACTGCAGGACGAGAAAAGGTTCATACAGTGGAAAACGGTGTGGAGTATGAGCTGTTTTCTGCAAATAAACAAGCTCCCGATCGCAGTATACTGCAGGGGAGAGAAGGAACAGTGTTAGGTTTTATCGGCGGAATTAAACCGAAGCTCGATTTTAAAATGATTGAAGAAGCCGCCCTGCAAAAGCCTGATTGGACATTTTTATGGGTTGGCCCGGATGCCACCAATGGTGACGTTTCGTTTCAAGAGCTGCTGAGGCTTCCAAATGTCATATGGACCGGCCCGGCGGATCCGAAAGAAGTTCCGCATTTTATGGAGCTTATCGACATTGGCATCATGCCTTATAAAAAATCACCGTATAATCAAGCTGTGTTTCCACTGAAACTATTTGAATTTTTAGCGGCAGGAAAACCTGTCGTCGGCTCTAATCTTCCGTCAACCTCAAAAATGCAAAAGCCGTATGTATACGAATATGTAGAAGGTGATCATCCAATTGATTTTATAGCAGCTTGTGAAAAAGTTCTCGAACAAAACGGAGACGAAACCTATAAAGAAATGCGCCGAAACATCGCTCGCACACAAGATTGGAATTGCTTATTTAGACAAATTATGAAATATACAGGGATTCAAAAACATGCGTAGTCCTATAAATTGGGATGCGCGTTTTTTGATTATACGTGTTTCTTTTTGATGAAGCTTGTTATAATAACTAAGGAGAAGGTATAATGGAAGGAACGGTTCTCTATATAAATAAAGACTTCATTTAATTCCAAAGGAGACTTCTTTATGCTTGACGAACGCATGATTCGCATTGTTGTTGCGTTTATTGTCTCGCTGCTGACAGTTTTAATCATAACCCCAATCGTAAAAAGGATTGCGATTAAAATAGGTGCAGTTGACCAGCCCAGCAATCGAAAAGTACATGACAAAATCATGCCCCGCATGGGCGGGCTGGCCATATTTATCGGGGTGGTTGCAGGCGTGCTTGCATCCGGTATTTACACAGAAACAAGGATGACGGCAATTACAGTCGGAGCATTCATCATTATTGTGTTAGGTATTCTTGACGATAAATATCAATTAAGTGCAAAAGTTAAGTTTTTGATTCAATTAGGTGTAGCCATTATGATTGTAAGCACTGGCTTAAAAATGGACTTTTTCTCAGTACCTTTTTTAACAGAACGATTTGAGTTAGGATGGATGGCTTATCCGCTGACGGTATTATGGATTGTCGGCATCACGAACGCAATTAACCTGATTGATGGATTGGATGGCCTTGCTGCCGGTCTTTCTGTTATCGGCCTGTCAACGATTGCTGTCATGGCGCTATCCGGCGGAAAAGTGCTCATTCTGTCACTCTCATTAGTCGTTATTGCCAGCACGCTGGGGTTTTTGTTTTACAACTTCCATCCGGCAAAAATCTTTATGGGAGATACGGGATCACTGTTTTTAGGGTATAGTATTTCGATTCTTTCATTATTAGGCCTGTATAAAAGTGTCACATTGTTCAGTATCGTTATCCCGATAATTATATTAGGCGTACCGATTTTTGATACAACATTTGCTATCATCAGAAGAATATTAAACAAACAGCCGATTTCAGCGCCGGATAAGTCGCATATTCACCATAGACTGATGGCCTTTGGCCTTTCACATCGGATGTCGGTCTTAGTTATTTATTTAATTGGATTTATTTTCAGTATCAGTGCGATTGTACTTAAAAGTGCCACAATTTGGCTTTCTTTGTTTATTATCTTCATTTTGATTATTTTTATGCAAATCATAGCAGAAGTGACAGGACTCGTGAATGAAAAATTTAAGCCGTTTACAAAGTTTTATAAACGGCTGGTGAAAAGGAATTAAAAACTCCGGCTTATGTGCCGGAGTTTTTTTCTGCGCAAAAATGCCCGATCCTCTAAAAGGACCGGGCATTTTTTAATAGGATGAATCAGTTGTTGAATTCGTTGTACTGTTGTTTGAGCTTGTGCTGCTGTCATTCGAATAGCTGTTTCCGCTCGTCGTCCCGTCAGTTGTTGTGCCAGTGCTGCCAGAACTGCTTGAGCTGTCAGTCCCGTCTGTTGCATTTCCGGTACCGGAAATGCCAGTGCTTGTATCAGGAGTATAATCTAAATGCTCTTGAAGCGTTTTTCTGACTTTCTCGAGATTTGTAGCATCAGGTTCAAAGTAATATGTGTTGTTAGGCCCTAAATACAAATCAGAACCTGTAATGCTCAATGTGTCGATTTTTTTGCTGGTAAAGCCGCTGTAAATCTGCTGAAGCGCTAAACCTTCAGTAATGCGAATATTGGTTTCAACATTTTCGCTGGCTTTTTCTGCGATTTTATCAATTTTAGCAATGTTGCTTGCACTTGACATGCGGTCAATCAGCGCGTTTAAGATTTGTTTTTGTCTGTCATTACGGCCAAAGTCTCCGCGTTTATCCTGTTTTCTCATCCGGGCATATGCTAATGCTTCTTCGCCGTTCAAATGCATCTCGCCTTTTTTGAAGTAAATCCGTTTGCTTTCGTCTACATCACTTTTTTCATCGAAATCGAAAGGCACGTCAACATCAATACCGCCGACTTCATTAATCACATCTTTAAATCCGTCAAAATCAACTGTGACATATTTATCAATCGGGATTTGCAAGAAGTTTTCAACAGTTTCAACTGTCTCATCTTTACCGCCTTTGCTGTAAGCGGCATTGATCTTCGTCTTGCTTCCCGTTGTGTCACCAGCTAATTGCACACGTGTGTCACGCGGAATGCTCAGCATTTTCATGGTTTTATTTTTGGGATCCAGGGTAACAACAATAAGAGAGTCTGATCTCCCTTTTTGTCCTTTAGTCGCGTAATCCTCTATTCCCATAAATAAAATAGAAAATGGTTTTTTCTTCATGTCTACAACTTCGTTGCGAAGATTTGATTTATTCCCGCGGGATAGGGCATCGTACGATTCATCCGCAGCGTTAATGGTTTTATAAAGTTTATACCCGCCAAGCCCTACAACTACCAATAGTGCAAGGGCGAACAATAACATTATTCTTTTTAAAATTTTCCTGCGTTTGCTCTTTTTCTTTTTTCGCACACGCACTCTAACGCGTTCAGCCATTATTCAGTCTCCTTTATGTGATTGACGGCTTTTTCAAGATACGTCAACTCTCCCTCTTTAATATCACTCTTTCCATTTGTCAGTTCTGTCATCCATTCAGAAAAAGCATTTGTTTCCTTTTCTTCCACGTATGTTTCGAATTCAACATTTTCTGAATAATGGATTTCCTTTAACAGAAATTGTGACTCCCTTAATTCATTTTCAATCTTGCCAAGCCATGTGTAATCTGCAGAAGTATGCATGATTCGCATAAGCTTCCGTTCTACAACACCTATATGATTTAATCCTTCAGACACTGATTTCCCATAAGCGCGAATTAATCCGCCAGCACCAAGCTTAATGCCTCCGAAGTAGCGTGTAACGACGGCGCAAGTATCCTTCAGCCTGCGTTTTTTTAAAACCTCGAGCATCGGCACTCCCGCTGTACCGCTTGGTTCCCCGTCATCATTGGCTTTTTGGATATGATCATTCTCGCCAATAACATAAGCCGAGCAATTATGAGTCGCATTCCAGTGCTGTTTCTTTATTTTCTGTATAAATTCCTGTGCCTCTTGTTCGGTAGAAACACGGCTTAAATGACAGATAAAACGCGATTTTTCTATAACAATCTCGTGTTCTCCTGCTTCTTTCACAGTAAAATAGCTGTGCAGCATGCTAGCTGACCCTCCTGCTAAGCATAAAAGACTGCCTATACAATTTCGTACAGTCTTTAGAATTTTTGTGCGTATTTTGGTATCATAAAGAGTAGAGAGTATATAAAAATGTTTTTTTCTAGAATATACGCATTCTTTCATTATAATTCGACATAATTTGCAGATCAATTACATTTATAATAAAAATATATGACAACGCCGTGACGGAGGGAAATTATGAATAAAACAAAGATGGATTCCAAAGTGCTGGATTCTATTTTGATGAAGATGCTGAAAACCGTTGACGGGAGCAAGGACGAAGTTTTTCAAATCGGGGAGCAGTCACGCCAGCAGTATGAACAGCTGGTCGAAGAACTGAAACAAATTAAACAGCAGGTGTATGAAGTGATTGAGCTTGGCGATAAACTTGAAGTGCAAACTCGCCATGCGAGAAACCGTTTATCCGAGGTCAGCCGTAATTTTCATAGATTCAGTGAAGAGGAAATCCGCAATGCTTATGAAAAAGCCCATAAGCTGCAGGTAGAATTGACGATGATCCAGCAGCGTGAGAAGCAATTGCGCGAACGGCGGGACGATTTGGAGCGCAGATTGCTAGGGCTTCAGGAAATCATTGAGCGGTCAGAATCATTAGTAAGCCAAATTACAGTTGTGCTCAACTACTTGAATCAGGATTTGCGCGAAGTTGGACTGCTTCTTGCTGATGCTCAGGCAAAACAGGATTTCGGCTTAAGAATCATTGAGGCGCAGGAAGAAGAGCGAAAAAGAGTCTCAAGAGAAATCCATGACGGACCCGCTCAAATGCTGGCGAATGTTATGATGAGATCGGAATTAATCGAGCGGATTTTCCGTGACCGGGGCGCAGAGGACGGATTCCAAGAAATTAAAAATCTACGCCAAAATGTTCGGAATGCCCTTTACGAAGTGAGAAGGATTATATATGATTTAAGACCGATGGCCCTTGATGACCTAGGCCTGATTCCAACTTTAAGAAAATATCTATATACAACCGAGGAATATAACGGGAAGGTCAAAATACATTTTCAGTGCATTGGAGAAACAGAGGATCAGAGGCTAGCGCCTCAGTTTGAGGTTGCGCTCTTCAGGCTCGCACAGGAAGCTGTGTCTAATGCGCTAAAGCATTCTGAATCTGAAGAAATTACAGTCAAAGTTGAGATCACAAAGGATTTTGTGATTTTAATGATAAAAGATAACGGTAAAGGGTTCGACCTGAAGGAAGCGAAAGAGAAGAAAAACAAATCATTCGGCTTGCTGGGCATGAAAGAAAGAGTAGATTTATTGGAAGGAACGATGACAATAGATTCGAAAATAGGTCTTGGGACATTTATTATGATTAAGGTTCCGTTATCTCTTTGACTATGATTTGTAAAATAGAGCCAAAAGGCATATTGACCGAATGCTAGAGTATATAGAACAATAATACAAGGAGGCGTGGCTTGTGACTAAAGTAAACATTGTTATTATCGACGACCATCAGTTATTTCGTGAAGGTGTTAAACGGATATTGGATTTTGAACCTACCTTTGAAGTGGTAGCCGAAGGTGATGACGGGGACGAAGCGGCTCGTATTGTTGAGCACTATCATCCTGATGTTGTGATCATGGATATCAATATGCCAAACGTAAATGGTGTGGAAGCTACAAAACAGCTTGTAGAGCTGTATCCTGAATCTAAAGTAATTATTCTATCAATTCACGATGACGAAAATTATGTAACACATGCCCTGAAAACAGGTGCAAGAGGTTATCTGCTGAAAGAGATGGATGCTGATACATTAATTGAAGCGGTTAAAGTAGTGGCTGAGGGCGGATCTTACCTCCATCCGAAGGTTACTCACAACCTCGTTAACGAATTCCGCCGCCTTGCAACAAGCGGAGTTTCTGCACACCCTCAACATGAGGTTTACCCTGAAATCCGCAGACCATTACATATTTTAACTAGGCGGGAATGTGAAGTGCTGCAGATGCTTGCAGACGGAAAAAGCAACCGCGGTATTGGTGAATCATTGTTTATCAGTGAGAAAACCGTTAAAAACCATGTCAGCAATATTTTACAAAAAATGAATGTAAACGACCGGACGCAAGCCGTTGTGGTCGCCATTAAAAATGGCTGGGTAGAAATGAGATAGTATAATAGGAGACTTGCCTTTTACTAGGCAGGTCTTTTTTTAGGCTGCCGTTTCCCTTACAATAGAGTTATAAAGCAATAAGGCAGGTATCGAAGCTATGAATATTGCAGTCGTAACAGACAGCACGGCATATATTCCGAAAGAAATGCGTGAACAACATCAGATACATATGATCCCTCTCCAGGTTGTTTTTAGGGAGGAGACTTACCGTGAAGAAATTGAGTTGGACTGGAAAAGCTTTTATGAAGAAGTGAAAAAACATAATGAGCTCCCGACGACTTCTCAGCCGCCAATCGGCGAGCTGGTTGCGTTGTATGAAGAGCTTGGCAAGTCTTATGATGCGGTTATCAGTATCCATCTTTCCAGCGGGATCAGCGGAACATTCAGCAGTGCAGCAGCGGCTGATTCGATGGTCGACAATATTGATGTGTATCCATTTGACTCAGAGATCAGCTGCTTGGCTCAAGGCTTTTATGCCCTTAAAGCTGCTGAATTAATCAAAAACGGAGCATCATCGCCGGAAGATATTATAAAAGAACTGGAAGAAATGAAAAAAACAGTTCGAGCTTATTTTATGGTAGATGACTTAGCCCATCTTCAGCGCGGCGGGCGATTAAGCAGCGCCCAAGCCTTCATTGGTAGTCTTCTAAAGGTAAAGCCTATCCTTCATTTTGACAATAAGGTAATTGTGCCTTTTGAGAAGATTCGCACACGTAAAAAAGCAATTTCGCGAATTTATGAGCTTTTAGACGAAGATGCGAGTAAAGGGTTGCCTATGCGAGCTGCTGTTATCCACGCTAATCGAGAGGAAGAAGCAGCGAAAATCATTGAAGAGCTTTCTGCAAAATATCCTCATGTTGAATTTTATAACAGCTATTTTGGCGCGGTAATCGGCACTCATTTGGGTGAAGGTGCGTTAGGAATTTGCTGGTGTTTTAAATAAGGCCAAATCTCCGTTTTTAGAGCGGAGATTTTTTTATATTCTTATTTTAATAGTTGGACAGAAAATATTCATTCAGGCATACTGTTTCGAAAGGAGGCGTGCTATGTGAATGTGCCAGTTGAAAAAAACGGTTCCTTTTCAAAAGAATTGCAGCAGACGCTTCGAAGCCGTCATTTGCTCAGGACTGAGCTCTCATTTTCCGATGAGATGATTGAATGGCATATCAAGAATGGATATATCACTGCTGAAAATTCTATATCCATAAATAAACGGAGATATAGATGTAATAGGTGCGGACAAACTGATCAGCGGTATTTTTCTTTTTATCACTCATCTGGAAAGAATAAGCTGTATTGCCGTTCCTGTGTCATGATGGGCAGAGTGAGTGAGGAGGTTCCTTTATATTCATGGAAAGAGGAAAATGAATCAAACTGGAAGTCTATTAAGCTGACATGGGATGGCAAGCTTTCAAGCGGACAGCAAAAAGCCGCCAATGTTTTAATTGAAGCAATATCAAAAAAAGAAGAGCTCCTCATCTGGGCGGTTTGCGGCGCTGGCAAAACAGAAATGCTGTTTCCTGGTATAGAATCAGCGTTAAATCAAGGACTGCGTGTATGTATTGCAACACCTCGCACCGATGTTGTATTAGAGCTTGCTCCAAGACTCAAGGCTGCCTTTCAGGGTGCTGACATTTCAGCGCTTTACGGAGGAAGCGATGACAAAGGGCGGCTATCTCCGCTTATGATTTCCACTACGCATCAGCTTTTGCGATATAAAGATGCAATCGATGTTATGATCATTGATGAAGTTGACGCTTTTCCATATTCTGCTGATCAAACCCTTCAATTCGCTGTTCAAAAAGCAAGAAAGAAAAACAGCACCCTCGTTTATTTAAGTGCAACACCTCCTAAAGAATTAAAAAGAAAAGCACTGAACGGACAGTTACATTCAGTTCGCATCCCCGCAAGACACCACCGGAAACCTTTACCCGAACCGCGCTTTGTATGGTGTGGAAACTGGAAGAAGAAATTAAACCGAAATAAAATTCCGCCAGCGGTGAAAAGATGGATAGAGTTTCATATAAAAGAAGGGAGGCCTGTTTTTTTATTCGTTCCTTCCGTTTCTATTCTGGAAAAGGCTGCTGCGTGCTTTAGAGGTGTTCATTGCCGAACCGCATCTGTGCACGCGGAAGACAAGCATAGAAAGGAGAAAGTGCAGCAATTCAGAGATGGTCAGCTCGATTTATTAATCACAACAACAATACTGGAAAGAGGCGTCACAGTCCCCAAGGTGCAAACGGGTGTACTAGGAGCGGAATCACCTATCTTTACGGAAAGCGCACTTGTTCAAATTGCAGGAAGAACCGGCCGGCATAAAGAATATGCGGACGGCGATGTCATTTACTTTCACTTCGGCAAAACAAAGAGTATGCTCGATGCAAGAAAGCATATAAAAGAAATGAATGAATTGGCAGCAAAAGTTGAATGTACAGACTAGCCATTATTTGAAAACGTGGTACAGTATACTCATATAACCGATGATGAGGAGCTGTAAAAATGCTTGTCAATTCAAAAGAAATCGTAATGAAAGAACTGCTCGACCGATATATGGACCAGCTTCATATGGCCTGTACTTGCCAAGTATGCCAAAACGATGTATTGGCACTTTCTTTAAACAAAGTGAGTCCATCCTACGTTACTGATCTTAAAAAGATCGCATATACGAAAGCTGAGCTGGTAGATAAACAAAAAAACACAGCAATGCTTGTCATTTTGGCTGAATCTGCTGCAGTAGTTTCAGAGAGTCCAAGCGATTTATGTCAAACGAAGCAGGAGGAGGCATTCATAAACTGATCTGTTTATTATGTGATTCGCAATTTTCTCAAGATGTTACATGGAGAGCCCTTTTTTTACTAAAGCCTGATGAAAAGGTTTGTTATTCTTGCAGAAGCAAATTAAAGAAAATCACAGGACATATCTGCCCCCTGTGCGGCAGACCTCAATCTGTTCATGCCGTATGCAGGGATTGCGAGGTGTGGAGAACAAGGATCAGAGACAGTTTGCTATTGCGTCAGAACCGTTCAGTTTACACATATAATGATATGATGAAAGAAACGCTCTCCCGTTTTAAATTTAGAGGAGATGCAGAAATCATAAATGCATTTAAAAGTGATTTTTCTTCAACCTTTTCTAAGGTTTACCCCGATAAGCATTTTGTTCTTGTACCTATTCCGCTGAGCAAGGAACGGGAAGAAGAGCGCGGATTTAACCAGGCACAGCTCTTGGCAGAATGTTTAGACCGGCCTTCCCACCATCCCCTCATTCGCCTGAATAATGAGAAACAGTCAAAGAAAAAGAAAACAGAACGCCTGCTGTCAGAGCGCATTTTTGATACAAAAAATAATTCAGCAGAAGGTATGAATATCATTTTAATAGACGATCTTTATACAACAGGCGCCACCTTGCACTTCGCAGCCCGCTGCTTATTAGAAAAAGGAAAAGCCGCTTCAGTGTCATCTTTTACCTTGATCAGAAGCTAAATGATTCTGTTTTTATGCCGATATAATCACTAGAAATTGACACAGGCATATTATCTAATAAGGAGAAAAAAGATGGGAGAACTGGCTAATTGTCCGAAATGCAATGCTTTATTTTTAAAAACAAAGCTGCAAACCGTATGTCAGGCGTGTATTAAGGAAGAAGAAAAATCATTTGAGACTGTCTATAAATTTTTAAGAAAACAGGAAAACCGGCAATCAACTTTGAGCCGGATAACTGAGGAAACAGGTGTGGAAGAAGAGCTGATATTGAAATTCATCAGGCAGAAGCGAATTCAGATCACTCATCTTCCTAATTTGGCATACCCTTGTGAAAGGTGCGGGACATCGATTAGAGAAGGCAAATTCTGCAAGGCTTGCCAGTCCGATATTAAGGATCAAATGGATCATTTGAACCACGAGGATGCTCTGAAAATCGAGAAAGAAAATAGTAAAAAAGACACATACTATGCCTATAATACCAAAAACAGCTGATTCCCTAAACTAACTGAAAACGCAGTCGATAAAAGGGTTAAGATTGTTTAAAGACTGCAACGGAAAGCGAGAGGAATCCTATGAAAATCAATCAATTTGGAACACAATCCGTTAATCCATATCAAAAAAATTATGATAAGCAAGCGGTGCAAAAAACTGCTGCACAGCCTCAAGATAAAATTGAAATTTCATCACAGGCTAAAGAAATGCAACATGCATCCGACGCAGTCACTGGTTCACGACAGGAAAAAATTGCGCAGCTTAAAGCGCAAATTGAAAACGGGTCATACAAAGTAGACGCAAATCATATCGCGAAAAATATGATTAATTTTTATAAAAAGCAATAAAAAAGGAGAAAGCCCATGTCAGCGAAGGCAATTATTGAACAATTGAAGCGACTTTGCGTTCTGCATGAGCACCTGCTCACGCTGTCTGAAGAAAAGACGGAAGCGCTCAAAGCCGGCAAAACAAAAGAGCTTTCTAACATTTTGACAAAAGAGCAAAAATATATTCAAGCAATCACGCAGACAGAAGATGACCGGATCAAAACAACTTCGGCCTTTCTCGGATATAGCGAAAATAATACTATTTCCGCATGTATCACCAAAACCTCAGGCAGTGAAAAGGAAGAGCTGGAACAACTATACGAATCTCTTTCTCAAGTTCTCGGACGTCTGAAAAAAGTAAATGAGATGAATAGGCAGCTGACAAGAGACGCGCTGCAATTCATCTCTATTTCGTACGATATGCTGGTTCCTAAGGAAAATAACTTCAATTACAGCAAATCAATTAAAGCTGAGCTGCCGAAAAGCAGCAAAATGAAACTGTTTGATTCAAAAGCTTAGCAGAAAGGAATTCAGAAAATGACATCTACCTTTATGGGGCTTGAAACTGCAAGGCGGGCGTTAAGCGCTCAGCAGGCAGCGTTAAGCACGACTGCAAATAACGTGGCAAATGCCAATACTGATGGTTATACAAGACAGCGGGTCTCATTGGAGGCAACTGACTATTTCCCTGCTGTATCTAAAAACGCAGAAAAAACAGCGGGACAAATGGGTACGGGCGTTCAAGGAAAATCAGTTGAGAGAATAAGAGATATCTTTCTTGACTACCAATACCGTCTTCAAAACAACAGTGCCGGATACTATGACACGAAGGCCAAAGCGCTGTCCCAAATGGAAGGCGTTTTAAATGAAACGGATGACAGCGGCTTGAACAGTGTGCTCAATTCGTTTTGGAATTCTCTGCAGGAATTATCGAATAATACAAATGAAGAAAGTGCACGTTCTGTTGTTGCTCGAAAAGGACAAGCTGTAGCTGAAACGTTTAATTATATTTCTGAATCACTTACAAATGTCCAATCGAATTTAAAAGCAGAGCTAAATACAACTGTGTTGGATGTCAATTCTCTGCTTTCTCAATTAAACAGTTTAAATAAGCAAATTGCACAAGTAGAGCCGGTCGGGCTTCTTCCGAATGGTTTATATGACCAGCGAGATTTGCTGATCGATAAATTATCCTCAATGGTTGATATCAAAGTCAGCTACAACAAATCAGGCGGGAATGCACTTGCATCTGCTGAAGGAACTGTATCAATTGAAATCCTTGATAAAAATAAACAGTCGCTAGGAACTGTTTTGGACGGTAAAAATTACGAGGTTTCAGAACTTGCAGCCAACTATGATAATGAAACTGGATTAGTATCAAGTATTTCAATCGGGGATACAGCTGTGCAGGCGGAGTCCTTTAGCAGCAAGGGATCCCTTTTAGGATTTATAGAGTCTTACGGGTATATAACAGCAGACGGCCAAGAAAAGGGCGTATACCCGGAAATGCTTTCTGATCTTGACAATATGGCGCTTGAATTCGCGAAAGCTTTCAATGAAGTGCACAGAAATGGTGTGACCAAGAGCGGTGAACAAGGCGGAGACTTTTTTGATTTTACTGGCGGTGAAACTGAACCTGCCAAGGGCGCGGCGGGCAAGATCAAAGTGGCTGACAGCATAATAGATTCAAAAGGCGCAAACATTGCTTTCTCACTGACTGGCGCAGCCAACGATAACGCAAATGCTACAAAATTAGCAAATGTTTTAACCGGTAAAATAACCATTAACGGTAAAGAAACTAGTGTTTTAGATTATTATGCGGGTCTGATTGGCGAGCTAGGGATCGAAGCTCAAGAGGCTAATCGACTGGCGTCTAATACAGAAACACAGCTGAATGATGCTGACATAAACCGTCAGCAAATGAGCGCAGTTTCTTTAGACGAAGAAATGACGAATATGATTCAATTCCAACACGCATACAATGCAGCTGCAAGAATGGTGACTTTACAAGACGAATTGCTTGATAAAGTGATCAACGGCATGGGTGTTGGAGGAAGGTAGGTAGAGTCACATGAGAGTAACACAAGGCATGATACAGCAAAACTCACTGAGATATATCGGTTCGAGCTACTCGAAGCTGGATAAACTCCAGTCGCAGATTTCTTCAGGAAAAAAAATCTCAAAAGCTTCCGACGATCCTGTAGTAGCAATGAAAAGCTTAAAGTATAATACGCAACTGTCTCAAGTGCAGCAGTACAAAAGCAATGCTTCTCAAGCCTTTACCTGGCTCGAAAACACAGAAACAAACATTACAGAAGGAATTGACATCTTGTCAAAGGTCAGAGAATTAGCGGTTGAAGCTCAAAATGATACAAACGGCGAGCCGGAGCGGCAAGCGATTGGCGTAGAGGTAAAGCAGTTAAAGGAACAGCTTTTAAATATTGCGAATACACAAGTGAACGGCAGATATATCTTTAATGGCACAAATTCAGATAAGCCTCCGGTTACAGATAACGGAGACGGAACTTATACAATTTCTGATACAGCTGATGTCGTAGTCAATATATCAAATAATATGTCATTGAAAGTGAATTCAGATCCAAAGTCAGCTTTTGGAGGCACTTCTGAAAGCGGGCAGAATGTATTTGAAATGCTTGATTCTTTTGAGAAAGCACTAAATTCTGGTTCGCTAGATGGCATGGACAGTGTTTTAAATGATATTGATCATTTTTCTGACGGCATGAGCGCTGAACGATCTGATCTTGGAGCGAGATATAATCGTCTTGAACTGGTTAATACAAGACTGTCAGCGCAAGAAGAAACAGCTACCAAAGTGTTATCAGACAATGAAGATGTAGAACTGGAAGAAGTAATAACTGAATTTATTGCGCAGCAAAGTGTGCACAGGGCTACTCTGGCCGTTAATGCGCAAATTGTTCAGCCTACATTGATTGACTTTTTAAAGTAAGCGGCTCTTAGGAGTTCGCTTTTTTTATAGTTCAGGAGGTAGAGTGATGCAGATTCCCAGATTGATTATGCATAGTGTTCAAGGAAAAATTGGTTTAACAACGACGCCTGCCAGCTTAAAAATGGAGCAGCCTCAAGCTGATCTAGAGATCGAACAGCCGAGTGCGGAAATGGAAATATCGGTGACACCTGGAAAACTCACGATTGACCAGACACAAGCATGGGAAGAATTAGACAGAAAGCATGTTTTCAAGAGAATTGAAGAAGCCGCCCAACAAGGGCATGAGGATGTAATGGAGGGAATAGCACGCACTGCAGAAGAAGGCGACGAGCTTATGAAGATTGAAAATAAGGGGAACCCAATCGCTTCACAAGCAAGGAGGAACTCTGAAATGCACCAAATTCAATTAGGCGAAAATTATGCTCCTTCTCTTTCGAGGGTGAAAATACAATATACTCCGTCACAGCTTGATGTGCAGATTACGCCGCGAAAGCCTGTTATTCAGGCTGAGCCGCATAAGCCAATTGTTGAATATACGCCAGGAAATGTTAAGGTTGACATGCTTCAATACCCTGATTTAAATATAGATGTAGAATACCCGAAAGAATCACCCGAAAAGTAAAAAGAAAAGGATCGTGAACAATGATCATTCATACGAAGTACCATGGCCAAATGAACATAAAAGAAGAACAAATCATTCTTTTTGAAAGCGGGATTCCAGGCTTTTTAGAAGAAAAACAGTTCGTCATACTTCCGCTTTCAGAAGACTCTCCATTCGTGGCACTGCAGTCCGTCACTTCAGAAAATCTTGCGTTTATCGTCGTAAGTCCGTTTATCTTTTTTAAGAATTATGAATTTGATCTTGATGAATCAACTGCTGAACTTTTGGATATCGATAATATTCAAGACGTAGAAGTCATGACAATATTGACTATGGCAGAGCCATTTGAAAAGTCTACTGCGAATTTATTGGCTCCCATTATTGTGAATCGCAAGAACATGATGGCTAAGCAAGTCGTTTTACACGACTCCTCATATACGACAAAGCATCCGATTGGAGGAGAATCATGCTAGTTTTATCGCGGAAAATAAACGAAGCGATTCAAATAGGTGCTGATATTGAAGTAAAAGTGATTGCGGTTGAAGGGGATCAAGTGAAGCTTGGAATTGACGCCCCAAAGCATATTGATATTCACAGGAAAGAAATTTACTTGACCATTCAGGAAGAAAATAACCGTGCAGCAGCGTTATCCAGCGATGTGATCTCCGCATTATCCTCACAAAAAAAGTGAGGATTTTTTTATTTTTGTATTAACAAAATCAGAGACAATCCGATATTAATGATGTAGCCGGGAGGAGGCGCAAAAGACTCAGCCAGTTACAAAATAAGGGCACAAGGACGTGCCTTAACAACATATTCAGGGAGGAACAAAACAATGAGAATTAACCACAATATTGCAGCGCTTAACACACTGAACCGTTTGTCTTCAAACAACAGTGCGAGCCAAAAGAACATGGAGAAACTTTCTTCAGGTCTTCGCATCAACCGTGCGGGAGATGACGCAGCAGGTCTTGCGATCTCTGAAAAAATGAGAGGACAAATCAGAGGTCTTGAAATGGCTTCTAAAAACTCTCAAGACGGAATCTCTCTTATCCAAACAGCTGAGGGTGCATTAACTGAAACTCATGCGATCCTTCAACGTGTTCGTGAGCTAGTTGTTCAAGCTGGAAACACTGGAACTCAGGACAAAGCAACTGATTTGCAATCTATTCAAGATGAAATTTCAGCTTTAACAGATGAAATCGATGGTATTTCAAATCGTACAGAATTCAATGGTAAGAAATTGCTCGATGGCACTTACAAAGTTGACACAGCTACTCCTGCAAATCAAAAGAACTTGGTATTCCAAATCGGAGCAAATGCTACACAGCAAATCTCTGTAAATATTGAGGATATGGGTGCTGACGCTCTTGGAATTAAAGAAGCTGATGGTTCAATTGCAGCTCTTCATTCAGTTAATGATCTTGACGTAACAAAATTCGCAGATAATGCAGCAGATACTGCTGATATCGGTTTCGATGCTCAATTGAAAGTTGTTGATGAAGCGATCAACCAAGTTTCTTCTCAACGTGCTAAGCTTGGTGCGGTACAAAATCGTCTAGAGCACACAATTAACAACTTAAGCGCTTCTGGTGAAAACTTGACAGCTGCTGAGTCTCGTATCCGTGACGTTGACATGGCTAAAGAGATGAGCGAATTCACAAAGAACAACATTCTTTCTCAGGCTTCTCAAGCTATGCTTGCTCAAGCAAACCAACAGCCGCAAAACGTACTTCAATTATTACGTTAATTTTAAAAAAGACCTTGGCGTTGCCAGGGTCTTTTAATTTAAATTTCTATCTCCTAATCATTCCTCATCCTGTCACTAACTCATGATATAATAACCGGATTCTCCACTAACTTTTTATAAATGTATTTCCATACAAGAAATCTAAAACAGAAGATTTTTTTCCAAAAATATGTGTAATCTTATCTCGACTTAGTCGATATAAACGATAGATTGGGGCATAGGGGATGATCAATTGAACATTGAAAGGCTCACTACGTTACAACCTGTTTGGGATCGTTATGATACTCAAATACATAATCAGAAAGATAATGATAACGAGGTTCCTGTTCATCAAGTTTCATATACCAATCTTGCTGAAATGGTGGGGGAAATGAACAAGCTTTTGGAACCTTCGCAAGTTCATCTGAAGTTCGAGCTTCATGACAAGTTAAATGAATACTATGTAAAGGTAATAGAGGACTCTACAAATGAAGTGATCCGCGAAATTCCACCAAAACGGTGGCTTGATTTTTATGCGGCTATGACTGAATTTCTTGGGTTATTTGTAGATGAAAAAAAGTAGAATAGGAGTGGTTTGAGATGGTCACAAGAATAACAGGTCTGGCGTCAGGAATGGATATAGATGATATCGTATCAAAGCTGATGCAGACAGAAAGAGCGCCGCTTGATAAGCTGACACAAAAAAAGCAGACTCTTGAATGGCAGCGTGACAGCTATCGTGAAGTAAACTCAAAAATAAAAGAATTGCAAGATTATATGTCTAAAAATACGTTGACATATCCGAGCACGTATCAGAGCAAAACTGTGACAAGCTCTAATGAGTCTGTGTTAACTGCTACAGGAAGCGTAAGTGCGCCAAATTCTTCGTCTACTGTTGAAGTGGCGAGCTTGGCAACTGCAGCAACGTATAAGGCAAACAATTATACGGGATACACACAAGGCGATTACAATTTGGCATTTAACGTTGTTGCGCCTGGCGAAACAACAGCAAAAACAGTGAACATTAGTGTGACGAGTGCCGATACGATTGATAATGTGATTTCTAAACTTAACAGCTCAGATCTAGGAGTATCAGCATTTAAAGATAAAATTTGGAATGGTACAGAGTACGTAGAAACGATTGCGTTTTCTTCTAAAGCAACAGGTGCAGGAGGAAGCATACAGGCAGCAGACTCTGCTACAGCTGACTTTATGTCCGGTCAGCTTGGTTTTTCTTTGGATGCTGATAATAAGCTTACTGCTTACAAAGAAGGCACAAATGCCAAAGTCACAATCAACGGCTTTGAAATGGAGAAGCTGACAAACAATTTCACGGTGAATGGTGTTACTTATTCGATTAAAAATACAACTGCAGCCACAGGCCCTGTTACCACATCTGTTTCTACTGATGTTGATGGGATTTATAACCAAATCAAAGAGTTTGTAGATAAATACAATGAACTGGTTGACAGCCTGAATGAAAAGCTGAAAGAAGAAAAATACCGAGACTATACGCCACTCACGAGTGAACAAAAAGAAGCCATGTCCGATAAAGAGGTAGAGCTCTGGGAGGAGAAGGCGAAAAGCGGATTGCTGAGAAACGATTCAAGCATCAGCACTGGCACGAACCAAATGCGGACTGACTTTTATACTCAAGTGAATGCGGATGGGAAAACCTATCAATTAACTGAATTTGGCATCACAACTTCAAGTGCTTACCAACTGCGAGGGCACTTAGAGATTAACGAAGAGAAATTGAAAGCAAAAATAGCAGAAGATCCTCAAGGAGTTGCTAATCTTTTTACAAGTGGAACAAATGATAGTAACTATAGCGATAAAGGTATTATGAAGCGGATTACTAATACACTTAGAAGTACTGTGAAAAGTATTGAAGCTAAAGCTGGGAACTCGACAATGGGAGCTAGTAGCTATTCCATTGGAAAAAATTTAAACTCGATAAGTACTGAAATAACTGATATGCAGGACAGATTGAATACCATAGAAAACCGCTATTATTCAAAATTCAGTGCAATGGATTCTGCGATTCAAAAAATGAACGAACAAGCGTCCTATTTATCACAGCTTCTTGTACAATAAATGTAATTTGGAGGATGACACATGGCGATCCAAAATCCATATACAGCCTATCAGCAAAATTCAGTGAATACGGCTACACCCGGGGAGCTGACGCTTATGCTGTATAATGGCTGTTTGAAATTTATAAGACTTGCCGCTCAGGCCATTGAGAATGATGATATGGAACGTAAAAATGAAAATCTGATTAAAGCGCAAAATATTATTCAGGAATTAAATTTTACACTTAACCGTAACATAGAGCTTTCCGCTTCTATGGGTGCGATGTACGATTATATGTATCGCAGATTGGTACAGGCAAATATCAAAAATGATACGGGCATGCTGGCTGAGGTTGAAGGTTATGTAACAGATTTTCGCGATGCTTGGAAACAAGCCATTCAAAGTGAGCGGAAGGACCGGCACGGATCAGGCGGGATCGCATGAATAATATAGATCAACTATACACTGAGACGAAGAGTATGCTGTCACACATACAAAATACGCCGGAAAGCGATGAACTTTTAAAGCAAATTGAAGACTTTGTGGCTACACGGTCTGAACTGATTCAGGAGATATCTCTGCCGCTTTCAGAAGAAGAGCGAAAGCAGATGAAACTTATTTTGACATGGGATCAGCTGATTGTGAAGGAAATGGAAAGACTGAAGCAGTCAATCGCAACAGAACTTCAGCAGATGAAAAGAAAACGTGTGATGCATACGACGTATTTAAACCCTTATAACAACATTACGATTGACGGCACATATTATGACAAGCGTAAATAGGTGAGTGCCTTGAAGAGCATTGAAGATTATACGCTTTTATCAGCTTATTATCATCTTCTTTTTACCATCGAAGAGGGGTTGTGTTATTTGATAGAGGCTGAAGAGAATTTATCAAAAACAGAAGGGGATCGGATCTACCAAGATCTGATCCAAGCCTTTTTTTATTTGGATTCAACACATTCAACACTTCTCTTCATTATGGATTCGCGGTGTGCTGAAATTTGTGTGAAAGCATTTGACCAAATTTTTGCGGAGTTTGATCAATTGGTCTCTTTCTCTTTTCCCTCTCATGAGTTCTGTGAGTATTTAAAGGAACATTTTCTGATTCATTATAGAAAATGGATGCTGTCTATTCATCAATGTATGGAACCCTTTTTAATCAATTAGGCGTGTGTGAGGTATTTGTTTCGTTCAATCAGCATATACATATACCTCCGAACCGCCAATAACAGAGCAAATACAAACAAAATTCGACAAAGTTCACTGAATTTTCACAAAAGATTTATGTTTCAGCAGGAATTGTAAAGGGTAAAAGAGAAATAGATACATATCCTTAATAAAAGGGAGGCGTTCTTTGATGAACTATAACATCAGAGGAGAAAATATTGAAGTGACACCCGCGTTAAAGGATCATGTCGAGAGGAAGATCGGCAAGCTGGAGCGCTATTTTGACCATAGCGTGGATGCTGATGTGAACGTCAACTTGAAGTTTTACAATGACAAGGAGTCTAAGGTTGAGGTTACGATTCCGATGACAGATCTGGCGCTTCGGTCCGAGGTGCATAACGAGGATATGTACAACGCAATTGATCTCGCAACAAACAAACTGGAACGTCAAATCCGTAAGCATAAAACGAAAGTAAACCGTAAATTCCGTGAGCAGGGCTCTCCAAAATATTTATTGGCAAACGGTCTTGGCTCTGATACAGATATTGCGGTTCAGGATGACATAGAAGAGGAGGAGAGCTTGGACATCGTCCGTCAGAAACGCTTTAATTTAAAGCCGATGGATAGTGAAGAAGCGATCTTGCAAATGAATATGCTCGGCCATAATTTCTTTGTTTTCACAAATGCGGAAACAAACCTTACAAATGTCGTGTACCGCAGAAATGACGGGAAATATGGCTTAATTGAACCGACTGAATAATGAAGAGAAGCCTTCCGTGATGTCCGCGGAAGGTTTTTGTTTTTCTTATTTGCAAATTCTTTGGAAATAACAAAAGGTATGATATGATAATGAGAGGTATACATGGACTAGTAAATTATTTATACATGCCTCTAAAATAGGCATGTGATGATAGAGGAGCGTTATAAATGCTTGGAATTTTAAATAAAATGTTTGATCCAACAAAACGTACGCTGAATAGATACGAAAAAATTGCTAACGATATTGATGCGATTCGCGGAGACTATGAAAATCTCTCTGACGACGCGTTGAAACATAAAACAATTGAATTTAAAGAGCGCCTTGAAAAAGGGGCGACAACGGATGATCTTCTTGTTGAAGCTTTCGCTGTTGTTCGAGAAGCTTCACGCCGCGTAACAGGCATGTTTCCGTTTAAAGTCCAGCTCATGGGGGGCGTGGCGCTTCATGACGGAAATATCGCGGAAATGAAAACAGGGGAAGGGAAAACATTAACGTCTACCCTGCCTGTTTATTTAAATGCGTTAACAGGTAAAGGCGTACACGTCGTGACTGTCAACGAATACTTGGCAAGCCGTGACGCTGAGCAGATGGGGAAAATTTTCGAGTTTCTCGGTCTGACTGTCGGTTTGAATTTAAACTCAATGTCAAAAGACGAAAAACGGGAAGCTTATGCCGCTGACATTACTTACTCTACAAACAATGAGCTTGGCTTCGACTATTTGCGTGACAATATGGTTCTTTATAAAGAGCAGATGGTTCAGCGTCCGCTTCATTTTGCGGTAATTGATGAAGTTGACTCTATTTTAATTGATGAAGCGAGAACACCGCTTATCATTTCTGGACAAGCTGCAAAATCCACTAAGCTGTACGTACAGGCAAATGCTTTTGTCCGCACGTTAAAAGCGGAGAAGGATTACACGTACGATATCAAAACAAAAGCTGTACAGCTTACTGAAGAAGGAATGACGAAGGCGGAAAAAGCATTCGGCATCGATAACCTCTTTGATGTGAAGCATGTCGCGCTCAACCACCATATCAACCAGGCCTTAAAAGCTCACGTTGCGATGCAAAAGGACGTTGACTATGTAGTGGAAGACGGACAGGTTGTTATTGTTGATTCCTTCACGGGACGTCTGATGAAAGGCCGCCGCTACAGTGAGGGGCTTCACCAAGCGATTGAAGCGAAGGAAGGGCTTGAGATTCAAAACGAAAGCATGACCTTGGCGACGATTACGTTCCAAAACTACTTCCGGATGTACGAAAAACTTGCCGGTATGACGGGTACAGCTAAGACAGAGGAAGAAGAATTCCGCAACATCTACAACATGCAGGTTGTCACGATCCCTACCAACAGGCCTGTTGTCCGTGATGACCGACCGGATTTAATTTACCGCACGATGGAAGGAAAGTTTAAGGCAGTTGCGGAGGATGTCGCACAGCGTTACATGACGGGACAGCCTGTTCTCGTCGGTACGGTTGCCGTTGAAACATCTGAATTGATTTCTAAGCTGCTTAAAAACAAAGGAATTCCGCATCAAGTGTTAAATGCCAAAAACCATGAACGTGAAGCGCAGATCATTGAAGAGGCCGGCCAAAAAGGCGCAGTTACGATTGCGACTAACATGGCGGGGCGCGGAACGGACATTAAGCTTGGCGAAGGTGTAAAAGAGCTTGGCGGGCTCGCTGTTGTCGGAACAGAACGACATGAATCACGCCGGATTGACAATCAGCTTCGAGGTCGTTCCGGACGTCAGGGAGACCCGGGGATTACTCAATTTTATCTTTCTATGGAAGATGAATTGATGCGCAGATTCGGAGCTGAGCGGACAATGGCGATGCTGGACCGCTTCGGCATGGACGACTCTACTCCAATCCAAAGCAAAATGGTATCTCGCGCGGTAGAATCGTCTCAAAAACGCGTCGAAGGCAATAACTTCGATTCGCGTAAACAGCTTCTGCAATATGATGATGTTCTCCGCCAGCAGCGTGAGGTCATTTATAAGCAGCGCTTTGAAGTCATTGACTCTGAAAACCTGCGTGAAATCGTTGAAAATATGATCAAGTCTTCTCTCGAACGCGCAATTGCAGCCTATACGCCAAGAGAAGAGCTTCCTGAGGAGTGGAAGCTTGACGGTCTAGTTGATCTTATCAACACAACTTATCTTGATGAAGGTGCACTTGAGAAGAGCGATATCTTCGGCAAAGAACCGGATGAAATGCTTGAGCTCATTATGGATCGCATCATCACAAAATATAATGAGAAGGAAGAGCAATTCGGCAAAGAGCAAATGCGCGAATTCGAAAAAGTTATCGTTCTTCGTGCCGTTGATTCTAAATGGATGGATCATATTGATGCGATGGATCAGCTCCGCCAAGGGATTCACCTTCGTGCTTACGCGCAGACGAACCCGCTTCGTGAGTATCAAATGGAAGGTTTTGCGATGTTTGAGCATATGATTGAATCAATTGAGGACGAAGTCGCAAAATTTGTGATGAAAGCTGAGATTGAAAACAATCTGGAGCGTGAAGAGGTTGTACAAGGTCAAACAACAGCTCATCAGCCGCAAGAAGGCGACGATAACAAAAAAGCAAAGAAAGCACCGGTTCGCAAAGTGGTTGATATCGGACGAAATGCCCCATGCCACTGCGGAAGCGGGAAAAAATATAAAAATTGCTGCGGCCGTACTGAATAGTTCGCCCCGGCAAGTTTACTGACCGCGGCGCCTGCAGGCGCCTGCGGATCTTTTAATGAGGTGAATGAAATGGAATTATCAGAAATTAGAGCAGAGCTCGAAAATATGGCTTCTCGTTTAGCGGACTTTAGGGGGTCTCTTTGACCTCGAATCAAAGGAGGCCCGCATTGCTGAGCTAGATGAACAAATGGCTGATCCGGAATTCTGGAATGATCAGCAAAAAGCTCAAACGGTTATAAATGAAGCAAACGGTTTAAAGGATTATGTCAATTCGTATAAAAAATTGAATGAATCCCACGAAGAATTACAAATGACTCATGATCTTTTGAAAGAAGAGCCGGACACTGATCTCCAGCTTGAGCTTGAAAAAGAACTAAAGTCATTAACAAAAGAGTTCAATGAGTTTGAGCTTCAGCTTCTTCTCAGCGAGCCGTATGATAAAAATAACGCGATTTTAGAACTGCACCCTGGTGCTGGCGGTACAGAGTCACAGGACTGGGGCTCTATGCTTCTTAGAATGTATACAAGATGGGGAGAGCGCCGCGGCTTTAAAGTAGAGACTCTCGATTACCTTCCAGGTGACGAGGCGGGAATCAAGTCAGTGACATTGCTCATCAAAGGACACAACGCTTACGGGTATCTCAAAGCAGAAAAAGGTGTTCATCGTCTTGTGCGGATCTCACCATTTGATTCATCAGGCCGCCGCCACACATCTTTCGTTTCATGTGAAGTCATGCCTGAATTTAACGATGAAATTGATATTGATATTCGTACGGAGGATATTAAAGTTGACACGTACCGTGCAAGCGGCGCGGGCGGACAGCACGTCAATACGACGGATTCAGCCGTTCGGATTACTCACTTGCCGACGAACGTAGTTGTGACATGCCAAACGGAGCGCTCACAAATTAAAAACCGTGAAAGAGCCATGAAAATGCTGAAGGCCAAGCTGTATCAGCGCAGAATTGAAGAGCAGCAGGCAGAGCTGGATGAAATTCGCGGTGAACAAAAAGAAATCGGCTGGGGCAGCCAAATCCGTTCTTATGTATTCCATCCGTATTCCATGGTAAAAGACCATCGGACCAATACAGAAATGGGGAACGTTCAAGCTGTAATGGATGGTGACATTGATACGTTTATTGATGCCTACCTGCGTTCTAAGCTTTCATAAGCTGAAAAACACACCTGATGCATACGGGTGTGTTTTTTTATTTCTTATATCCTTGATTTCACTGCTGCTTTAGCATATTACCACTGTATTTGGGTGTTATTTACATCTAATCAGGGAAGGATTAAAATGCTATCGGAGAGCATTGGAAGAAACGGAGGATATATGATGGACGTACGGAATAAAACATTGTGGATTTTGCGGGATTATGTATACATATTGATAGGAGCAGCGATTACGGCCGTGTCCTTTAATGTATTTTTGCTTCCGAATAAGATTGCCGCCGGCGGGGTCAGCGGGATCAGTACGATTTTACAATCATATGGTTTTGAAGCAGCGTATGTACAGTGGATTATTAATATCCCTTTATTTATTGCTGGCGTCATTTTGCTCGGCGGGAAATTTGGACTAAAGACGCTTGCAGGTTCTGTGTTTTTGCCGCTAGTAGTGTTTCTGACAAGGGATATTCAGCCCGCCACTCATCATGAACTCCTGGCGGCGATTTTTGGCGGTGTCGGGATAGGTATCGGAATTGGTATTGTGTACTTAGGGAAAGGTTCGACGGGAGGTACAGCCTTGGCTGCACAGATCATTCATAAGTACTCCGGTCTGTCATTGGGGAAGTGTCTCGCCATCATTGACGGAATGATCGTTGTTACGGCTATGATTGTATTTAATATTGAGCAAGGCTTATATGCCATGCTTGGCGTCTATGTGTCCAGCAAAACCATTGATGTTGTGCAAGTCGGCTTTAATCGTTCAAAAATGGCGCTCATCATTACAAAGCAGGAGCAGGCTGTCAAGGAGGCTGTCTTACAGAAGATTGACAGAGGCGTGACAAAAATTTCTGCAGTCGGCGGATATACTGACGATGACCGTCCGATTTTAATGTGCGTGGTTGGGCAAACTGAATTCACCAAATTGAAACAAATCGTCAAACAGATTGATGAGTCAGCTTTTGTAATTGTAGCAGACGCGAGCGAGGTGCTGGGCGAGGGTTTCAAACGCGCTTAAACGAGGTTATAATATGGAAGAGATCGTAAAGGAGTTGTGCTTCTCAACATGAAATCAAAGTTATCGATACTAATGATTGGATTTGCGCTTTCTGTTCTGTTGGCTGCCTGCGGATCAAACGATGCAAAAGAAGAGAAGACAGACACTGGCAGCAAGACGGAAGCCACTGCATCTGAAGGGGAAGAATTATATCAGCAAAGCTGCGTAGGCTGCCACGGCAAGGATTTAGAAGGTGTGTCAGGGCCTAATCTCCAAGAGGTCGGAGGCAAATACGATGAACACAAAATTGAAAGCATTATTAAAAACGGCCGCGGCAATATGCCAAAGGGGCTTGTAGATGATAACGAAGCCGCTGTTATTGCCAAATGGCTGTCAGAAAAAAAGTAAGATAAAAACATCCTTGCCGAGTGCTGGCAAGGATGTTTTTATGCCTTGACAATATGAATGAAAAGAAACTGTAATAGTATTATGTCTAAATTTGACGTATAATGAAGTGTATTGAAAAAGGGAACTTTCAGATTTTTCATCTTTTTACAAATGAATGGGTCATAAATTGTCGAATGCATTCGAAGAGTATGACCGTGTGATAGATAAAATGATATAAAAGATTAGGTGATTTCATGATAGAGATGAAGGAAGTATATAAAGCCTATCCGAACGGCGTAAAAGCACTCAATGGGATTTCTGTTACCATTCATCCCGGCGAGTTTGTGTATGTTGTTGGTCCGAGCGGAGCAGGTAAATCTACTTTTATTAAAATGATTTACAGAGAAGAAAAACCGACAAAAGGACAAATTTTAATCAATCATAAAGATCTCGCGACAATTAAAGAAAAAGAGATTCCTTTCGTGCGCCGCAAAATAGGTGTTGTCTTTCAGGATTTCAAGCTTCTTCCGAAACTTACTGTTTTTGAAAATGTGGCATTTGCCCTTGAAGTGATTGGAGAACAGCCGTCTGTCATTAAGAAACGGGTGCTTGAAGTGCTTGATCTCGTGCAGCTGAAGCATAAAGCGCGACAATTTCCTGACCAGCTTTCAGGCGGGGAGCAGCAGCGTGTATCTATTGCCAGATCAATTGTGAACAACCCTGATGTTGTCATTGCTGATGAACCGACAGGAAACCTTGATCCGGATACGTCCTGGGAAGTCATGAAGACGCTGGAGGAAATTAACAACCGCGGGACAACAGTCGTGATGGCGACACATAATAAAGAAATCGTAAACACCATGAAGAAACGTGTCATTGCAATCGAAGATGGTATCATTGTGCGTGATGAGTCAAGAGGGGAGTATGGTTCATATGATTAAAATTCTCGGGCGCCACTTGCGTGAGAGTTTTAAATCTCTCGGGAGAAACACATGGATGACATTTGCATCCATTAGTGCTGTAACCGTTACGCTGATTTTAGTCGGCGTGTTTTTAGTGATTATGCTGAATTTGAATAACATGGCCACGAATGCAGAAAAACAAGTCGAAATCAAAGTGCTGATTGATCTGACTGCAGATCAGAAGGCACAGGACAAGCTTCAGAACGATATTAAGGAACTGAAGGGCATTCAGAGTGTCACTTTTTCATCTAAAGAAAAAGAGCTTGACCAGCTGGTTGACAGTTTTGGTGACAGCGGAAAATCCCTGACAATGAAGGATCAGGAAAACCCGCTTAATGATGCGTTTGTCGTCAAAACGACAGATCCGCATGATACGCCGAACGTGGCGAAAAAGATCGAAAAAATGGATCATGTTTATAAAGTCACTTATGGAAAAGAAGAGGTCAGCCGTTTGTTTAAAGTGGTCGGCGTTTCCCGCAACATCGGAATCGCGTTAATTATCGGCCTGGTATTTACGGCGATGTTCTTAATTTCCAACACCATTAAAATTACAATTTTCGCAAGAAGAAAAGAAATTGAAATCATGAAGCTTGTCGGCGCGACAAACTGGTTTATCCGCTGGCCGTTTTTCCTTGAAGGATTGCTGCTAGGCGTATTCGGTTCTGTGATTCCGATTGCACTGGTGCTGAGCACTTACCAATACGTCATCGGATGGGTCGTTCCAAAGGTTCAAGGATCATTTGTCTCTCTTCTTCCTTATAATCCATTTGTATTCCAAGTTTCGCTAGTGCTGATTGCAATCGGCGCAGTAATTGGAGTATGGGGAAGTCTGACTTCCATCCGCAAGTTTCTGCGAGTATAAAGTGAAAAAGCCGTTCCGTTTTCGGGACGGCTTTTCATTTGCCTTCTTTTTCTTCTATGATTACATGAAATCTCCATCCTTTACATATACTATCTCTAGGTTTTGGTAAAGACAGTCTGGCATACAGGAGGAGTAAAGGATGAATCAAAAAATAATGGCTGTGATAGCAGCAGGGAGCATGCTGTTCGGAGGCGCCGGTGTATATGCGGGAATCAACCTGCTTGAGATGGATAAGCCCCAGACTGCAGCAGTTCCCGCGACGGCACAAGCTGACTCTGAACGGGATAAAGCTATGGACAAAATCGAAAAAGCGTATGAGTTAATTTCGAATGAGTACGTAGAAAAAGTAGATAGAGAAAAGCTGCTCGAGGGAGCCATCCAGGGAATGCTGTCTACGCTAAATGATCCTTATTCTGTTTACATGGACAAGCAGACAGCTAAGCAATTTTCTGATTCTCTTGATTCCTCATTTGAAGGCATCGGGGCTGAGGTTGGAATGGAAGACGGCAAAATTATTATTGTTTCTCCATTCAAGAAATCGCCAGCGGAAAAAGCCGGGTTGAAGCCTAATGATGAAATTATCAGCATCAATGGAGAATCGATGGCCGGCAAGGATTTAAACCACGCTGTGTTAAAAATAAGAGGAAAAAAAGGGTCCAGCGTTTCAATGAAGATTCAGCGGCCTGGAACGAAGAAGCAGTTGTCATTCCGGATCAAGAGAGCTGAGATTCCGCTCGAAACGGTTTTTGCATCAGAGAAAAAAGTACAGGGGCATTCTGTCGGATATATTGCCATCTCTACTTTTTCTGAGCACACCGCAGAGGATTTTGCAAAAGCGCTGAGGGAGCTTGAGAAAAAAGAAATAGAAGGACTTGTCATTGATGTACGCGGCAACCCGGGTGGATATCTTCAAAGTGTGGAAGAAATTCTTAAGCATTTCGTTACAAAGGATCAGCCGTATATTCAGATTGCTGAACGCAATGGAGATAAAAAACGTTATTTTTCAACATTGACCCATAAAAAAGCGTACCCTGTCAATGTGATTACGGATAAAGGAAGTGCCTCTGCATCAGAAATTCTTGCCGGCGCATTAAAGGAAGCTGGCCATTATGATGTTGTAGGCGATACGTCTTTTGGAAAGGGAACGGTTCAACAGGCTGTGCCAATGGGGGACGGCAGCAACATCAAATTAACGCTTTACAAGTGGCTGACGCCAAATGGAAACTGGATTCATAAGAAAGGAATTGAACCGACCATTGCGATTAAGCAGCCCGATTATTTTTCCGCCGGGCCCTTACAGCTGAAAGAGCCGCTTAAAGTGGACATGAACAATGAAGACGTCAAGCATGCGCAGGTATTGTTAAAAGGTCTCAGCTTTGATCCGGGACGTGAGGATGGCTATTTCAGCAAAGACATGAAAAAAGCGGTTATGGCTTTTCAGGATCAAAACAAGCTGAATAAAACCGGTGTGATCGACACTCGCACTGCAGAGACATTAAATCAGCAGATAGAAAAGAAAAAATCAGATGAAAAAAATGATTTGCAGCTTCAAACAGCATTGAAATCATTATTTGTCAATTAAAGGAGATGGTATTTCATCTCCTGTTTCTTTGTGCTTAAAGAGATTATGGATCATAAGTCACATAAAAAATGAGTTTTTGACAAGAAATTAAAAAAATTTTCACAAATAAACATTTATAAAGGACTGTTATTACCCGATATCAATATATGAGAGAGACTTTCTAACGAGTTAATATGCATTTAAAATGAAACTTTTGCAAGTTGCCTAGTCTTTGTTTACTTCATACAATATAAGAAGGTTCTAAAAAGAACAGTAATCAGGTTAATGGCAGCTGAACGACAGGTATTTAAAGAGTAACGTTAGCGAGAATGCTTGTTAGCACTCCAGTACTGCTGCTTATACTGGCCCGTGCTTATCTGTATAAAGAAAATGGGGGTTCACAATTGAAGAGGGCAAGTATTGTGCGTGAAAAAAAATATTATGAATTAGTGGAACAATTAAAAGACAGAACACAAGACGTAACATTTTCAGCTACAAAAGCACTAAGTCTTCTTATGCTGTTCAGCAGATATTTGGTCAATTACACCAATGTCGAATCAGTAAATGACATTAATGAGGAATGCGCCAAACATTATTTTAACTACTTAATGAAAAACCATAAGCGATTAGGAATTAATCTGACAGATATAAAAAGGTCGATGCATCTAATCAGCGGGTTATTGGATGTGGATGTAAACCACTATTTAAAGGATTTTTCACTATCGAATGTCACGCTGTGGATGACGCAAGAGAGATAAACTCTCCTGAGGATATCCAAGCCATTTAATATTTGATAGAATATGAGTAACATGTTTGGCTTGAGGCGGTGAGAGATAGTGTCTGTTCAATGGGGAATTGAACTGTTAAAAAGCGCGGGCTTGTTCTTCTTACACCCGCTTTTCTGGTTTTTTATCATCATAACCTTGGCTTTCGGCTATGTAAGAATCAAACGGGAACGAAAAACCTTTCATACAAGAATAGCAGATATTTATGATGATCTGAAATTTACATATACAAAGGGACTGATTCCAGGTCTTCTTTTGTCAGTTATTTTAGGTGGACTCGGAATATCGATTCCTCTCGGTTTACTTGCGATTATTGCCGTTATCACTGCAGCGGCAGCGTTCACTCTTCGCGCAAACTGGATGTCTGCTGCATATATCGTCAGTGTGAGTATGCTGATAGGTTTTGGACTGCAAATATATCAGGCGGAGCCCTTTCTGGAGAGATTTCCGCAAGGATTTGCAGTTGTTTGGCCGGCTGTGGCTGTGTTTCTAGGTTTGCTGATTATCACTGAAGGAGCGGTTGCTTATCGTTCTGCGCATGTGAGAACATCACCGGCACTTGTCGTAAGCAGCCGCGGTTTGCCGATCGGACAGCAGCTGGCAAACCGGGTTTGGCTTTTGCCGCTGTTCCTTCTCGTGCCCGGTAATGGTTTAGAATCGCACCTTAGCTGGTGGCCCGTGTTTACGGTTCCCGGCGGCTCATTCCATTTTCTATGGATTCCTTACTTTGTCGGATTTGGACAAAGGGTACAGGGATCGCTGCCTGAAACGAGTATAAGGATCACAGCGAAACGCGTTTGTATTCTCGGTCTTGCCGTCGCATTTCTCGGTGCAGCGAGCTTACTGTGGACGCCGCTTGCGGGTGCAGCGGTCTGTACCGCTTTGTTAGGGCGTATTTTTCTGTCCATAAAGCAAAGAGTGAATGATAACGCGGCTCCGTTTTATTTCTCGAAAAGGGATCAGGGCTTAATGGTGCTTGGGATTATCCCCAATACGCCGGCTGAGGATCTGGAATTGAAAATCGGGGAAATCATAACGAAAGTCAATGGCATACCGGTTAAGAACGTTTCTGATTTCTATGAAGCGCTTCAGCATAACCGTGCATATGTAAAGCTTGAAATTATCGGTTTGAATGGAGAAATTCGTTTTGACCAGCGAGCTTCTTATGAAGGAGAACATCATGAATTGGGCATCCTCTTCGTAAAGGATGACCGTGAAGACGAAGCAGTCGCTTCGGGATCATAAAAGGCAGCCCGGCACCGCAGGATGATGCGATGCCGGGCTGTTTTGTGTTACGCTGAGTTTTTTTCTATCCGTGCCGTTTCATCAGATTTGATGCCCAATGAAACAAAAACGCCGATGATGGATACAGCAAAGAGAATCATAAATAGGGTGTGATATCCCGAAATCAGGCCAATTAAGGCTGATGAAATGATGCTTCCGAAATAACGGAAGGTCGAGAAAATCCCAGATGCCACTCCTGACATACCGGGGTCTACTGTGGCAAGGGATGAAACCTGCATGCTGGTCAGACCGACTCCGGAAGCGAGCCCGCCAAGGATAAGAGAGAGCATGAGGAACAAGACAGAATGCGAGCTGCTTAACAGCAAAAATAATAGATTCGCACCAGCCATCATGGCAAATGAAAGAAAAATGATTTTTTTGGCTCCCCATTTGTGATGGAGCTGCGCGCCCACCCAGTTGCTGGCTGACATGAAGATCGAAAATACAGAAAGCGCCATCCCGCTGTTAGATGTATTAAGCCCAAATTGGTTCGTCATAAATAACGGCATAATCAATAAGACGGCATACATCATCAAATTGCTTAACAAGACTGATAGATTCGCATTTGTAAAGGTTGAGCTTTTAAACAGTGCAAAGTCAATGATGGGGTGCTGGGTACGTTTTTCTCTTCTGAAAAAAAGCGGAACAAAAAGAAGTATCAATACACTGTATACAGTATATCCCCATGGAGCCTCATTTTTCGTCAGCAGGATAATGGAAACGATGCTGCCTGCAAGCAAGAGAGAGCCGATGATATCCAGCGGCGCGTCAGATTTATTTTCTTTATATTGAGGAAACATCGTTAATGCCGTAAATAAAGCAATGGCGAGGAACGGGATGTTGACCCAAAAAATCGAATGCCAGCTGAAGCTGTCAATCAGTATAGAGCCGATAAAAGGCCCGAGTGCTGCACCAAGTCCCGCGCCCAGTCCGAAAAATCCAAACACTTTCGGTAGGCGTTTTTCAGAAACAACATGCCGGATAATGGCAATGCTGTTTGGCGTAAGCAATGCCCCGCCGACAGCCTGCAATGCCCGAAAGACAATTAACAGGAGCAGACTCGGTGAAAGGGCGCAGCCTAGAGATGCGATTAGAAAAAGGCCGACTCCCCATAAGTACATTGTTTTATTGCCGTACATGTCACCGAGCTTTCCTGCAATCGGCTGTGTGACTGCCATCACGATTAAATAAACGGTAACCACCCAAGTGATGCTTGCGATGGACTCGTTATACGTATGGGAAATAGATGAGAGCGCGACCGCGATCATCGTTGAGTTAATGGGAACCAGAATGGCCCCCAATAATAGCGAGACGATCAGCGCCCATTCTTTTCTTGAGCTCATTGGGATCCTCCTTTTTATTATGCCAAGGAGTTAATCAGCAGAAATTCCTTTGACAAATAGAGCTGTGCTATGCTCCAGCATTTTTTCCTGGGGCATTGATATGACCCGGTCTCCTAAGTGGAGACGGTGAATGAAATAACCGAAGATAATCGACATGAACACGTCGGCATGTTCCGCTTCATTTCCTGTCTGAATAACCCCTTTCTCACCCATCGTTTTGAGATAATCAACCAATAGCTGTTTCATAGATTGGGGATATTCAGTGACGTGGTTAATGACATCCTGAAACATGGCCGGTTCACGAAAGCTGATTTTAATGATATCTTTTCTATGTTCGAGCTCCTCCAAGAGACAGGTTCCGATATGAAGCAGGTCTTTGTACAAATCCCCTTCTGTTTGTTCCAAAATGCTGCCTCTGTTTGAAGAATGCTGAGAAAGCAAAGCCTCAACTAGTCCTTGTTTGTTTTTAAAGTTCCTGAAAATCGTCGCTTCACTTACATTTGCTTTTTCTGCAATTTCTTTTGTAGTCGTTGCGCGATATCCTTTTTTGACGAGCAGCTGCATGGCAGCATCAAGGATTCTCTTGTTTGTCGGTCTCAATACGTTTCACCTCACGAATATACTGGCAGGACAAGTATACACCCGCCCCGCTTGTATAAGAAAGAGGGGGACGCATCAGGACCGGCTGACAACTGTGATTTTGCCGCTGCTTCCGTCAACAGTGATGATGTCACCGTCTCGCAGTCTTTCGGTTGCCGTGCGTGTGCCGAGAACGGCTGGAATGCCGTATTCACGGGCAATAATCGCAGCGTGAGACAAAATGCCGCCTGTGTCTGTAATAATCGCTTTGGCGTCTTGAAACAGGCTGGTCCATAGCGGTGTGGTCATCTTGCAAACGAGTACGTCTCCAGGCGCGAATTGAGAAAATTCATTGGCGTCCCGAATGATTTTCACCGGACCTGTCGCAATGCCGCTTGATGCCGCAATGCCAAAAATATGATTCTCTGTGTTTTTTTCATCCTCTATCACAGCGCCGACAATTTCTTCAGCTGCTTTGAGCTGTTCTTTTGTCGGGGTGCCGAGGTAGGCCGGGGCTTGGGCCAGCTCATACTCATGAAAAATCTGTCTGCGTTTTTCAGCCTTTTCTTGCAGGGATACAGGGTGAAGAAGCGCTTGTTCCACTTCGTCGTCATATAAGAACCAAAGGTCCTCCCGATCTTGAATGACACCGTTTTCCGCCAGCAATTCACCTATCTTCAGCAGAAAGATTCTCGCCTTGGCATCCAGCATGGCGTCAATATAAAAGTGGTGATCATCTTTTATATTTGCAGAGTTCAGTGTCCATTGATAATAGCGGTCAAATTCGGTGCGTAAACCGGGATCTTCTATGCTTTCCAAGAATTCATTGTATAATTTCTCTCGTTTTTCTTTTGTTTTCTGAAATTCATTGTCAAAATGATAGCCATTACGGACATAATTTTGAATATTGGCCAGAGCGAAATACGGATTTTCCACCCAGATTTGTTCAATCAGATCATGACTTTTAACAGATCTCCATCCGTATTCTTGCAAGAATTCATGGACGTTCTTCAGGAAGTGTCTTCCCTCATCTGTTTGTTCCAATTTCTCCTGGAGCTGTTCAGGCTTGTTGTTTTCAAAAATGGCCAGAAGGTTCGGGTTCTCCTGAACTTCCACAGAAAATAGCCATAAGCAACGGTCCGTTTCCAGTGATTTGTTCATTTTTCCTGTCAGCATCTCGTAAAAATGAGCGTTTTCGGACTCTCCTTGAATGTCCTGATACATCGCTTGCAGTTTGTTTGTTAAAAGGATTTGCGGGAAAACGATATTAAAGTGCTCTTCATAAGCCGTGAGATAAAAGGCCTTTAGTTTTTGAAAAGCTTCCAGTGCGCTTTCTGCGGTATGCTCAGTTTGTGCGAGCTGGTCCAGTGTCCGGTAAAAAGGGAGGTATGTGTGATTGATGATGTCATACATATGCTCCGATAAAATCGGGAAAAGCTCTTTGCCGCAGTCTTCAGAAGGAGGCTGCTGTCCGCCTTGGTTTTTGGAATAAATATGTCCGCGATAAAGTTTTACTTCATCAACAACTACACCAATCGGAAACTTTTGCATGCTCTTCTTCAAGCCATATTCCAATGCCGGCACGATGAAGGATGAAAATAACGGACTCACCGGACCTTCAATATTAGACTCCATGTTAAGCCAGAAATCATTCATATCAGTGTCGGTAATCATGAAGCTGCGTTTTTCTTCTGCCGCTTTTTTGTCCTGATCAATGGTTGTAATCGGGCGAGCTTGCAGAAGGTATATTTGATGATCAGCAATTCCAAATTCTATATCAACAGGATATCCGTACAGGTCTTCGGTTTTTTTTGTGATTTCAGCCAATTCAATCACTTGTTCATCTGTAAGGCAAAAACGGCTGCGCATGTCTTCACTCGTTTCTTTTTCAGCAATTCCTTCTGCCGCAGACTCCATGTAGATTTCCTTTGCACCTATTTCTTTCTGAATCTCAAACGAAGATTTATTAACAATGAACGTGTCTGGGGTAACATTTCCTGAAACAACAGCTTCACCCAACCCGTAGCTGGCGCTGATTAAAAGCTCTCTATCATCATGGGTAACAGGGTTGCGGCTGAAGATAACACCTGACATTTCTGAATCGATCAGCCCCTGAACGACTATTCCCATTAACGGCTCTGCGATTTGATTGTTCATTTTTTTCTTATAGCTGCTGACCCGCCCAGAAAAAAATGAGGCCCAGCATTCTTTCACTTTAGCCAGAAACTCTTCCTCTGTTTTGATATTTAAGTAGGTTTCATATTGACCCGCGAATGAGGCGCCTTCTAAATCTTCCGAAGCAGACGAAGAACGCACGGCTACGGATCGATATGATTCTCTAAGCTTATAAAAGGAACTAGTCAGCTCATCTTTCAGCTCATCCGAAAATGTTCCGGAAATGATCCCGCCTTCGACGTTTTCACTAGTCTCTTGAAGCTGGTTGTCCTCCATAAAACGTGCGAGCGCATTCGTTTGAATAATAAACCCGTCCGGAACAGGAAGACCGTGTTTGGTCAATTTAATCAAATTCATTCCTTTTGCTCCAGCCAGCTGGCTGGACTCTTCTGCCTGGCGAAATAAAACAGAATACATATTTGAAACCCCTCTTTTCTTCATTCATTTTGTTTTTCTCTCTAGTCTTTTTATTGCGGAGCCTGTGTTTAAAAAATGATAGTAAACACTATCATTTAATTGTAGGTTTTCAGGAAAATGCTGTCAAACGCAGAAAGTCCTAAATAAAATGAATAGTTAAGTTGGTTATATTATCCTGAAAAATGCGGCCGTACTGGTACTGTATGCCTATTTTCTTTTATTCTCGGAATCTGGCGGCGGACTTGATGATGTAATAAAAAAAGTGCCGCTGATTAGAACAGCGGCACCATGGAATAAGTTTTGACCGGCACCAAAATGCAAATATGGTGATTGATTTTGGCTGAAAAGGGGTATGGTGTAAGTAGAGGGAGCGAATGCACGATTGTCCGATTCTTCATTTTTTACTATAATCAGATCAGATGAAGAATCCCTGAGGAGGGTTTTTGTTGATTACAAAAGCCGTTTTTGCATTGTTTTTCCCTTTTATGCTTGTTGTTCTATTTACTAGAGTCACCTTTAATCATTATGTGGCGATCGCTTTAACAGCTGCATTGCTGTTTGCCTCTTATTTAAAAGGCTATACAGAAACGTATTTTATTGTAGGATTGGATGTTGTGTCTCTTGTGGCTGGCGGACTGTATATGGCCAAAAAAGCTGCAGAGAAAAAAGAAGAATAAATCGGACATAATGAATATAAAGACTGAATACCTGCTTTTACGTTTTAAAAGCAGGTTTTTTATACACAAAAACAGCTGGAAATAAAAAACCACCGAACTTTAGTTCGTATTTTTAGTGATTTTGCTTTCCATTGTGTTACTATATCTATAGGAAGATTTCGTTAAAGAAACGGAGGCTTATTTTTGTGAAAGATCGCTTTGAGTTAGTCTCGAAATATCAGCCCCAGGGAGATCAGCCGAAAGCCATTGAAAAGCTTGTGAAAGGAATTCAGGAGGGCAAGAAGCATCAGACTCTGCTGGGTGCAACAGGAACTGGGAAAACATTTACGGTGTCCAATTTGATTAAAGAAGTCAATAAGCCGACTCTCGTGATTGCCCATAACAAAACCCTTGCTGGACAGCTTTACAGTGAGTTCAAGGAATTTTTTCCGAACAATGCTGTCGAGTATTTTGTCAGCTACTATGATTATTATCAGCCGGAGGCGTATGTGCCTCAAACGGATACATTTATAGAGAAAGACGCTAGTATTAATGATGAAATTGATAAACTGAGACACTCCGCCACATCAGCTTTGTTTGAGCGCAGAGATGTCATTATTATTGCGAGTGTGTCTTGTATATACGGCCTCGGTTCGCCTGAGGAATACCGGGAAATGGTCGTGTCACTGCGGACTGAAATGGAAATTGAGCGCAACGAGCTGCTCAGAAAACTTGTAGACATCCAATATGCCCGCAACGATATCGACTTTCAGCGCGGTACATTTCGTGTGCGCGGGGATGTAGTGGAAATCTTTCCGGCATCCCGTGATGAGCATTGTGTCAGAGTTGAATTTTTCGGTGACGAAATCGAACGGATTCGGGAAGTAGATGCGCTGACAGGAGAAATTCTCGGCGACCGAGATCATGTTGCGATTTTCCCGGCATCCCACTTCGTAACGCGGGCCGAGAAAATGGAGAAGGCGATTCAAAATATCGAGAAGGAGCTTGAGGAGCAGCTGAAGGTCATGCATGAAAACGGAAAGCTCCTTGAAGCGCAGCGTTTAGAGCAGCGGACAAGATATGATCTTGAAATGATGCGTGAAATGGGTTTCTGCTCCGGCATCGAGAACTATTCAAGACATTTGACTCTGCGGCCTCCAGGTTCAACGCCGTATACGCTTCTTGATTATTTCCCAGACGATTTTATGATCGTGGTGGATGAGTCGCATGTGACAATTCCTCAGGTGCGCGGCATGTTTAACGGAGACCAGGCGCGGAAACAGGTGCTCGTGGATCACGGCTTCCGGCTTCCATCAGCGCTTGATAACCGTCCGCTTCGTTTTGAGGAATTTGAAAAGCATATGCACAATATCGTGTATGTATCAGCAACACCAGGGCCGTACGAGATTGAACATACAGACGAAATGGTCGAACAGATCATTCGTCCGACGGGGCTTCTTGACCCGCTTATTGACGTCCGTCCAATCGAAGGTCAGATTGACGACTTGATCGGCGAAATTCAAGCAAGAATCGAGCGGAATGAACGGGTGCTTGTGACAACTTTGACGAAGAAGATGTCAGAGGATCTGACCGATTATTTAAAGGAAATCGGCATTAAAGTAAACTATCTGCATTCTGAGATCAAGACGCTTGAACGGATTGAAATTATCCGCGACCTGCGCCTTGGCAAGTACGATGTGCTTGTCGGCATCAACCTGCTGAGGGAAGGTTTGGACATTCCCGAAGTATCCCTTGTTGCGATTTTGGATGCGGATAAGGAAGGTTTCCTTCGTTCGGAGCGGTCGCTGATCCAGACCATCGGACGGGCAGCGAGAAATGCGGAAGGCCGCGTCATTATGTACGCCGATAAAATAACGAAGTCTATGGAAATTGCGATTAATGAAACAAAACGCCGCCGCGAGCAGCAGGAGCGGTTTAACGAAGAGCACGGCATTACGCCGAAAACGATAAATAAAGAAATTCGCGATGTCATTCGTGCCACAGTAGCAGCTGAGGATAAAGCGGAATACAAAACAAAAGCCGCGCCGAAGCTGTCGAAAATGACGAAGAAAGAACGCCAGAAAGTCGTTGAACAGATGGAGCATGAAATGAAGGAAGCCGCCAAGGCGCTTGACTTTGAGAGAGCCGCGGAGCTTCGCGATTTACTTTTAGAGCTAAAAGCGGAAGGATGATGAACAAATGGCTATGGATCGGATAGAGGTGAAGGGAGCCAGGGCGCATAACCTGAAAAATATAGATGTAACGATTCCGAGAGATCAGCTTGTCGTTGTCACGGGTTTGTCCGGATCAGGTAAATCCTCCCTTGCCTTTGACACGATATATGCTGAAGGACAGAGACGGTATGTCGAGTCGCTGTCTGCTTATGCCCGCCAGTTTTTAGGGCAAATGGATAAGCCTGATGTGGATGCAATTGAGGGGCTCTCTCCCGCCATCAGCATTGATCAGAAAACAACAAGCCGTAATCCGAGGTCTACTGTCGGTACGGTAACTGAGATTTATGATTATCTGCGTCTTTTATATGCGAGAGTAGGGAAGCCTCATTGTCCGGAGCACGGAATTGAGATTACATCCCAGACCATCGAGCAAATGGTGGACAGAATTCTGGAATACCCGGAACGGACGAAGCTTCAGGTGCTGGCGCCGATTGTCTCAGGCCGAAAAGGCGCTCATGTCAAAGTGCTTGAACAGATTAGAAAACAAGGCTATGTCAGAGTCAGAATTGACGGCGAGATGGCTGAGCTTTCTGACGATATCGAATTAGAAAAGAATAAGAAGCATTCCATTGAGGTTGTCATTGACCGGATTGTCGTGAAAGAAGGAGTGGCAGCCCGGCTATCAGATTCATTGGAAACGGCGCTCCGTTTAGGTGAAGGACGGGTTATGATCGATGTCATCGGTGAGGAAGAGCTGATGTTCAGCGAGCATCATGCCTGTCCGCACTGCGGATTTTCAATTGGTGAGCTTGAGCCGCGTCTGTTTTCGTTTAACAGTCCGTTCGGGGCGTGTCCGACGTGTGACGGTCTCGGAATGAAGCTTGAAGTGGATGCCGATCTTGTCATCCCCAATCAAGATTTGTCATTGAAGGAGAATGCGGTCGCCCCTTGGACACCGATCAGCTCACAATATTATCCTCAGCTGCTTGAGGCAGTCTGCACCCACTACGGGATTGATATGGATGTGCCGGTCAAAGATTTGCCGAAGCATCAACTGGATAAAGTGCTGTACGGCAGCGGAGATGACCTGATTTATTTCCGATATGAAAATGATTTTGGACAAATCCGCGAAGGTGAAATTCAATTTGAAGGCGTATTGCGCAACATTGAAAGACGCTATAAGGAGACAGGCTCCGATTTCATACGTGAGCAAATGGAGCAGTATATGTCTCAGAAGTCTTGTCCAACGTGCAAAGGCTATCGGTTAAAGAAAGAGGCGCTTGCCGTACTGATTGACGGCCGCCACATCGGAAAAATTACCGAGCTGTCTGTCGCCGACGCACTTGCCTTTTTCAAAGACCTTACCCTTTCTGAGAAGGATATGCAGATCGCCAATTTGATTTTGCGCGAAATTGTGGAGCGCTTAAGCTTTCTGGACAAAGTCGGCCTCGATTACCTGACATTGAGCAGGGCAGCGGGTACATTGTCCGGGGGAGAGGCGCAGCGCATCAGGCTGGCGACACAAATTGGCTCGCGTTTATCCGGTGTGCTTTATATTTTAGATGAGCCGTCTATCGGTCTGCATCAGCGTGATAACGACCGCTTGATCAGCGCTCTGAAAAATATGAGAGACCTCGGGAACACGCTGATTGTTGTCGAACATGATGAGGACACGATGATGGCAGCAGATTATTTAATAGACATTGGACCGGGAGCCGGCATTCACGGCGGACAGGTGATATCTGCGGGTACGCCGGAAGAAGTGATGGAAGATCCAAACTCATTAACGGGCAGCTATTTATCAGGGAAAAAGTTTATCCCATTGCCTCCTGAAAGAAGAAAGCCGGACGGACGTTACATTGAAATTAAAGGTGCTTCAGAAAACAACCTGAAAAAAGTGAATGCCAAGTTCCCGCTTGGGACGTTTACAGCAGTTACAGGTGTTTCCGGTTCAGGAAAGAGTACACTCGTTAATGAAATTTTGCATAAGGCGCTGGCGCAAAAGCTTCATAAAGCGAAAGCGAAGCCCGGCAGCCATAAAGAGATTAAAGGTTTGGATCATTTAGATAAAGTCATTGACATTGACCAGGCGCCAATCGGAAGAACGCCGAGATCCAACCCTGCGACATACACCGGTGTATTTGATGACATTCGTGATGTATTCGCGCAGACAAATGAAGCGAAGGTCCGCGGCTATAAAAAAGGCCGTTTCAGCTTCAACGTGAAGGGCGGACGATGTGAAGCCTGCCGCGGAGACGGGATTATTAAAATTGAAATGCACTTCCTTCCTGACGTATACGTTCCATGCGAGGTGTGTCACGGCAAACGCTATAACCGTGAAACGCTTGAAGTGACGTACAAAGGAAAAAGCATCTCTGATGTGCTTGATATGACGGTTGAAGATGCTCTTTCTTTCTTTGAAAATATCCCGAAAATCAAACGCAAGCTCCAAACCCTTTATGATGTTGGTTTAGGTTATATTACGCTCGGCCAGCCGGCGACGACCTTGTCAGGCGGAGAAGCGCAGCGCGTGAAGCTCGCGTCAGAGCTGCACAAACGCTCAACCGGACGTACGCTCTACATTTTAGATGAGCCGACGACAGGTTTGCATGTCGACGATATCGCCAGGCTTCTTGTCGTGCTGCAACGGTTGGTAGACAACGGAGACACTGTACTGGTTATTGAGCACAATCTTGATATCATTAAGACGGCCGATTACATTGTGGATTTGGGCCCGGAAGGCGGAGCCGGAGGCGGAACCATTGTCGCGTCTGGAACGCCTGAGGAAATCACTGAAGTTGAAGAATCGTATACAGGCCGTTATTTAAAGCCTGTTATCGAACGTGACAAAACACGCATGAAATCGCTCTTGAAAGCAAAAGAAACAGCTACATCTTAAAACCCTCTGTTAAGAGGGGACAGCTTGTCAGCAAGTCCATCCTTGGGCTTAGCAGGCAAGCTTTTTCTTTACGGCATAATAGGTTTAGAAGTGAACTTACTGTTCAAGCAGGAAACACAGGTACACAACAAGCAGAAGATCTTGGTGCAATTAAAGATGAAATGGATGCGCTTATTGAGGAAGTTGATGGCATTTCAAATCGTACTGAATTCAACGGCAAAAAGTTATTAGATGGTACTGAAACTGATGGTTTCACTTTCCAAATTGGAGCAAATGCTGGCCAGCAGCTTACAGTTAACATTGACAGCATGTCATCAACTGCTTTAGGAGTAAACGCACTTAATGTAACAGATTTTGCTAATACTCCTTTTGATACACAACTTGAAAGTATTGATACTGCAATCAACAATGTCTCAAACCAACGTGCTAAACTTGGTGCGGTACAAAACCGTCTAGAGCACACAATCAACAACCTTGGTGCTTCTTCTGAAAACCTGACAGCTGCTGAGTCCCGTATCCGTGACGTTGACATGGCGAAAGAAATGAGCGAGTTCACAAAGAACAACATTCCTTCTCAAGCTTCTCAAGCGATGCTTGCTCAAGCAAACCAACAGCCGCAAAACGTGCTTCAATTGTTACGTTAATTTTGAACGGCTATCTCTTTCTGATAGTTACAGCTTGCCGACAGAGTCCATTAACTGGATGTGCCGGCAGGCTTTTTTTGTTACAATCATTTTGTGACAGCCAGGGAATCACTTGTTTTTTCAAAACAAAAAAGGCAAGATATTGTCATCTAACCTTTAGCTTTGTTTCAGTTATAATGAATGATATGTTTTCCGCAATTACAAAGTCTTCTTATACAGCTGCTTACTTACACTCATTAAATCTTGAACAATATGTGTGTTGCTGCTGTCGAGCAGCACTTTTATATATTGGATATCGTGAGAGATCGGGAAGGGTCCGTGAATCTGCTCAAGCTCGGTGATCATTTCACGATTCATTCTTTTTTGTTCCTGAATCAGCTTTAACACTGATTCTTGTGTTACTGTATAGTCACTGGGATCTTTCTCCATTGCTTGTCCAGCCTCCTTGGTTGCCGTAAGCTTTTTACATATTGTAATCGGTATAGCCGGAAGATTCTACTTCTAAAACTTTTTAAAATCCAATTTCCGTAAATCGGAGCATGTCTAAAGAATGAATTTGAAACCTGAAGAGATTTTAAACGTATAAATAAGTAAAACGTCCCTGATCTTTTGTCATGGACAATTCACAATAGGAGTGTGGAATGAATTGAACCGTAATCAAGCTATTATTGCATCACTTTGTTATTTCAGTGTGTTCATTGCGCCAATCATTGTGCCGATTGTCGCATATTTTGTTGTAAATGAGAAAGAAACAAAACGCCATGCGATACGCTCTCTTATTTCTCACATTGTTCCGTTTGTCGGCTGGCTGTTCCTTTTTATTGCTTTACTTGGCGGAGCCGTTGCGATTGATGGAGACAGCTTGCTTCCTGTATTTGTAATCATCGGGGGAGCGGTTATTTATTTCTTAGTTGTCATTGGCATTATCATTTGGAATGTGATTCAGGGCATTAAGGTCCTGCGTGCAGCATAAGTAGACAATGGGGAGGAGATCGTAATGAAGCAAGAAAAGGAACGAATCCTTAAGCTTGTTGAGGAAGGAAAGCTTACAGCACAAGAAGCTTTGACACTGATTGAAAAGCTTGACAGCGACTACAAGGAAAAAGAAGAGAAAATCACAGCGCTCTCAGTTCACGTTCATGACGAGGAAGAGCCATTTACAACGGCAAAAAAAGAAAGCGGCAAACCGTCTTTAGGAGCCAAGCTGTTTGACTGGATTGATTCTGCTGTGAAAAAGGTCAAGGAAGTTGACCTTGATTTAAACTTTGGCCATGCGTATGATGTTCAGCACATTTTTCAATTTAAAGATACTGACTTTTCCAGTGTTGAGCTGCAAATTGCCAATGGCAGCGTAAATATCGTCCCTTGGGAAGATGACGATATCAGAGCGGAATGCCAGGCGAAGGTATATCGCGCTGACAGCCAGGATGCGGCGAGACACGCATTTCTTCAGCATATTGAATGTGAAATCAAAGGTAATAAGTTTTTTATCCGTACTGAGAAAAAGACGATGAAAACGAATGTCACTTTGTATATTCCTCAGAAGGAGTATGATAAGATTCGGGTGAAGCTGTTTAACGGTCCAGTCAGAGGGGAACATTTACATGTAAAAGAGTTCTCAGCGAAAACGACAAACGGCGTGCTGTCGTTCTCGTATTTAACAGCCGAAAAAGCCATAGCTGAAACGGCCAACGGGCAAATTAAGCTCGCAAGCCACAGCTGCGGTACGATAGAAGCGGAAACCATTAACGGATTGATCGATCTCCGAGGGAAAAGCGAATCCATTGACGTTCAAAGCTTTAACGGAAATATTGCGATTAACGTAACAGAATCAGACTGCCGCTCCATTTATGCAAAAACAACGACTGGAAATGTAGAGCTTGCAATTCCGGACGATCTCGCAGTGAAGGCAGAGCTGAAAAGCAATCTTGGTACGCTGTCCCATGAATTAATGGATGTAGAGATGCTGAAGGAAAAAAATGATACGATTCAAAAAGAAATGATGTTCACTTCAAATCAGGCACATGATCAAAACATCACCGTCTTCTCAGAATCACTAACAGGCGCCATCAAACTAAAGTACTCACAGAGGTGATCGAATGAATAAGCTTTATCGCTCAGAAAAAAATAAGAAAATCGCCGGTGTTTTCGGAGGTCTCGCGGAATATTTCAATTGGGACGCATCACTCCTCAGAGTCATAACTGTCATCTTAGCCATTATGACAAGTGTCTTGCCGGTTTTGCTCATTTATATCATTTGGATTTTTATCGTCCCGTCAGAAAGGGATATGAAATGACATGGTAAAATGGGCAGTCAGCATTTTAGTCAATGCATTGTTATTAATCGTCATTGATGGATATATTGACTCCATCCATATCAGCAGCATTGGGGCAGCGATTATCGCCAGCCTCATTTTATCGATCTTAAACGTGCTGATTAAACCGCTTTTAATTATATTTACACTGCCGGTCACCATGGTGACGCTTGGACTCTTCTTGTTTGTGATTAACGCCATCACGCTTATGATGACCGCGTCCATTATGGGTGACAGCTTTCAAATCGACGGCTTCGGCACAGCGATATGGGCATCCGTTATCCTGTCGGTCTTCCATTTGCTGATTCAAAAAGGCATTTTAGAGCCGCTTAGAAAAAAATAAAAAAAGCTGCCCGCAAAGGCAGCTTTTTTACATGTGGTGCTTTTTTTGTTTCGTGCGCTTCTGCGGCGAAAACATTGGCGGAAGAAGGCAAAAGCTCAATGCGGCAAATCCAAGGCCTAGGAGGCTAAAGGACATGGCAGACGGCATCATTGTGAGCAAGTAGGCAGATACCATCGGACCTGCTGCCATGCCTGTATATCGGATAAAGTTAAACATTCCGATTGCACTCCCTCTGTTGTGCTCAAATTCATTAGTAATCATTGTAGAGTACAAGGGAGGAATAACCCCCATCGAGATGCCAAACAGTGCCAGCGTCAGAGCCATGAGAACGAGAGAAACGGAATGTGTAACAGCAAATAAAATGATGCTGCAGGCGGCAATCACATTGCTTCCGATAAACAAGGTGTGCAGCCCGATTTTTGCCTGTATTCTTTTAAACAGAAACGTACCTGCAATCGTGCTCAGCGCCAGCGGCAAATATAACAGTCCTGCTATACCCACATCTATATGGTAATGCTCTGTCAGCAATATTGGGAGGTAGACAATTACTGCAAAATAAATGAAAAAGAGAACAAAACTTAAAGTCAAAATGACGTTCCCTGTTCGATTTGTAAATATTGATTTATAATGAGCGAACACATTGCCTTTGGCTTGCTGCATAGATTCAGTTGGAGAATCTTTAGGAAAGGTGATGCTGTTTGTCACCAGCAAAACGATAGAGATGGCCGCAAGTATCCAAAAAATCCCTTCGTATCCGGCTGCTCCGCCTATGAATCCTCCTAGAACTGGAGCAATAGCCGGTGCGACAGACAGGAGCATTTGATACGTTCCCATTGCACTCCCGCGTTCATTTCCTGTAAACAGCTGTCCGATCGTTGTGGCAGCAATAAGAGGCAGTGCTGCGGAACCGGCTGCCTGTATCATTCTGAATATCAGAAACAAGGTAAAGTCAGTAGTCACCGCACAGCCGATGCTGGCTGCTGCCGTTGCCAGAATACCGGTAATCAAGACGATCCGAGCGCCTTTAAAATCAATGATCGCTCCTAATATAATTTGCATTATTGCTGTCACAATCATAAAAACTGAGACTGACAGGTTCACCATAGCTGTGGAAACATGGAATGATTCTTTAATGATCGGAAGAATAGGTGAATAAATGTTCTGGCTTAAAGATGCAAAAAATGCACTGAAGCAAACAGTGTATAAGATCAATACTGCCTTTGATTTTGTATGAGCCAAAGTGTACACCGCCTTTTTGTTTACTTTACAGGTTTGTCTGGAGTCCCATCGGTTTGTTCTGCTTCAAGTGTTGACGTCAACTGCTCTAGAAACTTCAATACAGCCTTTTGTTCTTCTTGTGAAAATGAATCGAGGAATTGGTAAAAAGCCAGCTCCTTTTTTTTATGCAGTTTCTCATGTAAGTCGAAAATCCGTCTGCCTTTACGGGTTAATTTAAAATAAACTTCTTTTTTGTTATCTGTCAGCTGATAGCTGTTAATGAATTCTTCCTTGATCAGTTTTGTGCTGATTTTCGTTACATTCGCTTTCGATAAGTTCATTTTTCTGGCAATTCCGGCATTATTAATGGGTTCATGCTGGCCGATGCAGTCAATGACGTGAATGCTTGTCATATTTTTGGGAATTTCAGCTACATCCTCTTCTGCGGCCTCCTTAAAAAATTGCTGAAGTGAAGTGTTCGCTTTTTGTTCATTAAGGTGCAGCAGTCTCACGTATATGTCGTATATCATCTGTTTTGTCAAATCAGACATAGGCTACCTTCTTTCTTAGGAATAATAGTTAACGATGAAACAATAAAACAAATCGTTTACTGGTGAACAATTTTATTTTATCTTTTCTTGTTTTCGTTGTCAATTGTTGGTGTTTAGACTATTTGTTGATATGTCATGCTGAATATGCGTGTAAAAAGTGTGTGGAAAATGTGATGTTTACATTTATTTTCAAATATTTGGGCACAGATCATATTGACGTTTGGAAGGAAAAGGGATAAAATGACTAATGTTTACTAGTAAACATTTATCATGATATGGGTATTGAAAATGATTATTAAAATCTTAAAAAACATTTGGAAACTTTAAGTGATGCCTGCCATTCGTCTTGTTCAGTTGTTCTAGCTATTCCATCTTGTATTTGAGGGTGATGACTTAAAGCGGGATAAGTTTTAGGGGTGAATGAGATGACCGGAATGGTAACGGAAAGAAGGTCTGTGCATTTTATTGCTGAGGCATTAACAGAAAACTGCAGAGAAATATTTGAACGGCGCAGGCATGTTTTGGTGGGGATCAGCCCATTTAACAGCAGGTTTTCAGAGGATTATATTTACAGATTAATTGGATGGGCGAAAGCTCAATTTAAAAGCGTTTCAGTTTTACTTGCAGGGCATGAGGCGGCTAATCTTCTAGAAGCGCTTGGAACTCCGAGAGGAAAGGCTGAACGAAAAGTAAGGAAAGAGGTATCACGAAACAGGAGATTTGCAGAAAGAGCCCTTGTGGCTCATGGCGGGGATCCGAAGGCGATTCATACATTTTCTGATTTTATAGATAACAAAGCCTACCAGCTGTTGAGACAAGAAGTTGAACATGCATTTTTTGAGCAGCCTCATTTTCGACATGCTTGTTTGGACATGTCTCGTGAAGCGATAATCGGGCGTGCGCGGGGCGTCAGTTTGATGATGGAAGAAGTCAGTGAGGATATGCTGAATTTGGCTGTGGAATATGTCATAGCTGAGCTGCCGTTTTTTATCGGAGCTCCGGATATTTTAGAGGTGGAAGAGACACTCCTTGCTTATCATCGTCCGTGGAAGCTGGGTGAGAAGATCAGTAACCATGAATTTTCTATTTGTATGCGGCCGAATCAAGGGTATCTCATTGTACAGGAAATGGCGCAGATGCTTTCTGAGAAACGGATCACATCTGAAGGATGATAGGGGGAGTAAAACATGAGCCAATCGATTAAATTGTTTAGTGTGCTTTCTGATCAATTTCAAAACAATCCATATGCTTATTTTTCACAACTGCGGGAGGAAGATCCGGTTCATTATGAAGAGTCGATAGACAGTTATTTTATCAGCCGCTATCATGATGTCCGCTATATCCTTCAGCATCCGGATATCTTCACGACGAAATCACTTGTTGAGCGTGCCGAACCAGTCATGCGAGGCCCTGTGCTGGCCCAAATGCATGGAAAAGAACACTCTGCCAAAAGAAGAATTGTAGTGAGAAGCTTTATCGGTGACGCACTGGATCATCTGTCTCCATTGATTAAACAAAATGCAGAAAACTTGTTAGCGCCTTATCTTGAAAGAGGGAAAAGTGATCTCGTCAATGATTTTGGAAAGACGTTTGCGGTGTGCGTCACGATGGACATGCTCGGGCTGGATAAAAGAGACCATGAAAAAATCTCTGAGTGGCACAGCGGAGTTGCCGATTTTATCACGAGTATCTCTCAATCTCCTGAAGCGCGGGCACATTCGTTATGGTGCAGCGAACAGCTTTCCCAATACTTGATGCCGGTCATTAAAGAACGTCGCGTCAATCCGGGATCAGATTTAATTTCGATCCTATGTACTTCTGAATATGAAGGCATGGCGCTGTCGGACAAGGATATACTCGCACTGATTCTTAATGTGCTGTTAGCCGCAACGGAACCGGCTGATAAGACGCTGGCACTGATGATCTACCATTTGCTCAACAATCCTGAGCAGATGAATGATGTTTTGGCTGACCGTTCGTTAGTTCCGAGAGCCATTGCGGAGACATTGCGTTATAAACCGCCGGTTCAGCTGATTCCGCGGCAGCTGTCCCAAGATACAGTGGTCGGCGGTATGGAAATCAAAAAAGATACGATTGTTTTTTGTATGATCGGTGCGGCTAACCGGGACCCTGAAGCATTTGAACAGCCTGACGTGTTTAATATTCATCGGGAAGATCTTGGTATCAAGAGCGCTTTTAGCGGCGCCGCCCGGCATCTCGCTTTCGGATCCGGCATTCATAACTGTGTAGGAGCAGCTTTTGCCAAAAACGAAATCGAAATTGTAGCTAATATTGTGCTGGATAAGATGCGGAATATCAGATTAGAGGAAGATTTTTGTTATGCTGAGTCCGGTCTGTATACACGCGGACCTGTTTCACTTCTCGTTGCGTTTGACGGGGCATAATAGAATTCCAAAGGTCTCTCCCATGCGGGTGAGACTCTTTTTACATATATTTGATCCACAAGTTGAAAAACGCAGTCACTGTTTTTAAATCATCAATTGAAAATTCATTGAAAAGCTGTTTATATTGCTCCTTTGCTTTCTCATGAAGCTGTTCATGTAATGCCGCCAATTTTCTGCCGCTATCAGTTAGCGTATAAAAAATTTCTTTTTTGTTGCCAGGCTTTTTTGTCACTGTAATGATATTGTGTTTCAACAAAGCATGAACCGCTTTTGAAACAGCGGCTTTTGAGATGTGTAAACGGGATGCTAAGAAGCTGTTGTTCACATTTTGGCTGGTATGTATGCAGGAAACAATGTGAAGCTGGGTCAAAGTCCAGTCTTTTTTGAGGTGATCGTGATGTTGTGAGGATATGCCAATGGATGGTATCTGCACCTTTTGCCAGACGCGTTTATCCCTTTTTAATGCGAATTGTTGTATAGCTTGAAATAATTCATCATGAATGCTGTTGTCCATCAATTTGCCTCTCTGATTTAATTGTTAACTGGTTAACTATCCTTAGTTTACTGGGTAATAGTGGAATTTTCAAGAGACAGACGTTTTTTTGTTCTTTATGCACAAAAATGAACTCATAAGCTTCCCTGTTCAGACGCAAAATACATGAAAAGGGAGGTGCTTTGATGAGGAAATACACGGTTATTGCTTCTATATTACTGTCTTTTCTTTCCGTTTTGTCTGGCGGCCATCATGAATCGAAAGCTTTTCCTGTTGTACAGCAGGAACTATTTCAAACGCCTCATTACATACCCTTGCTTGAAAATCCTCCTCAAATTGATGTGAAAGCTGAAATGAGAAGCAATCTAATGATTGAGGCTCAAGTTCGCGATAATTCGTATCAAGCATTTTCCGCCTTTCTTTTTTATAAACAAAGTAATGAGCTGGGCTACAAAATGGTGCCGATGGACCCGACCCCCGGAGCGGTCCGCAAGTTTTTGGCACAAATTCCGAAACGTTTGATTTGGAACAGCGAGCTTGAGTATTACATTGTGATGTCGAATGGGAAGCAGCGGGTTGAGTCGGAGACGAAGAAACTGAAGCTTGAAGGATACCAGGCTGACCTTGCCCATATTCCGGAGCTTCTGATCACAGAGCTGGCGGTTGATACGAAGAATATAGGACGCGCAGACGGTTATGAATTTATTGAGATTTTTAATACGACTGACAGAACGATTGATTTTAAAGACTACCATATCCGTTACCGCTACCCAAAAGAAGGGCCTGACTCCGATCTGATTTGGAGACCTGATGAAAGGATCTTGATACCATCCGGCGAAACGTTTGTCGTCTGGCTGAAGCCTGCCGGGCATCCAGAATTGACGTCAGCGGATTTCAATCGTTATTATCAGACACAACTAAAAGAAGGAAAAAATCTTGCGGTGATAGACGAGACAGAGGGTATGGCCAATACGAGGCCGCGGGCCGTTGTGATATCAACGAATACAGGAAAGGACATTTCGGTTGCGCATTATCGGAAACATGCGCTGCGCCGGCTGTCATCAGTGCTTTATAAGTATCCACTGAACGGAACAGCAGAACTTCTGAACATTTCAATCGGGGAAAAGAATCCGTCTCCCGGAACCGTATTACAGGCACAGGTGCCCGACCAGAAACGGAAAATCAAGCTCGATAAAGAAAAGCCGGTCATTGAGGATTTGACTGACCGCAAGCCTGTCCGCCCTGCTGAAAGCATTGAGCTGCGGGCTGACATACGGGACCGAAGCCTAGTGAAAACAGTGGCCTTTTACTACCGGACGGATGAGAACAAACCGTTTAAGCGAATTCTTGCTGAAAAAGACCGCAACGATAATCTCTTCCATTATATTGTGTATTCGCCTGAATTGATCGGGAAGGATCAGCTAGAGTATTATGTGGCGGCCGGGGACGGGATCAATGAAGCGAGAACGCCGGTCAAAATGATTGATATTAAACAAACAAGCAAGGCGCACGGTCTGCGGATGAATATTGAAAACAGAGACACGCTGTCGGGAACTCAATTTCTCAAAGCCACGACAGAAGGGCGAGCTGACAGCATTAAGCTATGGATTGACGGGAAAAAACAAGTGACAGAGCCCGCGATGGAAAAAGAAGTATATTTTGCATTCGATACGAGGAAAACGAACCTTTATTTTAAAAACGCGGTAACGATGGAAGGCAAAGTGCTGAAGGTGTTCGATGATACAACAAATAAATACCGCACCTATTCTGTTCCATTGCCAGAGACACTGCTTCGGAAAGGGAAGCAGCTGCAGCGTATTACGATACGTTCAGGTTCGAAGGTGTCTCCGTTTGATACGGCTGAAAACCGTGATGACTTCTTAGTCAAAAACGCCCGATTGGTGTTATCGGATGGAACGGTGATCAGAGATCAGAGGGTGTCTCCTGAGAAGGAACTCTTTATTGGCGATAATCAGCGCTCGAATAAAAGCTGGCAATTTCAGTTCAATCTGCCTGACGGACTATTTACATCACAGCTGCTGGAGTGGGATACATCAAAGCTTTCTGAAGGCGCTCACCATATTCAAGCAAGCGACGGGAAGGAAAATGTCAGCCTGGTTGTACGGGTAGATAATTCAGGACCTCACATTGAGCCGAATATCACCGAGGGGCAAACGTATAAAGGAAACCTTATCCTGCAGGCGGATATGTATGATAAATGGAGCAGAATTGAGGAAGCGGAGGCGTCGTTAGATGGAGAAAGCATTACACTCCCATATCATACGTCATCTTCTGACCTTTTGCCGGGAAAACATTCTCTAAAAGTGACAGCAACGGATCTCGCGGGCAATAAAACAGTGATTGAGAGGATATTTAAAACCGAACGAGAGCATCCGGACCAGCCGGAGGTTATAGACAGCGAAGCCGACACGCATAAGGCCAAGCTTTCTGTACGGGTGAAAGATCCGACGAATGATGCCATGGATGTTGGTTTTTATAGGGGATTTCAATATACAGCGCGCAATCATGTGAAAATATTTAAGCACGCGTCACTGACTGAACCGCCGAAAAGCTTTGTGCCGGAAAGGGAGACCCCATTTACGAATAAAGAATTGGAGCGGGTATCAGCTGCTGATGGAAAAACAGTATCGACAGAAAACAAAGAGCTTTTCCCTTATCATCGCTTTGAAGTGACGGTTGATCCATCAATTGATGAGAATGATCTGGCAGAATCAGTCTGGAAGGGCAGTTCTTTGCCGGGGAGAAAGGTGACGATGTATGCTTGGAATTATCGGACAAACGAATGGCAGCCTGTTGACAGCTTCGTCGCGAAGGATGACAAACCGTTTACGCTGAAAGCGTCTGTGATTGCCGCCGATTTTGTACGGGAGTCGAAAATGAATGTGATTGTACAGGATGAAATTCCTCCTGCGAAGGATATGTACACATTTGTCTGGATGTCTGATACACAGTATTACGCCGAAAGCTATCCGCATATTTTTGATAAACAGACCGAATGGATAAAAGATAATCAAAAGCAGCTCAATATCAAATATGTGTTCCACACGGGTGATATTGTAGATGATTCCGCCGATATCAGACAGTGGAAAAACGCTGATCGGTCAATGTCCGTTCTGGATAAGAGCGGAATTCCTTACGGCGTGCTGGCCGGCAATCACGATGTCGGACATAAGGACGGCTCCTACAGGGCGTTTGGCAAATATTTTGGCAGCGATCGTTTTGATAAAAAATTTCATTATGGCGGTTCCTATAAAAATAACCGCGGACATTATGACCTGATTTCTAGCAACGGCAATGATTATATCATGCTGTACATGGGATGGGGCATTACGGATGAAGACATCGCGTGGATGAATCAGGTGCTGAAGAAGCATCCTGACCGGATGGCCATTTTAGCTTTTCATGAGTATTTGCTGGTCAGCGGAAACAGAAGCCCAATCGGAGAGAAAATATTCAAAGAAATCGTAAAGCCGAACCCGAATGTCGTGATGGTGTTGAGCGGGCATTATCATAGTGCGATGAGAAAAACAGATGAGCTGGATGATGATGGTGATGGGAAACCGGATCGTCTTGTGCATCAAATGCTGGCCGATTATCAGGGCGGGCCAGAAGGCGGCCAAGGGTATTTGCGTTTGCTTCAATTTGACCAAGCCAATGACATGGTGCACGTATCGACGTACTCTCCGTATGTAAAGGATAAGAACTACTATGATACGGATACCTATGGCAACAAGGATGAATTTTCCCTTTCGCTTGATTTGAAGCCAAGAATCAAAAAGGTGGAAACCGATTATTTTGAATGTAACGTATATACCAATGAAGAGCTCGGAAAACGGGAGCAAGTGAAGAGCGGGGACACAGCTGAATTCCGCTGGGATCATCTTGAACCGCAGTCTGTTTATTATTGGTACATTATAGTGGAAGACAGTTTTAACGGCAAAACGAAATCACCGATCTGGAAGTTCAAGACGAAAAAAGAAACATATCGTCCGGCACCAGACCAGTTTGATTTTCGCCATGTCTCCAATCCTTAAAAAGGGTTGGAGGCTTTTTTTATGAAAGACGATCCATATAGTGGACAAATGTATAACGGTCGCCTCTGTATACGGATTTTGCATGCTCAAAAGCAGTTCCGTTCTGCAGATATGTTGTTCGTTTAATTAATAGGACAGGCGCTCCCTTTTGAATACCAAGAATATTCGCTTCTTCCGTGGTGGCAGCGCTTGGCTCAAGCTCCTGTTTTGCACGGGAAATCGGTATGCTGTTGTACCTTTCAATATGATCATAGATCGACGACTGAAAATGCGATTCGTTCAATTCACCCGCAAGCTCAAACGGAATATGTGAGGACTCAATCGCCATCGGAATATCATTTGCCAGCCGCACCCGAGTGATTTTATGGATAGAGGAGGGGTGCCCGCAGCCTAATATAGCCGCGAGCTCCTCAGTTGAATCAATAAGCTGATAATCAATGAGCCTGCTGCCCGGTGTCATCCCGCGGCTTTTCATATCCTCGGTAAAGCTTGTCAGCCCTTGAAGTGCTTGTTCCATTTTTGGCTTGCTGACAAAGGTGCCCCGCCCTTTCAGGCGATAGAGCAAGCCTTCATTAACTAAATTAGAAAGCGCCTGGCGAACTGTCATCCGGCTGATCCCGAATTGTTCGGCATATTCGCGCTCAGAAGGAAGAGGCATATCCGGCTGCAGCTCTCCGTTCTTAATTTGGGTTTTTAATTGCTCCATAATCTGATAGTAAATCGGAATAGGCGATTGTTTATTGATATTCATAAGTCAGCATGTTCCTTTCAAGGTCTTAATGACGCGGCTTCACGATCAATCAAAACCGTAACATCGGAATGCAGGTGCAAAGCAGATGCGGGAAAATCTTCGCTTATGTTTCCTTCTAACAGCTTACGAACAGCTTCCGCTTTGCTTTTTCCAGAAATAAGCAGCAGAATGCGCTTGCTTGAGAGTATCGTTTGAATTCCCATTGTCAGTGCTTTTTTCGGCACGCTGTCTATGGAGGGAAAATATCTGGCATTCGCTTGGCGGGTTTGCTCATTTAATGTCACAACATGAGTTCGCGACTTGAAAGACGTTCCCGGTTCGTTAAAGCCGATGTGTCCGTTTCGGCCGATGCCGAGAAGCTGAATGTCAGTGTCGCCGAGGGAATCGACTAGCTGTTCATACCGTCTGCATTCGGCCTCCAAATCGTCTGCATTTCCATTCGGAATAAAATGCCGGCTAGGCTTGCTGTCGATATGCTGAAAAAAACGGTCGTTCATATAGAAGTGATAGCTGTTCGGGTCATCGCTTGAAAGTCCGGCGTACTCATCCAAATTAACTGTAGTGATGTTTTGAAATGAGAGATTCTCAGTTTGGTGCAGGCGGATCAGCTGGCGATACGTGCCTTCCGGTGTGCCGCCCGTCGCTAAACCGAGAACAGCATCAGGTTTTTCTTTGATTGTATCTGCCGTTATTCTGGCTGCTATTTGGCTTAGCTCTTCATACGTTTGACATTCCATTACTTTCATATCTGGTCAGCCTCCTTGGATATAAATGCAATGTTTCCGCGGCAAATGGTGAGAATCACCTCGCAATCACTGCTGACAATCACCAAATCTGCATCTTTTCCCACAGTCACACTGCCTTTTCGGTCAAAGATGCCCAGCTGTTTGGCCGCGTTTTCAGAAGTTATATTAGCTATATCCGTCCAAGAGCAATTTGTAAACTCACGCATATGCCGTGCGCCTTCGTTCATTTTGAGGATCGAACCGGCAAGGGTTCCGTCTGAAAGAAGTGCTGTTCGTCCTCTTACCGTCACACTTTGGCCGCCGAACTCATATACGCCGTCTTTCAGTCCTTTTGCCCTCATGGAATCGGTAATTAAAATGAGCTTGCTGCTGCCTTTCGCCAAAAAAGCAAGCTTTGCAGCTAAAGGATGGGAGTGAATGCCATCGGCGATAAGCTCTGTCACAAACCCATCATGGGCCAGCGCCGTTCCGATCACTCCGGGCTCTCGGTGATGAAACGGGCTCATCGCGTTGTACAGATGAGTCATATGGCTCGCCCCTGCTTTTGCGGCATCCGACAGCAATGCGGAATCGGCATCCGTGTGCCCCATGGATGCGATAATCGATTCGTCTTTCAAATGGCGGATCAGTTCAAAATGCTGATCCTCCTCCGGCGCAAGTGTAACAATTTTGATCAGTCCGCCCGCCTCCTGCTGCCACTTTTTGAAAAGCTCAACATCCGAAGGCCTAATCCACTCCTTTGGCTGCGCTCCGGCTCTTTTAGGCGAAACAAAGGGGCCCTCTAAATGAATGCCGAGCAGTTCTGCACCTAATAAAGAGGACTCTTCAGCCGCTTTCCACTCTCTTGCGTTCACCAAAGCTTGAGAAATGTTCCCATGCTCTTGGGTAATCGTTGTGGCTAAAAAGCTCGTCGTGCCTTCTTCGGGCAGTCTTGACGACATGATGTCGAGCGTGGAAAAGCTAGCATCCATTGTATCTGCGCCATAGCCGCCGTGGATATGAATGTCAATCATGCCGGGAAGCAAAACGGAATCCGCAGGTGCTTGAATCTCTTTTGAATATGGCTCCTTGGGCCGTTCTGTTGAAACTGTGCTGATTTTTCCGTCATTGATTCCGACATAGCCGTTTTTGATTACTTCATTTTCTGTCACGATCGCAATGTCTTTGATAAGAAGACTCTCTGCCATAGATGATCCGCCTTTCTGGAATTTGAATACCTTTATTTTACTCTTTTTCAGACTAGTGATCTAGACCAGCTGAGGTGTTTTCCCCCCTTTTATAAAATCTGTTTTAGGTTCAAGCCCGAAAGTGATAAAATGAAAGTATTGTGAGCAAGCTCGGGGCAGCCCGGAACAGGAGGAACATATCGTGGCAAAGGTTCGCACAAAAGACGTAATGGAACAGTTCAATTTGGAATTAATCAGCGGAGAAGAAGGAATTAACCGCCCGATTACAATGAGTGACCTATCAAGACCAGGTATTGAAATTGCCGGATATTTTACATATTACCCGAGGGAGCGCGTGCAGCTTCTCGGAAAAACAGAGCTTTCTTTCTTTGAACAGCTTCCTGAAGAGGAGAAAAAGCAGCGAATGGATTCTCTGTGCACTGATGTAACACCAGCTATTATTCTTTCTAGAGATATGCCCATCCCGCAGGAGCTGATTGACGCCTCCGAGAAAAATGGGGTGCCTGTCCTCAGATCGCCGCTGAAAACGACAAGACTGTCAAGCCGTTTAACCAACTTCCTTGAGAGCAGGCTGGCGCCTACCACAGCAATTCATGGCGTTCTTGTCGATATATATGGTGTCGGCGTGCTGATCACAGGAAAAAGCGGCGTCGGAAAAAGCGAAACAGCGCTAGAGCTTGTGAAAAGAGGGCATCGCCTTGTTGCCGATGATTGCGTTGAAATACGGCAGGAGGATCAGGATACTCTTGTGGGAAACGCTCCGGAATTAATTGAGCACCTTCTTGAGATCAGGGGCCTTGGCATTATCAATGTGATGACGCTATTTGGCGCTGGCGCGGTCAGAAGCAATAAACGAATCACGATTGTCATGAATCTTGAACTCTGGGAGCAGGGCAAGCAATACGACCGGCTCGGACTTGAGGAAGAGACCATGAAAATCATTGATACAGAAATTACAAAACTGACGATTCCCGTCCGCCCAGGCCGAAATCTTGCAGTCATCATCGAAGTGGCAGCAATGAACTTCAGATTGAAGCGGATGGGGCTGAATGCCGCTGAACAATTTACCAACAAGCTGGCGGACGTCATTGAAGACGGTGAACAAGAAGAATAGGAGTTGGCGTTAAATGAATGAAGCGATAGAACCACTCAATCCGATAGCATTTCAGCTGGGGCCGTTAGCCGTCCACTGGTACGGAATCATTATCGGTCTCGGCGCTTTGCTCGGGCTGTGGATAGCGATGAGGGAAAGTGAAAAACGGGGGCTGCAGAAAGATACGTTTATTGATCTTGTCCTGTTTGCCATTCCAATTGCGATTATTTGCGCACGAATTTATTATGTTGCCTTTGAATGGGACTATTATGCGGCACATCCGGGAGAAATCATTAAGATTTGGAAGGGCGGCATTGCCATTCATGGCGGATTAATCGGCGCCATTTTAACGGGTTATGTGTTTTCGAGAGTGAAAAACCTTTCGTTCTGGAAGCTTGCGGATATTGCCGCGCCCAGCATTTTGCTCGGCCAGGCGATCGGCCGCTGGGGGAACTTCATGAATCAGGAAGCGCACGGCGAGGCTGTCAGCAGAGCCTTTTTAGAAAACCTGCACCTGCCTGAATTTATCATCAATCAAATGTATATCAATGGGCAATATTATCATCCTACTTTTTTATATGAATCACTATGGAGCTTTGTCGGCGTCATTGTTTTACTGCTGCTGCGCAGAGCGAATTTGCGTAGAGGCGAGATGTTCTTGATCTATATCATTTGGTATTCAATCGGAAGATACTTTATTGAAGGAATGCGGACTGACAGCTTAATGCTGACTGATTCACTTCGCATCGCTCAGGTGATTTCAATCGTATTGATTGTTTTGGCTGTGGCAGCCATCATCTTCAGACGCGTCAAGGGATACTCGAAGGAGCGGTACGCGGAGTAGACGTCAACAAAGGGGGATGAGGGATGAAGAAGATCTTTCTGGCCGGTCTTGCAGCAGGTTTTCAAACAACATGGACGCTGGGTAAAGTGATTTTCCCGGTAACGCTATTGGTCACTTTGCTCCAGCATACCCCTGTCATGGATTGGCTTGTACGGCTGATCACACCGGTAATGGGTCTCTTCGGGCTTTCTGGTGAAGCGGCCATTCCGCTTGTACTGGGAAATATGCTGAATCTGTATGCGGGAATTGCCGGGATTTTAACATTGGATTTATCTGTGAAAGAAGTCTTTATTTTAGCTGTTATGCTTTCTTTCTGTCATAACTTGATTATCGAATCGACAGTTGCCGCAAAGGTTGGTATCAGAATTGGCGTCATATTGGCCGTGCGCATCGGTTTGGCCGCTGTGTCAGCCATCGTCATCAACCTCATTTGGCATGGCGGAAAGGAAACGGCGCAGTACGGTTTTATCGCTGCGAAGAGCGCGGCGCCAGACAGCTGGCTAGGAATGTTGGCAGAAGCATTAACGAAAGCCGGACTTGGTGTTTTGCAGCTGGCGGCAATAGTGATCCCGCTGATGATTATCATCCAGTTTTTAAGAGATTTAGGCTGGCTTTATCGGTTTTCCAGGTGGCTGTCGCCGTTTACGCAGCTGCTTGGCATGAATAAAAATACGTCTATGACGATGGTGACGGGACTGACGATTGGTCTGGCCTACGGAGCGGGTGTCATGATCAAAGCTGTCGAGGATGACGGCGTGAGCAAGCGGGACATGACATTGGCATTTATATTTCTCGTTGCCTGCCACGCGGTCGTGGAAGATACACTTGTCTTTATTCCGCTTGGCATACCGGTCTGGCCGCTTCTTTTGATTCGTGTCACCACAGCAGTTCTGCTGACAATGGCTATTGCGCACACGTGGAAAAAATGGAAACCCTCAGCGGTTGGAAAGGAAGCAATATGAGTGACAAACAAGTAACGACGATTCTGTTTGATTTAGACGGAACGCTTATTAATACGAATGAATTAATTATCGCGTCCTTTTTGCATACACTGGAGCATTATTATCCGAGCAAGTATAAACGAGAAGATGTCCTTGCATTTATCGGGCCGTCTCTTTTTGATACGTTCTCTTCGATGGACCCTGATAAATGCGAGGATATGATCGCTATGTACAGAGCGTACAATCATGACATGCATGATTCACTCGTCACTGAATATGAAACGGTATATGAGACCCTGGATGCATTAAAAAAAGCCGGCTTTACATTAGGAATTGTGACAACAAAATTAAGAGATACTGTCAATATGGGCCTCAAGCTCACGGGAATCGGCGAATTCTTTGAAACAGTTGTCACCCTTGATGATGTGACGAATGCAAAGCCTGATCCCGAGCCTGTGCTGTTAGCGCTGAAACAGCTAGGAAGCGAGCCGGCGGAAGCCATTATGGTCGGTGATAATTACCATGATGTGCTGGCAGGGAAAAACGCCGGTACAAAAACGGCAGGAGTCGCATGGACGATTAAAGGGCCGGAAATGCTGGCGAAGCATGAGCCGGATTTTATGCTTGAGAAAATGAGTGATCTATTACAAATCGTTGGAGTGAAGTAATCTGTGAGAAAAACAGATCGTCATCCGGTCTCGGGGGCCAACTCACTGTGGCATGTCTATCAAACGGTACCTTTTTTAAAGGTCGTCAAAAATTTCATTGTCATTCAAATTGCGAGATATACGCCGTTTATAGGGATGAAAAACTGGCTGTACCGCACATTTCTGCGGATGAAGGTTGGAAAACAGACATCCTTTGCCCTCATGGTGATGCCAGATATCATGTTTCCGGAAAAGATCTCAGTCGGAACAAATACAATCATCGGGTACAATACGACCATTCTGGCCCATGAGTATCTGATTCACGAATACCGGATCGGCAAAGTTCTGATCGGGGACGAAGTGATGATTGGTGCCAACACGACCATTCTGCCCGGGGTGAAAATAGGAGATGGCGCAGTTGTGTCCGCCGGAACGCTTGTCCATAAGGATGTGCCTGACGGGGCATTTGTCGGCGGAAATCCGATGAGGATCATCTATACGAAGGAAGAAATGCAAGAAAGATTGAAAAAGTCCGCTGAATAACATCAGCGGACTTTTTTTGTTAAAATTGAGTGTTGTTGTTTTCGTAAATATGCTGAACACCAATCCATTTTTGACCGACATTAGAGTAGCGTGTATTTGTCATTCTGACCGTGCTTGTTTTGCTGTCCGTCCGGAATATCGCTTCCTTCATGTTTGTGATGGTGCACTTGTCGATGATCACATCAACGTGGAAGGTTGAACCACCAAGCTGTCTAATGAACTTCCCGCCATTATCCGCCGTGAAATTTTTCACTGTGAAGGTACTGGCTTTATTGATTTGGAATATCTTATCTGACGCTTTTTGAGCAGAACCGCCGTCGATCGTCACTTTTCCTTCCTTCTTCACCGTTAACGCATCCTCACCAACATCTTCCCATTTCACATTCTGAATGTTAACGTTTCCATAAGTGTGCACGCCATCAGCTGCAGGTGCACCAAGCACCACATTTTTCAGGGTTGCTCCATCCTCCACACGAAAAACAGGGTCTTGGTTTTCTGACTGGCTTCCGTCACCTAATTCTTTCCCTGCCACAAACCGCTGTCCTTTCCCGTCATATGTTGTATTTTTTGGTACGATAATTGTTTCGTGCACCACTTTGTCAGCTGCAAAAACGGTTGATGGCTGAAACTGGCTGAAACCCATAACCAAACCGAACATAAATAGGATAGACACGATTTTTTTCAATGATAAATCCTCCCCGGATATCTTTCATTTTTTGCAAGAGAAGCGTCAGCGACTTGCACCGGCTTCTCTCGCATAGATCGGGGCAAGGCTGAATCTGCTTTAATCATAAAAACAGACAGCCTGAAAGTAAAGACAATTTTGGGTGAAAAATGGAAAATGAATCGATCTTACCGATTGATACAAAAAGCATGAATATTGTCGTATTTGCTCAGAATAGAGCATAGTGAGGCTTCAGGTGTTTACTTTTGAATAACCACGGCCTGGCTGCCCATTTGTTTCCACGCTTTTTCAAAGCTTGTTCTATCGGTTTTTCTGTTTTTATAGCCATACGGATCATTGAGATACACATATTTATCATCATATCCCGTAACGGCGACGCTGTGTTCGCTGTACGTAATTTCTATCGTTCCGTTTGGCGTTTTCCATGTCTGCATGTTGTCAACTGGCGTAAAGTTGGCTGTCGTAATAACCCAAACTGGATTGCCTTTTTCAAGCTGCTGATAAACAGCGGAAATACTTTTTCCAGTCAGATCAGACACTTTGTCTCCCGCATAGGTTTTCGCCAGCTGATAGATCGGTCGATGGTAGACACCGAGACCAGGGCCATTCGCCATATCCCCGACAAATCCGTCATTCGGATCACCCTTTAATCCGCTGCTGTATGTCAAAGGCACTGTGGCAACCTGATTTGCCAGGGTATTTTTTGTCACGTCGTATCCCGCATAATTCAGCACCATCGCAAGGCTTGTTACTTCACAGCCGTTATAGAGCCGGGGTGCGTCCATTTGATTGTAAAGGATGACATCCAGCGGTTTTGCGCTTCCCTTCAGCTCCTTTTTGCTATTCGCAGCTGAGTCTGTATCGCTATCAGAAACCACTTTTTTAAGGCTGTTCAAAAAAGGAATATCTATATCTTTTGCATCTATTTTAAGTCCGAAAAAAATAACGCCTGAAAGAATCATCAGGACACATAGAGTTCGCAGTGTTTTCATCTTTATCTCCTTGTTCTCTATTTGATTTGTATTATAGCATGCCAAACATAAAGAATTTGAGATATTACGTACCTTTAATACATTATTCATGATTTTTTCATAATGAGGAGAAGGATATTTGAACTAAAAATATCCTTACTGAAGTTAAGCGTTGATTTTCATTCTTTCATCTGCTAACATATTATCATATTAGCGAACTAAAGGATTCGGAATTTTCCTTCATAAGATAACAGCGGAGGTGCTCGGGTTGATGTTTATGTTTGAAAAACCGCACGGCATGAGAGATACACTGCCCGGTTTATACGAAACGAAAAAAAAGGTGAGACGATCGTTAACCGATTTGATTGATAAATGGGGATATCAATTTATGGAAACGCCGACACTGGAGTTTTACGATACCGTTGGCGTCCAGTCAGCAATTGAAGAGCAGCAGCTGTTTAAGCTACTTGATCAGGACGGCAAGACATTGGTGCTTCGCCCGGATATGACGGGGCCGATTGCAAGGGTGGCGGCATCGAAGCTTCTGAAACACGGTCATCCGCTAAGAGTCGGCTATGCGGCAAATGTATTCAGGGCTCAGGAGCGTGAAGGCGGACGTCCGGCTGAGTTCGAGCAGGTCGGAGTGGAGTTAATCGGTGACGGCACGACGAGCGCGGATGCGGAGGTCATTGCTTTAGTCGTCGGGGCATTAAAAAACGCTGGGCTGGCATCCTTTAAAATTGCAATTGGCCATGCCGGCATTGCGGATGCTTTGTTTGTTGAGGTGCTCGGAAACGTTGAACGAGCTGATGTGCTGCGGAGGTTCTTATATGAAAAGAACTACGTCGGCTACAGAGAGCATGTCAAGTCTCTCCCGCTTTCCTCCATTGATAAAAGCAGGCTGCTTGAGCTCCTTGAACTGCGGGGCGGTATAGAAGTATGCGGACGTGCCGAGGAAATCGTCGATTCTGCGCAAGGAAAAAGCGTGGTTGATGAGCTGAAGGCGCTGTGGGACATTCTTGAGGATTACGGATGTACGGAAAATGTCCGCCTGGATCTGAATATGGTCAGCCACATGAGCTATTACACAGGGATTTTATTTGAAGTGTACGCCGAGAATGTCGGTTTTGTCATTGGAAGCGGCGGCCGTTACAACAAGCTGCTGGGCCATTTTGATTCACCTGCACCGGCAACAGGCTTCGGGCTTCGGATCGACCGGCTGATTGAAGCCCTTCATATGAAGGACGAACCTTGTGAAATAGACGCTGTTATTTTCAGCAAAGAGCAGCGGGCGCAAGCCATCGCTTATGCGAATGAAGAACGCATGAAAGGGAACAAAGTGGTTCTTCAAGATTTATCGGGAATAGAAAATATCGACCAGATGACAAAATCTTTTGCAAACGTCACTTATTTTATCGGTGCCAGAAAGGAAGAGCAAAATGGGTAAGTTACTCACAATGGCGATGCCAAAGGGCCGGATATTTGAAGAAGCGGCAGGGCTGCTGAGGCAGGCAGGCTACAGGCTCCCTGAGGAGTTTGAAGATTCGAGAAAACTGATCATCGATGTGCCGGAGGAAAATCTTCGGTTTATATTAGCGAAGCCGATGGACGTAACCACGTATGTGGAGCATGGCGTGGCAGACGTCGGAATTGCGGGCAAGGATGTCATGCTGGAGGAGGAACGCGATGTGTATGAGGTACTGGATTTAAACATCAGCAAATGCCACTTAGCTGTCGCCGGACTTCCGAATACAGACTGGAGCGGAGTAGCGCCAAGAATCGCGACAAAGTATCCGAATGTGGCTTCCAGTTATTTCAGAGAGCAGGGAGAACAAGTCGAGATTATTAAGCTCAACGGTTCAATTGAACTGGCTCCGCTCATTGGGCTTGCAGATCGGATAGTGGACATTGTTTCCACAGGACAGACGCTGAAAGAAAATGGGCTTGTTGAAACGGAGCACATTTGTGACATTACCTCTCGCTTTATTGTCAACCCGGTAAGCTATCGCATGAAAGACGATGTGATTGACGAAATGGCATCCCGCCTATCTCTCGTTGTGGAAGGAGAGACGGCAAAATGAAGATCAAAACCATCAGCGGAGCGGAACGGCTTTCTCTCAAGCGTTCCATCGATGCCGGAACGGAAGAGCAAAGAAAGACGGTCCGGTCCATTATTGAAGATGTTAAAGCAAACGGTGATCAGGCGGTTCGCAGCTACACGGCGAAATTTGACTGCATCGAAATAGACAGCCCGCTGGTCACAAAAGAAGAATTTGAGGAGGCATACACCTCACTGGATTCACGTCTTCTTCAGGTGATTAGGCAGGCAATCGAAAATATTAGGGAATATCACGAAAGACAGCTGCAATCCTCCTGGTTTTATCACAGAAAGGACGGCACAATGCTGGGGCAGAAAGTGACGGCGCTGGATTCCGCCGGTGTATATGTGCCGGGGGGAACGGCCGCATATCCTTCATCTGTTTTGATGAATGTGATTCCGGCGCTCGTAGCGGGCGTTGAAAGAATCGTTCTCGTCACGCCTCCGGGAAAAGACGGTCTGCTGTCTCCTGGAGTTTTGGTTGCTGCAGCCGAGCTGGGCATAAAAGACATTTACAAAATGGGCGGCGCTCAGGCGATTGCGGCGTTAGCATACGGAACAGAAACCATTGAGCCGGTGGATAAAATCACGGGTCCGGGCAACATTTATGTCGCGCTTGCCAAACGAGAAGTGTTCGGCGATGTCGATATCGATATGATTGCCGGACCGAGTGAAATCGTCGTGCTGGCTGATGAAACAGCGATTCCGAGCGAAATTGCAGCCGATCTGCTGTCACAGGCGGAACACGATAAGCTTAGCTCATGTGTGTTTGTCACAGATTCCATGGCGCTGGCCGAGACGGTTTCAGCCGAGGTGAATAAGCAGCTGGAAACCTTGCCGCGAAGAGAAATAGCGGAAGCTTCAGTGAGAGATTACGGTTGTATATATGTGGCGGAAACAATGGTAGAAGCGATTGAGACTGTCAATACACTCGCGCCAGAGCATTTAGAAATCATAACACAGTCTCCGGAAGCTTTGCTTGGCAGTATCAAACATGCGGGTGCAATTTTCTTAGGCAGATACAGCCCTGAGCCTGTCGGTGATTATTTTGCCGGACCGAACCATGTGCTTCCGACAAACGGAACAGCCAGATTTTCAAGTCCATTAAACGTAACTGATTTTCAAAAGAAATCGAGCATTATTTCTTACAGTCAATCAGCCTTTGAAGAACATGCCGAAAGCATCGCGGCTTTTGCCAGACTGGAAGGGTTAGAAGCCCATGCCAGATCAATTGAAGCGAGAGAACGGAGGATTTCTAAATGAGAAAAGCGGAACGCGTCAGGAAAACAAACGAAACAGATATTGAGCTGGCATTTACAATAGACGGCGGAGGACAAGCGGATATTAAAACAGATGTGCCGTTTATGACACATATGTTGGATTTATTCACGAAACACGGCCAATTTGATCTTTCCATTAACGCAAAAGGCGATGTTGATATAGATGATCACCACACGACTGAAGATATCGGCATCTGCTTAGGGCAGGCGCTGCTTGAAGCGTTGGGCGATAAAAAAGGAATCAAACGCTACGGATCGGCGTTTGTGCCGATGGATGAGGCACTTGCTCAAGTTGTGATTGATTTAAGCAACCGGCCGCACTTAGAAATGCGCGCTGATTTCCCGGCTGCTAAAGTCGGAACTTTCGATACGGAGCTTGTACATGAATTTTTGTGGAAGCTGGCGCTCGAAGCTCGAATGAACCTGCACGTCATCGTTCATTATGGAACAAATACCCACCACATGATTGAAGCCGTTTTTAAAGCACTGGGACGTGCGCTTGATGAAGCGACAACGATCGATCCGCGAGTTAAAGGAATACCGTCAACGAAAGGGATGCTGTAAATGATCGGCGTGATAGATTACGGAATGGGGAATTTATACAGTGTCTCAAAGGCGCTTGAACGTGTCGGCGTGCCGTATTTTGTTTCTGAAAAGCCGGAGGAGCTGAAAGAAGCTGATGCTTTCATTTTGCCGGGAGTCGGTTCATTTGGAGACGCGATGGACAATTTGGGCTACACGAAGCTTGATCAATTGATTCACGATATGGTCTCAGAGGGAAGGCTGCTTCTCGGGATCTGCCTCGGCATGCAGCTTTTATTTGAAGAAAGCGAAGAAAACGGCACCGCTTCAGGACTCGGGCTGTTAAAAGGAAAAGCAGTCAGGCTGAAAGCAGAAGATGAAAAAGGAAACAAGCTGAAGGTTCCGCATATGGGCTGGAATCGTCTTTCTTTTCATAATGAATCTCCGCTGCTGACTAAAACAGAACAAGGCTACGCTTACTTCGTTCATTCCTATTACATTGACGGGATGGAGGAGAACGCGCTTCTGGCAAGCGCCGATTATGGTGTACGAGTGCCTGCTGTAGTCGGAAAAAGAAACGTCTTCGGCGCCCAATTTCATCCGGAAAAAAGCAGCACGGTCGGAATGTCTATTTTAACCCAATTTACGAAAATGGCAGCAGAACAGAAGGTGAAAAAATGAGTGCTTTTACATTATATCCGGCAATTGATATGAGAAACGGCAAATGTGTTCGCCTTGTTCAAGGGGATTATAATAAGGAAACGATATATGGCGATTCACCGTACGACATGGCTGAGTTATTTGAGAAAGAGGGTGCCGAATGGATCCATCTCGTTGATCTCGACGGGGCCAAAGAAGGGAAAAGAGTGAATGACCGCCATGTGATTGAGATTGCGCAAAAGCTGAACCTGAAAGTCGAAATCGGCGGTGGGATCCGTTCTGAAAATGACGTCTATGAATATTTATCAGCAGGAGTCGAGCGGGTGATCCTGGGAAGCTCAGCAGTTTCTAACCCTCCGTTTGTCAAAAAAATGCTGAAACAATATGGCGAGAAAATTGCAATCGGACTGGATGCGAGAAACGGCTTTGTTTCAACAGAGGGATGGCTGGAAACATCAACCCTTAAGGCAACCGAACTAGGCAAAGAGCTTGCCAATGAAGGTGCGGAAGTCTTTATTTTTACTGACATCGCGACAGACGGAATGCTGTCAGGCCCCAATGTTAAAAGCACGGTCGAGCTTGCTAAGGAAACGGGGAAATCGGTGATCGCTTCCGGCGGAGTCAGCTCCGTCGCGGATCTCGAAGCTCTCGCCCGCAATGAGGCGGACGGCGTCTCAGGAGCGATCATCGGAAAAGCGCTGTATACCAATCAGTTTACGCTGAGTGAGGCGCTTGAAAGGGTGAAGCGCAAATGATCACAAAACGGATTATCCCATGCCTTGATGTCAAAGAAGGACGCGTTGTCAAAGGAATTCAATTTCTCGAATTGAAGGATGCCGGTGACCCAGTTGAACTCGCCGAAGTGTACGACCGGGAAGGTGCGGATGAACTTGTTTTTCTTGATATCTCCGCCTCGCACGAAGGACGAAAGACGATGGTTGACGTTGTGGAGCAGGTTGCCGCGAAGCTTGCCATTCCGTTTACAGTCGGCGGCGGCATCAATCAGCTCAGCGATATGAAAACGATACTGCGTGCCGGAGCGGACAAAGTGTCGGTGAACACGGCAGCTGTTCTCCGCCCTGAGCTGATTACAGAAGGAGCCGAGTTTTTCGGTTCTCAATGCATCGTACTTGCCATTGATGCCAAGTATGACAAAGAATCTGACACATATAAGGTCTACACGCACGGCGGCAGAAAGAAAACAGATTGGGAGGTCACCGCGTGGGCAAAAGAAGGCGTCAAACGCGGGGCAGGAGAAATATTGCTGACAAGCATGGACTCCGACGGTGAGAAAAAAGGCTTCGACCACACGCTGACAAAGCTTGTTTCCGAAGCTGTCCCCGTCCCTGTTATCGCCTCGGGAGGCGCGGGAAACGCACAGCATATGCTTGAGGCTTTTACAAAAGGAGAAGCCGACGCCGCGCTGGCCGCCTCAATTTTTCATTATAAAGAAACATCGATTAAAGAAGTGAAATCATACTTGAAAGAGTACGGGGTGAATGTGAGATGAAACAGGCAGATGAACTGCGTTTTAACGAGGACGGATTAATTCCTGCCATCGTGCAGGATGCGGCAAGCAAAGAAGTGCTGACCCTTGCGTATATGAACAAGGAATCGTACGAAAAAACGCTGGAAACGAAGGAAACATGGTTTTACAGCCGCTCACGCCAAGCGTTATGGCATAAAGGAGAAACCTCAGGGAACACGCAAGCCGTCAAAGGTATCCGGTATGACTGCGATCAAGACGCGCTGCTCGTACTCGTAGAACCGTCAGGCCCGGCATGCCACACTGGCAGCTACAGCTGTTTTACAAAGGAACAAGCAGAAGAACAGGCCGCGGGCCGATTCGGCATCATGAACGAACTGGAGCGGGTGATCGCGGAACGCCAAGCGGAAATGCCTGAAGGAGCTTACACCACGTACCTCTTCCGTGAAGGCGTCGATAAGATTTTGAAAAAAGTCGGAGAAGAAGCATCCGAAGTCATCATCGCCGCGAAAAACCGGGATCATGAGGAACTCAAATGGGAAGCGGCAGACCTGCTGTATCACCTGCTTGTCCTGCTCAGAGAACAAGCCTTGCCGCTGGATGATGTGCTTGACGTATTGAAAAAACGCCATTCTGAGATTGAAGAGTAAAGAGCCGTATGATACGGCTCTTTTTGTTTTGTGAAAAAGGTAATAGGTATTTAGATTTATATTAGGTGTTATATATGATTAGTTAATAAAAGGAGATCAAAACCGAGTCCGATTTCCTATTTATCCAAATTCAGCCATGATGTAACATGAAAAAGGATAAAATAATCATTTCTTAAGCAGGTCAATAGAATTATTTTAGTATGAAAATAGAATTCTATTCTCACAAAAACCGTGGAGGTTCGTAATGAAAAAGATCATCTTTATTTGCTTCAGCTTATTACTTGCCCTGACAGGAGGATGCAGTATGAATGACAATGATAAAAACAGCACAAATGACAATAAAACAGAAGCGGTAAAGCCAAAAGACATGGATCCCAAAGACCTGCCTCAAGTACCTGCGTTTCAGGACGAGAAAACGAGAGAGTACATGGTGTCAACAAAAGAAGAGGAACCAGGATATTATTTGCTGGAATCTAAGCTGAAAGGGTTTAGGATGTTGTTTCCGGAGGATGGAAAGTATTCAAGTTATTTGTCTAGCCATGATGAAAATGAAGAAATCATAGCATTTGATAGCTATAAAAAAACAAAAAATAAAATGCTAAATGCACAAATAGAGTATTATCAAGGAGTAACTTTTATTAACAATCCTGAGACAATGTTAGACCAAATTAGTAGTGAAAATGGCTATAATGGTAATTTTGAAAAACTAGAGAGCGAAGGTAAAGATATTTATATTGCTCACAAGAAAAATAATTTTGAAAATGATAAAAATAAATATAATTTTTCGTACAGATACTTCGGTTATATTAAATCTACTGAGAAAGACCAAATAGGTATTGTGTTTTCGTTTATGTTTAGATGCCCAAATAATGATAAGCCTTGTACGTTAGATAAAGATAACTTAGGAGATCAGGTTAAAAAGCTCGTAAAATCCATCACCTTTTTAAATAAGGAGGGGTAAGATGGCTAACTATAATATATTTTCAAATGAAAATGTAAAACTGCGGTTAATAAATTTAGAGTATGATTATAAAAAAAAGTTTGCATCAAACAATCCTAAAGAAATAAAGGAAGCAAAAGCAGAATTTGAAGCGGAAGTCCGCAGGATCTATAAAGAAGAAACTAATCAAAATCTTCCTAAGGATATTGAGATATATACATCTAAAGAACTGATTAAGAAAAATAACCAAAAAGATAAGTCAATAAAAGAATCGGGTTATGATGGTACGGCAATATATATAAAAGATAGTGAAAATCAAATAGACCAACTTCATATTATTTCAGAAGGTAGTGCTGATAACGAGGATTGGTCTTATAATTTTTTTGGCCTCTTCTTAGGGATCGACAATAGCCAATACAGAGCAACGAGAGAATTTACTAAGGAAGCAAAGAAAAGAGCTGGAAATTCTGATGAGTTACATACTTATGCTCTTGGGCATTCACTTGCAAATAACAACCAGTTAATGGTTCAGTTAATAGATGGAGAATTTGATGAAGTATATGGGGTAAACGGTGCTCAGGTTAGTGTAAATCATTTGTTACAGGCTGATAAAGATTTACTTGATGCTATGATCAATAAATTTAATGTTCTGAATACTGATGAACTTGAAAACGTCCGCAAAGAAGACCTTAAAAAAGCAATCACCCAATACTACAATGACAAAGGCGTCACAGCAAAGATCACCCAGCGTATTTCTAAAGATGACCCGCTTTATGGCGTCAGCGGAAAGGCCGATTTTATTACATTTGGCAATGTAAAGATGAAAGATACAAATACAGATGTCAAAGGAATTAGAAGTATTATAGATAAGATTCCTGATGAGGAAGTCCGTTCTATCCAAACTTTTTTACGAAAGTATTCGGATGAATATAAAAAAGGCGGGCTAAACGGATTTGTCATGGCTTCGACCGGGATAGATGCAGAGCTTGTCGGCAGTATAATTAGTGCTGATGGAAATGTGGCGAAAGGGAAAATAGTGAAAGACCGGTTTGGTGATATACAGGTAATGGTTAAAAATATCGGGGAAAAAATGCCGGCCTTTATCAAATTCTTTCATACTATCTTGAATAATAGCGGAACAGTTGTGGATCAGCTTGAAGAGAATGGGTATATTGATGAGACGCAAAGGAAGAGTATCAAAAAACAGTTAAAAATTGTTAATAGTAAGATAGGCGATATAGAAATTCAATATCAACAGTTAAAATACGCACTTTCTACTAATAATGTAGTTGCAATTGTTTATTATGTCTGTGAGTTAATAGGCAGTGTTAATGAATTAAAAGATGCATTTGAAACACTCGACACAGAAACAAAAGACGCACTAAAACTTATCGTCGACGGCCACAGTATCGTTCAAATGCTCAACGCCTTGTCAAAGGAAAAAGGCTTCAGCTATAAAGGCTCCGATATTTATTTTACAGGGAAGAGCGGCTCGGGAGAAACGATTCAAGTCAATCTCTCATCCGCTGTCAGAATCTATCAAAACGGTATGAAAATCGTTGAAGATATGGAAGATGCGATTTCTAAGTACCAGAAGGTTTACAGTCAGGAAATCGATGAAGATTTCATAGACAAAAAGCAGGCGATCATCACGGCTATTCATCATATGGAAGAAAACCCTTCGCATTATGCCTTCGATCTTCAATTCCGGCTTGCAGCTGGTTTCAGCCACACATTCGATAAATTGGAGAAAATCTCTGTTCATGAATCATTCCACACAGGTGCGCTTCCTGCAAATGATGGAATTGTTGCTGAATTAAAAAAACAGACAACAGAAAAAAGAGATTTTATCAAAAATATCCGCGAGAGTATTGAAAAGCTGTTTGAAAAAGAAGAAATGATTTCTCAGTTATTTGATTTTCAGCCTTAGGAGGAATATGAAGAGTGACTTCCTTATTTTCAGAAAGTGAAACAGAAATTGTATCAACGACCTATATGTTTCTTACCCAAGATGAAATGAAGGGGAAAGCGGGCACCCTCAATCAACCGATCAACGACTTTCTCAGCCTGACAAAGAAATTTGAGTCTTCATTAAAAGAGGAAATCAAAGGGCAAAAAGGGTTGATTGTAAAAAAAATAAAAAAAGAGCTTGAGTCGAAAAGCGAAAAACGAAAAGCTGCCCTTCAGATGATAAAAGAAGAACATACCGCAAAAGTTGATCGGTACAAAATGATCATTGAAGACTTGCGGCAGCAGGATGTAACATTGACTTACAGAAAAAAGAAGCCAGTGCTCTAACATAAAAATCTCCTATTCAAACAATGAGTGGGAGATTTTTATTTTGATCACGGCAAAAATATACTGAAAAAGTCTTTCTCCATTGATATGATTGAGAAAGAGTAAAAATCATCCTTTTGCTATGACTTTTCACCTTTCTGAACGCTGAAACAGGAGGAAAATATATGCCAACCAAGAAACAAAAATCTAAAAGTAAATTGAAACCCTTTTTTGCCTTAGTAAGACGGACCAATCCTTCTTATGGAAAGCTTGCCTTTGCGCTTGTCCTCAGTGTTGTAACCACGCTGGTCAGCCTGCTCATTCCATTATTAACGAAGCAGCTTGTCGATGGTTTTTCTATGTCAAATCTGTCAGGCACGCAAATCGGTTTGATCGCGCTGGTGTTTTTCGTTCAGGCGGGTTTAAGCGCTTATGCCACCTATGCCCTTAACTATAATGGTCAAAAAATCATCTCTGGGCTGCGGGATTTATTATGGAAGAAATTAATTAAGCTTCCTGTCTCTTATTTTGATACAAATGCTTCCGGAGAAACAGTCAGCCGTGTAACGAATGATACGATGGTGGTCAAAGAACTGATTACAACCCATATCAGCGGGTTTATTACAGGCATCATTTCTGTCATTGGATCATTGACAATCTTGTTTATTATGAACTGGAAGCTGACACTGCTTGTGTTAGTGGTCGTTCCGCTGGCCGCTCTTATTTTGGTGCCGATTGGACGGAAAATGTTCTCCATTTCACGGGAAACGCAAGATGAAACGGCTCGTTTTACAGGACTGCTGAATCAAATTCTCCCGGAAATCAGACTTGTTAAGGCTTCAAATGCGGAGGATGTCGAATATGGGCGCGGGAAGATGGGGATTTCCTCATTATTTAAGCTTGGCGTTCGTGAAGCCAAGGTTCAATCGCTTGTCGGCCCGCTTATTTCACTCGTGTTAATGGCAGCGCTTGTCGCAGTGATCGGATATGGCGGCATGCAGGTCTCATCAGGCGAGCTCACAGCCGGAGCGCTCGTGGCTTTTATTTTATATTTGTTTCAAATTATTATGCCGATGGGCCAGATTACAACGTTTTTCACACAGCTGCAAAAATCAATCGGTGCAACAGAACGAATGATTGAGATTTTGGCAGAGGAAGAGGAAGATACAGTGACAGGAAAACAAATTGAAAATGCACATCTGCCTATCCAGCTTGATCGCGTGTCTTTTGGATATAAGCCTGATCAGCTGATCTTAAAAGAGGTCAGCGCCGTCATTGAAGCAGGGAAAGTGACAGCGATCGTCGGTCCGAGCGGCGGGGGAAAAACGACGCTGTTTAAGCTGCTTGAACGCTTTTATTCTCCGACTGCAGGGACCATTCGGCTGGGGGACGAGCCGGTCGATACTTACTCGCTTGAATCGTGGAGGGAGCATATCGGGTATGTATCACAGGAAAGCCCGTTAATGTCCGGGACAATCAGAGAAAATATTTGCTACGGGTTAGAACGAGATGTGACGGATGCTGAGATCGAAAAAGCCGCGGAGATGGCATATGCGCTCAATTTTATAAAGGAGCTGCCGAATCAGTTTGATACAGAAGTGGGCGAACGCGGCATTATGCTGTCAGGCGGACAAAGGCAAAGAATCGCGATTGCGAGAGCGCTTCTCCGTAACCCAAGCATTCTTATGCTCGATGAAGCTACCTCAAGTCTCGACAGCCAATCTGAAAAATCAGTTCAGCAGGCGCTGGAGGTGCTGATGGAGGGCCGCACAACGATTGTTATCGCTCACCGCCTATCTACCGTTGTAGATGCGGACCAGCTTTTGTTTGTTGAAAAAGGGGAAATTACCGGTCGTGGAACACACCATGAGTTAATGGCTTCCCATGGCCTTTACCGGGATTTTGCTGAACAGCAGCTGAAAATGAATGCGGACTTAGAAAACAAAGCCGGGTAAATTTTGGTCGAATCAGCCAATAAAAAAGAGGAGGGATTTTCCCAATCCTTCCTTTTGAACTATTGAGGGGCTTACGATTTATGGTATACTACTGACGGTAATATTGTATAAAACGGAGGGTAGTTGTGGGAAAACACACTTCTGAACATAAAAATCACGCACAAATTGTCCAGCTGCTTCAAGATGGACAATATTTTTTTCATAAAGGCTTGAAAGCGTATAAAGAGCGCAATCTAAAACGGGCAAGCAAACTGATTCAGCGCGCGGTTCATTTGGAGCCGGAGGATTCAGAGATGCTTTCACAGCTTGCGGTCATTTATTCGGAAATGGGCCAGTATCAAGAGTCGAACGATCTTCTTGACTATATCATGGCAAATCTGGAGGCCGAAATGCCGGAGTGCCATTACTTTAAAGCGAATAACTTTGCCCATCTGGGGCTCTTCCAGGAAGCTTATAAAGAAGCGGCCGCTTATTCTGATGCGGACCCGGATGGTGAATTCGCCGAAGAAAACGATAGTCTGCTTGATTTGCTCGATTTAGGAGACGACGGCATTGAGGATTCGTTGTATGATCAGGATGAACTGCTGGTGAAACAGGATCGGGCAAAGTCATTGCTGGAAAGCGGCCAGCTTGCTGAAGCGGTTGCGGCGCTTGAGGAAATCACAACTGAATATCCGGAGCTTTGGTCAGCATACAACAATCTCGCGCTTGCCTATTTCTATTCAGGAAACGTTGTAAAAGCGAAGCAAACCGCTTATGAAGTGCTTTCTCATAATGAAGGAAATCTTCACGCCTTATGCAATCTTCTCGTTTTCTACTATTATGAAAGAGAAGACGAAAAAGTGGCGGAATTGAGTGATCAGCTCTCCAATGTCTATCCGATGCTATTGGAGCAGCGTTATAAATTGGGTGCTACTTTGGCGCTTGTCGGCCGCTACGAGATCGGATATAAATGGCTCAAATCATTATATAAAACCGGCTTTGAGGGTGACGACACCTTCTTTTACTGGCTTTCCTGCTCTGCTTATTTTACGGGACATACCGACTTTGCCGAGACGATCTGGAGAAAAGTCGAGTCGCAATATCCCGGCGAAGACCGCCCGGCGCCTTGGATTGAGCGGAGGGAAGCTCTTCCTTCATCTGTGGAGCAGCGACTCGCAGCCTATTATATCAGCAGCACAAAGGGAGAAACAGAGCATCTTGAAGCGGTGATACGCTCAAAGAGAATTACCGCTCCTTTTGAAACTCATTTTGTAAAGCTGCTTCTGAATGGAGATTCTGCGGCTGCTGACGTTTCAGAGGATGCACTTTTCGCTTATCAAACGGTCAAACTATTAGAGCAAGCTGAAAAAGAAGAGATGAAAACAGAAGTCATGAGCTGCTGGGTTTTTCATGTCATCCAGCAAATTCGTGCAGCTGCTCCGTTGAAGAATGAGAAAGGCTGGGCAGCAGCCATCTGTTATATTTGGAAAGAAGCCCATGGCAAGCAAGACACGAAAAAAGACACAGCGGCCCGATTCGGCATCTCTCCGGCAACTTTGACGAAATATATGAAATATATTGATGATATTCTAGAATAGTAAATTTTAAAGAGTTGATTTATTTAATCGACTCTTTTTTTGTTAGATAGATTATATTAAGAAAATAATATCGACAGTTTTTTTACACGCTTAAGAAAAATGACAAATGATGTGTGACTTGACATCTGTTTGAAACATAAATGTAATAAAATTTATCGCTAATTTGTCGAAACTTGATGGTATAATGATTCTCGTACATAAGGAATTAGTGTTTTTTACATATGATGTGAAATAAACGCTATACAACCAGAATAAGAGATGCACAGAATAATTAACCATAAACAACCATCATTCCTCGTAGAGTATGAGGAACGAAACTTGATGTTCAAAATACGATTCCAAATGAGGACAGGTTCACAGTAAAAGGGAGGATATAAAAAGTGAGAAAGAGTTTAATTACACTTGGTTTGGCTTCCGTCATCGGGACAAGCAGTTTTTTGATCCCATTTACAAGTAAAACTGCATCGGCGGAAACATTAGATGAAAAGAAACAAAAAATCGAAAGCAAGCAATCTGAGGTTGCTTCCAGCATTGAAGCGAAGGAAAAAGAATTAACCGAGCTTCAGGAAAATCAATCAAAGATTGAAAAAGAACTGAAAGACATTAACGATAAGGCGCTTGATACAAGCAACAAGATTGAAGATAAAAAAGAAGAAAACGATAAAACAAAAGAAGAAATCAAAAAACTGAAAAAAGAGATTAAAGAAACTGAAGCACGCATCGAAAAACGCAATGAAATCCTGAAAAAACGCGTTCGTTCTTTACAGGAAAGCGGCGGATCTCAAGGATACATAGATGTTCTTTTAGGATCAACAAGCTTTGGTGACTTTATCTCTCGTGCGACTGCGGTTTCATCTATTGTGGACGCAGACAAAGATTTAATCAAACAGCAAGAGCAGGATAAAGCGAAGCTCGAAGATTCTGAAGCGGATTTGAATGACAAGCTGAAAGAAGTTCAAGCTGCCTTGGCTAAATTAGAAACAATGCAAAAAGACCTTGATAAACAGCTTAATGAAAAAGACAAGCTTTTCGACGAAGCAAAAGCAAGCCAAAAGAAAACGGCTAAAGCGATTTCTGAATTAAAATCAGAGGCGTCTGAACTTGCAAATCAAAAAGCAAATACTGAAGCTGAACAAGCACGCATCAAAAAAGAACAAGAAGCAGCGGCTGCTTTGATCAAAAAGCAGGAAGAAGCACAAAAAGCATCTGATGAAACACAAACAGATGACAGTCAAACGGCGACAACTGAATCATCAAAAGCAAGCTCATCTGATGATTCTTCAGACAATTCTTCAGACAATTCTTCTAACGGTTCATCAAACAGTTCGTCAAACGGCTCATCTTCTAAGAAGAGCAGCGGCTCAAACAGCAATTCAGGCGGCACTGTTATCAGCAACTCTGGCGGAATTGAAGGCGCGATCAGCGTTGGTTCAAGCATTGTAGGACAATCTCCGTACAAGTTTGGCGGCGGACGCACTCAGTCTGATATCAACAACCGTATTTTTGACTGCTCATCATTCGTACGCTGGGCATACGCTTCTGCAGGTGTTAACCTTGGACCTGTAGGCGGAACAACAACTGATACGTTAGTTGGCAGAGGACAAGCTGTCAGCGCGTCTGAAATGAAACGCGGAGACCTTGTGTTCTTTGACACTTACAAAACAAATGGACACGTAGGAATCTACTTAGGAAACGGTACTTTCCTAAACGACAATACATCTCATGGCGTATCTGTTGACTCTATGAGCAATCCTTACTGGAAAGCAGCATTTAAAGGTGTTGTAAGACGTGTTGTTCAATAATAAATATGACAAGGGCCTTCTATAAACAGAAGGCTCTTTCTTTATTAACATATACCCTTTTCGAATACATTTAATCGTGTTGAGCAAAAAAATAGCGTATCACCATGAGATTTTATAGGATATGGGTAAGGAATACGTTTGATGGGGATTCTTATCTTATAAGAAAGAGCCCAAACTTGAAAAGATGGTTTAAGGAGTGAATAGTGTGTCAGAAGAAAAAATTTATGACGTGATTATAATCGGCGCGGGCCCTGCTGGGATGACGGCCGCTGTATACACATCAAGAGCGAATTTATCGACATTAATGATTGAAAGAGGAATTCCTGGCGGACAAATGGCCAATACGGAAGATGTAGAAAACTATCCTGGATTCGAAAGTATCCTTGGGCCTGAGCTTTCTAACAAAATGTTTGAACACGCGAAAAAATTCGGCGCTGAATACGCTTATGGCGATATTAAAGAGGTCATTGACGGCAAAGAGTACAAAGTAGTCAAAGCTGGTTCAAAGGAATATAAAGCCCGTGCTGTCATCATTGCTGCAGGTGCGGAATATAAAAAAATCGGCGTGCCTGGCGAAAAAGAATTGGGCGGACGCGGTGTATCTTATTGTGCAGTATGTGACGGCGCTTTCTTTAAAGGCAAAGAACTTGTCGTTGTTGGCGGCGGAGATTCCGCGGTTGAAGAAGGCGTATATCTGACTCGTTTCGCTTCAAAAGTAACGATTGTTCACAGACGTGATAAACTCCGTGCTCAAAGTATTCTTCAAGCGAGAGCATTTGATAATGAAAAAGTTGACTTCCTATGGAACAAAACTGTGAAGGAAATTCATGAGGAAAACGGCAAAGTCGGTAACGTAACGCTTGTCGATACGGTAACCGGTGAAGAAAGTGAATTCAAAACAGACGGCGTATTCATTTACATCGGCATGCTTCCTCTGTCTAAACCGTTTGAAAACCTGGGCATTACGAATGAAGAAGGCTATATCGAAACAAACGACCGCATGGAAACTAAGGTTGAAGGGATTTTCGCTGCCGGAGACATCCGCGAAAAATCACTGCGCCAAATCGTAACGGCTACAGGAGACGGAAGCATTGCGGCACAAAGCGTACAACATTATGTCGAAGAGCTCCAAGAAACGCTGAAAACCTTAAAATAAAAAGGGCTGTCATACGAGTTTCACATTACGTTACTGGGTTTTAATTCCGCTGTAACACATGTGTAATGCTTTTCGGTTATGATTAATAAAGTAATTGACCCCCTTTTTATAATGAATACACTTTTTTGGCACGGATTCTCCAGTTATCCGTGTCCTTTTTTTGTCCATAAATAAAAGAGAATTCCAGTTACAGCAAAATCATCTGAATTAAGGAATGAATATGCTGTAAAATAGAAGAAAAGATTGTCAATGTCTCTTCATTGTGGGAGGCATCTTGAAGCGGTATAATAAAGAGACGATGACAGGACGAAGGTTAGGTGACGTACTTGCAAAGAGTGACAAATTGTGTGCTTCAGACGGATGACAAAGTTCTTCTGCTTCAAAAGCCGAGACGCGGATGGTGGGTCGCGCCGGGAGGCAAGATGGAGAGCGGAGAATCAGTCAGAGACTCCGTCATCAGAGAGTACAGAGAAGAGACTGGTATCTATATCATAAATCCTCAATTAAAAGGCGTTTTTACCTTTATTATTAAAGACGGTGACCACATTGTCTCCGAGTGGATGATGTTTACGTTTGTCGCTGATTCATATACAGGACAAAATGTATCAGAATCAGAGGAAGGCAAACTGCAGTGGCACGATGTCAATGACATTCAGAACCTGCCTATGGCCCCTGGAGACGGCCATATCCTTGATTTTATGATGAAGGGACAAGGGCTGCTGCACGGCACATTTACGTATACACCGGAATTTGAGCTGCTCAGTTATCGTTTAGACCCGCAGCACATCAAATAGAAAGACAAGTCAGGGGGGAGAAAGATGAGTGTTAGTGAATCACATGATATTCAGCTTGTCATTATAACTGGAATGTCGGGAGCGGGGAAAACTGTCGCGATCCAAAGCTTTGAAGATCTCGGCTATTTCTGCGTCGATAATCTTCCGCCTTCATTGCTTCCGAAGTTTTTAGAGCTGATGAAGGAATCAAATTCTAAAATGAGCAAAGTTGCGCTTGTGATGGATTTGCGCGGCCGCGAATTTTTTGACCGGCTGATTGAAGCGCTGGATGAAATGGCCGAAAATCCGTGGATCACACCGCGAATTTTATTCCTGGACGCGAAGGATTCCATTCTCGTCACAAGATATAAAGAAACGAGACGCTCGCATCCTTTGGCAGCGACTGGCCTGCCGCTTGAAGGCATCGCGCTGGAACGAGAGCTGCTTGAGGAATTAAAAGGCCGCTCTCAAATCATTTACGATACGTCTGACATGAAGCCGCGTGATTTGCGTGAAAAAATCGTGAAGCACTTTGCGACAAACCAAGGAGAGACATTTACCGTGAATGTCATGTCATTTGGTTTTAAATACGGTATTCCAATTGATGCAGATCTCGTCTTTGATGTCAGATTTTTGCCGAATCCGTACTATATCGAAAGCATGCGGCCGCTGACTGGCAAGGATAAAGAGGTTTCCTCTTACGTCATGAAGTGGAATGAAACACAAAAGTTCAATGAGAAATTAATTGATCTGCTGAGCTTTATGCTTCCATCTTACAAAAGAGAAGGAAAAAGCCAGGTTGTCATTGCGATCGGCTGCACAGGGGGCCAGCACCGCTCTGTGACATTAGCCGAGAATTTAGCTGATTATTTCAAAAAGGATTACTATACTCATGTTACTCACCGGGACATTGAAAAGAGAAGCCGGAAATAAGATGGGACAAAAGCCGAAAATCGCAATCTTTGGCGGCGGTACAGGTCTTTCTGTATTGCTTAGGGGCTTAAAGCATAAACCTGTTGACATCACGGCCATTGTAACAGTTGCCGATGATGGGGGAAGCTCTGGCCGTCTGCGGAATGAACTGAAAATTCCGCCTCCCGGAGACATCAGAAATGTGCTTGCCGCTTTATCCGATGTGGAGCCGCTTGTTGAAGATCTTTTTCAGCACCGCTTCAATAAAGGGAATGACTTAACAGGCCATTCTCTCGGGAATTTGATTTTGGCAGCGATGACAAATATAACCGGTGATTTTTTTCACGCTGTCACTGAAATGAGCAAGGTGCTGAATGTAAGAGGAAAGGTTTTGCCGGCTGCCAATGCCAGTGTCGTTTTGCATGCTGAGATGGAAGACGGCCGCGTGGTCTCAGGCGAGTCAACGATCCCGGAATACGGACAGCGTATTAAGCGTGTTTTTCTCACGCCTGAACAGATTGATCCGCTGCCGGAAACAATAGACGTGATCAGGGAAGCGGATTTGATTATTATCGGCCCGGGAAGCCTCTATACAAGCATTCTTCCCAATTTGCTCGTCCCAAAAATCGGGGAAGAAGTGATAAAGGCGCCGGCGAAAAAAGTATACATTTGCAACGTGATGACTCAGCCCGGCGAAACGCTCCATTACACCGCTGCTGATCATGTGAAAGCGCTCAATCAGCATATGGGCTGTGGTTTTATTGATACGATATTAGTAAACAGTGAAGACATTCCCGACGAAATAAAGCGTAAGTACGAAATGGAATCGGCGCGTCCTGTTGATTTTGATATTGAAGAGCTGAAAGCGATGGGGCTTGAAGTCATCAGAGATCAAATTGTAACGTATAAAAATGACGTAATACGTCACGATACACATAAAGTGGCCTCTCTTCTTGTTGATTTACTGAAAGAATGAAGCCTTGAAATGAGGTGGCTATATGTCATTTGCATCAGAAACAAAAAAAGAATTAACGAATCTGGAAGTGAAGGACTGCTGCATTAATGCCGAGCTGTCTGCACTCATTCGGATGAATGGAGCTTTATCATTTACAAACCGCCATCTCGTACTCGATGTTCAAACCGAAAACGCGGCGATTGCCCGCCGCATCTATACATTGCTGAAAAAACAATATGATGTGTCGGTCGAGCTGCTGGTCAGAAAGAAAATGCGGCTGAAAAAGAATAACGTTTATATTGTGCGTTTTTCAGAAAATGCAAAAGCGATCTTAGAGGATTTAAAAATACTCGGGGAGAATTTTGTGTTTGAACGAAGTATTTCGAAAGAGCTGGTCAAAAAGAGATGCTGCAAGCGTTCTTATATGAGAGGAGCATTTTTGGCAGGAGGTTCGGTCAATAACCCGGAAACCTCCTCGTATCATTTAGAAATCTTCTCTCTTTATAAGGAGCATAACGATTCATTATGTGACCTGTTAAATGAGTTTCAGTTAAACAGCAAAACGCTTGAACGGAAAAAAGGCTATATTACCTATTTAAAAGAGGCTGAAAAGATTACAGAGTTTCTGAACGTAATTGGCGCTCACAATTCGCTTCTGCGATTTGAGGATGTCAGAATCGTTCGGGACATGAGAAATTCGGTCAACCGCCTCGTCAATTGTGAAACAGCCAACTTAAACAAAACGATCGGCGCATCGCTGAGACAGGTGGAAAATATTAAATACATCGATGAAAGAATCGGCCTGGAGGCGCTGCCTGAAAAACTTCGGGAAATTGCGCAGCTGCGGATTGATTATCAGGAAGTGACGCTGAAAGAGCTAGGGGAAATGGTAGCAAGCGGGAAAATCAGCAAATCAGGGATCAATCACAGGCTGAGAAAACTTGACGAAATCGCAGAACAGCTGCGGACAGGGCAAACCGTCACTTTAAAATAACCGTAAAGAAAAGGGGAGATCTTATGGTTCAACAGAAAGTGGAAGTTCGATTAAAGACAGGACTGCAAGCACGTCCTGCTGCTTTGTTTGTACAAGAAGCAAACCGGTTTACGTCAGATGTGTTTCTTGAGAAGGATGGGAAAAAAGTAAACGCCAAAAGCATCATGGGGCTGATGAGCCTTGCGGTAAGCACAGGCACTGAGGTTACCTTGATTGCCCAGGGAGAAGATGAACAAGAGGCGCTGGAGAAGCTGGCTGCTTACGTTCAAGAAGAAGTTTAGGTGATAAAAATGAGTGACTTTCTAAAAGACTGCTTTCAGAAAATCGGCTGGGAGAAAGACCATGTCAGCTTCGGCGATCTTCCCCTTTTTCTTAAAGCAATGGCATACCGTTTTCCATTCGAAAACCGTGCCGTACTTGCAAAAGAGAATTATAAGATCACAAAAGAAGAGCTATGGCGACGTCTGCTCAAAGATCAGCACGGCGGCCTATGCTACGATTTAAATGGTTTTCTTTATTTTGTCTTGCGTGAGGCTGGGTTTCATGTGAAGCTCATTCGAGGAACGGTTTATGCAGGTGATCAAGAGGGATGGGCACTAGAAGGGACGCATGCTGCTGTATGGCTGTCTGCGGAAAACGGCGATTACCTCGTTGATATCGGCTTCGGCATCAACCTGGCGCTCCAGCCGATACCGCTTTCCGGAGAAACGGTACAGTCACCAGTCGGGTCATTCCGAATCAAAAGAGAAGAGACAGAAAAGGGCAGCCATGTTCTGCTGATGGACAAGGGAGAAGGCTGGCAAATCGGGTACGCCTTTACTCTTGAAGAGAGTGATCTCGGTGATTTAGATAACATGAAGGACATCATTTACTCTCATGAAAAATCTCCTTTTAACAAATCCCCGCTTGCCTCAAAGCTGACGCCGAGCGGAAGGATGGTCATGTCAGAGCGCCATTTTACGATTCATGAAAACGGCAGTGACATTCAAAAAAGTGACATTGGCCCTTCAGAATTTGAAGAGAAATTAAATACTCATTTTTTGTAACGTGAAAAGCTTGCAGGTTATCTGCAAGCTTTTTCTTATGAACAAGTGTAGATTGCTGTATCAAATGCATCTTCTGGGATATACAGTTTTCCCTTTTCGTATTTATAAGGAATTTCATTCTCTTTAAAACACTCTTTTTCATATTCAGTTAGTGTATCCCCAATTTCTATGTATTTCCCGGTATAGTTGGGCTGACATGCTGAAAGAATTGACGTCATTGCCAGAAACAGCATGATTTTCTTCATCACGACACCTGCCTATTATGAAAATTTTACCTTTGTCATTCTATTATAACAAAAAGAAAAAGTCCGATTTACTATTCCGCACATGCTATAATAATTTTGGAATCTTCTAGAAAAATCATCGTGATGTACATATAAGGGGGATCAACGTGTATCGGATTTTGCTTGTGGAAGATGATGAGCGGATTGCTTCTTTGCTGGGCGGTCATCTTCAAAAATACGGATATGAAGTGAAAATTGCTGAACAGCTGAATGATATAAAATTGGAATTTGCAGAAATGAAGCCTGATCTTGTGCTGCTTGATATCAACCTGCCTTTTTTTGACGGGTTTTATTGGTGCAGGCAAATCCGTACCATTTCCAATGCGCCGATTATCTTTATATCGGCACGGACCGATGAGCTGAATCAGGTAATGGCGATTGAAAATGGCGGCGATGATTATATCACAAAGCCGTTCCATCTAGAGGTAGTGATAGCCAAAATCAAAAGCGTCCTGCGCCGCACATATGGTGAATATTCGCCCTCTTTGCCGCAGGAATCTAGAATAGTGGAGCTTGGCGGGCTGACGATTTATCCTGATCAGAATGAGGCCGAATGGAACAGCGTCCGGATTTTGTTTTCCCAAAAAGAATTCCAGCTTCTCTCGATTTTTGTGAGGGAGCATAAAAAAATTGTCTCTCGTGATGAACTATTGGAGGCGTTATGGGATGACGTTGATTTTGTCGATGACAATACGTTAACGGTCAATGTCAATCGGCTGCGGAGAAAACTGGAGAATGCAGGACTGACAGATTGCATTTCCACAATCAGAGGACAAGGTTATCAATTTCAAGTCAATCGGAAGGATGAAGCGGAATGTTAAAGACTTATCTCATCGACCGCTTAGCCATTATTCTATTTTCATTATTAGGGATAGGGTCCGCCATGCTGATTGCGTATTTAAGCATTGTAGAGAGCGGCGCAGAACCTTCCAAAGAAAATATGATGTACATATGGATTTTGCCCGGTACTCTTTTAGCCGCAGGTTTTGCTGCTGATTATGTTCGGCAATTTTCCTTTCTCACATATGTTAAAAAGCTTGCAGAACAAGACTCTTCTTCGAATGACATCGGACAGTCTTTGAAAGCCAGAAAGCCAAGAACAGGAGAGCAAGCGCTTTGGACGAAGATGATCAACGCACTCGGGCAACAATACGAAAGCAGGCTCTCACAATATATCAATCAGCAAAAACAGCATTACACCTTCACCAACCAATGGGTCCACCATATGAAAACACCGGTATCTGTCATATCCTTAATGATTCAGGAAGGAAAAAACGGAACCTCATCCTCTTTTCCGACGTTTTTAGAGGAGCTGGAGGATGAGAATGAGAGATTTCGCCACGGTCTTGATATGATGCTGCAAACGGCCCGGCTGGAGGAATTTGCATTTGATGTAAAGCCGCAAACCTTTGATTTGGCAGAAATGGTTCGTTCACTGATCAATCAGGAAAAACGTCAGTTTATTAAACGGCGCCTTTTTCCAACATTACATGTGCCGCCAAATGCCATTCAGATTTCCAGTGATCAAAAGTGGCTTTCCTTTGTTGTTGAGCAAATCCTTTTCAACGCCTTAAAATATTCCAAGCAAGGTGTGGGAGACCCTATTACAATCCGTATTGAAACGCAGGGACATGAGACGCGATTGTCGGTTGCCGACGAAGGAATCGGCATACCGCCGCAGGATCTGCCGCGGATTTTTGACGCGTTTTTTACCGGAGAAAACGGACGAACCATGAAAGAGGCAACTGGAATGGGCCTTTATTTAGCAAAACAGGTGTGCAGTCGTCTCGGCCATAAGCTATATGCGGAATCAAAAGAAGGGGCTGGCACTGTGATGACCATCGTGTTTTCAAGTGACACCCTCGTGAATGTGACAGCATTGTAAGGTTGGGGAGCGGAATTGCAAGAAAGTTCGATGGGAGGATGCTGACTTCCTTTTTATAATAAAGAAAAAGGAGGAGCAGAACATGAACGTGTTGCAAACAACGAACCTATCGAAAACGTACTATTCAAATAAAGGAACAATATCATACCAAGCGCTCAGCGCCTTTGATCTCAGTGTGTCAAAAGGGGAATTTGTCGGGATTATGGGGCCGTCGGGAAGCGGAAAAACCACGCTTTTGAATTTGCTGGCTACCATTGATAAGCCGACCCAGGGCGAGATGATGATCAACGGCATTCAGCCGAAAACGTTAAAGGACCAAGAGCTGGCTTTGTTTCGCAGAAGAGAACTCGGCTTCGTCTTTCAGGATTTTAATCTGCTTGATACGCTGACGATTCGTGAAAATATTCTCTTGCCGCTCGCATTGGATAAGGTAAAGCTGAGAGAAATGGAAGCCCGATTGGATGAACTGGCGGATACGCTGCAAATCAAGCATATTCTCGATCACCGCACATATGAGGTGTCGGGCGGACAGCAGCAGCGGGCAGCTTGTGCCAGAGCGATTATTCACAATCCGGCGCTCATTCTTGCCGATGAACCGACAGGAAACCTCGACTCAAAATCGGCAAAGCAAGTGATGAACACACTGGCTCAGCTGAATGAGGAAAAGGAAGCGACGATTTTGTTGGTTACGCATGATGCCACAGCAGCAAGTTTCTGTAAACGAATTATTTTTATTAAAGACGGACGTTTCTTTTCAGAGATTCACAGAGGAACAAACAGGCAGGTGTTTTATCAAAGTATATTGGATACCTTGAGTGTGTTGGGAGGCGATTTTCATGAATTTGAGAACTATCGCCCGTAAAAACATTCTTGGGAATCTGCAACGGTATGTGGCCTACTTTTTAAGCTGTGTGTTTGCCGTTTCGGTGTTTTTTGTCTTCACATCATTTATTTTTCATCCTGATGTCAATGAAGACAATATATATGGAGGAAGTCTTGTCAAAACATGCTTGAGCGCAGCTCTTGTCGTCATCATTGTGTTTTGTATATTTTTCATCACATATTCCAATTCAGCGTTTTTGCAGGCAAGAAAGAAAGAGTTTGGGCTGCTGACACTGTTTGGCACATCAAAGCAGCAGCTTCGCAAGATGATTTATTATGAGCAGTCACTTATTTCTCTTGCGGCGATTGCGGCCGGCATTGGAGCAGGCCTGTTATTTTCAAAACTGTTTTTTATGATTATGACATGGATGCTCAGCGTGAAGGTACCGATTTCGTTTGCCATTGTGCCGAAAGCGTTTGTGATGACAATTGCCGGCTTTCTCATCCTGTTTCAGACGCTGCTCATTTTATCACTGGGACGGATTCGGAAGCTGGAAATCATTGAACTGATTAAATCAGCCAAAAAGCCGAAAAGTTTGCCAGTTTATTCGAAATGGCTCACTGTATTGTCTTTGCTATGTCTTGGCAGCGGTTATTATCTATCTGCAACAGCCAATGCAATTGACATGATGTTTCGGGTTTTTCCAATTTTGATTTTAGTGTTAATTGGCACGTATTTCTTTTTTACCCAAAGCAGTGTGGCATTTTTCCGCATGCTGTACCGAAAGAAACACAGCTTCTACAAAGGCACAAATATCATTGTGCGTTCCAACATGATATTCAGGCTGAAGGATCATGCACGCATGCTGTTTTTAACCTCTGTCATTACAGCGGTCATACTAACAGCTACAGGTGTCATCTATATGTTTTATTCCGATTTACAAAGGCAGGAGGAGCAAAGCATTCCTCAGTCTGTTTCCTGGGTGGAAAAGGATGCTTCCCGCTTTCAGGTCATGAAGCCTGAGACGGCTGAGAATACATTGAAAAAAGCTCATGCTGTTATCACGTATAAGGTGGATGCCACAGGGATTCCTGTCACTTTTCAGTCAGACTTGCCGTATGGAAATAAGAAGATGGAAGCGGAAGCTCTGCTGATTTCAGAAAAAGTCTATAATCAAGTCGCAAAGGAAAAAGGGTTCCCAGTTATTCATTTACAAGAAAATGAAGCATTTATTAATGTTTCTTTTCAAATGATGGTGAAAGACACATTTGGAGAAGGGGAAACAGCAGCATTTCATATGAAGTCAGGAAAAACCCTTTCCTACGTCATGAAAAAGCAGCAAAACAAAGGGATATTGATGTCTGTCGATGGAGTCAGCCGTTTATTGGTTGTCAGCGAAAAGAGCTTTGACAGTCTGTCACAGGATGTGCCGCTGAAGGAACAGATGAGAATGGTAGGTTATGAGCTTGAGCATTGGCAGGAGACGGTGGATGTCTCTGAAAAGCTTGAAAACATGGTGCCGAAAGAACATACATCTGATTTTCAAACACGTGCTCCTAGTTATCAAATTGTAAAGCAGGGAGTTGCATTAATGCTGTTTATTGGTCTGTTTGTCAGCGTGCTGTTTTTTATCGTGCAAGGAAGCATGCTGTATTTGCGGATGTTTACGGAAATAGAAGATACGAGAGTGCAGGTGTTAGCCTTAAAAAGGATAGGGGTTACGGACAAAGAGATTCACTCGATCCTTGGAAAGCAAATAGGATTTTTATTCTTCATCCCATTTATCGCAGGTACGATTCACGCGGGCTTTGCGTATGCAGCGTTAAGTAATATGCTGAATTCCAATTTATTTCTTGAGGCCGTAATTGTCATCTTCATTTATTTTGTATTCCAGGCTCTTTATTATATCGTTACCCGTCATATTTATAAGCGTGCTGTTCTTCAGCGTATGTAATATGAAATCCGGTCTGTTATCAGACCGGATTTTTGATTTATTGAAATTCTCTTGTGAGATTTTTCAGTGTTTGCCCTTGGATCGCTGCGAGCATATTTTCGGCGGCCTGTTTGCACATGTTGAAGCGCACTTTAGCTGTTGCTGAACCGATATGAGGAAGCAGCGTGACATTATCCAGCTGCAGGAGCGGATTATCTTGGGTGACAGGCTCTTTTTCGTATACATCTAAGCCGGCTCCCCTGATCCAGCCTTCCTGAAGAGCGCGAATCAGTGCTTTTTCATCAACTGTCTTTCCCCGGGAAATATTGACGAAAATTGCTGAATCCTTCATCAACTTAAATTCGCGTTCTCCTATCATGTGATAGGTTTCATCAGTCAGCGGCGTAATGAGAAGAATAAAATCAGATTGCTCCAGCAATGTATCAAGCTCTGCATACTTAACGCCGATGCTGTCTTCTGTTTCTTGTTTGCGATGTCGGTTATGATAAAGCACTTCCATATCAAAACCAAATTTGGCGCGTCTCGCTGCTTGTTCTCCAATTCTGCCCATGCCGATAATGCCTAACGTTTGATGATGAACATCAATTCCGAAAAGCGCTTCCTCTTCCACGGTTCCCCATTTTCCTGCTCTGACAAAACGGTCCAGTTCGGCAACACGTCTGGCGGAAGACAGAATCAGTGAAAAAGCCAGATCTGCAACTGTGTCATCCAGTGTATAAGGTGTATGAGTCCCGACGACTCCTCTTTCTTTCATTGCTTCTATATCGAAGTTATCGTAGCCTACTGATTGGTTGCTGACCACTTTGAGCTTAGGCGCGTGTTCCAGCAACTCACGATTGATTGACGGTCCGGACGTCCCTGATGTTAAAAGCCCCTCCGCTTCTTTTAATTTTTCAAATAGCACGTCACTCGGAAGCGTATCCTCCTGCCATACTTCATAACGGCAATGTTCACCGATGAATGCTTCAATCTCTTCAGGAATCGGTTTTGTGATAAATACAAATGGTTTCAACAAGGCTCCCCCTTTATGGCTGTTGTCTAATTCATTATATCGGAAATAAATAGATGTTAAAAATATAGCTGCGTTTTTTTAATTTCTGGTTCTTTTGAACTTAAAATGAAGATCGAACAGCTAAATCTGCTTAAAAAAGTTTTTTAATTATCAGAATTCACCCATATTTTTTGTCAGACAAATCATCGATATACGAACTGCAGCCGGATTATAGGATGCATTAAATATAAATTTTATTATCTTTGAAAGATATAAATGTTTATGTTTTGATTCTACAGTCCAATTATAGTGTCTTTTTTTGAAAACCTTTTCTTGGCTTATTCCTATGCTATAATTCCTTACTGTAAGCTGGGTAAGAAGGCTTGCAAAATCATATGGATGGGAGATGAATCAAATGGTTTCTTTAACATCAATTTTGGAACACAATCAGCGGTTTGTCAGTGAGAAGAAGTATGAACCGTACAAAACGACAAAGTTTCCTTCGAAAAAGCTCGTCATTGTCACCTGTATGGATACAAGGCTTACAGAACTTCTTCCGCAAGCAATGGGGCTTAAAAACGGTGATGCTAAAATTGTAAAAAACGCGGGAGCCATCGTTTCTCACCCATTTGGAAGCGTGATGCGAAGCATACTGGTCGCGATTTATGAATTGCAGGCTGAAGAGGTATGCATTGTCGGCCATCATGAATGCGGAATGTCTGGGCTGAATGCGTCCTCGATTCTTGAGAAAGCAAAGGAACGCGGGGTGGAGGATAGCTGCCTGAATTTGCTGACGAGTGCCGGACTCGATTTGAAAACGTGGCTGACTGGTTTTCACAGCGTGGAAGAAAGCGTTTCCCACAGTGTGAACATGATTAAGAATCATCCGCTGCTTCCGAAAAAAGTGCCGGTTCACGGACTTGTCATTCATCCTGAAACAGGAAAACTTGATGTGGTCATTAACGGTTATGAAACTGAGCTTATAAACAATCACTCATAAGGGAGGTTATAATAAAATATGCGATTCTCAGGGAGATTCAAGGGATACAATTTGCAGAAATTTCAGAAAGACTTGATTGCAGGTATCGTAGTAGGTGTCGTGGCAATTCCTTTAGGAATGGCGTTTGCCATTGCCTCGGGAGTCGAGCCTGAATATGGGCTGTACACTGTTGTTATAGCAGGGATTTGTATTTCTTTGTTTGGAGGATCAAAATATCAGATTGGCGGTCCGACGGGCGCCTTTGTCCCGATTTTATTCGGCATTGTCATGCAGTACGGCTTGGAAAATCTGCTGATTGCGGGGTTTATGGCAGGAGTGATGCTGGTGCTGTTTGGGCTGTTTAAGTTCGGAAAAATAATGAAATTCGTGCCTAAACCCGTTATCGTCGGTTTTACAGCCGGAATTGCCGTGCTGATCTTTACGGAACAAATCGCTAATTTTCTCGGATTGAGAAATGTTGAAAAACATGAGAACTTTCATCACAACATGTTTGAAATTGTGCAGCAGCTCGGCACCTTTAACGTTTATGCCATTTTGACAGCTGTGATCGGGCTCGTCATTTTGCTTGTATCCGCCAAGGTGATGCCTAAAGTGCCGGGCGCTTTGTTGGCGCTTCTTATTTCCACAGTGGTCGCGGTTGTCTTTTTCCCTGACCGCATGGCAACGATTGGGTCAACTTATGGAGAAATCCCCCGCCATTTGCCGGAATTTCAGTTTCCTGAGCTTACTTTGGATAAAATGGTTATGCTGTTTCCGGCTGCGCTTGTCATCGCGCTTCTTGGAGGACTTGAGTCGATTTTGTCCGCAATGGTCGCTGATAACATGAAGGGCTCAAAGCATGACAGCAACAAGGAGCTTGTCGGCCAGGGGATTGCGAATATGGCAGCGCCCCTGTTTGGCGGAATCCCGGCTACAGGAGCGATTGCGAGAACGGCGACCAATATAAAAAACGGAGCGGTTTCCCCAGTTTCCGGCGTCGTTCACGGCGTAGTCGTTCTCCTTGTCCTGCTTGTATTTGCGCCTTATGCGTCCCATGTGCCGCTCGCCAGTATGGCACCGATTCTCATGGTGGTCGCATGGAATATGAGTGAGCGCAAGGAAGTCGCAAACATGCTGAGACTGAAAAATGCTGATTCCTTTATTTTGGCGGCGACCTTCGCCCTTACGGTTCTGTTTGACTTAATCATCGGTGTGGCAACCGGATTGCTGCTTGCATTCGTGTTCTTTATCAGAAGAATGAGCGAAGCGACCCGCATCCACAATCAGGAAACGCATCCTGTTCTGGCGAAGAGAGAAGATCCATCTGTCAGCATGTATGCCATAGAAGGGCCGCTGTTTTTCGGATCAATTGATTCCCTTGAATCGTCATTGCTGGAGCATGTACAGAAAAAACCGAAAACCCTTATTCTGCTCATGAATAAGGTGCACTATATGGATACGTCAGCTGAAGCGGTGCTTGGGAACATTATGAATCGAATTAAGCGCCACAATGGAAAGCTGATGATTGTAGGATTGCAATCGCAGCCAAAGGAGCTGCTGCATAAAACAGGCCTTTTTCACAAAATAGGAAAGCAGCATTTCTTTGATCATCATGATGAAATCACAGGTTAAAAAAAGCGGCCATCGCGGCCGCTTTTTTATGCATGTTCAAATCGTTTTGTCAGTTTTTCTTGGTGTGCCTTCATGATGTCTTCTAAAGAGACACCATACATATCAGCAAGAATGGCGATATTTCCGATGACATCTCCCATTTCTTCAATCAATTCTTGTTTTTGCTCAGCGCGTGACGATTCTTTCTCATCCGGCCGGTCTCTGCCGATTTCATACGCCCTGACAGCCCGGGCCAGTTCTCCGGCTTCCTCCATTAAAAAGCCGACGCGAATAAAAGGTCCGTATTCTGTCCAGCCTCTTTTTTCGTAAAACTCTTTCATCCATTTTTCTGCATCAGCCAGCTCCAACCTCATCACTCCTGCATTCTTTATGTATTTCATATTGATATTATCACATGAAGATGGGACAATATATAGTGTGTTTTTGAATGTTTAACACGATATATAGATGCGGAGATGACAAGATGAAAACCATTTGTGTATTTGCGGGATCAAACCCTGGGGGAAATGAAGCGTATAAAAGAAAAGCGGCAGAGCTTGGCGTGTATATGGCTGAGCAGGGAATCGGCCTTGTCTATGGGGGCTCCCGCGTAGGCTTGATGGGCACGATTGCCGACGCGATTATGGAAAACGGCGGAACTGCAATCGGGGTCATGCCGAGCGGTTTGTTCAGCGGGGAGGTTGTCCATCAGAATCTGACTGAGCTGATTGAAGTAAACGGGATGCATGAACGAAAGGCTAAAATGAGCGAGCTGGCGGACGGCTTTATCTCAATGCCGGGCGGCTTCGGTACATATGAAGAATTATTTGAAGTGCTGTGCTGGGCACAGATCGGCATCCACCAAAAGCCAATCGGACTGTACAATGTAAACGGATATTTTGAACCAATGATGAAAATGGTGAAATACAGCATTCAAGAAGGGTTTTCTAACGAATCGCACCTAAAACTGATTCACAGCTCGTCACGGCCGGATGAGTTAATTGAGCAAATGCAAAATTATTCTTATCCGATTTTAGAAAAAAAGTGGACAGAAATTTAAAAAAGAGACTTTCTCATGGAAGTGGAGAGAATGAGTCAGCAACCTAGCGTATGAATTCATGAGAAATCGAGTGTTTTTAACAAAGGGAGGTTTCCTTAAGGGAAATCTCTTTTTTATTTCTCTTTTGCCTGCATCGTATATTTAACAGTAATAGAGGACTTTATCACTAGTTTGGATAATAAGCACAGATAAGGAGGGGATGAAAATGGCAACATTGTCAGATGTGGCAAAAAAAGCAAATGTTTCGAAAATGACGGTATCACGAGTGATCAATCACCCTGAGACGGTGACAGATGAATTGAAAAAGCTTGTTCATTCTGCGATGAAAGAGCTGAATTACATCCCTAATTATGCGGCGAGAGCGCTCGTGCAAAACAGAACACAGGTTGTGAAACTATTGATACTTGAGGAAATGGATACGACAGAACCATATTACATGAACCTGCTGACAGGAATCAGCAGGGAGCTGGATCGCAATCACTATGCTCTCCAGCTTGTGACAAGAAATTCTCTTAATATTGGCCAATGTGACGGCATTATTGCCACCGGCTTGAGAAAGAACGATTTTGAAGGTGTAATAAAAGCGTTTGAGAAGCCGCTTGTCGTATTTGGACAAAATGAAATGGGCTATGACTTTATCGATGTGAATAACGAGAAAGGCACTTTTATGGCAACCCGCCATGTTATGGGGCTGGGGGAGCGGGAAGTTGTCTTTTTTGGCATTGATTTAGATGAGCCTTTCGAACGTGCAAGAGAACAGGGGTATATACGGGCGATGAATAAAAGCTTTAAAAAATCGAATATGTTTCGGATCGACAACAGTTCTAAGAAAAGTGAGGGCCTTGCAAGAGAACTGCTGAAATCCATGGACAATCAAGCCGCATTTGTCTGCGCATCTGATCGAATCGCGCTCGGCGTCATTCGTGCGGCGCAATCCCTTGGAAAGAGAATTCCGGAAGACGTTGCGGTTACCGGGAATGACGGTGTGTTTCTTGATCGCATCTCCTCGCCGCGCTTGACTACGGTCAGACAGCCTGTTGTTGAAATGGGGGAAGCCTGTGCGAAAATGTTGCTGAAAAAAATGAATGAAGACGGTGCTGCACAAGGAAGTCTATTTTTTGAACCAGAGTTAATTGTACGAGAATCAACGCTGTAAGCGCCTTATTCTGTTATCGGTAACAGGGTGAAAAGGATTGTTCCCACAATTTCATCATGATACTTTCAAACTATGAGCCGGCTTCAATAAAACGGAAATCAAAGGGGGAAACATGATGGAATATGCAGCGATTCACCACCAGCCATTCAGCACAGATGCTTATTCTTATGATGGGCGGACTGTGCATATCAAGATTCGGACAAAAAAAGGTGATGCAGATCACATTCGATTCATTTGGGGTGATCCCTATGAGTACAACGACGGCAAGTGGTCGGCAAACGAGCAGCCGATGAGGAAAATTGCTGCTACAGAAATGCATGACTATTGGTTTGCTGAAGTGGTGCCGCCATTTAGGCGTTTACAATATGCGTTTGTTGTAACAGACGATCATGAAGACATCTTTTTCGGAAGTTCGGGTGTATGCCCTTATAACGAAAAAACACTGGAAACGATTCATTATTACTTTAAATTTCCGTTTGTTCACGAGGCTGATACATTTCAAGCGCCTGAATGGGTCAAGTCAACGGTTTGGTATCAAATTTTTCCGGAGCGTTTTGCAAATGGAAGAGAAGACTTGTCACCGAAGAATGCATTGCCGTGGGGGAGCAAGGACCCGGGCGTCAATGATTTTTTTGGAGGAGATTTGCAAGGGATTGTTGACAAGCTTGATTATTTAGAGGATTTAGGGGTGAACGGCATTTATCTGACGCCGATCTTTTCCGCGCCTTCTAATCATAAATACGACACGCTGGATTACTTTTCTATTGATCCGCATTTCGGGGATCCAGAGATTTTTCGTACATTGGTCAGCCAGCTGCATCAGCGGGGGATGAGAATTATGCTTGATGCGGTTTTTAACCATATAGGAAGCGCGTCTCCGCAATGGCAGGATGTCGTCAAAAACGGAGATCAATCCCGCTATAAGGACTGGTTCCATATTCACTCTTTTCCCGTCACAGACGACAATTATGACAGATTTGCTTTTACAGCTGATATGCCGAAGCTAAACACGGCTAATCCCGAGGTGCAGAAATATTTGCTTGATATTGCTTTGTACTGGATTCGCGAATTTGACATTGACGGCTGGCGTTTGGATGTCGCAAATGAAGTGGATCACGCTTTTTGGAAGACATTCAGGCAGGCTGTAACTACTGAAAAGCCTGACGTTTATATTTTAGGTGAGATCTGGCATTCTGCCGAACCCTGGCTTAGAGGGGATGAATTTCATGCGGCGATGAATTACCCTTTTACAGAGCCTATGATTGAATACTTTGCTGACCAGACGATCTCAGCTTCACGTATGGCTCACCGTGTCAATGCACATTTGATGAATGGAATGAAGCAGGCCAATGAGGTGATGTTTAATTTACTGGATAGCCATGATACAAAGCGCCTTTTGACCAGATGCCGCAATGATGAGAAGAAAGCACGCGCGTTGCTGGCCTTTATGTTTGCCCAGACAGGCTCACCATGCATTTATTACGGAACGGAAATCGGGCTGAACGGCGAAAATGATCCATTATGCCGGAAATGTATGGTTTGGGAAAAAGAGAAGCAAAACCAAGACATGCTGCAATTTATGAAACGGTTAATTGCTTTACGCAAGCAGGAAAACACTTTATTGACTGAAGGACATCTTGAGTGGAATCTGCTGGACGACAAAAATGATTTTATTAGCTTTTCGCGGACTCTTGATGAAAAAATACTGATTTATTTCTTTAATCAAGGGAATGTGGTTCAACACGTCAGTTTACGAGAGTTGAATATTGATAGGAATAAGAAAATCTGTGATGCATGGACAGAGCAGCCACTTCATCATCACGATGTCATTGCCGTTCAGCCGGGAGAATTTTTGATTTTGAGTGCTGCTGCCCCTGTATAACATTCTGTTATCGGTAACAAATCGAAAGTTGTTGTAACCGCTTTCTATAGGACAATACAATTGTTATAGTTTCGTAAATAGAAGGGGGAAAAGAGATGGTTCTTTTAAAAAAGGGGTTCGCCATATTGGCGGCATCATTTCTGGCAATCGGCCTTGCCGCCTGCTCAAGTTCAAAAAATCCAGCAAGCACTGATGGCAAAAAGGTGCTGACTGTGTCTGTCGAAGAAACGTATAAAGAATACATTGAAAGCATAAAAACAAAGTTCGAAAAAGAGAATGATGTCACAGTAAAAATTGTTGAAAAGCAAATGTTCGAACAGTTGGAGGCGCTTCCTCTTGATGGCCCGGCGGGTAATGCGCCTGATGTTATGCTTGCTGCATATGATCGGATCGGCGGTTTGGGACAGCAAGGACATTTGCTTGACATTAAGCCATCTCATACAAAAAGCTTTGGTGATAAAGAAATGCAGCAGGTGACAGTTGACGGCAAAGTGTACGGAATGCCGCTAGTCATTGAGACACTTATTTTGTATTACAACAAAGATCTTTTAAAAACAGCGCCAAAAACATTTAAAGACCTTGAAAAGTTAACGGAAGATCCTCGATTCGCGTTTGCTTCGGAAAAAGGAAAATCAACCGGATTTTTAGCAAAATGGACTGACTTTTATATGTCGTACGGCTTATTGGCTGGATACGGCGGATATGTGTTTGGGAAAAACGGCACAGATTCCGGGGACATCGGCCTGAACAATAAAGGAGCTGTAGAAGCGGTGAAATATGCGGAGAAATGGTTTGAAACATATTGGCCGAAAGGAATGCAAGACAATTCAAGCGCAGACGACTTTATTCAGCAGATGTTTTTAGAAGGCAAAGCGGCTGCGATCATTGGCGGTCCTTGGTCAGCTGCCAATTATAAAGAGGCTAAATTGAACTACGGAGCGGCTCCCATTCCGACATTGCCCAATGGAGAAGAATATGCCCCTTTTGCGGGTGGGAAGGGCTGGGTAGCTTCAAAATATACAAAAGAGCCCGGGCTGGCTGAAAAATGGCTTGAGTATGCTGCAAATGATGCCAATGCTTACGCTTTTTATGAGGATACAAACGAAGTTCCGGCCAACACGGCTGCAAGGAAGAAAGCCGATGAGCAAAAGAATGAACTGACGTCAGCTGTGATTAAACAATATGAAACAGCAACGCCGACTCCAAATATTCCGGAAATGGCTGAAGTATGGACAGGAGCGGAAAGTTTAATTTTTGATGCAGCTTCAGGAAAAAAATCGACACAAACATCAGCGAATGATGCTGTAAACGTCATAAAGGAAAATATTAAAGAAAAGTATGTGAAATAAAACGGCGGGATAGCGTCCGGAAGAATAGAGGGCGGAAAAAATGAATAAACATCACACACTTGCAAAGCAAAAACGAAAGGCAGGGCTTTTATCGATCATTCCAGGACTTGGGCAGATTGCGAATCAGCAATTGTCAAAGGGGCTCTTATTTCTTGTCATCACAGGCTTGTTTGCTTTTGAATTATGCGTTTTCGGTATACAGGCGCTAACCGGATTGATGACATTGGGAAGTGTTCCCGGTGAAGATCACTCGCTGTTTATGCTGATTGAAGGCACGCTGCAATTGATCGTGACAATGATTTTCCTCATGTTCTATATCTTTAATATTCATGATTCACGTAAGACCGCCGCTATGAAAGCGGCGGGTTTGGAAGTCAATACAACAGCCAAGGATATGATCTGTCATGCGGGCGATAAAGGGTTTCCATATCTATTTACACTGCCGGCATATATCATGATGGTGTTTGTGATTATCTTTCCGGTTTTGGTGACTCTGTTTGTTGCATTAACAAACTATGATTTTTATCATATTCCGCCTAATCGTCTGATTGACTGGGTCGGGTTTAAAAATTTCTTGAATATTTTTTTCCTTGGCTCCTATCGTGAAACATTTGTGAATGTACTGGGCTGGACGGTTATCTGGACAATCTGTGCAACAACGCTGCAAATCATTTTAGGTATTGTGACGGCCCTTTTCGTCAATCAGGATTTTATAAAAGGCAAGCGGATATTTCGAATGATTTTCTTATTTCCATGGGCTGTTCCGGCGTTTATTACAATCATGAGTTTTTCCAACATGTTTAACGACAGCATAGGAGCGGTGAATGCACAGGTGATTCCACTATTCAATCACCTGCCGTTTGTTGAGCTGCCTGCGATCGCGTGGAAGACTGATCCTTTCTGGACAAAGACAGCCCTCATTATGATTCAGACGTGGCTCGGCTTTCCATATATTTATGTCATGGTAACGGGAGTGCTTCAGGCGATTCCAGGTGAATTGTATGAAGCGGCAAAGATTGACGGGGCCACTTTTATTCAGCGTTTTCGGCATATTACATTTCCGATGATTTTATTTGCCACAGCACCCGTGATGATTACTCAGTATACGTTTAATTTCAATAATTTCTCGATCATCTATTTATTTAATGAGGGAGGGCCAGGCAGTGTGGGAGCCGGGGCCGGATCGACCGATATCTTAATTTCGTGGATTTATAAACTGACAACAGGCACATCACCCCAATATTCCGTTGCGGCGGCTGTGACACTGTTAATTTCTTTCATTGTCATTGGAATTTCACTGATTGCTTTCAAAAAATCGAATGCTTTTGGCAATGAGGAGGTTATGTAGGTGAACGCGAGCACTGCCAGAATGCTTAATAAAATCTGTACGTATTTCTTTTTGACGCTTTTAAGTATTGTCATTATATATCCGTTGCTGATTACGGCATCATCAGCCTTCCGTGTGGGGAATTCGGCGGCTTTTCAGCTCGATTTTTCGGGTCCTTGGACGTTGGATCATTTTAAGCGGCTATTTGAAGAAACGCTTTATCTTCATTGGTACAGCAATACACTTGTCATCGCGCTATCGGTCATGGTTTCGCAGGTTACGATTGTGACACTTGCCGGGTACTCGTACAGCCGCTATCGGTTTGCAGGCAGAAAAAAGAGCCTGATATTCTTTTTAATCATTCAAATGGTGCCGACAATGGCGGCGCTGACTGCTTTTTATGTCTTGGCGATGCTAATAGGCGCACTCGATCAATACTGGTTTTTAACAGCGATCTATATCGGCGGCGGAATTCCGATGAACACGTGGCTGATGAAAGGTTATTTTGATACTGTGCCGAGAGAAATTGATGAAGCCGCGCGAATTGACGGAGCGGGACATCTGAGGATTTTCGCTTCAATTGTTCTGCCGCTTGTTAAGCCAATGCTCGCGGTACAAGCGCTTTGGGCGTTTATGGCACCATTTGGCGACTATTTGCTGGCGAAATTTCTGCTTCGCTCACCGGAAAGGCTGACCATCGCTGTAGGATTACAATCCTTTATTTCTAATCCGCAGCAGCAAAAAGTAGCTCTATTTGCAGCCGGTGCCATCCTTGCCGCACTGCCGATATGCGTTCTATTCTTTTTTCTCCAAAAGAACTTTGTGTCCGGTTTGACAGCCGGCGGAACAAAGGGGTAATTCCAATGAAGAATCTGGAGAATAAAAGCTTTATCATCCGCTGCCTGAAGGCGGCTGCATCCCCATCAGGTGTTTGCCGCTATGGGAATACCTTCAGCTGGCTGCAGCTCTCTTTTCTCTTTATGTTTTTAACGGCCTGCTTAATGGCGCCGTTAGCGGTTTCGTTTGTGAAAATGGATCGCTTCAGCGTTGCATCTTTTATGCCGTCAGCGATTCAAGGGGTTAATGATCAATTTGCTGATCAATTACAGGGTTTTCAAATCAGGAACGGAAAACTAACAGGCGGGAAGAGCTCTGAGAGGATTGAAGATGGGCAGAATGTGATGGCAGTCGATATGAAGCATGAATATGAGACAAGCGGTGAAAATGGGCGATTGAAAGTAACTGGATTTGAAAACGCCGTCATATTTCAACCTGATCAACTGGTGATCACCGATCAAAACGAAACGGGGTTTTCTGTTGGCTATGCGAAAATGGACGTTAAGCTCGAGAAACCAAACGCCCATGATGTAGAGGTTTTGATCGATACATTATGGTTGGCACAGTATAAGCCGATGATCATGATGCTGGCATATGCGGTAATCTTTATGATCCAGCTTTTGTTAACGTTTGTTCTTGCAGGTGGCCTCTGGATCACAAAAATATCAAACATGATCTCTATTGCGTCATTCAAGGAAGCAGTATCTACGGCGATTTGCGCCTCGGCACTGCCGGCATTTGCGGCAGCTGCTATCGGCATGGTTCATTTTGATTTGATTACTGTATTGATGATCCATTCGTGTGGCGTTACTTTGATGATTTCTTTTGCATTTAGATATTTGACCAAAACCCGCCGTGATAATGGAAACTTACATTCGGGAGGAAATGATGATAAATCAGCGGTTATTTGAGATTGATGAATGGAAAATCAAAACAAATACATTTAATAAGGAGCATACACGGCTGCTGGAAAGCCTGACGTCTCTTGCCAATGGCTATATGGGGGTCAGAGGAAATTTTGAAGAAGGCTATTCAGGCGACAGTCACCAAGGCACATATATTGCAGGCGTGTGGTTCCCCGACAAAACGCGAGTAGGCTGGTGGAAAAACGGGTATCCAGAATATTTCGGAAAAGTGATTAATGCGATGAACTTTATGGGCATAGGCCTATATGTTGACGGTGAAAAAATCGATCTCCATCAAAACCCAATCGAATCATTTGAGGTAGAACTCAATATGAAAGAGGGGATTCTGCGGCGAAGCGCTGTTGTCCGCATTCAGGATAAATCCGTCAGAATCAGGTCAGAGCGGTTTCTTAGCCTTGCTGTAAAAGAACTCTGTGCGATTCATTATGAAGCGGAATGCCTGACGGGAGATGCTGTCATTACGCTTGTTCCTTACCTGGATGGAAATGTGGCAAATGAAGATTCTAACTACCAAGAACAGTTTTGGCAGGAGGAAGCGAAAGGTGCTGATTCTTACAGCGGCCATTTAGCGGCAAAAACGATCGAAAATCCATTTGGAACACCGCGCTTCACGGTTTTAGCCGCGATGGCAAACGAGACGGAGGGTTTTGTCAATGAAAGCTTTAAAACGAATGAAATGTATGTCGAGAATCGCTACAGTTATCAAACGAAAGCATCATTGAAAAAGTTTGTGATTGTCACGACTTCACGTGATTTTCGTGAGGAAGAGCTTTTATCAAAAGCCAAGGAGCTTTTGGCGGATGTGGTTGAGTACGGCTATGAAAAAGCAAAACGGAGGCACACTGATCGATGGAAGGAAAGATGGGCAAAAGCGGACATTGAGATTAAAGGAGATGAGGAGCTTCAACAAGGAATACGCTACAACATCTTTCAGTTATTCTCGACATATTACGGGGGCGATGCCCGTTTGAATATCGGGCCGAAAGGATTTACTGGCGAGAAATATGGAGGTGCCGCATATTGGGATACTGAGGCGTACGCCGTTCCGATGTATTTGGCGACAACCGAGCCGGAGGTGACGAAAAACCTGCTTTTGTATCGCTTTCATCAGTTGGAGGCTGCCAAACGAAACGCTGCAAAATTGGGGATGAAGGGGGCACTTTATCCGATGGTGACGTTCACCGGTGATGAATGCCACAACGAATGGGAAATCACCTTTGAAGAAATTCACCGCAATGGCGCGATCTGTTATGCGATCTACAATTATATCAATTATACAGGCGACCGAGACTATATGGAAGAATACGGGATAGACGTACTTGTGGCAGTCAGCAGATTTTGGGCCGACCGTGTTCACTTCTCGAAACGAAAAAATAAGTATATGATCCATGGCGTCACAGGGCCGAATGAATACGAAAACAACGTTAACAACAATTGGTATACGAATGTCATTGCGGCTTGGACGTTGGAGTATACTCTACAAAGTCTCGAAAGTATCTCAGCGGAGAAACGCCGCCATCTGGATGTGCAGGAAGTAGAATTGAAAGTCTGGAGAGAAATCATCCAGCACATGTACTATCCATTTAGTGAAGAACTGCAAATTTTCGTTCAGCATGACACGTTCTTGGACAAAGACCTGCAAACAATTGACGAATTAGATCCAGCGGAACGGCCTCTTTACCAGAATTGGTCATGGGACAAGATTCTCCGCTCCAATTTTATTAAGCAGGCAGATGTTCTCCAAGGCATTTATCTTTTTAATGACCGTTTTACAATGGAAGAAAAACGGCGAAATTTTGAATTTTATGAGCCGATGACTGTTCATGAATCAAGCCTATCGCCCTCTGTCCATGCGATTCTCGCAGCCGAACTCAAGCTGGAAAAGAAAGCGCTCGAATTATATAAGCGCACAGCAAGGCTTGATCTTGATAATTACAATCATGATACGGAAGAAGGCTTGCATATTACTTCAATGACGGGTAGCTGGCTGGCAATCGTTCATGGCTTTGCAGGCATGCGCACCGCGAATGAGACGCTGTCATTTGCTCCGTTTTTGCCAAAAGAATGGGACGAATATTCATTCAACATCAATTATCGAAACCGATTAATCAATGTGACGGTTGACGAAAAGCGCGTTATTTTTGAGCTTGTAAAAGGCGAGCCGCTGCACATGAACGTTTATGAGGAACCGGTTGTCCTACAGGGACGATGTGAAAGGAGAACGCCTAATGAGTGAATGGTGGAAAGAAGCTGTCGTTTATCAAATTTACCCGCGCAGTTTTTATGATGCCAATGGAGATGGATTCGGGGATTTGCAAGGTGTGATTCAAAAGCTGGATTACATCAAAAATCTCGGGGCGGATGTCATCTGGCTCTCCCCGGTATTTGATTCCCCGCAGGATGACAACGGATATGATATCAGCGATTACAAAAACATGTACGAAAAGTTTGGGACAAATGAAGATATGTTTCAGCTGATTGATGAAGCCCATAAACGCGGAATGAAAATCGTCATGGATTTGGTCGTGAACCACACATCAGATGAGCATGCTTGGTTTGCTGAAAGCCGCAAGTCGAAGGACAATCCTTACCGGGATTATTATTTTTGGAAAGATCCTAAATCGGACGGCTCAGAGCCGAATAATTGGGGATCGATCTTTTCAGGCTCAGCGTGGACATACGATGAAGGAACAGGGCAGTATTATTTGCACTACTTTTCGAAAAAACAGCCTGATTTAAATTGGGAAAACGAAGCCGTTCGCCGGGAAGTTTATGATGTAATGAGATTCTGGATGGATAGAGGCGTTGACGGCTGGCGGATGGATGTGATCGGCTCTATTTCTAAATACACCGATTTTCCGGACTACGAAACGGATCACAGCCGCAGCTATATTGTTGGCCGTTATCACTCTAACGGCCCACGTCTTCATGAGTTTATTCAAGAGATGAACAGGGAAGTGCTTTCTCATTACGACTGCATGACAGTCGGAGAGGCAAACGGCTCTGATATTGAAGAGGCGAAAAAGTACACAGATGCAAGCAGGCAAGAGCTGAATATGATCTTTACATTTGAACATATGGATATTGATACAGAACAAAACTCGCCAAATGGGAAATGGCAGATCAAGCCGTTTGATTTGATTGCTTTAAAAAAGACGATGACAAGGTGGCAGACCGGGTTAATGAATGTCGGCTGGAATACCCTGTATTTTGAGAACCATGACCAGCCGAGGGTTATTTCCCGCTGGGGCAATGATGGGAAGCTGCGTAAAGAATGTGCGAAGGCATTTGCAACGGTTCTGCACGGCATGAAAGGAACGCCGTTTATTTACCAGGGAGAAGAAATCGGCATGGTCAACAGCGATATGCCGCTGGAGATGTATGATGATCTTGAAATAAAGAATGCATATCGTGAACTAGTCGTCGAAAACAAAACGATGTCAGAAAAAGAGTTTGTCAAAGCCGTGATGATAAAAGGAAGGGATCATGCGAGAACACCGATGCAGTGGGATGCCGGAAAACATGCGGGATTCACAGCCGGAGACCCGTGGATACCGGTAAATTCCCGCTATCAAGATATCAATGTGAAAGAGTCTTTGGAAGATCAAGATTCGATTTTCTTTTACTATCAGAAGCTCATTCAATTACGAAAGCAATATAAGATTATGATATATGGCGATTATCAGCTGTTGCAGGAGAATGATCCGCAGGTCTTTTCTTACCTTCGAGAATATCGAGGGGAAAAGCTTCTTGTCGTTGTGAATTTATCGGAAGAAAAGGCTCTGTTCGAAGCGCCTCCAGAACTGATTCATGAGCGTTGGAAAGTGCTGATTTCAAACTATCCGCAGGAGCGGGCTGACTTAAAGAGTATTAGCCTCAAACCTTATGAAGCTGTGATGGGCATTAGTATATGAAAGCGGTCATTTTTGATTTAGACGGAGTGATAACAGATACTGCTGAATATCATTTTCTCGCTTGGAAGCACATCGCAGAACAAATCAATATCCCTTTTGACAGAGACATGAATGAAAGGCTAAAAGGAATCAGCAGAGAAGAGTCACTTGAAAGCATATTGATCTTTGGCGGTGCGGAAACAAAGTATACAAATGCGGAGAAACAAGAGCTTATGCATCGGAAAAATCGCGATTATCAAATGCTGATCAGCAAATTGACGCCGGAAGATCTTTTACCGGGGATTGGCAGGCTCCTATGTCAATTGAAAAACGAAAATATAAAAATCGGGTTAGCATCTTCAAGTCGCAATGCTCCTAAGATTTTAAGACGTTTGGCAATTATCGATGATTTTGATGCCATTGTTGATCCGACGGCTCTTGCGAAGGGGAAGCCTGATCCTGACATCTTTTTAACAGCTGCAGCGATGCTCGATGTTTCCCCTGCTGATTGCGCGGCAATAGAAGACGCAGAAGCAGGCATTTCTGCAATCAAATCTGCGGGGATGTTTGCGGTTGGTGTCGGTCAAGGACAGCCGATGCTTGGTGCTGATCTGGTTGTGAGGCAGACGAGTGATTTGACGCTTGAGCTGTTACATGAGGAATGGGAGCAGTATAGAATCAAAAGTGTTTAAATGAAAAAACCTGCAAGAGACGCAGCTCTTGCAGGTTGTGTTATTACTTTTTGTCTTCTGTGTGAGTCAAAATTTTGTCAATCAGGCCGTATTCAAGCGCTTCTTCAGCAGACTTGAAGTTATCACGGTCTGTGTCGCGTTCGATCACTTCAAGCGGCTGGCCAGTACGTTCAGCTAGGACTTTGTTTAATTTGTCACGAAGCAAGAGAATGCGTTTCGCAGCAATTTCAATTTCTGTCGCTTGACCTTGCGCACCGCCAAGTGGCTGGTGAATCATGACTTCACTGTTTGGAAGCGCATAGCGTTTGCCTTTTTCGCCGGCTGCAAGCAGGAACGCGCCCATTGACGCAGCCATACCGATACAAATTGTAGATACCTTCGGCTTAATAAACTGCATGGTATCATAGATCGCCATACCGGCTGTAATAGAGCCGCCCGGGCTGTTGATGTAAAGAGAAATTTCTTTTTCAGGGTCTTCTGCTGCTAAGAATAAAAGCTGTGACACGATGGAGTTCGCAACGTTGTCATCAATCGCAGATCCAAGCATGATGATACGATCCTTTAATAGACGAGAATAAATGTCATACGCTCTTTCCCCGCGGTTCGTTTGTTCAATGACTGTAGGTATTAAATTCATAATGCTCCTCCTTCACCTTTTAGGTAAGTATGTAGTTACATGATACATTTTTGGTCAATAAAGGTCAAACAAAAAGCTGGCCTGATATGCAAAGTCGTCTCTTTTTCCCATTTTCCCCAAAAATACAGGGGTTCAAACCATCGTATGTCAGATTGCCAATTAAGATGCTTTGTCTATTTAAAAAACGGCCTCTCGAAATAGAGGGTTGTTATTTGAAAGGAATTATCGTATAATTAGTTGTGCTGACGTTCTCATAACGCAGTCTATATGCGCTCGTAGCTCAGTTGGATAGAGCGGTGGTTTCCGGTACCACGTCTGTCGGGGGTTCGAATCCCTCCGAGCGCGTCCAATAGAACAACAGGAAAGACAAGGGTTTGGCGATTTGCCGCTCTTGTCTTTTTTGTGTGAAAAAGGGAATTGCATACCTTAGAGTAACATTTCAATTACATTCTTTAGTTTGAACCCTCACTTTCAAAAGAAGAAGTATGAATTGATTTTTTCATTCATCTTATTAGCTTGTGATTAACAAACCTTTAAAAAATCCGGTTCTACCCATTGCCTGTATTTATTTTGAGAATCTTCTCTCGGACAAAATTGGATAAGTGAGAATAGTTTTAAAATAAAAATTTATTTACTCCCCCAGTTCTTCTCTATAAATTGAATCGCAGGCTGTAAGTTGGTTTTGTTCGCAATTTCAATGACAGCGGGAACGACGGCAGGGTCCGTTTTGGAGAAGTTCGGAATCCGTGGATCTAACCGGAAAAAACGATCTCCCAGAAGATTCGCACTGACCATGGATTCATAGTACCCATTACCGCCAGCAATCATCTGAAGAAATGGCAGTAAAGGTTCATTAGGCGACCTGTCCAAAAGAACTCCCCAATTTGGAGGAAGGTTCTTCAGATTTTCGGGGCGGATGTTATCTGCACTTACCATTCCCCATCCCTTCGTATCTCTTCTTAACCGGGTCGGGGCTTCACCTGTTCCGATGGACAATACCGCAATTTGATCCAATGGCACGTTGGCTTTACCAACTGCAAACGCGATACTGGCTGTACTAGGGTTCGTTGCTACTACATACCCATCCACATAGTTTTGATAGGCCCGTTGCGTCGCGGGAGCACCGCTGCTCCGCAGTATGACATCACTTACTTTCTCATTTAAATAGGGAGAGCCGGGAAAATTGTGAAATAAGACAGGAGTCCAACGATCCAGTTTTTGAGAGTATAATTTGAATGATGGGACAACAATTCGTTTTCTTAAATCTATAAGTTGAAGATCTGCTGGGAAAAAATTTCTTACCGCTTTAATAAAACCGGAATAGGGTAATTGTTGGTTGAAAACAGGTCCGCCTGGCCGGGAAATGCTGAATGCGGGTAGGATTTCATCCTCAAAATACTGAAGTGTTTCCCTCGGAGATCTTCCGCTTGCTAATGCAAGGGCAGTAAATGAACCGATTGAATTTCCCGAAAATACATGGGTTCGACTAATTAACTTCGGGTTTTGCCTAGCCAATCTGTTTAATAGTTGTAAACTTAAAGCACCTAAGGTACCGCCGCCGTCAAAGGTCATAATCCGATATTTTGCCAAAGCTGATGTCTCCTTTCTACATACATTCAGTATATGATGATCTAGAGTCTGTTGTATGGATGTATACCTCTGGTACTAAACACTTCTTCATCTCTCTTTTCTTTTGGCCTAAACGAATATTCACTCCGAAAAAAACTGGACACTGCTCCTAAAAACGATAAGAAAAAACGCTTGTTGGAGGTTTGGACAGGAAGTTTGCTCAAAATTGTTTGAAAAATGTTTCTCAGCAGACCTTACCGACGAAAAAGGCCTTAGCGTATTATATTTATAGTTCGTAGATCATTTGTCTATGCGATTATCCAGCTCCTGCATATTTTAGTATCTGAATCGAATTTCTTTGGGAGTGAAATAATATATGGGATCAACACAGTTGACAGGGCGTGTAATCTTCAAAGGAGACCCCGGCTATACAGAGGCTATTAAGAATTGGAACCCTTATGTGGATGTCTATCCTCTTGTCTTTGTTTTTGCACAAAATTCATACGATGTAAGTAATGCCATTAAATGGGCTCGTGAGAATAAAGTGCCCTTACGTGTCAGAAGCGGTCGCCATGCTTTAGATAAGAACCTTTCAGTAGTAAGTGGAGGAATTGTTATTGATGTGAGTGACATGAATAAAGTTTTCTTAGATGAAGAAAACGCGATTGCAACCGTTCAAACTGGTATTCCCGTTGGCCCGCTTGTAAAGGGATTAGCTCGAGACGGTTTTATGGCTCCATTTGGAGATAGCCCAACAGTTGGAATCGGGGGAATTACGATGGGCGGTGGATTTGGTGTACTCTCACGATCGATTGGCCTTATAAGTGATAACCTTCTCGCGCTGAAAACGGTAGATGCAAAAGGAAGGATTATTCACGCAGATCAATCTCACAATGAGGATTTGCTATGGGCTTCTAGAGGCGGAGGAGGAGGTAACTTTGGATATAATACCCAATATACATTCAAAGTTCATCGTGCCCCTAAAACTGCAACCGTCTTCAATATTATCTGGCCGTGGGAACAATTAGAAACGGTATTTAAAGCTTGGCAGAAATGGGCTCCGTTTGTAGATGAACGATTAGGATGCTACCTTGAAATTTACAGCAAAATAAATGGTTTGTGTCATGCAGAAGGAATTTTCCTCGGTTCGAAAACTGAATTGATTCGATTATTAAAACCTTTATTACATGCGGGAACTCCAACAGAAGCAGATATCAAAACATTATACTATCCAGATGCTATAGATTTCTTAGACCCTGACGAACCCATCCCTGGCAGAAATGATCAGAGTGTTAAATTCTCCTCGGCATGGGGTCATGATTTTTGGTCTGACGAACCCATTTCAATCATGAGAAAATTTTTGGAAGATGCTACTGGAACAGAAGCCAATTTCTTTTTTATCAATTGGGGTGGTGCTATAAGCAGAGTCCCTAAAGACGAAACTGCCTTTTTTTGGCGCCATCCATTATTTTATACGGAATGGACGGCTAGTTGGAAAAATAAATCACAAGAAGATTCAAATCTTGCATCAGTTGAAAGAGTGCGTCAGCTGATGCAACCATATGTAGCAGGTTCATATGTTAATGTTCCAGATCAAAACATTGAAAACTTCGGAAAAGAATATTATGGCGCAAACTTTGCGCGGCTTCGAGAAATAAAGGCGAAATATGACCCCGAAAATGTATTTCGTTTTCCGCAAAGCATCCCGCCATCTCGTTAAAGTTTATTAAAGACAGAATCAATGACTCATATTAAAAAGCACTTGAATGGTTTCCGGTATCTTGTCTGTCGGGGTGCGAATCCCTTCAGTGCGTCCAATCAAACAACAGGAAAGACAATGGTTTGGCAACTTGCCACTCTTGTCTTTTTTGTTTTGTTTCATTTCATAAATCTTTTCCGCTGAAACATAAATGTTCCTCCGCTTGGGCACGTTATGAAATGTGCAATATTGAATTTGCGAGGAGGATGAACATGGGTATTTTAAGCGGAAATCCGCAGGATGAACCGATGCATTATGGTGAGGTATTCGGCTTATGGAGTTATGTGATGGCGGGCAATAAAATGGTCGGCAATTACCAAATGCTATTGAATCATGTCGGTGATGACGACCTGAAGAAGCTGCTTCGTGAGTCTATTGAGAAATGCCAAGATGAAATCAAGCAGGTCAGCACGATCCTGAAAGAAAACGGGGTGGCGCTGCCGCCGGCTTCTCCTGAACCGCCGACAGCAGATCTTAACGATATTCCGCCTGGCGCACGGTTTCTCGATCCGGATGTGGCGGCCTCCGCGGCAGCACAAAATGCTGCAGGTCTTGTGACATGCAGCAAAATGATGGGGCAATCGATTCGTGAGGATATTGCCATGATGTTTGGGCAATTTCATATGTCGAAAGCGGCAACCGGCGCAAAATACTTAAGGCTGCTAAAAAACAAAGGCTGGCTTATCCCGCCGCCGCTTCATCTTCAAAAACATCACGAAGCTTAATGGCAAAGGCATATACAGCTGTATATGCCTTGATTTTATGAAGATGACGTAAGACGCAGGCCGATGACGCCGGCTAGGATAAGGCAAAGTGAAATCACCTGTGAAAGCTGAAACCGCTCCTTAAACCAGATGAGCCCGACCGCCGAAACACCAATGCTTCCAATGCCAGTCCAGACGGCATATGCGACTCCGGCAGGCAGGACGATCATCGCTTGGGACAGGCAGTAAAAGGATAAGCCGAATCCAACAGTCATCACAATGATCGGCCATTTTTTTCTTGTTCCGTCTATATATTTCATGGCAATGGCAGCTATAATTTCTTCTATGCCGGCAATCACTAATAAAAACCATGCCATTATTTTTCACCTCCCGGCTGAGATTTGCTTTCTTTCGTAAATAATTTCATTCCTAAAATGCCAGCCAGCAATAAAGCTAAAAAGAACATTTGGGCTGCTGAGAAGGATTCGCCCAGAACAATTCCAGTCAGATATGTTCCGACGGTTCCGATTCCCACAAACACAGTGTACGCCGCGGCCATCGGGATTTTTTGATAAGAGCGGATCAACAGGATAAAGCTGACCGCGATTAAGATAAAAATGATGATCCAATCCAAAAGCGAATCGGCATGTTTGAGGGAAGAGGCCCAAACAACCTCTAAAAGCCCTGCAATAAAAACAAGAACCCAATTCAAATGAAACACCTCTCTATTTTATGAATGAACGTCAGTCATTTTTAGGGCATTAAAAAATGAGCGGTGTTACCCAGTCATTTTTTAAGCAGTACCTAAGCTCCGTTTTAAGAAAGTGAAAATTTCCTTTTTATACACTTCAACATTTTCATCTTGTTCAAATCCGATATAGAATCGTTCCGCAGTATTCTCGACCAAGTTGATAATCGTTCTGGCCGTCCATTTTGAATTGATTCCTTCCGTTACCTCATGGTTTGCAATGGCCTTGTTGATGATTTTTTCAAGCCAGGAATAATAAGGCTGATAGATCGTCTCCCATTTTTCCATGGAGTGGTCGATCGCAAGCCCGGAATAACAGAGGACAATAATATCCTTATGGCGTTCTGTAATGAGAAATGTCTCATCAATTAATATATCTAAAACGGTCCAAAAATCCTCGTCCCCATGGAGCCTACCTTTGATTTGATCAAGTGTATGGGTGAGGAGATTTTCTGCAATGGCCGGTATGAGGGCATTTTTAGATGAAAAATACAAATAGAATGTTCCTTGGGCAGTGCCGGCCTTTTTGACAATATCAGAAATAGAAGCTTTGTCGAGGCCTTTTTCAGAAATGACTTCTATGGCCGCCTGCAATATTTTTTCGTATTTACCCGATGTTTGTTTTGGCATGAGGAACACCTCCAGTAATGACTGACTCTCATTCATTTTATCGCGTGTATGTTTGTTTGTAAAGAATAAAGAAGCAAGAAAACCTCTTGCTTCTTTATTTATCATAATCAATGGCGGCTTTTGGGAGCCCGGTATACTTTGCCCAGTAATAAATCGCAAGTGAGCCGATCGCGACTAAAATGAGGTCGACGGGATTGCTGATAATCCCTAAACCATGTCCGAAAGAACCGATGTAGGAAAAGATCAGCATCATAATATAAAACCCGATAAGCCACCAGGCTGATTTCAGCTGCTGAGCGAGGCTGACATCTTCTTTAGGCGTATATTTGCTGAAACAGAGATAGATCAAAAACATCACGAGCTGTGAACCAAGCAGCCAGGAGACTGTTTTCCATCCTGACCAGTACACGATAAACGCTGTAAATATAAAGGAAAGCGGCCCGATAATGCTCATTCCCTTTAAATAAAACGGCCTGTTTAAGTCCTTCGCGTTGACCCTCAGCGCAGCTGAAGAAATGGGTGCAATCGCATATGAAAGAATGAGCGCGACTGAACAGACATTGACGAGCGCGTTCCACGAAGGAAAGGGAAGTGTCCAGAAAATGGACAGGGCAAACGAAAGCCAAAGCGAAGCGCGGGGTGTCCCCGTATCTTTATTGACCTTTGAGAATATGCCAAATAATGTGCCGTTACGCGCCCAGGCGTAAACAAGGCGGGATGTCGTATTCATAAAGATATTCCCGTTTCCTCCGGGAGACAGAATGGCGTCTAAAATGACAAGCGTTGCAAGCCAGCCTAACCCGAGCATGACCGCAATATCCTTAAACGGCAATGAGAACTCCCGTCCAATTGCCGGCCAGCCATGTTTCAGTGTTTCTGTCGGGATTGCACCAATAAAGGTGACCTGCAAAACAGTATAAATGATGGTTGAAACGATGATGCAAATGATTAAAGCGATCGGGATATTGCGTTTTGGATTTTGGACTTCACCTGCTACAGATACAATCGGATGCAGGCCGAGATACGCAAACATCACGCCGCCTGTCGAGATGGCAGCCTGAATACCTGTAAATCCAAACGGTGCAAATCCTTGAACGGATAAATTCTCCGGCTGAAAATGAAAGATCAGCACAATAATGATGGTAATCGGCACAATATATTTAAAAATCGATATGATGAAATTCGCCTTAGCGAAGGTTTTGACGCTCCAATAATTCAGCAGGAAAAACAAGCATAATAGGGCAAACTGCAAGATCCAGCCGGAAATGGTCGGCGAATCAGACCCTTTAATGGTCAGGCCGGGAAACCAATAGGCCACATACTGGCGCACAGCTGTCACTTCAATTGAAATCAAGCTTGTATAAGCGACAATCGTGACAAACGAAATTAAGTAGCCGACAAGGTGGCCATGTGAATAAACGGGGTATCGAATGATGCCTCCGGTACGGGGCAGAGCGGCTCCGAGCTCCGCATATACGAGCCCGATTAACAAAATAATGGCTCCTCCGAGGATCCAGGAAAAAGCGCCGGAGGGCCCTGCTTTTGAAGCGACATTACTGACAGCGAACAGCCACGCTGATCCAAAGATGGCTCCCATCCCAATCAAAATCAGATCAAACAGCGACATTGATTTTTGAAAATTTCCTTGTTTAGACATTCGCTTCCTCCTTTGAAACCAGCCTTATATTTCTTACAATGCCCAATATGTAACAGAGAATACCGCTCCTAATAAAAAAACAGGGCAGCCTGCGCTGCCCCTGTTTTTATTCATGAATCGAATCAAAGTGTTTCACTGTTATATTTTTGAAGGAGGCTGTGCCGCCGTCAGAATAAAGGGTAATTCCTTTATCTTCAGGCTTTGGGAAGACTTCATTTGAAAAAACGGTTTTCCCGTCGCCAACAAATACTTCTATCGTTGTTTTATCGACAAGTATTTTCAAATGCACCTTACGTTTGTTTACATCATAAGGAGCTTTGCTTTCGACATAGGTATTGCTTTTGTCAGGCTGATTTGTGGCTGCTCTATTGACATAAGCATAGCCGCCTTCAGCGAAAATACCGACATCAATATGGCGTTTTTGGTCTTCTGATTCTCTGAGCCTGACGCCTGCATTCTTTAGCTCTGACCAAGAAAGATCCGTATCAAGCTGGTACGTATCACCTGTTATCGACAATGTTTTTGATCCGTTCACATCCTGATCCTCTATTTCGTCAGTTGAAACAGTCAGCTGCTCCAAAGCTTCAATCGGCTGTGAGACGAGGCTGTATGTTCCATCCTGCTCCTTCAGCCGGAGTTCGCGTATGACAGAATCTGTGCCGTTAAAGCCGTTCTTCATTGTCGGGGTGTTGTTGGCATAATCCCAATTGTTCATCCAGGCAAGCGCATACCGCTTTTCTAATGGATCTGTGCTTTTGCTGTCTTCGAACGTCACACCGCCATACCAGTCGAAGCCATAGTCAAGCCATTGGGCTTCAGTCTGATCCGCTTTGAATTCTTTTCCGTCGAAGCTTCCGGTCCAGTAGGCGTACGTATTTGGTTTGCCCCACGGTTTGCCATTCGCGCTGGCACCGAGAACCCACTTATTCGTTCCGTCGCTTGCCCGCATCATGTAGAGGTCGGGACATTCCACCATTCCCGCCTGTTCTGGGAAGAATCCGCTTGTGTAATGCCAGTCCTTAAGATTATCGGATTCATAAAAGCCGATTTTTGATCCTTCAGCCATGACCATGACCCATTTGTTATCCTGGTCATCCCATATGACTTTCGGATCTCTGAAATCGTCTGTACCCGGATTAGGCATAACGGGGTTGCCACTGTAGAATTTGAATGATTTTCCCTTATCTGTGCTGTACCACAAATATTGTTCCTGTTTTTTGTCTTTGGCTGAGGGCTGTGTCACAATCGCGACAAGCGCATTTTTCCCAAAGCCGGCTGTGTTCTCTTTATCAACCACGACGGAACCGGTCCAAATGTCACCGTCCGGGTTTGTATATTTCGGAATCGCCACGCCTTCATCGGTCCAGTGCACCAAATCCTCTGAGACGGCATGGCGCCATTCTGTGCCGTTGCCTTTTGGGTAATCCCGGTTATATAGATAGAAATAATGATACTTGCCATCAAAATAGATCGGTTTTTGAGGGTCATTTTTCCATTTATCCGGCGTCGTAAAATGATATGCCGCCCGGTAGTCCGGCTTCTGTTTTGATTTTGTTTTTTGGTCATGTTCTTCTTTTGGAAATAAGTCGATAAACAGCAATATTCCTAAAAAGGTTAGGAATACGGTTAGCCATTTGCCTGCTTTTATATAGTTCATATGGGATTCACCTTTATGTTGATAAGAAATAAAAGAAAATGCCAATAGGATATCGGCATTTTCTTTTGCGTTTTTATTTGTTAACTGTTAATTGTCCTTGTTCAAGGATGCTGTCTTTGACAACAGATGTTTTCTTGCCTTTGATGTTCAGCAGGAAGCTTGGCGCAAACGTTGATTGTTTGTCTGCGTAGAATCCTCTGTTTGTCATATAGCTTGTAATCACGACATTGTTTCCTTTCGCTTGAGGTACAGCGAAGTGTGAGTAAGTAAAGGTTACATCGTTAGGATCAAGATCCATTTTTAACACAAGGCCAGTTTTGTTCAGCGGCTTGTATGGGCCAGTTAAAGAATTAGAAACATAGCCAAGCATGTAAATATCGTTAGACGTAATGCCGTCAATCGTCATTTTTGACCCGCGGGAGTCAGTGAACAGATACCATTTGCCGTTCATTTTAAAGACGTTCGCGCGTTCAATTTCATCTGTTACTGTGTTAGATGCAATCAGCGGTTTCATCACTTTTTTCAGTGTGTAATCATCGTTTAGCTCAATCATACCGAGAGCGCCGTTAGCTAATTCAGCAGTGCGCTTTTTATCACTTTGCAGAAGCTTTTGACTTTCTTGACGGAAGAATGATGTGCTTTTGCCATAGTATGCTTTGTTAAATAAAGATTCTTCGCCTTGGTAGCCATCTTCAGTTCCAGTGTTTGCTTCAAATACTAAGTATTTGTGGCCTTTATCTTCTACGTAGTGAGGATCTCTCAGCGTATGGTTGTCGCCTGAGCTGTAGTTGCCTTCATCGATGAACTGCTGTACATTTTGATACGTTTTGCCGTCACCGTCAAAGATTGATTTATAATCCTCTACACCGTTGATGTTCAGAGAGCTGTCTGATGCTGATACGTTAACCTGTGCAGTTGTCAGTGTTTGTTTGCCGTAATGTTTACCGGAGAAATCAGTGTAGAATAAACGGATTTTTCCGTCAGATGTAAATGTGGCTGAACCTGACCATTCTTGCGTTTGGTCTTTTAGGATAGAATCATTTGCATCGAATTTGTCGCTGTCTTTAAAGACGCGGCCAGCGTTTTTCCAGCTGTCAATAGAAGTTTCGCCGACTTTTTGATAGAACATGTAAATCGATGTGTCATCCGCATTTTTAGGATCTCCGGCTAATGCAAAGACGATGTGGTAGCCATGATAGTTTGCGACAGTGCCGTCAGCGTTTTGTAATGGCCAGCTGTCCCAAACGTCCAGGCCTTTTGCAGAAGAGATATTTTTAATTGTGGACGAATCGAATTCAGGAACTTGATATTTTTCATTTTTTTGCTGTTCAGGGATTTGCAGCATATCATGGCGTGTAATATGGGAAATGCCGTATGTTTCCTTATATGGCTTTTGGTTCGTTTCTTTCGCAAACGCTTGAGTTGCGCCTCCTGCCAGCAGTGCGGTAGTAAAGGTTAATACTGTTGCTTGTTTTGCAAACTTTTTGATGTTCATCGTTCATGTCTCCTTTTTTATGTACTGTGTTAGCGGTCTGCTTCTTCCAGCCCTCCTGTTTGAAGATGGCAAGTTAGTTACGCACAATAAAAAAAGACCTAAAATATGTAAGGGGTGACGCCAAAGTATACACTTTGCCCTTTACACATTTTAGGTCTTGCCTGCTTTATCAGTAACAAACCCGCGCGATTTACTTTTCGACCTCATTCTATTAGACTCTCGTTTGGATTGCAACTGGTCTATTTTCCTCTTTTGTTTGATAGAAAATCATAAAAGGATTTGCGGTCTACGGGCCTAAAGAACTAAAAAATCTATCTGTTTCTTTTCATTCTCTGTATTTTTTATAGCTTCTGTTGCATGGGCATAAAGTTGCCTTTTTAATCATAATTCAGAAAATATCATAATATCTCATTTCACTAAATAGTAGTGAACCGCAGGTATATGTGATGGGTTAAAAAGGATCTCTAACTGAAGGGTTTTTCAAAATATTTGAAACGTTAGTAGGTTAGTAACGTACAGAGATATGGGAGGTGGAGGAATGAAACAGAATAAAAGAAAGCATCTTCAGACATTATTTGAGACATTAGGCGAAAAACATCAGTTTAACGGGACGGTTCTGGCTGCGGAGGGTGGCGATATTTTATATCACCACTCTTTTGGCTATGCGGAAATGACGGAAAAACGCCCGTTGAAAACCAACTCTTTGTTTGAGTTAGCGTCTTTGTCAAAGCCTTTTACAGCATTGGGAATCATCTTGCTGGAGGAGAAGGGGATTCTTGGCTATGAGGATAAAGTGGATCGCTGGCTGCCCGGTTTTCCGTATCAGGGCGTAACGATTCGGCATTTATTGAACCATACGTCAGGGCTTCCTGATTATATGGGATGGTTTTTTGCCAATTGGGATTCACACAAGATTGCGGTGAATCAGGATATTGTCGATATGCTGATGAATGAGGGGCTATCTGGTTATTTTGAACCGAATGAAGGCTGGATGTACAGCAATACGGGGTATGTGCTGCTGGCGGTTATCATTGAAAAAGCATCTGGCATGAGCTATGCGGATTTTATGAAAACAAGTATTTTTTCACCGATCGGCATGAATGAAACAAGAGTGTATAACAGGAGGCTTTCGCCTGAGCGAATTGATCATTATGCATATGGATATGTGTATGATGTACATTCCGAAACATACGTCCTCCCTGATGAGCTGGAGGAAACGAACTATGTTGTGTATCTCGATGGCATACAGGGAGATGGGACGGTGAACTCTGTCACAAGCGATTTGTTTCGATTTGATCAGGCTTTATATCAGGACGATTTCATCAGCAAGGCTTCTAAGGAATCTGCGTTTTCTCCAGTGCGCCTCAACAATGGAGAAACAATTGATTATGGCTTTGGCTGGGTACTGCAAAATAGTCCTGAAAAAGGGCGGATTGTCAGCCACAGCGGAGGATGGCCCGGCTATTCGACGTTGATGATCCGATATATCGATCATCGTAAAACACTGATCTATTTGAGTAATAAGGAAGAGGATACTGAATATGAACAAGCGATTCTGAAGGCGGCGGAACATATTCTATTTGGCCAGCCATATGAGGTCCCGGAACGTCCTGCTGATAAAAAGAAAAAAGCAATTGATACGGCGATATACAGCCGCTATGTTGGCAGCTACCTGTTGCAGGATGGAACGGCTGCACAGGTGACAGCCGAGAATGAACGGCTTTATTTGGAGATCACCGGACAGCTGAGACTGGAGTTATTTCCTTCCTCGGAAACCCGTTTCTTTCTGCGAGCATTGTCTGTTGAAGTCGAGTTTATGTTAGGCGGGGATGCTGCGAAAAGCTTTATCCTCTATGAGGATGGCTCAGAAGAAGAAGCGGTCCGTACAAATTAGAAAGGAATGAATTTGATGATCGGAATATTAGCCGGAATGGGGCCGAAATCGACCTCGCCGTTTATTGATAAGGTGATTGATTACTGTCAGAAGCTGTATGGGGCTTCAAACGATATTGACTACCCGCACATGATGATCTATTCATGCCCGACGCCCTTCTATGCAGATCGTCCAATTGACCATGACGAGATGAAAAAAGCGATTATCGACGGAGCGGTAAAGCTCGAGAAAACAGGAGTGGATTTCATTGCGCTGCCTTGTAATACGGCGCATGTCTACTATGAAGAGATTCAGCAGGCATTGTCGGTTCCTATGTTGCATATCGTTGAGGAAACGATAAAAGAGATTCCGCATCCTGCAAAAAAAGCGGTGGTTTTAGGAACAGAGCCAACCATCCAATCCGCCATCTACCAAAAAGTTCTGAAGGCAAATGGACAAGAAGTTGTTCACAAGGACCATTGGCAGCAGGTTGTGAACCAGCTTATCGCCGCAATCAAACAGCCTAATCATATGGAGCATACACAAGCATTGTGGCAGACGCTATATGAAGAAATCAGTCAGCATGCAGACATCATCATTTCAGCCTGCACGGATTTAAATGCGGTGTTAGATCATATTCAAAGTGAGATTCCAATTATAGATTCCTCTGCCTGTCTTGCAAAAAGCACTGTCAGCACATATCTTGCATATCAAAGCTAGCTTCAGACAAGGACTGTCTTCAAACAGTCCTTGTTTTTTTATGTTCCTATTGTTTGACAGTTAACTGCAATAGTGTTAAATTAAACATGTAAATAGTTACATGATTTTTTCTGGAGGTGAGGTGGTTCTCGTGAAGAAGCCGGTTTTAAAACCATTCGCCTCTTTAGAAATCAAGGTTGATCCGCCTATCACGATTGGTGAGACAGGCCTGGGACTGAGACGATTCATTCCGATTCGTTCGGGAACAATAACCGGGGAAGTAAAGGGACGTATTTTGCCGAGCGGTGCCGATTCGCAAATGATTCGCGCTGACGGCAGAAACGATTTATCTGCCAGGTATGTGATCGAAACAGCAGATCATGAACTGATTTACATTGAAAACAATGGAATACGGCAAGTCAGCGAGCCGTTTCGAAAACAAGCGGCAGCCGGGGAAATCATTGATCCGGAGCATGTTTATTTTCGTACGGTACCGACGTTTGAAACAGGCAGTAAAGTCTATCAATGGCTCCATGACCGCTTGTTTATCGGTTCCGCAGAAAGAACCCCTGATTACGTTCGACTAGACATTTATGAAGTGCAGTAAAAGACTAAGGAGAGTGTGAAAAATGGAAAACTTTATCGGAAGCCACATGATTTATACGTATGAAAACGGCTGGGAATACGAGATTTATATTAAAAATGACCATACAATTGATTATAGAATTCATAGCGGAATGGTTGCCGGACGCTGGGTTCGGGATCAGGAAGTGAATATTGTCAAACTGACAGAAGGCGTATATAAAGTGTCTTGGACAGAGCCGACTGGCACGGATGTTTCATTAAACTTTATGCCAAATGAAAAACGCATGCACGGCATTATTTTCTTCCCGAAATGGGTGCATGAACATCCTGAAATTACGGTTTGCTACCAAAATGACCACATTGATTTGATGGAAGAATCCCGCGAAAAATATGAAACGTATCCAAAATACGTTGTACCTGAATTTGCGGAAATTACATTTCTGAAAAATGAAGGAGTCGACAACGAAGAAGTGATTTCGAAGGCTCCTTATGAGGGAATGACAGACGATATTCGCGCGGGAAGATTATAATAAACATAAAAACCCGGAAAAGAGAATTACTTCTCTTTTCCGGGTTTTCTTTTTGCTGAGTATGCGGGAACCATCACAATTCCCACGAAAAACAGTATGATGCCAGTCCAGCGCATAGGCTGGTAATAGACTGTGTCCCGTAAACATACCACGGCCGACAAAATAATGATACAAGCTGCCACAACAATGGCAGCACCAATGTATCCTGTTTTCCCCATATTTATTCTCCTTTTGAAGGGAATAGCTTCTGCCTTTTTTCAGATTCGGGATCGTTTTCGATCGTAATCTCTGAGTCTAAAATCAGCGTCTCTCTCGTTTCTTCATGATACGCCGGCCAATTCACAGCTTCGGTGCTTGGGTTTCCTGTTTTGGCGAATGTGATCCATGCTGATTGTATCGAGTGAGAAAGCTGTTTCACCTCATCCGTAACCTCCGCTTTTGCCATTCGTTCTAATCCGTCCAGATTTCCAAAGACAAAAGGAAGCTCTAATGCGTGAAACGCTTTATTGTACGGCGGCTTCTCCGGGTGCCAATCGAACCGGTACATCCAGACAGGGGCATAATGGGAATGTGCGGATGCATAGGCGACAGCGGGGCGCCAAAATAACAAATCAGTCATCATATGAATTTGGCTTTCCAGAGAACGCGGATACAAATCGGCAGCTTTCTCTGCCAGCGGCTTCCCTAGTAAATACTCGAGCGCTGCATCAAGCGTTTCCTGAGAATGAACGTCTGAATCCGGGGTGAAAAATAAATATCCTTCATCACGGGTTGTTCCGATTAATAGCGGAATGCCGGAAGCGGCCCCTTCTGCGATCGCTTTTTCTGGTTCAGCAGGCAGCGTTTTTGGATCAAGGGCGGGCTGGAAGAACAGCTGAAAGATATTTTCTTTTTCTGCGATCCGAAGCTGATCGGCCGCTTTTAGCAAATCTTCCGCAGAAACCGTATGCAATTTATCCAATTGGCCCTCGTTAATCCCAAGGACCTGTAAAAAGGCTGCCGAGGTGCTCGCCGCTTGTTCTTTCGTCATCGTTCGAGAAGCGCCGCTTTCCATGATTGCTTTCTGGAACAGGCCTTTTGCCGCAGGCATAGCGAGAAGCGCGGCAATGCTCATCCCGCCGGCGGATTCTCCAAATACTGTTACGTTATCGGGATCACCGCCAAACGCTGAAATATTCTCCCGCACCCATTTCAGTGCGGCGACTTGGTCTAAAAGCCCAAGGTTATCGGAATACGCCTCATCAAACGAAGACAAGTGCAAAAAGCCAAACGGCCCCAGCCGATAGTTCAGTGTAACGACAATGACCTCTCCCTGCGCCGCAAGTTTTGATCCGTCATACAATGGCTCACTGCCCGCGCCGAGATAAAAAGCGCCTCCGTGAATCCAAACCATGACAGGCAGGTTTTGGCTTGGAGTGTCAGGCGCAAATACATTGACAAACAAGCAATCCTCGGACTGGCGGGGCAGCTCAGTATACGAAAGTGACAGCAAATCAGACGGCTGCGGGCAAACAGGGCCGTACGCTGTGGCATCAAGGACATCTTCCCACACTTCAGGCGGCTCAGGTGCTTTAAAACGCCATTGTCCGACAGGCGGCTTGGCATAGGGGATGCCTTTCCACTTATGTACGCCGTTTTCCGTTGTGCCTTTTACTTTGCCGTATTGAGTCGTTACTATTTGATGAGTCATTGTGTTCTCTCCCTTTTTCCCCCATTATAAACAGATTTACCCTATAGATGCGAACGTTAGCCCTTAACCGATCATCATCTTCCCATTGTTTTTAAAAAGGATTTGACTTCATGGACAGTCAGACCGATTTCTCTTGCTTCCGCCATCAGCGCTTTCCATTCTTCTATATTGGATTCCGTCAGTTTGCGGTTGCGGTAAGAGGCAGTTTCAGGCTGTTCTTTCTTTAGCCTGTTCGTAAAAGTGAACAATTCTTCCTTTTCCATCCCGGCTTGTACGGCTTGCACTAAATGTACGCGCCATTCTTCTTCACCGCCGCTGATTTTTTCATACATCATTGTTTCTGCGTCAAATAATTCTGTTAATTCAACTTCCAGTGTGGCAGAAACTTTTTTTAAAAATTGAACGGACGGATTCGTGTGAACGCCTCTTTCAATCTTGCTTAAATAGGATTTGGATACGCCTGACTCAACAGCCAGCTGATTAATAGAATAGCCTTTTCTTTTACGGTACAAACGGATAATTCTTCCAATCATAATATGAAATTCTCCTCTATTCCTGTCGTTATTTTGTTCATTATAAAGAATTTTTCGTTCTTTATAAAATTTAAAATAATAAGGGAAGTGCAGTAAATTAGAGGAAAATCATGATTTTGTTCTCTAAAGAGAACTTATTGGCTTATTTTGCAATTTTTAAATAATAACGTTTTCTTTTATAATCCAATCATTAACAGAAAGGGGCGCGGGAAGCCAGCCGCGGGAAGGCTGAAGGCTATGAATACATGAATGAGAATATGAGTTTCAAAGAATTATATGCGATTGTCAGACACAGATTCGTGCTGATTCTGCTCATCACAATCGGCGTCACCCTTATTATGGGTTTTGTGCAATTTAAGGTCATTTCACCGACCTACCAGGCGTCGACACAGGTGCTGGTTCATGAATCAGACGGTGAAGAAAACTCGAATCTCAGTGACATCCAGCGAAATCTTCAGTATAGCAGCACGTTCCAATCGATTATGAAAAGCACTGCCTTGATGGAAGAAGTTAAGGCGGAATTGCACCTATCTGAATCGGCTTCCTCGCTGAAAGGAAAAGTGGTTACCAGCAGTGAAAATGAATCAGAAATTATCAACGTTGCCGTCCAGGATCACGACCCGGCGAAAGCGGCTGAGATTGCGAACACGTTAGTGAACAAGTTTGAAAAAGAAGTAGATGAAAGAATGAATGTACAAGGCGTACATATATTATCAGAGGCGAAGGCTTCTGAAAGCCCGATGATCAAGCCGGCCAGGCTGCGAAATATGGTCATGGCTTTTGGCGCTGCTGTCATGGGCGGCATTACACTGGCATTTTTTCTGCATTTTCTCGATGATACTTGCAAAAGCGCACGGCAGCTCAGCGAGAGAACCGGATTGCCATGCTTAGGCTCCGTTCCTGATGTCCACAAAGGGCGGAATCGTGGGATAAAACATTTCGGGGAGTGAAGCGAGTGATCTTTAGAAAAAAGAAAGCAAGGCGAGGTTTGGCTCAAATATCTGTTTTACACAATAAATCAGTTGTTGCGGAACAATATCGCACCATTCGGACAAACATTGAGTTCTCATCTGTCCAGACCAACTTGCGATCTATCCTCGTCACCTCCTCTGTGCCTGGTGAAGGTAAATCGTTCAGTGCAGCGAATCTTGCGGCTGTCTTTGCGCAGCAGCAGGAAAAGAAAGTACTGCTGGTGGATGCCGATTTAAGAAAGCCGACCATCAATCAGACGTTTCAGGTTGATAATGTAACCGGGCTGACAAATGTGCTGGTCGGCAATGCTTCACTCAGTGAGACGGTGCAAAAGACGCCGATCGATAACTTATATGTACTGACAAGCGGGCCGACCCCGCCAAACCCGGCAGAACTGTTGTCTTCAAAAGCAATGGGAGATTTAATATCTGAGATCTATGAACAATTCAGCCTCGTCATCTTTGATTCCCCTCCTCTTTTGGCTGTTGCAGATGCTCAGATTCTAGCAAATCAGACAGACGGCAGCGTGCTCGTCGTTTTAAGCGGAAAAACAAAAACCGATACCGTTCTGAAAGCAAAAGATGCACTGGAACAATCCAATGCGAAGCTGTTAGGCGCTCTTTTAAACAAAAAGAAAATGAAAAAATCGGAACACTATTCCTACTAGTTTTTGTAAAGGTGATGTCTCCTGACCTGTATCAATGGAGGCACTCGGCTCTGCTGTGGGCAGCTGAAGTTGCTGCCTTAGATGCTGGTCGTCGCTGGCGGGGCGTGAGGATGGGTTAAATGCCCACTTATCTGATATATACATAGGACGTGTTGTCGGTTTAGCTGCTGCCGATTTTTTGGAGAGACGAAAACCGCCGCAGCTAAACCGATAAAAGAATTAGGGGGGAAAAGGTTGAGTTACCGGAGAAGACTGTCAATGATTATTGCGCTGGATACTTACCTCGTTTTAAATTCAGTTATTGCAGGATATCAATTTTTAAAAGATTCCTATCAATTTTATGACTCCGGAGCATTACTGCTTACCGCTGTCAGCTTGCTCCTCAGCTATCATGTGTGTGCTTTCCTGTTCAATCAGTATAAACAGGTGTGGACATACACCGGGCTTGGTGAGCTGATTGTCCTGCTTAAGGGCATTACGCTTTCCGCCGCTGTGACCGGTATCATTCAGTATGCTGTGTATCACACGATGTTCTTCCGTCTGTTAACCGCGTGCTGGGTGCTTCAGCTTTTGTCTATTGGAGGGACCCGTATTTTATCCAGAGTATTAAACGAAAGCATCAGGAAAAAACGCTGCGCCTCGTCCCGCGCGCTGATTATCGGGGCGGGCTCAGGTGGGACTCTGATGGTCAGGCAGCTGCTTTCGAAAGATGAACCTGATATCATACCTGTCGCTTTTATTGATGACGACCAAACGAAGCATAAATTAGAAATTATGGGACTGCCCGTAATCGGCGGTAAAGAAAGTATCATGCCTGCGGTGCAAAAGCTCAAAATTAATTATATTATTATTGCCATTCCTTCACTCCGCACCCATGAGCTTCAGGTGTTATATAAAGAATGTGTGCGAACCGGAGTAAGCATTAAAATTATGCCTCATTTTGATGAAATGCTGCTTGGCACACGAACTGCAGGACAAATCAGAGATGTAAAAGCTGAGGACTTGCTCGGCAGAAAGCCGGTAACCCTCGACACTAGCGAAATTTCGAACCGCATCAAAGGAAAAACAGTTCTCGTCACGGGAGCGGGCGGATCAATCGGCTCGGAAATCTGCCGTCAGATCAGCGCGTTTCAGCCTAAGGAAATCATTCTGCTCGGCCATGGGGAAAACAGCATTCATTCGATTTATACAGAGCTGAACGGACGATTCGGCAAACACATTGTGTTCCATACGGAAATCGCTGATGTGCAGGACCGCGATAAAATGTTTACCTTGATGAAAAAATACGAGCCGCATGTTGTCTATCATGCAGCTGCCCATAAGCATGTGCCTTTAATGGAACACAATCCAGAAGAGGCGGTCAAAAACAATATTATCGGAACAAAAAATGTCGCGGAAGCAGCCGATATGTCGGGAACTGAGACATTCGTGCTGATTTCATCGGACAAAGCGGTGAACCCAGCCAACGTAATGGGGGCGACAAAACGATTCGCAGAGATGATTATTATGAATCTTGGGAAAGTCAGCAGAACCAAATTTGTTGCTGTTCGCTTCGGCAATGTACTCGGGAGCCGCGGCAGCGTCATTCCAATTTTCAAAAAACAGATTGAAAAAGGCGGCCCGGTGACAGTAACACATCCGGCAATGACCCGCTATTTCATGACGATTCCCGAGGCATCAAGGCTTGTGATTCAGGCTGGGGCACTGGCGAAAGGGCGTCAAATTTTCGTTCTCGATATGGGAGAGCCCGTAAAGATTGTGGATCTTGCCAAAAACCTCATTCATTTGTCCGGCTACACGACTGAGCAGGTTCCAATCGAATTCACTGGCATTCGTCCGGGCGAAAAAATGTATGAAGAATTGCTGAACAAAAATGAAGTCCATGCTGAACAAATCTTTCCAAAAATTCACATCGGTAAAGCGGTGGACGGCGATTGGCCGGTGCTGATGCGCTTTATCGAGGATTTTCATGAGCTGCCGGAAGCCGACCTGAGAGCGAGGCTGTTTGCTGCAATCAATACATCAGAAGAAATGACGGCTGCCAGCGTTCATTAGGGGGAGTGAAAATGACGAAAAAGATATTGTTTTGCGCGACTGTTGATTATCATTTTAAGGCCTTTCACCTCCCTTATTTTAAATGGTTCAAGCAAATGGGCTGGGAGGTTCATGTCGCCGCGAACGGACAAACCAAGCTGCCGTATGTGGATGAGAAATTCTCCATCTCGATTCGCAGGTCACCTTTTGACCCTCAGAACCTGGCCGTTTATAGGCAGCTGAAGAAAGTGATTGACACCTATGAATACGACATTGTCCATTGCCATACACCGGTCGGCGGCGTTCTCGCCAGACTGGCGGCGAGGCAGGCACGGCGGCACGGAACAAAGGTGCTGTACACAGCGCACGGATTTCACTTCTGCAAAGGGGCACCGATGAAAAATTGGCTTCTTTACTATCCGGTTGAGAAATGGCTTTCAGCATATACAGACTGCCTGATTACGATTAATGAAGAGGATTACATACGGGCGAAAGGACTTCAAAGGCCGGGCGGAAGGACGCAGAAAATTCACGGCATTGGCGTCAACACCGAGCGTTTCCGGCCTGTCAGTCCGATAGAGCAGCAAAGACTCAGAGAAAAGCACGGGTTCCGTGAAGATGATTTTATATTGGTTTATCCGGCTGAGCTCAATCTGAACAAAAACCAGAAGCAGTTAATTGAAGCCGCAGCCTTGCTAAAAGAAAAAATTCCCTCACTCCGCCTTGTGTTTGCCGGGGAAGGGGCAATGGAACATACGTATCAAACGTTAGCTGAAAAGCTTGGTGCCTCCGCCAATGTCTGTTTTTACGGCTTTTGCAGCGACATACATGAGTTGATTCAGCTTGCGGATGTATCTGTCGCATCCAGCATTAGAGAAGGCCTCGGTATGAATGTGCTTGAGGGAATGGCGGCAGAAAAACCGGCGATCGCCACAGATAATCGCGGGCATCGGGAAATCATCCGCGACGGAGAAAACGGTTTTCTGATCAAAATCGGTGACAGTGCTGCTTTTGCCCGCCGGATTGAACAGCTTTACCATAAGCCGGAGCTCTGCCGAAAGCTGGGACAGGAAGGCCGAAAAACAGCCTTGCGCTTCTCGGAGGCGCGAACGGTGGAAGAAATGGCAGATATTTATTCCGCGTACATGGATATGGATACAAAGGAGAAAAGCGTATGAACTCAGGACCGAAAGTTTCTGTCATTATGGGCATTTATAATTGCGAACGCACATTGGCAGAAAGCATAGAATCCATACTCAGCCAATCCTATAAAAATTGGGAGCTGATTTTGTGCGATGATGCGTCAACAGACGGTACGCTCCGCATCGCGAAGCAGTATGCCGCTCATTACAGCGACCGCATCAAACTGATTCAAAACAAAACAAATAAGCGGCTTGCCGCATCATTAAATCATTGTCTTTCGCATGCGACAGGCGATTATATCGCACGTCAGGATGGAGATGACCTTTCGTTTCCGCGCCGTCTGGAAAAGCAGGTCGCGTTTTTAGAAAAGCACCGACATTATCAGGTGGTTGGCACCGGCATGCTTGTGTTTGATGAATTTGGCGTAAGAGGCGCCCGCATTCTGCCTTCTGTTCCGGAGCCGGGCATCATGGCAAAAGGGACCCCATTTTGCCATGGCACGATTATGATGAGAGCGAGTGCCTACCGCACGCTGAAAGGCTACCGGTCGGTGCGGCGGACGAGACGAATGGAAGATATTGATTTGTGGCTTCGCTTTTTTGAAGAGGGCTTCAGGGGCTATAATCTTCAGGAAGCCTTGTATAAAGTGAGGGAAGACAGCGATGCATTCAAACGGCGGTCATTTACGTATTCAATTGACAATGCCATCCTTGTCTATCAGGCGTGCAGACGCTTGAAGCTTCCTTTATCTGATTACATATATATCGCAAAACCGTTAATCCGCGCCTTTATGCCTCCAGCCGTGATGAATCGCTACCATAAAAAAAGAGTGATGAACCAAAAGGAAGGGCTTGTCAAGCATGAATAGCAGCCAAAAGCGCGTGCTCCATGTTCTCAGCGGCATGAACAGGGGCGGCGCGGAAACCATGGTAATGAATTTATATCGGAAGATGGACAAAAGCAAAGTGCAATTTGATTTTTTAACGTATCGAAATGATCCGTGCGCTTATGATGAAGAGATTTTATCTTTAGGCGGGCGGCTTTTTTATGTCCCGAGCATTGGGCAAAGCAATCCCCTTACATTTGTGAGGAATGTGAGAAACGCGATAAAAGAAAATGGGCCGTTCAGCGCCGTTCATGCGCACACGGATTTCCAAACGGGTTTTATCGCCCTTGCGGCAAGGCTCGCCGGAGTGCCGGTCAGGGTATGCCACTCCCACAATACGTCTTGGAAGACCGGCTTCAACTGGAAGGATCGATTGCAGCTGCTCGTGTTCAGGCGGCTCATTTTGGCAAATGCGACAGCGCTGTGTGCCTGCGGAGAGGATGCGGGCAGGTTTTTATTTGGACAGTCCAATATGGAGCGGGAGCGTGTTCACCTTCTTCCTAACGGGATTGACCTTGAGTTGTTCGCCCCAAATGGGCAGGCGGCTGATGAAGAAAAAGCAGCACGCGGCATTGCAGCCGACCGGCTCATCATTGGCCATGTGGCCCGGTTTCATGAAGTGAAAAACCACGCGTTCCTGCTGAAGCTTGCCGCACATCTCAAGGAAAGAGGCGTTCGCTTTCAGCTCGTTCTGGCGGGAGACGGGCCGTTGCGCGGGGAGATAGAGGAGGAGGCGCGGCAGCAGAATTTACTATCAGACGTCCTCTTTTTAGGCACGGAAGAACGGATCCATGAACTGATGCGAACATTCGATGTATTTGTCATGCCGTCTCTGTACGAAGGCTTGCCGGTTGTGCTTGTGGAAGCGCAGGCATCGGGGCTTCCATGCATCATTTCAGACAGCATTACAAAAAAAGTCGACGCCGGTCTCGGGCTTGTCACAAGATTAAGTCTTTCTGAGTCGATCAGCGTCTGGGCTGAAACCATTGCAAGAGCGGCCGCCGCAGGCAGGCCGAAGCGTGAGTTCATCAAAGAAACACTCGCTCAACTTGGCTACGATGCACAGCAAAATGTAGGAGCGCTGCTGAATGTATACAACATCAGCACGGAAAAGGACCATGACCGATGATTGTATATGCCGTCAATATGGGGATTGTATTTATTTGGTCTTGGTTCGCTAAAATGTGCGGCGGCCGTGACGATTCGCTTGCCACGGGGTATCGGCCGAATAAGCTTTTGATCTGGATTCCGCTCGCTTCACTTGTGCTCGTGTCAGGTCTCCGCTATCGAGTCGGCACGGATTTTCAGACGTACACGCTGCTGTACGAATTGGCGGGCGATTATCAAAATGTGTGGCAGATATTCGGTTTCGGCACAGCGAAAACAGCGACAGATCCGGGGTTTACCGCACTCCTTTGGCTGATGAATTTCATCACGGAAGATCCTCAAATCATGTATTTTACGGTGGCGGTCGTGACCTACAGCTTTATTATGAAGACACTCGCCGACTATGGCAGGCCGTTTGAGCTGAGTGTCTTTTTGTTTTTGGGAACCTTTCATTACTACGCGTCTTTTAACGGCATCAGGCAATACATGGTCGCAGCTGCTTTGTTTTGGGCGATCCGTTATATCATCAGCGGGAACTGGAAGCGATATTTCCTGATTGTGCTGGTCAGCTCGCTCTTTCATTCGTCGGCGCTGATTATGATTCCAGTGTACTTTATTGTCAGAAGAAAAGCCTGGTCACCGGCGATATTCGGCCTATCCGCTTTATTTCTCGGCATGACATTTTTATATCAAAAATTTATTTCTGTGTTTGTCGTTGTACTTGAAAACAGCTCATACAGCCATTATGAAAAATGGCTCATGACGAACACAAATGGAATGAATGTGATCAAAATCGCTGTTTTGGTTCTGCCGCTGTTCCTTGCATTTTGCTATAAAGAACGATTGCGGAGTCTGTGGCCGCAAATCGATATTGTCGTTAATTTGTGCCTGCTTGGTTTTTTGTTCGGCCTTTTGGCCACAAAGGACGTGATTTTTGCCAGATTCAATATTTATTTCGGTCTGTATCAAATGATCCTAGTCCCTTATTTCGTCAGGATATTTGATGAAAAATCGAACGCCCTTATCTATATCGCTATCGTTGTTTGTTATTTTCTTTACAGTTATTTGCTTATGCCGGTTGATTCATCGGTTCTGCCTTACAGAACGATTTTTTCCCGGTAATTTATGCACGAGGAGCCGGTCATTATGGAAACACCTGCGGTTAGTCTGTTAGTCGCTGTTTATAACACAGAAACATATATCAGAACGTGTCTCGAATCACTGCGGAACCAGACAGTGGACAATATTGAAATCATCATTGTCAATGACGGTTCAGCTGACGCCAGCCCGGATATCGCAGAAGAATACGCCAAAATGGACAACAGGTTCAAGGTGATTCATCAGGAAAACCAGGGACTCGGTGCGGTTCGGAATAAAGGCATTGAAGCGGCACGCGGCGAATTTATCGCGTTTATCGATTCAGACGATTGGATCGAACCTGATTATTGCGAGCAGATGCTCCGGGCAGCAGGCGATGAAACTGATCTGGTCATTTGCAATTACGCCGCAGAGTTTGAGGACACTGGCAAAACCATGGACTCAGACATTGCCCAAACCTATCAGGATCAGCCGAAGGAGCACTATATCAAGGCATTATTCGAAGGGAAGGTCAGAGGGTTTTCATGGAACAAACTGTACAGAAGAAGCATGATTGAAGCCCATCGGCTGTCGTTTCCGCTCCGAGGCGAGCTGGAGCATGTCGAGGATCAGTTTTTCAGCTTCAGGGCTCATTTTTTCGCCCGCTCAGTATCCTACGTAAAAACGCCGCTCTATCATTACCGAATTCACCTTTCCTCCATTGTGCAGCGCTATCAGAAAAAATTGTTTGAATCAGGACTTGCGCTGTATGAGGCGAATGCGGCGTTTTTACAGGAGAACAACAAACTGGAGGAGTATCGCAAGGAGCTTGATACCTTTATCGTTCTTCACAGCAGCATCTGCATGCTGAATGAATGGAAAACGAGCGGCAGCCGCCGACTGTTTGAAAAGCTTAGAAATGTTGGCGTGATATGCGCGGACCCGGTGTTTCAAGAAAGTCTTTCAAAAACGGGTACCGCTCCTTTTGACGCAAAACGGTCATGCCTGCTTCTGATGGCGAAATACAGAATGATTCCGTTCGTCGCTATGGCATCGGCTATGTATCAGCGGGTGATCGAGTACAAAATGAGAAACAGAGGGTGAGGACATGTCGTTACAATCGTTGAAAATCAATTTTGCAGAATGGCTGCTGCTAAAGGTCAAATACCCGTCCCAATATTGGCTGGGAGCGGCAGATCAACCGGTAAAGGCCGCAGCACATCAGAAAAAAATCATACTGACCCTGCTGCCGTCCCATGACAATTTGGGAGATCACGCAATTGCTTATGCCAGCAAGGCATTTCTTGAGCAAGAATACCCGGACTTTGACATCGTCGAGGTCGATATGAAGGACATTTACAAATCAGCAAAAAACCTGATCCGCTCGCGCCATCCGGAGGATATGGTCTTTATCATCGGCGGCGGAAATATGGGGGATTTATACCGTTATGAGGAGTGGACGCGCCGCTTCATCATTAAAACATTCCATGACTATCGGGTTGTCCAGCTTCCGGCAACGGCTCATTTTTCTGACACGAAAAAAGGGCGCAAAGAGCTGAAACGGGCACAGAAAATTTATAATGCGCACCCCGGCCTGTTGCTGATGGCGCGGGATGAAACAACGTATCAATTTATGAAACAGCATTTTCAAGAAAAAACAATTTTGAAGCAGCCGGACATGGTGCTGTATTTAGATAGAAGCAAGACCCCCGCAGAACGCGAAGGGGTTTATATGTGTTTGCGCGAGGATCAGGAAAGCGTGCTTCAGGAGGACCAGAGGAACCGGGTCAAGGCTGCGCTATGTGAGGAATTCGGCGAGATCAAATCCTTTACGACAACGATCGGCCGCCGGGTCAGCCGCGATACACGCGAACAAGAACTTGAAGCACTGTGGTCTAAGCTGCAAAGCGCAGAAGCCGTCGTCACTGACAGGCTTCATGGCATGATTTTTTGCGCGCTGACAGGAACGCCGTGTGTTGTCATTCGCTCCTTTGACCATAAGGTGATGGAGGGCTATCAATGGCTTAAAGACATCCCGTTCATGAAGCTGATAGAACATCCGGAGCCAGAGCGCGTAACAGCCGCAGTCAATGAGCTTTTAACAAAAGAAACATCCCGTGCAGGCTTTCCGAGAGATGTGTATTTTAAAGGTCTGCGTGACAAAATCAGCGGTGAAGCGCAATGACCCCGCTCGTCAGCATTATTGTCCCGATGTATAATGTTGAACCATTTATAGGGGAGTGCATTGATTCTTTGCTTCGTCAAACGCTTTCTGATATTGAAATCATCCTCGTGAATGACGGAACACCGGATCGTTCAGGCAAAATTGCAGAGGATTATGCAAAACGGGATGCGAGAATCCGGGTCATTCATCAGGCAAACGGCGGGCTTAGTTCAGCGCGAAATACGGGAATAAAGGCCGCGCGGGGCACTTACATCGGCTTTGTAGACGGAGACGATTATGTATTTTCCGCCATGTTCCAGAGGCTGGCTGAAGAAGCGGAGGAAAATCGGCTCGACATCGTCGGATGCGGTTTTTACAAACAGTCATCGGACAGGCGGACATATGTGCCGCCGCAGCTTGAGGCAAACCGCGTGCTGACAAAACGAGAAATGACTGAACAGCTTAAACATGCTCACGAAACGAGATTTATCTGGTATGTATGGCGTTATCTTTACCGCCGTGAGCTTTTTGATAGGGCGAATCTGCTGTTTGCTGAAGACATCCGTTTTGCTGAAGACTCTCCCTTCAATTTGTCCGCTTTTTGCGAAGCGGAGCGGGTGAAAATGCTTGATGAAGGATTGTACATTTATCGTGAAAACCCGAACAGCCTGACAGAAATCCCTTATAAGCCGGCGATGGATGAACATCTTCAAAAACAATATCAAGCTAAAATCGCATTCTACAATCACTATGGCTTAGCAGGCGCATGCCAAGAAGATTTGAATGTGTACATTTGCAGGCACCAGCTTCCGATGCTTTTGGCAAATGCCTGTGCTTCTCCGAATTCGCCGAAAGACATCAAAAAGAAGATCAGACAGATTTTATCCTATGACATGGTGCGGCAGGCTGTCAGACATACACCGTTTCAGCATGAGAAATTATTAAGAGGAGAGCGCTTGGTATTAGCACTGTGTAAATGGCGGCTCACTTTTCTCATCAAGCTGTTTTTCGAGCATCGGGGGATAATGAAAGGCAGTGCGAAGCAAGCATGAAATTCACAATAAACTTCAGCGCTAATCTCACGGCTTTTCTCTTGTCCGTTTTCCTATCGGTTTGGATGACGCCTTTTATTGTCAAAACGCTCGGTGTGGAAGCGTTTGGCTTTGTTCACTTGACACAAAATGTGATTAATTACTTTTCGATTATTACCGTGGCGCTCAGCTCGGTTGTCGTTCGATTCTTTTCTGTTGCTGCCCACAGGGGAGAGCGGGAGAAAGCAAATGCGTATATCAGCAATTATTTAGCGGCCTCTGTTTTGATTTCATTGCTGCTCTTGCTGCCGCTTGCGGGTTCGGCTTTTTTTATTGACCGCGTCATGAATGTGCCGCAAGCGCTTTTGGCTGATGTGCGTTTGTCGATTTTAATCGGCAGTTTGCTGTTTATTTTAACGTTTCTGATGGCGGGCTTCGGCGCTGCACCATTTTATGCCAACCGCCTTTATATCACCAGTTCCATTCAGGCGGTGCAAATGCTTATACGGGTGCTGTCTGTGCTGCTCCTGTTTGCATGCTTTGCGCCGAAAATCTGGCAGATCCAGCTTGCAGCTTTAGCTGGTGCTGTTATTGCGTCTGTGCTGTCTTTCTATTTCTTCAAAAAGCTGATTCCGTGGTTTTCGTTTCGTATGAAGGATCTTTCATTCCGTACAAGCAAGGAGCTGTTTCAAGCGGGCGCATGGAGCTCCGTCAATCAAATCGGCGTCCTGCTTTTTTTGCAGATTGATCTGTTAACCGCCAATTTGATGCTGGGGGCGTCTGCATCCGGGAAATACGCGGCGATTATCCAGTTTCCGCTGCTTTTGCGCAGCTTGGCCGGAACGGTCGCATCCCTGTTTGCGCCCATCATGACTTCATATTATTCAAAAGGCGATATGGAAGGATTGATGAATTACGCCAATAAGGCAGTAAGGCTCAATGGTCTTTTGCTTGCACTTCCTGCTGCCTTATTGGGCGGATTGGCGGGACCTTTTCTGACAATCTGGCTCGGACCGTCCTTTTCAACGATAGCACCGCTTTTATTTATTCATGCCGGATACTTGGTTGTCAGCCTCGCCTTTATGCCGCTGTTTTATATATGGACCGCTTTTAATCAACAAAAAACACCGGCGATTGTTACCCTGCTGTTAGGTGCGGTGAATGTGGTGCTGGCGGTCACGCTGAGCGGGCCGGCTCATCTCGGTCTGTACGGCATAACATTGGCAGGGGCCATTTCTCTTATTTTAAAAAATGCCATCTTTACGCCGCTTTACGTATCCCGCATTACAGGCTACAAAAAGCACGTGTTCTTTAAAGGCATAATCGGGCCTCTTTCAGCCGCTGTATTTGCCTGGACGGTCTGTAAGGCAATTCAGTTCATTGTGAAGATTGACAGCTGGCCGTCATTGATAGCGACGGGAGTGACAGTCAGCTTTTTCTACGCTGTTTTCGCTTTTATGCTCGTTTGTACAAAAGAGGAAAGACAGCTGGTATTAAAACGGTTTCGAAAAACGAAAGGAGCTGTGAATCTTTGATCCTGAAACGACTTTTTGATCTGACGGCCGCCATTTTTTTGTTGTGCTGTACGAGTGTGATCATTCTGTTCACCATCGCCGTTGTCAGGCTGAAAATAGGATCACCTGTCTTCTTTAAGCAAGTAAGGCCAGGCCTGCACGGCAAACCGTTCACCCTATATAAGTTCCGGACAATGACGGATGAACGGGACAGTGAGGGAAATCTGCTGCCAGATGAAGTCCGGCTGACGAAAACGGGCAGGCTGATCAGAAAGCTGAGCATTGATGAGCTTCCGCAGCTCCTGAATGTCCTGAAGGGCGATCTTAGCCTTGTCGGGCCACGGCCGCTTTTGATGGACTATCTGCCTCTTTATACAGAAAAACAGGCACGGCGCCATGAGGTGAAGCCGGGTATCACAGGCTGGGCGCAAATCAATGGCAGAAACGCGATTTCCTGGGAAAAGAAATTTGAATTAGATGTATGGTACGTTGACAACCGGTCATTTTTTCTCGATTTGAAAATTTTATGTTTGACGGTGCGAAAGGTCCTTGTTTCAGAAGGGATTCAGCAAACCAATCATGTGACCGCAGAACGGTTTACCGGAAGCGGAGATGTGTCCTCATGAAAAACGTGGCCATTGTGGGTGACGGCGGACACGGAAAGGTGATCAGAGAGCTGATAAACGCCCGCTCAGATACGCGCTTAGCCGCGGTGCTGGATGATAAATTCAAAACGTTCGAAGGCGGAAAAGAATGGTACACAGGACCGCCGGAAGCCGTTACTGAACTGCGCAGGCTCATTCCTGATGTGCTGTTTCTGATTGCTGTTGGGAAGAACAGTGTCAGAAAACAGCTGGCGGAGCGACTGGGACTGAGGAAAGATGATTTTATTACATTGATTCACCCGTCAGCCATCGTCAGCAAGTCGGCTGTCATCGGGGAAGGGACAGTGATTATGGCGGGCGCGATCATTCAGGCGGATGCGCGCATCGGCGCTCATTGCATCATCAATACGGGTGCAGTGGCAGAGCACGACAATCAAATCAGCGATTACGTTCATCTGTCCCCGCGTGCCACGCTGTCAGGAGCGGTTTCCGTTCAGGAAGGCGCTCACGTCGGAACTGGTGCATCCGTCATACCGCAGATCACAATCGGGGCTTGGAGCATTGTCGGCGCCGGCTCCGCGGTGATCCATCCCATACCGGACAGGGTAACGGCGGCCGGTGCTCCGGCACGCATCATTTCTTCCATTCAAACATCAAACAAAGGATGATTCTATGCATAAAAAAATCTACTTATCTCCCCCTCATATGAGCGGCAGGGAGCAGCACTATATTTCAGAAGCCTTTCGCTCAAACTGGATCGCGCCGCTTGGGCCGCTCGTGAATTCATTTGAAGAACAGCTGGCAGAACGAGTCGGTGTAAAAGCAGCAGCTGCGGTCGGCTCAGGAACGGCGGCGATTCATCTCGCCCTGCGTTTGCTTGAGGTAAAAGAAGGTGACAGCGTGTTTTGCCAGTCCTTCACATTTGTAGCAACCGCCAATCCGATTTTATATGAAAAAGCGGTGCCCGTTTTTATTGATTCTGAGCCTGATACGTGGAATATGTCGCCGACAGCCCTTGAAAGAGCATTGGAGGAAGCGAAAAGAAATGGAACACTGCCAAAAGCGGTTATTGCCGTCAATCTATATGGGCAGAGCGCGAAAATGGATGAAATCGTAAGCCTGTGCGATGCATACGGAGTTCCTGTCATTGAGGACGCAGCCGAATCTCTCGGAACAGTCTATAAAGGGAAGCAAAGCGGAACATTCGGGCGCTTCGGCATTTTTTCATTTAACGGGAACAAAATCATTACCACATCAGGGGGAGGGATGCTCGTTTCAAATGATGAAGCCGCAATTGAAAAAGCAAGATTTCTCGCTTCGCAGGCACGAGAGCCGGCTGTTCATTATCAGCACAGTCAAATTGGACATAATTACAGGCTGAGCAATATCTTAGCCGGCGTCGGCATTGCCCAGCTTGAGGTGCTGGATGAGCGAGTGGAGAAAAGAAGGACCATTTTCACGAGATACAAAAATGCGCTCGGTCACTTAGACGGCGTCCGCTTTATGCCAGAGTACGCAGCAGGCGTATCCAATCGCTGGCTCACCACGCTCACACTTGATAACGGGCTCAGCCCATATGACATAGTTCAACGTCTTGCTGAAGAAAACATTGAAGCCCGTCCGCTGTGGAAGCCGCTCCATACCCAGCCGCTGTTCAATCCGGCTTTATTTTATTCTCATGAAGATACAGGAAGCGTATGCGAAGATTTGTTCAAGCGAGGAATCTGTCTCCCATCGGGGTCCAATATGACAGAAGATGAGCAAGGCCGGGTCATTGAAGTGCTACTGCACTTATTCCAAACTGCCGAGGTGAAGAAATGGACAGCAAGCATTCGATGATCAGCCTGAAACAGAAACTGTCCGGGCTGCTCGACGTCATTCCGAAACAATCAGAGATTATATATGCTGACTATCCTCTATATGGGAATGTAGGGGATTTATTTATTATGAAAGGAACAGAAGCCTTCTTTAAAGAACACGGGATTCGGGTCAGAAAACGCTGGAATCCTGACAATTTCCCAATCGGGCGAAAGCTTGATCCGAATCTCATCATCGTCTGCCAGGGAGGCGGAAACTTCGGGGATCTGTATCCGTACTATCAAGGCTTTAGAGAGAAAATCGTTCAAACCTATCCGAACCACAAAATTGTGATCCTGCCGCAATCGATTTATTTTCAAAACAAAGACAACCTCAAACGGACGGCAGAGATATTTTCTAAGCATGCGAACCTTCACATCATGACAAGGGAAAAAGCCTCCTATGCTACGGCACAGGCCTATTTTACAACAAATCACATTCAGCTTCTGCCTGATATGGCTCATCAGCTGTTTCCCGTCATTCCCACGCAGCAGCCGTCCAATCAAAAGCTGAGATTTATCCGAACAGATCATGAAGCAAACCAGGCGCTTCAGGAACACACAGAAGCGGAAAGCTACGACTGGCGCACGGTGCTGTCAGCTTCAGACCGCCGGACGATTGCTTTTCTGCAAACGCTGAACTTCCTGAATAAAAAAGCAGGCAACCCTTTGCCCATTGCGTATATATGGGGAAAATACTCGGATTATATCGTCCAAAAAGCGATTCGGTTTTTCAGCCGTTACGAATCGGTGGAAACGTCAAGGCTGCACGGCCACATCCTGTCTTCTCTTCTTCAAAAAGAAAACACGGTCATTGATAATTCCTACGGGAAAAACGCCAATTACTTTCATACCTGGATGGAAGGCGTGCCAAGCACCCGTCTCATCCAGCACGCCTCAAAGAAGGAAAACCTTCCTGCTCACATGTGAGCGGAAGGTTTATTTTGATTCTCCACGTTTGACTTTGTTGTATGCTTCATCTAAATGCTGAATCCGTTTCAGGACAACTGCGTTTTTCGTCAGCTGGTCCTGCACTAGTGTTGAGACGACGGAACGGTAGTAGCTGTTCATCGCGTGGATTTTATCCTCAGACTGATTCATTTCAATATGCTGTTTTAAATTCTCAATAAAATAAGGGACGGAAAAAAGTTCAGACATTTCTTTGGCAGCTCCTTTTTCATAAATGTATACGGTGTGATCTCAATCATGTACAATGAAGAAAGGGGAGTGAGCAAGATGGATATGAAACTTCAGCAAGTACAAGTATTAAAGCCTCAACTGACACAGGAGCTCAGGCAGGCCATCACACTGCTTGGCTATCATTCGGCAGAACTCGCCGAGTACATTGATGAGCTCTCACTGGAAAACCCTCTTATTGAACGAAAGGAAACAGACACACCGCCACTATCTTACCATAAAACAAACAAAAACAGGATGAATGCACAGGAAGCGGGCCTTCAATTAAGTGATCCGCAAAAAACATTGCAGGATGCGTTAAAACAGCAGTCACTCGATATGAATCTGACCAACACTGAAAAAAAGATTTTTAATTATCTGATTCATTCGCTTGATTCAAACGGGTACTTGGAAGAAGATGTGGAGGAGGCAGCACGGCGCCTATCTGTATCGGCTAAGGAAACGGAGGCTGTTTTGGCAAAACTCCAGTCATTAGAACCGGCTGGAATCGGTGCGAGATCTTTGCAGGAATGCATCCTTCTTCAATTACAGCGGCTGCCGAACAGAAATGAACAAGCGGAAATGCTGATTTCAGCTCATTTTGATGCTTTTGCGCAAAAAAAATGGAAAGCGCTTTCAGTAGAGACGGGAATTCCGCTTCATACCATTCAAGATATCTCAGATGATATCGCGGCTCTTCATCCTAGACCTGGCCTTCTGTTTGCCCGGCCAGAGCAAGATGTGTATATTGAGCCTGACATTTTTATCACCGTAAAAAACGGGCACATTGCAGCGGAACTGAATACCCGCTCGTTTCCCGAGATCGATCTGCATCCGCAGTACAGAACGCTTTTATCATCCGGCTCCTGTCAGGATACTGTCTCCTATTTATCTGCGAAATATCAGGAGTGGCGCTGGCTGAGCCGCGCGCTGCGGCAGCGAAAACAGACAATCACGAGAATTATCAATGAACTGATCACACGCCAAAAGGATTTCTTTCTGAAAGGGCGAAGCGCAATGAAGCCGCTGACTCTCAGAGAGGTGGCGGACTGTCTAAGCCTTCATGAATCAACTGTGAGCCGGGCCATTAAAGGGAAAACAATACAAACGCCTTACGGGCTGTTTGAGATGAAACTCTTTTTCTCAGCAAAAGCCGAGGCTTCAGGAGAGGGAGATGCGTCGAATTATGCAGTCAAAATGCATCTTGAAGACCTGATCAATCAAGAGGACAAAACAAAACCGCTTTCAGATCAAAAGCTTGTCGATTTGCTGTATGAACAACACGGCATCCAAATCTCGAGACGCACCGTGGCAAAATATCGCGATCAAATGAATATTCCTTCATCGGCAGCGAGAAAGCGATATAAATAAAATCCTCCCTAGACGGGAGGATTTTTTTAAGGAATCATCCAGCTGAATACGTGATGCTGCAAAAAGGTGATGATACAAACGAGCAGCAGCAAAAACAGACTGTGTTTAATGGTAAAGCGGAAAAGATCTGACTCCTTTCCGGCGAGTCCTACCGCGGCGCACGCCACCGCTATCGACTGCGGCGAAATCATTTTTCCTGTGACACCGCCTGAAGAGTTGGCGGCGACAGACAGAACAGGGTCCATACCGACCGATAACGCGGTGACTTTCTGCAGGTTGCCGAACAGCAGGTTGGCGGAAGTATCCGAGCCGGTAATGAAGACGCCGAGCCAGCCGAGGACGGGCGAAAAGAAGGTAAACATCGAACCTGTCAGCGCGAGTGTCATCCCGAGTGTCGTGCTCATTCCCGAGGAGTTGGTGACATAGGCAAAACCAACGACAGAAGCAATGGTCAAAATCGGAAGCTTCAATTCTTGGACTGTTTCTTTAAAAACGGTTCCCCAGTCTTTCCACGAAATCGCCGTGATGAACTTTGACAGCACTGCGGCAATCAATATCGCGGTGCCGGCTGAACCAAGCACCTCAAGCTTGTAAACCGCCTCAATCGGCGTACCGTCAGCATTGACAATCTGATTGTTCAAAAAAGGCACCCCGGGGGCAAAAGTCAGTTTTTCTCCAACTGCATTGAGCCACTTCAAGAACACCGCAGAGCCTTCATAATGCCCGGTCAGTGCAGATTTGACAGATGGAATGCCCCATACGGAAATCATCGCTGTCAGCAGCAGAAATGGCGACCAAGCCTTAAAAATCTGTCCGCCACTGTATGCAGGCGCCGCCGGATTTGTGCGCGCCGTTTCAATTGAGGCGGCCGACTCTTGTTCACCGGCAAACCGGAATGTTGTTTTCGGCTTCCACCATTTCAAAAACACAGCAAGTGCAGCCATTGAAACAAGAGCTGACAAAACATCGGGCAGCTCAGGTCCTAAAAAATTGGAACTGAGATATTGAACAACGGCAAAGGAAACACCGGATACGAGAATCGCCGGCCAGACCTCCAAGGCTTTCCTGAAACCGCTCATGATGATGATTAAATAAAGAGGAATAAATACGGATAAAAACGGCAGCTGCCGCCCGACCATTTGCGAAATCTCCATCGCCGGAATCCCTGTCGGCCCTTCTACGGCTGTAATTGGAATCCCAATCGCCCCAAAGGCAACCGGCGCCGTATTGGCGATCAAACAGATCCCCGCAGCATAAAGAGGATTAAAGCCGAGACCGACCAGCAGCGCGGCAGAAATGGCGACCGGCGCTCCGAAGCCTGCTGCCCCTTCTAAAAAAGCCCCGAATGAAAAAGCGATCAAGAGAGCTTGAAGCCGTCGGTCATCAGTAATCGAGAGAACAGAGCTGCGAATGATATCAAACTGTCCCGTTTTCACAGTGATTTTATACAAAAAAACAGACGTCACAATGATCCAGCCGATCGGCAACAATCCGTATACGGCTCCTTGTGTCGCGGACATCAGCGCTTTTTCCGCCGGCATACGATAAACCAATACAGCAATGATAAGGGCGATCCCCAATGTGGCCAAGCCTGCTGTATACCCCTTCATCCGTTTAATCGCGAGTGCCCAAAAAAAGAAAATAATCGGTACAAGTGCGGCAAGCGCTGATAATAGCAAATTTCCCCCTATAGGCGTATATGCCTGTGTCCATTGCATCCCAAACCCCTCCTTGAAACATAAACTGGCGCTATATGTAAGCGGTTTCTATAGATGATATGATCATCTGATGACTGGGTAATAAGACCAGTTACCTAGCATTATATTTTGAAAAAAATCAAAGTACAAGACTTTTTGACAAAATAGTCAAAATCTTTTGGCGGCCCACAAAACAGAGTATAATAGATCGTAAACAGCCAGACCTACAAGTTACGGGGTGAATTGCATTGAAATATAAACAGATTAAAACAAAAAAAATATATGAAGAAGTAGCGGATGCCCTATTAGATATGATCAAAAACGGCGAATTGAAGCCGGGGGATAAACTGGACTCTGTTCAGGCGCTTGCTGAGAGCTTTCAAGTCAGCCGTTCAGCGGTTCGCGAAGCACTTTCTGCGCTAAAAGCGATGGGGCTTGTCGAAATGAAACAGGGAGAAGGCACGTATCTGAAGGAATTTGAGCTCAATCAAATTTCTCAGCCGCTCTCAGCCGCCCTTCTGATGAAAAAAGAGGACGTCAAGCAGCTGCTCGAGGTCAGAAAACTGCTTGAAATCGGCGTAGCTTCACTAGCGGCTGAAAAAAGGACAGAAGCAGATCTCGAAAGAATTCATGATGCACTAAAGGAAATGGGCAGCATTGAAGCGGACGGGGAGCTGGGAGAGAAAGCAGACTTTGCATTTCATCTTGCGCTTGCGGACGCTTCTCAAAATGAACTTCTTAAACACTTGATGAATCACGTGTCATCATTGCTGCTGGAAACAATGAGGGAAACGAGGAAAATCTGGCTGTTTTCCAAGAAGACCTCCGTTCAGCGGCTGTATGAGGAGCACGAACGGATTTACAATGCTGTGGCTGCCGGGAACGGTGCAGAGGCGGAAGCCGCCATGCTGGCGCATTTGACGAATGTGGAAGATGTGCTTTCGGGATATTTCGAGGAAAATGTGCAATAACCAACTCATTTCCCGGGCAATTCCGCGGTTCCGAATGATACGAACAACTGAGACTGAGCCGCAAATGGTTCAGTCTTTTTACATGAGGCAGCCAGAGGGCTTTGTGCACTTGACATTTGCGAAAAAGAAAGTAAAATATTTTACTAAAACAATGCGAGCTGAATAATGGAGGCAGATGCAATGGCGACAATTAAAGATATCGCGCAGGAAGCGGGATTTTCAATCTCAACCGTTTCCCGCGTTTTAAATAACGATGAAAGCCTTTCTGTTCCTGATGAAACACGGGAGAAAATCTATGAAGCGGCGGAAAAGCTTAATTACCGCAAAAAAACAGTAAGGCCGCTGGTGAAACATATTGCGTTTTTATATTGGCTGACAGATAAAGAAGAATTAGAAGATGTCTATTTTAAAACGATGAGATTAGAAGTAGAGAAACTGGCGAAAGCATTCAATGTCGATATGACCACTTATAAAATAGCGGATGGAATCGAGAGCATTCCTGAACATACGGAAGGATTTATTGCCGTCGGCACATTTTCAGATGAAGAGCTGGCTTTCCTCAGAAATCTCACTGAAAACGGCGTGTTCATCGATTCAACTCCTGATCCCGATCATTTTGACTCGGTAAGGCCCGATTTGGCACAAATGACAAGGAAGACGGTAAACATCCTGACTGAGAAGGGGCATAAGAGCATCGGTTTTATCGGCGGCACATACAAAAATCCGAATACCAATCAGGATGAAATGGACATCCGTGAACAAACCTTCAGATCCTATATGAGGGAAAAAGCCATGCTGGACGAGCGCTATATTTTCTGTCATCGCGGATTCTCTGTAGAAAACGGCTACCGCCTGATGTCAGCAGCGATCGATACATTAGGCGATCAGCTTCCGACTGCTTTTATGATTGCAGCGGACCCGATTGCAGTGGGCTGTCTGCAAGCCCTGAACGAAAAAGGAATTGCCATACCAAACAGGGTAAGCATTGTAAGTATCAACAACATCAGCTTCGCGAAGTATGTCTCGCCTCCTCTGACGACGTTTCATATTGATATACATGAATTATGTAAAAATGCTGTTCAATTACTGCTTGAACAAGTGCAGGACAAGAGAAGAACGGTAAAAACATTATATGTGGGCGCAGAATTAATCGTCAGGAAGAGTATGAATTAAGGATGACTTAGGACACTAAGTCATTTTTTATTTAGGTAAAAAAATTTACTCTATGAAGTAAATAGTTTGTTTACACATTTTCTCAGGCATGCTATATTATCTTTAAAGCGCTTTCATTCCTACCGAAAGGGTGACAATCAATGAAAATGGCAAAAAAGTGTTCCGTATTCATGCTCTGCGCAGCTGTCAGTTTATCCTTGGCGGCTTGCGGCCCAAAGGAAAGCAGCAGCGCCAAATCGAGTTCAAAAGGGTCAGAGCTTGTTGTATGGGAGGATAAAGAAAAGAGCAACGGCATTAAAGACGCTGTGGCTGCATTTGAAAAAGAGCATGATGTGAAGGTCAAAGTCGTTGAAAAACCGTATGCCAAGCAGATTGAAGATTTGCGAATGGATGGACCGGCCGGCACAGGCCCTGACGTGTTAACAATGCCAGGGGACCAAATCGGAACCGCTGTCACGGAAGGATTACTCAAGGAATTACATGTCAAAAAAGACGTTCAATCACTTTATACTGACGCTTCCATTCAGTCTCAAATGGTAGATCAAAAGCTTTATGGACTGCCAAAAGCGGTCGAAACGACTGTGCTTTTTTACAACAAAGATCTCATCACAGAAAAGGAATTGCCCAAAACGCTGGAAGAGTGGTACGACTATTCCAAAAAGACTGCTGACGGCAGCAAATTTGGCTTTTTAGCCCTATTCGATCAAATTTATTATGCAGAAAGTGTGATGAGCGGATATGGCGGATACATTTTTGGAAAGGCCAAAGATGGGAGCTATAACCCGTCAGACATTGGAATCAATAATGAAGGAGCTGTCAAAGGTGCGGCGCTGATTCAGAAGTTTTACAAAGATGGCCTGTTCCCGGCTGGCATTATTGGAGAACAAGGGATTAACGTGTTGGAATCGCTGTTCACAGAAGGAAAAGCCGCCGCAATTATTTCTGGTCCATGGAATGTAGAAGCCTTTTCGAATGCAGGAATCAATTATGGCATTACGAAACTGCCGAAGCTGGAAAATGGGAAAAACATGAGCTCCTTTATCGGCGTCAAAAGCTACAACGTCAGTGCATTTTCAAAGAATGCAGAGCTGGCGCAAGAATTAGCCGTTTTCCTGGCAAATGAAAAAAATTCTAAAACACGATATGAAGAGACGAAAGAAGTTCCTGCTGTGAAATCCCTAGCCAATGACCCGGCTATTATGAAAAGCGAGGCGGCACGGGCAGTTACTGAACAATCCCGTTTCTCAGAGCCAACACCAAATATTCCGGAAATGAATGAAATATGGACGCCGGCTGATTCAGCATTACAGACGGTTGCCACAGGGAAGGCGGATCCGAAACAAGCATTGGATCAAGCCGCTGAAACCGCCAAAGGACAAATTAAGGCAAAGCACAGCGGAAAATAAAGAGAAAGCTAGATTTGTATTGTAAGAGAGGTGAAAACGGTGCAGCATCGTCAAGTCGCTTTGTTGCTTTCTATCATTCCGGGACTCGGGCAATTTTATAACAAGCAATGGATAAAAGGTATTGTCTTTCTTTTCTTAGGCGCATCGTTTTTTGCGGTCTTTGGGAATTTGCTCAATATGGGGTTTTGGGGAATCTTTACACTGGGAACAGAAGTGCCGCGGGATAATTCCGTTTTTCTGCTGGCGGAAGGAATTATTGCTGTCATCGTGACCTGCTTTGGCCTTGCGGTGTATTATGTGAATCTTCGCGATGCGTTCCAAAGCGGAAAACAGCGTGATGAAAATAAGCCATTAAGTTCCTTAAAGGAACAATACCAACATATCATTTCTGAGGGCTATCCTTATGTCGTCAGCGGCCCATCTTTGTTTATTTTAATTTTCGCCGTGATCTTTCCTATCTTATTCAGCTTTGCATTAGCGTTTACAAACTATGATTTGTATCATTCTCCTCCTGCAAAATTAATTGATTGGGTCGGTTTTCAAACGTTCGCAAATATTTTCACAGTTGATATTTGGAGGTCGACTTTTTTTGATGTACTGGCTTGGACGGTGGTTTGGACACTTGCTGCATCCACACTGCAAGTCAGCTTGGGGATTTTTCTCGCGATCATTGTTAACCAGAAAGACCTTCGGTTTAAACGTTTTTTTCGGACCATTCTGATTTTGCCATGGGCCGTTCCCGGTTTTGTGACGATTTTAATTTTTGCGGGACTGTTTAATGATAGCTTCGGTGCGATGAATCACGATATCTTGGCTTTCTTCGGGATAGATCCGCTTCCGTGGATGACAGATGCCAATTGGTCGAGGCTTGCGTTGATTCTCATGCAGGGCTGGCTTGGATTTCCGTACATCTTTCTCGTCTCAACAGGCGTATTGCAATCCATCCCGGACGATCTGTATGAAGCAGCTACGATTGATGGCGCTTCTGTCTTTTCAAAGTTGAGATACATCACGCTTCCAATGGTGTTCATTGCAATGGCTCCGATTATCATTACCCAGTTTACGTTTAATTTTAATAACTTTAATATTATCTATCTATTCAATGGCGGAGGTCCGGCTGTAACCGGATCAACAGCCGGCGGGACAGATATCCTCGTTTCATGGATTTATAAATTGACAATGCAGTCCAGTCAATATTCTCTTGCTGCGGCTTTAACCATTTTATTATCTGTATTTGTTATCTCCATCGCATTGTGGCAATTCAGACAGACAAAGTCTTTTAAAGAGGGGGCATAAGGTATGCTGGCAGATATGAAAGTCAGAAAATATATCCGTCTCCTTTTCTCTTACTTGTTGCTAGCCTTTATGGCGGTCATCATTGTTTATCCTCTCCTTTGGACGGCAGGCGCAAGCTTTAATCCCGGCAACAGCTTAATCAGTACATCCATCATTCCGAAGCATCCGACATTCGACCATTACAAGGAATTATTTGCGGGCAAAGAAAGCCTTCAATATGTGCAGTGGTATGTCAACTCAATGAAGATCAGCCTGTTTACAATGGCAGGGTCTTTGCTCTGTGTGACATTTACAGCCTATGCGTTTTCGCGTTTTCGCTTCAAAGGCAGGAAATACGCTTTAACGCTCTTTTTATTGCTGCAGATGATTCCTCAGTTTTCAGCTTTAATTGCCTTGTTTGTGCTGGCGCAAATCTTGGGAATGATCAATAGCCATTGGCTGCTAATCTTGCTTTATATCGGCGGCCTGATCCCGATGAATACGTATTTGATGAAAGGGTACATGGATTCCATTCCGATGGATTTAGACGAAAGCGCCAAGATTGACGGAGCCAGCAGCACCAGAATTTTCTTCCAGATCATTCTGCCATTATCAAAACCGATGGCGGCAGTCGTGGCCATGAACGGCTTTACCGGTCCGCTCGGAGATTTTGTGCTGTCCTCAACCATATTGAGAACGCCTGAATCATATACATTGCCCGTCGGTCTATTCAATTTAGTGAATGATGTCATGGGGGCCAGCTATACGACATTTGCGGCCGGAGCCCTGCTTATCAGCATACCGGTGGCCATCATCTTTATCATGCTGCAAAAGAATTTTGTGTCCGGACTAACCGCAGGCGGAACGAAGGGCTAAGAGAAAAAGGAGGAGAATGTGATGTCAAAGCTTGAAAAAACGCACGTAACAAAAGCGAAATTTATGCTCCATGGGGGAGACTACAACCCCGATCAGTGGCTGGATCGGCCCGATATTTTAGCTGACGATATCAAACTGATGAAGCTTTCTCATACGAATACGTTTTCTGTCGGTATTTTTGCATGGAGCGCACTTGAGCCGGAGGAGGGCGTATATCAATTTGAATGGCTGGATGATATTTTTGAGCGGATTCACAGTATAGGCGGCCGGGTCATATTAGCAACGCCGAGCGGAGCCCGTCCGGCCTGGCTGTCGCAAACCTATCCGGAAGTTTTGCGCGTCAATGCCTCCCGCGTCAAACAGCTGCACGGCGGAAGGCACAACCACTGCCTCACATCTAAAGTCTACCGAGAAAAGACACGGCACATCAACCGCTTATTAGCAGAACGATACGGAAATCACCCGGGGCTGTTAATGTGGCACATTTCAAACGAATACGGGGGAGATTGCCACTGTGATCTATGCCAGCATGCTTTTCGGGAGTGGCTGAAATCGAAATATGACAACAGCCTCAAGGCATTGAACCAGGCGTGGTGGACCCCTTTTTGGAGCCATACGTTCAATGACTGGTCACAAATTGAAAGCCCTTCGCCGATCGGTGAAAATGGCTTGCATGGCCTGAATTTAGATTGGCGCCGGTTCGTCACCGATCAAACGATTTCGTTTTATAAAAATGAAATCATTCCGCTGAAAGAATTGACGCCTGATATCCCTATCACAACGAATTTTATGGCTGACACACCGGATTTGATCCCGTATCAGGGCCTCGACTACAGCAAATTTGCAAAGCATGTCGATGTCATCAGCTGGGACGCTTATCCTGTCTGGCACAATGACTGGGAAAGCACAGCTGATTTGGCGATGAAGGTCGGTTTTATCAACGATCTGTACCGAAGCTTGAAGCAGCAGTCTTTCTTATTAATGGAGTGTACGCCAAGCGCGGTCAATTGGCATAACGTCAACAAGGCAAAGCGCCCGGGCATGAATCTGCTGTCATCCATGCAAATGATTGCCCACGGCTCGGACAGCGTACTCTATTTCCAATACCGCAAATCACGGGGGTCATCAGAAAAATTACACGGAGCGGTTGTGGATCATGACAATAGCCCAAAGAACCGCGTCTTTCAAGAAGTGGCCAAGGTAGGCGAGACATTGGAACGGCTGTCCGAAGTTGTCGGAACGAAGAGGCCGGCTCAAACCGCGATTTTATATGACTGGGAAAATCATTGGGCGTTCGAGGATGCTCAGGGGTTTGCGAAGGCGACAAAACGTTATCCGCAAACGCTTCAGCAGCATTACCGCACATTCTGGGAACACGATATCCCTGTCGACGTCATTACGAAAGAACAAGACTTTTCACCATATAAACTGCTGATCGTCCCGATGCTGTATTTAATCAGCGAGGACACCATTTCCCGTTTAAAAGCGTTTACGGCTGACGGCGGCACCTTAGTCATGACGTATATCAGCGGGGTTGTGAATGAGCATGACTTAACATACACAGGCGGATGGCATCCGGACCTTCAAGCTATATTTGGAGTTGAGCCTCTTGAAACGGACACCCTGTATCCGAAGGATCGAAACGCTGTCAGCTATCGCAGCCAAATATATGAAATGAAGGATTATGCAACCGTGATTGATGTAAAGACAGCTTCAGTGGAAGCAGTGTATCAAGAAGATTTTTATGCGCGCACGCCAGCGGTCACAAGCCATGAGTATCAGCAGGGCAAGGCGTATTTTATCGGCGCGCGTTTGGAGGATCAATTTCAGCGTGATTTCTATGAGGGTCTGATCACAGACCTGTCTCTTTCTCCAGTTTTTCCGGTTCGGCACGGAAAAGGCGTCTCCGTACAAGCGAGGCAGGATCAGGACAATGATTATATTTTTGTCATGAATTTCACGGAAGAAAAACAGCTGGTCACGTTTGACCAGAGTGTGAAGGACATGATGACAGGAGACATATTGTCAGGCGACCTGACGATGGAAAAGTATGAAGTGAGAATTATCGTAAACACACATTAGGCTGATGCTCCGCTCGATATGGGCGGATTCTTTTTTCTATAGAATGAAACCGCTTACTAAGTCTTTGGGGGATGAAATCATGAAAAGCAAAGTGAAAATGTTCTTTGCGGCTGCCATCGTGTGGATTGCATGTAGTTCAACAGGATATGCCGCTGCCATTGAGAAGGAGAAGCACGTGTCAGAGCTTCGGGCAGAGGATCTTTTTGTTAAAAAAGTAGAGGGGATGAACAAGGATTTTATCAAAGGGGCAGATGTATCCAGCGTTATTGCTTTGGAAAACAGCGGTGTCATCTTTTATAATACAAGCGGAAAACGCCAGGACATCTTTACAACCTTAAAACAGGCTGGCGTCAACTATGTTCGCGTCCGCATCTGGAATCACCCGTATGATTCAAATGGCAATGGGTATGGCGGGGGAAACAATGATGTTCAAAAAGCCATCGAAATCGGAAAAAGAGCGACAGCGAACGGAATGAAGGTGCTGGCCGACTTTCACTACTCTGATTTCTGGGCCGATCCAGCGAAACAAAAGGTGCCCAAAGCCTGGGTGAATCTCAGCTTTGAAGCAAAAAAAGCAAAGCTCTATGAGTATACGAAACAAAGCCTGCAAAAGATGATCAAGGAAGGCGTTGACATCGGCATGGTCCAGGTCGGAAATGAAACAACAGGAGGATTTGCCGGTGAGACTGATTGGACGAAGATGTGCCAATTATTTAATGAAGGAAGCCGAGCGGTCAGGGAGACAAATTCAAATATTTTGGTCGCCCTGCATTTTACCAATCCTGAAACGGCTGGAAGGTATTCATTTATTGCGGAAACACTCAGCAAAAACAAAGTGGATTATGATGTGTTTGCGAGCTCCTATTATCCTTTCTGGCATGGCACATTACAAAATTTGACCTCCGTGCTGAAGGCTGTTGCCAATACGTACGGTAAAAAAGTCATGGTGGCGGAGACATCGTACACCTATACCGCTGAGGATGGAGATGGGCATGGAAATACAGCACCAAAAAGCGGGCAGACGCTGCCATATCCAATTTCTGTTCAAGGCCAGGCAACTGCAGTAAGAGATGTAATGGAGGCAGTGGCGAATACGGGCAAAGCAGGACTTGGTGTTTTCTACTGGGAGCCGGCGTGGATTCCAGTCGGACCGAAGACACAGATAGAGAAAAACAAAGTGTTATGGGAAACATACGGGTCAGGGTGGGCGTCCAGCTATGCTGCTGAATACGACCCTGAAGACGCCGGGAAGTGGTATGGGGGAAGTGCTGTAGATAATCAAGCTTTATTTGATTTTAATGGACACCCGCTGCCTTCTTTGCAGGTGTTTCAATATGCGGAGTCAGGACATATTCCAAAGAAACGCTGAAACAAAAAAATCCATGAGATGTAACAAATCATTGTTATGTCTCATGGATCATTTTATTTTACATCAACTAATATAAAACATTCGTCATCACTCTTATGATGAGCTTCCTTTTGATGCTGCAGTGATGTAAGGATTTTCTCCTTCAGGTCAGCGATTGGCGAATCAGGATGATCCTTTAGTAAATCAAATAAAAAACATGAAGCCGTAGGATCCATCACGCCATCCGTATACAGAAGCAATCTTCCATCCTCCGTGTATGAAAGGCTGCTTGACTGAAACTCTAAGTCTTCAAACATCCCGATCGGAGGCGAGGTCGCGTGAAGCAGATGTTGAGTTCCGCTATCGTCCTGCCAAAGTGCCGGCGGATGCCCTGCGTTGACATAATCAATTCTTTGCCGTGCTATATCAATCTCGAGATAAATAGCAGTGCAATAATGTCTTGCTTCCTCATCATTTTGAAACAAGCTGTGAAGGTGCCGGTCCAATTCCTTCATAACTTTAACGGGGCTGAGACCTTGCGTGATCTGGCGCTGGAACAAAGGATGAAGAGACATCGTAATCAATGCAGATGAAATTCCGTGCCCCATCACATCAAGGATAATAATGCCGTAACGGTGTTCATCGATTTGATAATATCCGTAAAGATCACCTGACAATTCACTCGATGCGTTGTAATAAGAGTCAATCTGAACCTGATCGTTTACAATCGGTTCAGTCAACGAGTTTTTCTGGATCTTTCTGGCGAGTTCAAGCTCTCTTTTGGTGTTTAATTTAAATTGTTGATTTTGTTTATTGATCTCAAGAAGTTCTTCTTGTTTTGCTTTAAGCATTTCCAAGGCAATTTTTAACTCCGCATTGGCTTTCTGTTTGGCAAGCAAAGCTTCCTGAGCCTCATTTCTGGCTATCAGCAGCTCATTTTCATATTCATTTCGCTTTCGCATTGGAATAAGAACACAATCAAAGACAGAAGCCTCGCTATCGTGTCTCGCAATAGCATTGATAAGGACGGGAATTTCTTCTCCATCTCTTGCTTTCAAGGAAATGTATATTTCTTCGATGTGATGCTCCAATTTCAAAAGCGGAAAAAAATAAAGCTGGCAGAAAAGCTGTGCGGGAATGGTCAACATCATATTCATGTGCTGGCCGATAACCTGCTCCGGTTCATAATCCAGAATCTTGATAAGGGTGCGGTTGGCAGCTATGATCGACCCCTCTTCTGACAAAGCGAGGAAACCGCATGGTGCATCATTCAATTGTTTGTCCATCTAAGAGGGTCACCTCTATCCCTTTCGTTCCTATATCACACGTGTACTTTTAAATAATCGCCGATCAGCTGTATCGTCTCATCTGGATGGCTCATATGAGGGCAATGTCCGCGAGCCTCCATTTGTTTCAGACTGCTATAAGGAAGATGCTGATGCATATACTTACCTACTGTTGCAGGTGCGATGATATCATCTGCACATTGGAGAATAAGAGAGGGAACCGTTACCTTCGAAAGATCCTCTCGGTGATCAGAAAAAAACGCCGCTTTCGCGAATTGGCGGGCAATGACAGGATCAGTAGAACAAAAACGGCTTTCAAGCTCTTCCTTAATTTCAGGCCGATCTGGCTGATTCAGAACGGTTGCCGCAAATACAGTTGCCCAGCCGATATAATTTTTCTCCATCATCTCCAGCAAGCCAAGGAGCTGCTCCTCTTCAAATCCTCCGTAATACTCAGGCGGATCATTCAAATAGCAAGGAGAAGGCCCCACCATCACCAGATGGGAAAAAAGCTCCGGGCGGCGGATGGATGCAAGCATCCCAATCAAGGCCCCGACGGAGTGACCCACAAACACGGTTTCCTTCAGATCTAAAGCTTCACAAACATCAAGAACATCCTGGGCATAGCCGTCAAGTGTCTGGTAACGATTCAGGTCATATGCGCGCAAATCTGAATGTCCCGAACCGACGTAATCAAATAAAATCACCCGATGATCTTCTTCAAAGGCAGGTGCCACGGCATTCCACACGCTTTGATCGCATCCAAAACCAGGTGCGAACATGATAGATGCTTTGCCGCTGCCTTTCACCTTCACATGATTTCTAGACAAAATCGCTTCGTTCATGATTGGCTCCTTTCAGCCGGAAAGTAATATAAAGTTCAATATTTCTATCATAACACTCGGATGGTTTGAAGAGTGTATCTTTCTATGAATGTCACAGCAGTTTAAAAGAAAGAGGACATGGGAGATAGAAAAGATGGATGAATTGGAAGATGCAGGAGGAGGATTGCCTAGACACCGGGGTGAGAAAAAAATGACATTTGTCACTCCATCATCATGACACCCCATACTAACATCGTCTTCTCCGTCATTTTACAATCAATGTAAACGATCAGGAGGTGCTCATGTGATGAAAGAAGCAGTAACAGTAAGCAACGTGACAAAACATTTCCAGCGAAAAACCGCTGTAAACCACATCAGCTTCAGTATTGAAAAAGGAGAAATTGCAGCCATTCTCGGGCCAAATGGGGCAGGGAAGACGACCGTCGTCTCGATGATATTAGGATTGCTGAAACCGAGTGAGGGAGAAATCAAACTATTTAACCGGGTTCCCGATGATCAACAGGTTCGTGAAAAAATAGGTGTAATGCTTCAGGAAGTAAGTGTCATGCCGGGCCTTAAGGTGGATGAAATCCTTGAACTCTTCCGGAGCTATTATCCGAATCCGTTGTCCATGAAAGAACTCGTTTCGTTAACAGCACTCACCAAAGAAGATTTGAAAACAAGAGCAGAAAAATTATCCGGCGGACAAAAACGCCGTTTGAGCTTTGCTTTGGCTCTTGCCGGGAACCCGGAGCTGCTTATACTTGATGAACCGACAGTCGGCATGGACACTTCATCAAGACACCGATTCTGGCAGACCATTCACGGACTGTCGGACCAAGGAAAAACGATTATTTTTTCAACTCATTATTTACAGGAAGCAGATGATGCCGCACAGCGAATCCTATTTTTTACTGAAGGACAGCTTGTTGCAGACGGCTCACCAATGCAAATCCGCTCAAGAATTCAAAAACAGTCTGTTTCCTTTACGCTTCATTCAAGTGAATCATTGGAAAGGCTGTCTTGTCACCCGGAAGTCGAGAGAGTGATCCACGAGCATGAGAGAACCATCATCCAGACATCAAATACAGACAAAGTGTTGGCGCTGATCTTTCAAGAAAACATACATGCACGGGATATTCGAATTGAGCAAGCAACGCTCGATGAGGCATTTCGCCAGCTGGCTGACGGCAACAGGGAGGCGATGTGAGTGAACATGCTGCAAAAGCAAAGCATCGCTGAAATGAAAAGGGTGCTTAGGAACAAGTACTTTGTGCTTTGGTCTCTGATCATGCCGATTGCCTTTTATTATTTCTTTACAAATGTAGTGAATACCAACGTCCCTGATCAACGTGCATGGGAAGTCCATTACCTGATGTCGATGACAGTCTTCAGCGTGATGGGTTCCTCTATCATGACGCTTGGCATCCGAATGGTACAAGAACGGTCACAAGGCTGGGCCGCCTTTATCCGCCTAACGCCTCTTCAGGATCATATCTATTTATCAGCTCAGATGATCGGCCAGAGTGTCATTCACGTTTTATCGATTACCGTCATATTTCTGTTCGGCGCAATCATCAATGATATTGCCTTGTCACCGTTTGAATGGATGATGAGCGGACTGTGGATTTTGTTTGGCGCATTGCCTTTTTTAGCATTAGGCACACTAATCGGCCTCATGAGAAAAGTAGAAACAGCGGCCGGAATCAGTAATGTGCTTTATATGCTGCTGGCTTTAGGCGGAGGGATGTGGATGCCGTTTGAGGTCATGCCTGACATGATGCAGAGCATTGGCCAGTGGCTTCCGTCTTATCATTTCGGGAGCGGAGCGTGGGAACTTGTCCGGGGTGGGAGTCCGACTTGGAAAAATATTCTGATATTAATCGCTTATATGATGCTCTTCATGCTACTATCTAAATATATAAGAAGAAAACAAGAAGCGGTGTAATACATGAAAAAGGCAATATCTATTTTCCCGAAGGAATTCGGGTTTTTCCCTTATATCTTTCTGGTGTATACGATTATGCCGTTCCTCTCTTTATTAAAAGAATCAGGTGTCAAACAGGGGATCGGATATGGCATGCTGCTCCTTTTTGTAGCGGCATATCGCCAGTTATTCTGCAGCGTGGGCAAAGCTTCGTTTACATATTGGCTTATCGTGCAAATGGCGGTTATTTTGATATATAGTGTGTTTTACAATATCACCTATATATACTTAGGTTTTTTCCCGGCAAACTTTGTTGGTTATTACAAAGAGAAAACGAATTTTAACCGTGCGTTCTGCGCTTTAATCTTTATACTGCTTTTTCCATGCCTATACCAATTTAGCGCGAATTCGGTCTCGCTCCGGGAGCTTTTTTCTGTTCTCCCGTTTCTCGTCATTATGCTCATTTCTCCATTCGGCATTCGTTCTATGTTTCGGAGGATTGAGCTTGAAAATAAGCTTGCACAAGCCAACGAACAGATAAAAGAACTCTCTAAAAGAGAGGAGCGTGTTCGAATCGCCCGTGATCTTCACGATACTCTTGGCCACACCCTGTCGCTGCTTACATTAAAAAGCCAGCTCATTCAGCGGCTGGCTGCATCTGATCCAGAACGGACCAAGCTTGAGGCAAAAGAAATGGAAACCAGTTCACGCTCCGCACTCAAGCAAGTTCGAGAGCTGGTTTCTGATATGAGAACGGTCACGATAACAGAGGAGCTCGTAAACATGCAGCACATATTAAGAGCGGGGAACATTACCTTTCAATACGAAGGAGCCGACGACTTTTCAGCGATATCTCCCGTCACTCAAAATATTATCAGTATGTGTATGCGGGAAGCCGTGACTAACATTATCAAGCACAGCAAAGCAACCCACTGTGCCATCACCATTTCTCAATTTGCTGACAAAATGAGGATCGTAATACGGGATGACGGAAAGGGAGCGCCGAAGGAGAAAATGTTTGGGAATGGCCTGTGGGGAATGGAAGAACGGCTCATGCTCATTGAAGGGGGATTAACGGTTTCAGACCATAACGGAACGGTTGTGGCACTGACGATTCCGCTTATTAAAAAAGCAGAATGATTGGAGGACGAAAAGAATGATTCGTCTGTTTATTGCTGAGGACCAGCGAATGCTTTTAGGCGCTTTGGGATCTTTGCTTGATTTAGAAGAGGATATGACAGTCATCGGACAAGCATTAAACGGGGAAGAGGCGCTACATGCTATTTTGAAGCTGGAGCCGGATGTATGCATTATGGACATTGAAATGCCGGTTCGAAGCGGGCTGAATGTGGCAGAGGAATTAATGAAAAAAGGCTGCGTCAGCAAGGTCATTATTTTAACCACCTTTGCCCGCCCCGGATATTTTGAACGCGCCGTAAAGGCCGGTGCACATGGCTATCTGCTGAAAGACGGTGAAATTGACGATCTGGCCGATGCCATTCGAAAATGTGTAAAGGGAAAACGTGTCTTCAGCCCTGAGCTGACGTTTAATATGATGCGAGACGAAAATCCGCTAACCGTTAGAGAGCAAGAAATTCTGAGGCTTGCGGCTTTAGGCAAGACAACAAAAGACATTACGCTGGAGCTCTATTTATCTCAAGGCACAGTTCGAAACTATATCTCAGAAATCATCCAAAAGCTTAATGCGAAAAATCGGACAGAAGCCGCCAGCATCGCTGAGGAAAAGGGCTGGATCTAACCATATACTGCACTCCTGGGAGATCGGGAGTGTTTTTGATATGCCACAAATGAAAATATCCCTAGAAAACTCTTTCCTTCCATTGTCAGAATAGTGTACGATATTCATATAGTTATTTTAACTCAGGTCATCAGATGACCTGATCATATATTGGGGATGAGAGAGGGGTTCATCATGAAAGTCTCACTTTTTGTCACTTGTCTTGTTGATATGTTTCAAACAAATGTCGGAAAAGCAACGGTTGAGCTGCTGGAGCGGCTTGGGTGCGAGGTTGATTTTCCAGAAGGGCAGATTTGCTGCGGACAGCCGGCTTACAACAGCGGCTATGTACATGACGCCAAAAAAGCAATGAAACGGATGATCGAAACGTTTCAGGATTCCGAATATGTTGTCAGTCCTTCGGGTTCCTGCACAACGATGTTCCGGGAGTATCCGCACCTGTTTCAGGATGATCCGAAATGGGCCGATAAAGCGAAAAAGCTGGCGGATAAAACGTATGAACTGACAGATTTTATTGTGAACGTCCTTGGGGTAGAGGATGTCGGCGCGACCCTTCATACAAAAGCGACCTTACATACGTCGTGCCATATGACTAGGCTGCTGGGTGTTCGGAAGGAGCCGATGAAGCTGTTGAGCCATGTGAAGGGCCTGCAGTTTACAGAGCTTCCGGGCAAACATAACTGCTGCGGATTCGGAGGAACGTTCTCAGTCAAGATGGCGCAGATTTCTGAGCAGATGGTCGATGAAAAAGTCGAATGTGTGGAGGAAACGGGAGCAGAGGTGCTGATCGGTGCTGACTGCGGCTGTTTGATGAATATCGGGGGACGGCTTGGCCGAAAAGATAAGAATGTCAAAGTGATGCACATCGCCGAAGTGCTCAACAGCAGATAAAACTGGATTCAGAGGGGGAAAGGATCATGGCGATGAAAATCGGTACTGACGCTTTTAAAGAGCGGGTATCACAGGGGATTGATAATGAATTTATGAGAGGCGCTGTTTCAGGTGCACAGGAGCGTCTGCGGACGCGGCGCCTAGAGGCAGCAGAAGAACTGGGAAACTGGGAGGAGTGGCGCTCATTATCAGAGGAAATCAGGCAGCATGTCCTTGAAAACCTTGATTTCTATCTCGGACAGCTTGCCGAAAATGTGGCGAAAAGAGGCGGACATGTCTATTTCGCGAAAACAGCGGAAGAGGCGTCTTCCTATATTCGGGATGTCATTCAAAAGAAGAACGGGAAGAAAATTGTGAAATCTAAATCAATGGTCACAGAGGAAATCAATCTGAATGAGGTGCTGGAGAAGGAAGGCTGTGAAGTCGTAGAAACCGATCTCGGCGAGTATATTTTGCAGATTGATGATCACGATCCGCCGTCACATATCGTAGCGCCCGCTCTTCATAAAAATAAAGAGCAGATACGCGATGTGTTTAAAGAAAGACTGGACTATCAACATACAGAAAAACCGGAAGAGCTGGTGATGCATGCGCGCGCCATTCTCCGGAAAAAGTTTCTGGAAGCGGATATCGGCATTACCGGCTGTAACTTCGCCATCGCTGACACGGGTTCCGTCAGCCTTGTGACCAATGAAGGAAATGGACGGCTTGTGAGCACCTTGCCGAAAACACAAATTACCGTCATGGGAATGGAGCGGATTGTCCCGTCATTTTCTGAATTTGAAGTGCTAGTCAGCATGCTGACTAGAAGTGCTGTCGGACAGCGGCTGACAAGCTATATTACAGCTTTGACGGGTCCGAAGCTGGAAGGTGAAGTGGACGGTCCGGAAGAATTCCATCTTGTCATCGTTGATAATGGACGATCCAATATCCTTGGAACGGAATTCCAGTCTGTGCTGCAATGTATCCGCTGTGCCGCCTGTATCAATGTCTGTCCTGTGTACCGCCATGTCGGCGGACATTCATACGGCTCAATCTACTCGGGGCCGATCGGAGCTGTTTTATCACCGTTGCTCGGCGGTTATGACGATTATAAGGAGCTGCCGTACGCATCTTCACTGTGCGCTGCTTGTTCAGAAGCCTGCCCGGTCAAAATCCCGCTTCATGAGCTGCTACTCAAGCATCGTCAGAATATCGTCGAAAAAGAAGGCAGGGCGCCGATCAGTGAAAAGCTTGCAATGAAAGCATTCGGACTTGGCGCATCCTCCTTATCGCTTTACAAAATGGGCTCAAAATGGGCGCCGGCCGCCATGACGCCTTTTACAGAGGACGAAAAAATTTCGAAAGGGCCCGGCCCGCTTAAAAATTGGACCCAGATTCGCGACTTCCCGGCACCGCATAAATCGAGATTCAGAGACTGGTTTGCGGACAGAGAAACAAGTGAACGCACGAAGGAGGAGCAGTGATGACGAAGGGAACCATTCAGAATCAAGAGAGCTTTTTAAACCGAATCGCATCCAGCCTGGGCCGTGAACGAAGAACAGGAGGCGTGGCAGTCCCTGAATGGGCGCATCAGCCGCAATATAAAACACTTGAAGGTTATTCAGCGGATGACTTAGTCACAGTGCTCAAAAACCATTGTGTCAAAATCCATACAGAGCTGATTGAAACGGATTCAACCGGCCTTTACGATGCCCTGCGCGAGCAAGTCAGCCGCTTTTCTGGAGGCCCTGTCATCATTCCGAAGGACCCCCGCTTTGAAGAATACGGACTGAAAAGCCTGCTCACCAAGGACTGGCCGAGTGAAGGAACGCCGGTCTGGGAGTGGGATGCTGACAAAGGCGAGGAAAATATTAAAAAAGCGGAGCAAGCCAATGTAGGGATTACATTCAGCGAAATTACATTGGCTGAGTCGGGGACGGTTGTCCTCTTCTCCTCAAAAGACATCGGCCGCTCTGTCAGCCTTTTGCCAACGACTTATATTGCGATCGTGCCGAAATCAAGCATTGTACCGAGAATGACACAAGCCAGTGATATCATCCGCCAAAACATTGCGAACGGTGTCACTGTTCCTTCATGTATCAACTACATTACCGGACCGAGTAACTCAGCCGACATTGAAATGGATTTAGTTGTGGGGGTGCATGGACCAGTAAAGGCAGCATATATTCTCGTCTCTGACCGCTGAACTCAGGAAGCCCGGCAGGCATATGCCGGGCTTTTTGCTTGAAAAAACTTCAACTTCCAATTTTTTGGCCGATGAGAAGAGTATGACTTGAAATAGGAGGAAATGCGATGAAAAAATGGCTGATCATAGCGGTTTCACTGGCGATTGCGATTGTTCTGTTTATGTATACAAAAACAGAAGCGAAGGCAGCCGGTATGACAGTAGGCTACACGACTGGGGATACGGCTTCATACAATTCTCTTACGAAATATCATACATACATGAATGCCATCGCAACCGATACATTTGCGTTTGAAAAAAACGGACAAATCATTGGCGATGCCCCAACTAAGCAGCTGACATATGCGAAAAAGAAAAAAATCAAGACATGGGCTGTCATTTCAAACTATAATGATGCCATTTATGATTTTGACGGAGATTTAGCGAGTCGAGTCATGAGCAATAAAACAGCGAAAAAACGATTCACAGATCAGTTAATTACACTGGCCAAAAAGCACTCATATTACGGAATCAATATCGATTTTGAAGCAGTAAATCCAGAAGACCGCGCTGCGTACTCGAACTTCATTCAATATGTATCACAGGCTTTGAATAAGAAACATATTAAAACAATGGTATCCGTTCCGGCCAAAAGCGCCGATGATAAAAATGATGACTGGAGCTGGCCGTATGATTATGTGAAAATCGGCAAATATGCCGACTTCGTACAAGTCATGACCTACGATGAACACGGCATTTGGGGTGAGCCGGGGTCAGTGGCAAGCACAAACTGGATTAAAAGCTCTCTGCAGTTTTCAGTCAAAAAGATCAAAGCCAATAAAGTCATCATGGGAATCCCTGCGTACGGCTATGACTGGGATGTAAAAGACGGAAGTGCCAGCACAATAAGGGAATGGAATGAGCTCAAATCCCTCATCAAAAAACAAAAAGCAAAGCCGGCATTCAACAAAAAATCAGGCTCGATGACGTTTTCTTATGTTGACAAAAAGAAGCATAAACATGTCGTGTGGTATGAAAACGAAAAAACCGTTCAAACGAAAAGCCATCTGGCAAAGCAATATAAAATAGCAGGTGTTTCAGTTTACGCATTAGGAAACGAGTCAGAATCCTTTTGGAAAGCCATTCGAAAAGGGACAAAATAACAGTTTCTTTTTTCTCTGAAGTTATTGACAGTTAAAAGAGAAGCACGTATATTATGTTAATATATTCAGATCATAAAATTTGAGTTTTTCAGAAAACTAAAACACATAGATTGGGAGCAGTAAAAGAAAGTGATCAGAACAGAGAGCTGCGGGGTGGTGCGACGCAGCCTGATTCTTCTTTGAACTCGCCCGGGAGTGGTAAGACGGAACGGAATAGATTGAATATTCCCTATGTTTTAACGGCTAACCTTCGTTACAGGTCAAAAGCAGGATTCTTCATGAAGAATCAACAAGAGTGGTACCGCGGTCAGCCGAAGGCTCGTCGTCTCTTTATCTATTAGATTAGGTAGGAGACGGCGGGCTTTTTTGTTTTTGAAAACGAGAAGGAGAGGTAGAAGAGGATGAAAAACGACAATCAAACGTTAAAACGCACGATGACGTCCCGCCATATTATGATGATGGCGCTGGGCGGAGCAATCGGCGCAGGTTTATTTAAGGGGAGCAGCTCAGCGATCGATGTGGCAGGGCCATCTGTCATTATCGCATATCTGCTCGGCGGGATTATTTTGCTGTTTATTATGCAGGGGCTGGCGGAAATGGCTGTTCGAAACCGTAACGCCAGAACCTTCCGTGATCTTGTCCAGCAGGTATTGGGAAATTACGCCGCTTACTTTTTGGACTGGATCTACTGGAAAATGTGGGTGCTTAACATTGCGGCTGAAGCTGTTGTAGCTGCGATTTTCATTCAATATTGGCTGCCGGGCTGCCCGATCTGGGTGTTGGCATTAGGAATTTCTCTTATCGTCACGATTGTAAACTTGCTTTCTGTTAAAATCTTCGCCGAAACTGAATATTGGCTGGCAATGATCAAGATTACCGTTATTATTATCTTTATTATTCTGGGATTGCTGCTCTTATTTGTATCATTCGGTGATCATACAGCATCCGGATTTTCCAACCTGACAGACCACGGCGGATTTTTCCCGCACGGCGGCACAGGGCTGATCACGGCGATGCTTGTCGTCATCTACTCTTACGGCGGTACAGAAATTATCGGTGTAACGCTTGCAGAGACAAAAAATCCGGAAAAGGTTGTCCCGAAAGCTGTCCGCAGCACACTGACACGGATTGTCGCGTTTTACCTGCTGCCGTTTTTCATCATCGTCAGCCTGATTCCATGGAACCAAGTCAATTCCGTTCCGGAAAGTCCTTTCGTGATGGTCTTTAAAATGGTAGGCATTCCGGGCGCGGATCATATCATGAATGCAGTCATCCTGCTGGCGATCATTTCTTCTATGAATTCAGGTTTATACGGATCATCACGCATTTTGTATACACAGGCAAGTGACGGAAGGCTTCCAAAGGTCTTCTCGAAGCTTTCATCGAAAAACGTACCGATGTTTGCGATTCTGATGTGCACTTCTTCTCTCTATATTGGCGTATTGATTTCTCTGTTCGCAGGAAGCCAAACATTTAATTATTTAATGGGATCATTGGGATATACCGTTTTATTCATTTGGCTGATCATCGGATTCGCTCATTTAAAATCGAGAAAACAGCAAACGGAAGCACCGGCCTATTATGTAAAATGGTTCCCGTACACGACATGGTTTGCGATTGTGGCATTACTCGCCATTCTGATCGGGGTCATCATGACAACGTCAATTGTCATTACTGGCATTACTGCGGCGATCTACCTTTTGATTACAGTTGCATATTTGGTCAAAGAACGCAAGCATCAGTAAATAAGAAACCCTCTTGCCGCATCCGGCAAGAGGGTTTTTATTATTGTGCAGCTTTCTCGTTTATACCAATCGCCGCAGCTTTCTGCGCTTTTGATTTTGTATTCACGAGACAGATGCTCGTGACAATCAGCAGCAGCCCTGCCAAGAGGCTAAGGGTGAGCGGTTCATGCAGGAAAATGGAGCTGGCCACGATTGATATGAGCGGAATCAAAAAAGTATAAGATGCGACCTTGCTTGCTTCTCCTGAACCGACAAGCGTAAAAAAGACAAGCCAGCCGAGCGCGATAACGAATACGGAGATGAACAGCAGGCTCGTGATAAACGGAGCTGTCCATTGGATCGCCGAAAAGCTTTCTGTCCAAAAGCCGGATATAAGCAGAAACACGCTTCCGATCGTCAGCTGCAGAGCGACCATCCAGATGGAATCGACGCGGCTGCCTGTTTTTTTCATATATACCGTCCCGAGCGCCCAGCTGACTGCGGAGCCGAGAGCCAGCAGAACCCCAATGACAGAAATATGCCGGCCAAAGCCCGCAGCACTAATGACGGCTACTCCCGCAAAACCGAGGATGAGGCCGATCACTTTCATTACAAACATGGATTCGCCGAGCCACAGCCAAGAAAATACACCCATCAGAACAGGCTGGAAGAAGACGATTGCAGAAAACAGGCCGGCCGGAAGATAATTCAGCCCGATCGTTTGCAGGCCGTAGAATAACGTAATATTTAAAAGAGCAGAAACAAGATAAATCGGCCACGTTTCTTTTAAGCGTAATTTATGAATACGCGGCAGTGCGACAATGACTAATAAAAGCCCGCCGATCAGCGTTCGGATGCCCGCAAACAATAATGGCGGAGAATAGGCGAGCGCGGCTTTGGACAGCGGCCAATTGACGCCCCACATGATGACGAGAAATGCGAGCAGGAGAGCTGTCCGCGTTTTTGAGAGCTGCTTCATTGTTCATTCACTCCTTGTAGAACTTTTCCATCATATGATACGGTAGAACATAAGATAAATAAAATGAATCTTTTTTATAAGGAGCATAAGTAAATTGTTATGACCATTACACAATTAAAGGTTTTTGTAAAAATAGCTGAAACGGGAAGCTTTACAAAAGCAGGTCAGGCGCTAAACATGACACAGCCGGCTGTCAGCCATGCGATTTCTGCGATCGAAGCTGAGCTTGATGTAAAGCTGATCATTCGTGACCGCCGCAATGGCCTGATGCTGACGGATACGGGAAAACAGATCTTAGTACACATTAGAGAAGTCTTAAAAGGCATTGAAAAAGTTGAGCAGGTAGCAGCAGCGGAAAAAGGGCTTGAACTGGGAACGATTCATATCGGCACATTCTCAACTGCCTCGGCTTATTTTATGCCGAAGCTGATCAGTGAATTTAAACAAAAATATCCGAAACTTGAGCTCGTGCTGCACGAGGGAACTGTAAATGAAGTCAAGGAGTGGCTTCATACGCGGATGATAGATGTCGGCATTCTTCTGTATCCAACAGAGGAGATGGAGTACATTCATTTGAAAAAAGACAAAATGGCTGTCGTGCTCAGGGACGATCACCCGCTTGCCAGTCATTCGGCCATTACGCTGAAAGATCTTGACCATGAACCGATGATCGTCTGTGACGGAGGCTATGAATCACCATTTGTCGATATGTTCAGGCAGGCGGGCGCTACGCTGCACCCAGCTTTCACGGTCTATAACATCAACACCTCGATCAGTATGATCAGAGAAGGCCTGGGTCTCGCGATTTTATCAGAAATGTCCATGTCGGGGATGCCGCTGCCGGAGCATGTGGTGACCCGGGAATTGGACCCGCAGGTATACCGTGATGTGCAGCTTGCTGTTCCGTCGCTAAAGGAGGCTTCTCTGGCGGCTAAGCTCTTTATTGAGATGGCTAAGGAGCTGTTTGGAGCAGAATAATGTTCCAAGCCGTTCGTTTTTTATTGTTCGAATTTCATCGAATCAAATTCTTTTATTCCTGAATGCAGTTGTGTTATGGTGTGATAGAAGTTCTTTCAATCATGACCTGACAGCTTTGGGCTGTTTACTGATAACACATTTGCAAAGGAGAACAATATGTCTAACAACCAACGCAAAGATACCTTGCTTTCTGTCTTGAATTTATCTCCGGTTGTTCAGGGAGGAACGATTGCAGAATCATTCCGAAACAGCATGGACTTGGCGCGCCGGGCAGAGGAATGGGGCTATCACCGTTACTGGCTTGCTGAACATCATAATATAGAAGGTGTTGCAAGCTCTGCCACCGCAGTTTTGATTGGCCATATTGCCGGAGGCACGAAGAAAATCCGCGTCGGTTCCGGCGGCATTATGCTCCCGAACCACTCTTCATTAGTCATTGCTGAACAATTCGGCACACTGGAAACACTGTATCCCGGGCGGATTGATCTGGGGCTTGGACGTGCGCCGGGAACAGACCAGTTGACAGCCAGAGCACTCCGCAGAAACATCAACAGCGGGGAGGATTTTCCAGAACAATTAGAGGAACTGCGCAATTATTTTAAACCGTCAGGAAATGTGCGCAATCAAGTTCGCGCCATTCCCGGAGAGGGCATAGACGTGCCGATTTGGCTGCTGGGCTCAAGCGGCTTCAGCGCCCGTCTGGCTGGCGAACTTGGTCTTCCGTTTGCGTTCGCGGCTCATTTCTCACCGGCGAATACGGTTCCCGCTTTGGAGCTGTACCGCAATTCCTTCACGCCGTCAGACGTGCTCGACGAACCGTATGCGATGGTCGGTGTCACCATTATCGCGGCAGATACAAACGAGAAAGCGCAGCACCTTGCGACTTCGCATTATCAAAGGTTTCTTGATCTTGTCCGCGGTACGCCGAACCAGCTTAAACCGCCTGTTGAGGATATGGACCAAATCTGGAGCCCGTATGAAAAAGCGATGGTCAATGAGCAGCTGAGCTCCACGATTGTCGGAGGTCCGGAAGAAGTGAAGGCGAAGCTTGAAGATTTCGTCAAAACGACACAGGCTGACGAAATTATGGTTAACTCAGAAACCTTTGAACACGCAGACAGAATGCGTTCGTTTGAAATCATCGCTGACGTTTGGAAAAACAGATAACAACTATAAAAAAAGCAATGTAGCGGGGAGACCCATACATTGCTTTTTTTATTCATTCAGTTTTCGTGCGGACTGGCGAATGATCAACTCAGGCTCAAATATGACATCCTCTTGCTTCGGCTTTTTATGCTCTAAGCAGTCAATGACATATTTGGCGGCTGCTTTTCCAAGCACTGATTTCGGATGTTTGACAGAGGTTAGTTTCACTTCTGAGATTTGGGCGAAATGTGAATCATCGTACCCGACGATAGACATATCTTCCGGCACTTTAAGATCCATCTCCCTCAGCATATCAATCACCTTCAGCGCAATTTCATCGTTATAACAAAGAATGGCTGTCGGCATGTGCTTGCTGTTTTTCTCCAGTGTGGCTTTTACTTTCTCCAGAAGTTTTGATTCTTTTTCTTCCGTTGTAAATGTCACGATCATATCCGGAGAAGGAAACAACTCACGCTCCCGGTGCGCCTGTATAAATCCGTTCATCCGTTTCACGCCTTGTGTGTCATCAGCTTTAAAAATACCCATCATATGCGTGTGGCCGAGAGAAAGCAAATGCTCCGCCGCCATCATCCCGCCTTTCACATCATCCAAGGTAAAACTCGGCGCGGCAAGCTCGGCATATGACGCGTTAATCATCGCAAAAGGAATGCCGTTTTTCTCCAAGTTCAGATAATAGCCGATGTTTGGGGTTTGAAGGGCGCTTTTTGTCGGTTCTACGATGAGTCCGTCAATATGCTGGGACAGCAGGTTTTCTAAGCCTCTTCTTTCGTTGTCCGGGTTGTTGTTTGTGCTTGTCAAAAGCATAGAATACCCCTGCTCGCTTAAATAGGACTCGATTCCTCTGATGATGCTCGGGAAAATATAGTCTGATATGTAGGTTGTCAAAACACCGATCGTTTTATTGGAATGCAGCGCTGACTTAGCAGAGCGTGAAGCGACAAAGGTGCCTCCGCCTTGCACGCTGTACAGCAGACCTTGTGATACGAGGTCTCCGATCGCTTTGCGGATGGTATGCCGGCTGACGCCGAATTGCTGCATTAATTCGTTTTCGGTAGGGATTTTTTGATCGGGCAGTATTTTGCCTTGATTAATCCAAGAACTGATTTCTTCTTTTACTTGCGCGTATTTTGGTAACATATCCATTCCTCCAAAATGTATACGGACAAATTTCAGTATATCACAGCGTTCTTTGTAAGAAAACATTGACAGAAAATGCAAACAAGATTATTCTATATTTGTACGTACTAATTAAATGTAATTTTCGTTAAATTTTAATATAAGTACGTACAATTGAAAAGTATAATGTAAACGCTTTACTCAACATTCGGGAGGGCAGGGAAATGAAGAATACTCCAACTCAATTAGAACCAAATGTTCCTGTAACACGAAGCCATTCTATGGGATTTGTCATTTTGATCTCATGTGCGGCGGGGCTTGGCGGCTTATTGTATGGCTATGACACGGCAGTGATTTCTGGCGCCATCGGTTTTCTGAAAGATTTATACAGCCTGAGTCCGTTTATGGAGGGACTTGTCATTTCAAGCATTATGATTGGAGGAGTTGTGGGCGTCGGGATATCCGGATTTTTAAGTGACAGATTCGGCCGGAGAAAAATTTTAATGACAGCCGCTTTGTTATTTGCGATATCAGCAATCGTTTCAGCGCTTTCTCAAGATGTGTCCACCTTAATCATTGCAAGGATTATCGGGGGGCTGGGAATCGGGATGGGCTCATCGCTCTCTGTTACGTATATTACAGAAGCGGCACCGCCCGCCATACGCGGAAGTTTATCTTCGTTATATCAGCTCTTTACGATACTGGGTATTTCCGCTACCTACTTTATTAATCTAGCTGTGCAGCGTTCTGGAACATATGAATGGGGCGTGCACACCGGCTGGAGATGGATGCTTGCTTACGGAATGGTGCCGTCCGTCATCTTTTTCCTTGTCCTGCTCGTCGTCCCGGAAAGCCCGAGATGGCTGGCGAAAGCGGGCAAAACAAATGAAGCTTTAAAGATCCTGACACGTATTAATGGAGAAACTGTTGCAAAAGAAGAATTAAAGAACATTGAGAACTCTTTAAAAATAGAACAAATGGGGTCGCTCTCCCAGCTGTTTAAGCCGGGTCTCAGAAAGGCGCTTGTCATTGGAATCCTGCTGGCGCTGTTTAACCAAGTCATCGGCATGAACGCGATTACTTACTACGGGCCGGAAATCTTTAAAATGATGGGATTCGGGCAAAACGCCGGATTTGTGACGACTTGTATCGTCGGGGTTGTAGAAGTTATTTTTACCGTTATTGCGGTGTTGCTGATTGATAAAGTCGGACGAAAAAAACTGATGTCCATCGGTTCTGCTTTTATGGCTATTTTTATGATTTTAATCGGGACGTCGTTTTATTTTGAGTTAACAAGCGGGATCATGATGATCGTCCTTATATTAGGTTTTGTCGCTGCTTTCTGTGTCTCGGTCGGACCGATCACATGGATTATGATTTCTGAAATCTTCCCGAACCATCTGCGTGCGCGGGCCGCGGGCATTGCGACCATCTTTTTATGGGGAGCAAACTGGGCGATCGGACAGTTTGTGCCAATGATGATCGATTCTTTCGGGCTCGCCTATACATTTTGGATCTTTGCGGTGATTAACATCCTTTGTTTCCTGTTTGTCGTTACGATCTGTCCGGAAACGAAGAACAAATCGCTCGAGGAAATTGAAAAGCTTTGGATAAAATGAAAACGCTTTAATGAAACAGCTCTTTCTACGGGAAGGGCTGTTTATATTGGGATGCACCATTTGGCGCTTTCTGTATAAGATAAAGATATATAGGATAAAATATTGCTGGATAAAACGACGCGGCATGAAAACTCTGCGAATATTGTCGATGAATTGGCTCTTAACAGTTGAATAAACAATTCCACCCTGTTAAAATAATTAAAGAAAGCAGAAATGATTTTTTTTGGCTATGACGGGACGTTTTTTGTCATAGCGGGACATATGATGTCCAGCAAAAAAGGAAGGAACGTTTGAGTCATGAACCAGTTAATACAAGCTCAAAAAAAATTATTGCCTGATCTTCTGCTCGTTATGCAAAAGAGGTTTGAAATCTTGCAGTATATCAGGCTGACAGAACCCATCGGGCGAAGAAGCCTGTCTGCCAGTCTCGGAATCAGCGAGCGTGTGCTGAGGGGCGAGGTTCAGTTTTTAAAGGAACAGAACCTGGTCGATATTAAGACAAACGGCATGACATTGACAGAAGAGGGCTATGAACTGCTTTCTGTTTTGGAAGATACGATGAAAGATGTTTTAGGTTTGACTCTTTTGGAAAAGACATTAAAAGAACGTTTAAATCTAAAGGATGCCATTATCGTATCCGGAGACAGCGATCAATCCCCATGGGTCAAAAAAGAAATGGGAAGAGCGGCTGTCGCATGTATGAAAAAAAGATTTTCAGGCCAAAATATCGTCGCTGTAACTGGCGGTACGACAATTGAAGCTGTCGCCGAAATGATGACGCCGGATTCTAAAAACCGCGAGCTTTTGTTTGTGCCTGCAAGAGGCGGTTTAGGCGAAGACGTGAAAAACCAGGCGAACACCATATGCGCGCATATGGCGGAGAAGGCTTCAGGCACTTACCGGCTTTTGTTTGTTCCGGGGCAGCTGTCACAAGGCGCCTATTCATCTATTATTGAAGAGCCTTCAGTCAAAGAGGTGCTGAACACCATTAAATCAGCGAGTATGCTGGTTCACGGAATCGGCGAAGCTAAAACTATGGCTCAGCGCAGAAACACGCCTTTAGAAGACTTAAAGAAAATAGATGATAACGACGCGGTGACAGAAGCGTTCGGCTACTATTTTAACGCGGACGGCGAAGTGGTTCACAAAGTGCATTCTGTCGGAATGCAGCTGGATGACATAGACGCCATTCCCGATATTATTGCGGTAGCGGGCGGATCATCAAAAGCCGAAGCGATCGAGGCTTACTTTAAAAAGCCACGCAACACGGTTCTCGTCACAGACGAAGGAGCCGCAAAGAAGTTATTAAGGGATGAATAATCCCTCAATATAAATATCTCTCACTTATTTAAAGGAGGAAACAATCATGGCAGTAAAAGTCGGTATTAACGGTTTTGGTCGTATTGGACGTAACGTATTCCGCGCAGCATTAAACAATCCTGAAGTTGAGGTAGTAGCGGTTAACGATTTAACAGATGCTAACATGCTGGCTCACCTTTTACAATATGATTCTGTACACGGAAAATTAGACGCTGAAGTTTCAGTTGACGGTAACAACCTTGTTGTTAACGGCAAAACAATTGAAGTTTCTGCAGAACGCGATCCTGCTAAACTTAGCTGGGGCAAACAAGGCGTTGAAATCGTAGTTGAATCTACTGGTTTCTTCACAAAACGCGCAGACGCTGCGAAACACTTAGAAGCTGGCGCGAAAAAAGTAATCATCTCTGCTCCTGCTAACGAAGAAGATATCACAATCGTTATGGGTGTTAACGAAGATAAATACGATGCGGCTAACCACGATGTTATCTCTAACGCATCTTGCACAACAAACTGCCTTGCGCCGTTTGCAAAAGTACTTAACGATAAATTCGGCATCAAACGCGGTATGATGACAACTGTTCACTCTTACACAAACGATCAGCAAATCCTTGATCTTCCGCACAAAGACTACCGTCGTGCGCGTGCAGCAGCTGAAAACATCATCCCAACATCAACTGGTGCTGCTAAAGCAGTTTCTCTAGTTCTTCCTGAACTAAAAGGCAAACTGAACGGTGGAGCAATGCGTGTTCCAACTCCAAACGTTTCTCTAGTTGACTTGGTTGCTGAACTGAACCAAGAAGTAACAGCTGAAGAAGTAAACGCAGCTCTTAAAGAAGCGGCTGAAGGCGACCTTAAAGGAATCCTTGGCTACAGCGAAGAGCCATTAGTTTCTGGCGACTACAACGGAAACAAAAACTCTTCTACAATCGATGCTCTTTCTACAATGGTTATGGAAGGCAGCATGGTAAAAGTAATCTCTTGGTACGATAACGAAAGCGGCTACTCTAACCGCGTTGTTGACCTTGCAGCTTACATCGCAAAAAAAGGTCTTTAATTTATAGCTGAAAAAGGACCTGACTTGGTTCTTTCGAATAGAAGCGCTATAATGAAAGCGGACAAGGGAAGGGGACGGACTCCCTTTCCCTTTTTCCATGAAGACCGGCTTTCAGAAAACGCTCTGTGATAGAGAAACGACCGCGTTTTAAGCAGCCTTGCCGGCGCTTTCGCCTAAGGCCGCTGCCCTGGCTTTTAGACGAACTGCCCTGTGCCGAAAAAGACTGCGATCTGCCCTAGCGGCGTTATCGCTTGAACAGACGGTTTCACGTTTTTCGTGCTGTATGCAAACCATTTTGAAGGAGGATCTCCTAGGCATGAATAAGAAAACTCTCAAAGACATCGACGTAAAAGGCAAAGTTGTATTCTGCCGCGTCGACTTTAACGTTCCAATGAAAGACGGGGAAGTAACAGACGATACACGTATCCGTGCTGCGCTTCCAACAATCAAACACCTTGCAGACCAAGGCGCGAAAGTCCTTCTTGCGAGCCACTTAGGCCGCCCGAAAGGCGAAGTGGTTGAGGAGCTTCGTTTAACTCCTGTCGCTGCACATCTCGGCGAACTGCTTGGAAAAGAAGTGAAAAAATCGGATGAAGCATACGGCGATGCTGTAAAAGCACAAATTTCCGAGATGAAGGACGGAGACGTTCTTGTATTGGAAAACGTACGTTTCTATCCTGGTGAAGAGAAAAATGACCCTGAGCTTGCAAAAGCATTTGCTGAGCTTGCAGATGTATATGTAAATGACGCATTCGGTGCTGCCCACCGTGCTCACGCATCTACAGCTGGAATTGCCGAGCATCTGCCAGCAGTTGCAGGTTTCTTAATGGAAAAAGAGCTTGATGTACTTGGAAAAGCGGTTTCCAATCCTGACCGCCCGTTCACAGCGATCATCGGCGGAGCGAAAGTAAAAGACAAAATCGGTGTAATCGAAAGTCTTCTTGATAAAGTAGACAACCTGATCATCGGCGGAGGTCTTGCTTATACTTTCGTAAAAGCGCTTGGCTATGAAGTCGGTAAATCTCTTCTTGAAGAGGATAAAATCGAGCTTGCGAAATCATTTATGGACCGCGCTAAAGAAAAAGGCGTTAACTTCTACATGCCTGAAGATGTACTCGTTGCAGATGATTTCTCTAACGATGCAAACGTGAAAATTGTGCCGATCTCTGAAATCCCTAGTGATTTAGAAGCAATCGACATTGGTACGAAAACACGCGAAACGTATGCTGACGTCATCAAAAACAGCAAACTTGTCGTGTGGAACGGACCAATGGGCGTATTCGAAATCGACTTGTTCGCTCAAGGAACAAAAGCGGTTGCGGAAGCATTGGCAGAGGCGAAAGATACATACTCTGTCATCGGCGGAGGAGACTCTGCGGCAGCGGTTGAAAAATTCGGCCTTGCTGACAAAATGAGCCACATCTCAACAGGCGGCGGCGCATCCCTTGAGTTTATGGAAGGCAAAGAGCTTCCAGGGGTAGCTGCACTGAACGATAAATAATCTCAAAACTGCTATAAGGAAGTGGAACAGATGAGAAAACCAATTATCGCCGGTAACTGGAAAATGAACAAAACACTCGGCGAAGCTGTCAGCTTCGTTGAAGAAGTGAAATCTTCCATTCCAGCAGCAGACAAAGCTGAAGCTGTTGTTTGCGCGCCAGCGCTTTTCTTAGAAAAGCTTGCTTCTGCTGTTAAAGGCACTGACCTAAAAGTCGGCGCTCAAAACATGCACTTCGAAGAAAGCGGCGCGTTCACAGGTGAAATCAGCCCGGTTGCTCTGAAAGACCTTGGCGTTGACTACTGCGTCATCGGCCACTCTGAGCGCCGTGAAATGTTCGCTGAAACTGATGAAACAGTTAACAAAAAAGCACACGCAGCTTTCAAACACGGCATTGTGCCGATCATCTGTGTAGGTGAAACGCTTGAAGAGCGTGAAGCCGGCAAAACAAATGATCTTGTTGCTGACCAAGTGAAAAAAGGCCTTGCTGGTCTTTCTGAAGAACAAGTTGCTGCTTCTGTTATTGCGTATGAGCCAATCTGGGCAATCGGAACAGGCAAATCTTCTACAGCGAAAGATGCGAATGACGTGTGTGCGCATATCCGTAAAACCGTCGCTGAAAGCTTCAGCCAAGAAGCTGCAGACAAGCTTCGCATCCAATATGGCGGAAGCGTAAAGCCTGCAAACATTAAAGAATATATGGCAGAGTCCGATATTGACGGTGCTTTGGTCGGCGGCGCGAGCCTTGAGCCACAGTCATTCGTTCAATTATTGGAGGAAGGTCAATATGAGTAAAAAACCAGCTGCACTCATCATTCTTGATGGGTTCGGATTACGTAACGAAACAGTAGGGAACGCAGTCGCTTTAGCGAAAAAACCGAATTTTGACCGCTATTGGAACCAGTATCCTCATCAAACATTGACTGCTTCAGGCGAGGCTGTAGGTCTTCCTGAAGGGCAAATGGGGAACTCCGAAGTAGGTCACTTAAATATCGGTGCGGGACGAATTGTGTACCAAAGCTTAACACGCGTAAATGTTGCCATTCGCGAAGGAGAGTTCGAACGCAATCAAACATTCCTTGACGCGATCAGCAACGCGAAAGAAAACAACAAAGCCTTGCACCTGTTCGGTCTTTTATCTGACGGAGGCGTGCACAGCCATATCAACCATTTATTCGCACTGTTAAAGCTTGCGAAAAAAGAAGGGCTGACAAAGGTTTATATCCATGGCTTCCTTGACGGCCGTGATGTAGGTCCGCAGACAGCGAAAACGTACATCAACCAGTTGAACGATCAAATCAAGGAAATCGGTGTAGGTGAAATCGCCAGCATTTCCGGACGTTACTACTCTATGGACCGCGACAAACGCTGGGACCGTGTAGAAAAAGCGTACCGCGCAATGGCGTACGGCGAAGGCCCATCTTACCGCAGCGCCCTGGATGTTGTTGATGATTCATATGCAAATGGTATCTACGATGAATTCGTGATTCCATCTGTCATCACAAAAGAAAACGGTGAGCCTGTTGCGAAAATCCAAGACGGCGATTCTGTGATTTTCTATAATTTCAGACCGGACCGCGCCATCCAGATTTCCAACACGTTCACAAACAAAGACTTCCGTGACTTCGACCGCGGCGAGAATTATCCAAAGAACCTGTATTTCGTCTGCCTGACTCACTTCAGTGAAACAGTTGACGGCTATGTAGCGTTTAAACCGATAAATCTTGATAACACAGTCGGAGAAGTATTATCTCAGCACGGGTTAAAACAGCTTCGAATTGCAGAAACTGAAAAGTATCCGCACGTCACGTTCTTTATGAGCGGCGGCCGTGAAGCTGAATTCCCGGGTGAAGAGCGTATTCTCATCAACTCGCCTAAAGTTGCAACGTATGACTTGAAGCCTGAGATGAGTGCGTATGAAGTGAAGGACGCGCTTGTCAAAGAAATTGAAGCTGACAAGCATGACGCGATCATTCTTAACTTCGCAAACCCTGATATGGTCGGCCACTCCGGAATGGTTGAACCAACAATTAAAGCAATTGAAGCAGTGGACGAATGCTTGGGCGAAGTCGTTGACGCGATCCTTGCTAAAGGCGGACACGCTATCATTACCGCTGATCACGGTAATGCTGACATTCTGATTACAGAATCAGGCGAACCGCACACTGCGCATACAACAAACCCAGTCCCTGTGATTGTAACGAAAGAAGGCATTACGCTGCGTGAAGGCGGAATCCTAGGCGACCTTGCACCAACGTTATTAGACCTTCTTGGTGTTGAAAAACCGAAAGAAATGACAGGAACATCTTTAATTCAAAAATAATTTGAAAATCAAAAGGAGAGACAAAACTCATGCCATACATTGTTGATGTTTATGCACGCGAAGTATTAGACTCCCGCGGCAACCCAACAGTTGAAGTTGAAGTATATACAGAAACAGGAGCTTTCGGCCGCGCATTAGTGCCAAGCGGAGCTTCTACAGGTGAATACGAAGCGGTTGAGCTTCGTGACGGCGACAAAGACCGTTACCTTGGAAAAGGCGTGTTAACAGCTGTTAACAACGTAAACGAAATCATTGCTCCAGAGCTTCTTGGCTTTGATGTAACTGAACAAAACGCAATCGATCAGCTTTTAATCGAGCTTGACGGTACTGAAAACAAAGGCAAACTTGGTGCGAACGCAATCCTTGGCGTATCTATGGCTTGTGCGCGTGCTGCTGCTGATTTCTTACAGATTCCTCTTTACCAATACCTTGGAGGATTCAACTCAAAAACGCTTCCTGTACCGATGATGAACATCGTAAACGGCGGAGAGCATGCTGATAACAACGTGGATATTCAAGAATTCATGATCATGCCTGTAGGTGCTCCTAACTTCCGTGAAGCACTTCGCATGGGCGCTCAAATCTTCCACAGCCTGAAATCAGTATTAAGCGCAAAAGGCTTAAACACTGCTGTAGGTGACGAAGGCGGATTCGCTCCAAACCTTGGTTCTAACGAAGAAGCGCTTCAAACAATCGTTGAAGCAATCGAAAAAGCCGGTTTCAAACCTGGCGAAGAAGTTAAACTTGCTATGGATGCTGCATCTTCTGAGTTCTACAACAAAGAAGACGGCAAATACCATCTGTCTGGCGAAGGCGTTGTGAAAACATCTGCTGAAATGGTTGACTGGTATGAAGAGCTTGTTTCTAAATACCCAATCATCTCTATCGAAGACGGACTTGACGAAAACGACTGGGAAGGCCACAAGCTTCTTACTGAGCGTCTTGGCAAAAAAGTTCAGCTTGTTGGTGACGACCTCTTCGTTACAAACACGAAAAAACTTTCTGAAGGTATTAAAAACGGCGTAGGCAACTCTATCCTGATCAAAGTAAACCAAATCGGTACATTGACTGAAACATTCGATGCGATCGAAATGGCGAAACGCGCAGGCTACACAGCTGTTATCTCTCACCGTTCTGGTGAAACTGAAGACAGCACAATCGCTGACATCGCTGTGGCAACAAACGCAGGACAAATCAAAACAGGTGCTCCGTCTCGTACGGACCGTGTTGCGAAATACAACCAGCTTCTTCGCATCGAAGATCAGTTGGCTGAAACTGCTCAATACCACGGTATCAACTCTTTCTACAACTTAAACAAGTAATAAAAAGACCGCCGGGATTTTCTCTCGGCGGCTTTTTTATGCTTTCAGAGATCCAAATAAAGCCTTACCATATCGCGGCATTGAATCCCGTTTTCAAAAATGTCCTCATCATAATGTCTGAGAAAGAAATCGTGGTCGATCGCCTGAATGCGGAATCCGCATTTTTGATAGAGGGAAAGCTGATGAATGCTCGAATTCCCCGTTCCGATTTCAATCGTGTCCGCCCCCAGCTTCTTCGCTTTTTCGATGGCGTCAAGTACAAGCTGTTTGCCAAAGCCTTTCTTCTGAAGAGATTCTTTTACCGCAATATTTACAATTTCAACTGTTTGCGGCCTTGTTTTTAGCAATACATAAACCCCTGCAAGCTCATCACCGGCCCAAGCTGTGTAACATTCTCCCCTCTCAAGATATTCATCTACAATGTCTTTCGATGGATCGGCGAGCAGCAATAGATCATATAATTCGTCATTTGTTTCTTCTCCTAATTCAATCCTGAGCTTTTGCATATTCATTCCACCTTTTTAGTCTGATAGACATTTAATTTTTTCATTCGTTCCCAATTTCATTCTGTTTTATTATAAAATATGAAAAGCAGTAAATGTTATCAAATTAGTAGAATAGGAGGAAAGTCATGTTATTTTGTAAGAATTGCGGCTCCCAGAATAATGAAGGAGCCAAGTTTTGTAAACAATGCGGCACCCCGATCGGAGGGGGCAGCAAACAGGCAAATCAAGAAACAGCTAGCACTGCAGAAACGAGGCAGGCTCCGCGAAAACCGATCCCTAAGAAAACCATCATTTTATGGAGCAGCATTGCCGCGGCGTGCGTTATATTATTCGCCGCATATAAAACCGGAGCGTATTTTACTTCAAAGGATAGGTTAGTAGACAAGTTTGAACAGGCCGTAAATGATGGGGATCAGGACCAAATCGCGACTCTGCTTACACCGGTAAATGACAATCTTAAACTCACTAAAAATAATGTAAAACCGTTTCTTACATATTTGAAGGATCATCCAGACAAAAAAGATGAACTTTTTGCATCGCTGCGTGATGAAACAGCCCAGAAGGATATCGTATATGCGGAAAAAGACGGGAAAAGCCTGCTGGTATTTGACCATTATGACTTAAAGGTAGCACCTGTTTATTTTGAAGTGAGCAGCAATTATAAAAATACCGATCTATATGTCAATAAAGAGGAAGCCGGATCTGTAAAGAAAGCAGATCAAGCACAAACCCTTGGTCCGTACATTCCCGGCGAATATACAGTCTCAGCCAAACTGAAAAACGATGTCGTTGACCTTGTGAAAAAGGAAGACATTCAGGCGATTGGCGATAGCAGCTTTCGTGTTGATCTCTCATTGGAAGCAGACGATGTGACATTCAGCTTAGCGAATGACATCAAGAGCGGGAAGGGAGATTTGCTGATTAACGGTAAATCAATTCATAAAGATCCGTTCAAATCCGTAACATATGGTCCGCTGCTGACAGATGGATCAATGACAGCTTCAGTCGAGGCAGAATTTCCGTGGGGAAAAACAAAAACTGCCGGCGTTCCGATCGATGATAAAGAAATGGAGTTAACGTTAATTCCTGATCAAGATACACAGGAACAGATTATGAACACAATTGTCAAAACAACAAAACAATACTCCAAAGCTCTATCTGATGGGAATACAGCCCAGATGACAGAGGCAAGTGCCAATTGGAAGGCGGAGACGAAGGACACCGTCGATTCTATGAAAAGCGCGGATTCATACTTAAAAGATAGATACTTGGAAACTGATTTTGACCTGGACACATTTGCCCTCTCTCAGAAAAACGACGGAACGTGGCAGGTATCGGTAACAGGAAAAGAACTTCACCAGTCTTCTTCGTATAACGACTATACAAAGTCTGAAATGACTGACGACAGTCCGAGTTATGAATATCTTCTTTCATATGATAAAAAACAGAAAAAGTGGATTTTCGAAGATGCAGAATCAACATTCGAATCTGCAGGCACAAATATAAAGAAAATCAAAAATGATAAACCAGAGACATACACTTCCGCCTGGGCTGGCTCGAAAAACAAAGGCAGTGAAAGCTCTGCAAGCGGCGATGTTACAGATGAACAAGTGACATTATTTATGGGCAGTTATCTGCAAAGTCAGGCAGATGCCGTGAATCAAAATAATTTCTCACTGATGGAAGACAGCCTTGAAAAAGGCAGTTCCCTTTATTCCGACCAGCAGCATCTCGTGTCGAAATTAAATAAAGAGGGGACAACAGAAGACTTTAATAACTATGAAGTGAAAAGCTGGAGCCAAAATGGGTCGGCTATCACGATTAAGACGTATGAAGAATTCTATATCACAAAATCAGGCGGCAGTCCAAAGCTCAGAACATATAACTGGACCTACACCGGCGTAGTGAAGAACGGAAGAATTTACTTAACGTCTATTCAATAAAACAACCCCATCACCAGCAGGTGATGGGGTTGTTTTTAAAAGAGCATATAACGGAAAATTTCTTTGACATAGTGTTCGATAATAAGCTGACATGTAACGCAGATGATCAGATAAATCACAATCGTTGAGTAAATGAAATCAACCTTCCCTTTATATGAATGCTGGTAACTGCTCAGCATCGCAGGAGGAATGGCGAAGAATGCACCGATTAAACCAACGGCTAATATGGTAAAGCAAATGTCTGTATGTAATAAAAAGAAGAAAAGGGCAAGAATCAAAATAGCCGTAAAAGGAATAAGAAATGCTCCGAATCTTGAGAATGAATCCTTGAAAGACACTTGGTTTCCCGCGATTTTCAGGGCGAAAAAGATGCATGCATGCAGGCCAAATAGAAATAAAATAAAATAAATGGTTGGCTCTAAGAAGATTGCTGTAAAGCTTACGCTTCCGGGACCGTCTGAAAAAAGAATATAAAACATCAAAGGGGTCAGCAAACTGAAAAGAACCATCGTAATGATTGCGCTGATCAGCTGTTCTCCGCCTGTTGCTTTACATTCCTGATAAGGGCGTTTCAGGACGGATAAGACAAATGAACCGAACTGTTTTGCTGCTTGCTTTGCAGCGGCTCCAGTTTGAGCTGCATGCTGGTGGCCTGATTGACCGGGGAGCGGTGATCCGCATTTCTCACAAAAATTTCCGCCATCTGTTTGATGGCCGCATTGAGGACAATACATAAAATAACTCCTTTATCTGTAATATAGGGAAAATAGACTAATAGTTTTATTATAAAAGAAAAAAGTTGTAAAGTAATCAATATTCATACAAAAAAAGACACGAGCACGATAGCAGCTGTGTCTTTTTTTATCTAGTTATTAATATATTTCTCAAATACATCCCCAAAATCCTTAATATGATACTGCGAGCGAACGGATGTCAGCCAAGTGAATCCGAATTCGGTCAGCTCTTTGTATTGCGTTTCAATATTGACGTGCTCAGGGCGGGTATGGTGAAGAATCGTCACTGCTTTATCTAAGCTTTGCTCCGCTTGATTGATTAAAATGTCATTTTCATAGGTTGTTTCAGCGATGCGAAGCAGTGCTTTATAAAGGTCTTTTAACTTTTCAATCTGGTCTTTGTGGACATCAATGTCGAATTGTTCACCGCCCAGCTTGAACTTAATTTCAACATCCAAATCCACTTTTCCGGCAGTTTCAAGAAAAACGTCAGAGATTTTATATTGCGAATAAGGATAGCGTTTCAACGTTCGTTTTGAGGAAGTGGCGCGTTCGCCGTCCACATGGATCAGGGCCAGGTTCGTAAAGCAATACTCGTCTGCTTTTGTTTTAATCAAGAAATAAATTTTCTCATTATCTTCATGCATGACATAGTCATCTGCGTCTGTTTTGTCATAGTCCTGAGGTTCGATAATTTTTCCGATATCAGATAAGCCCAAGGCATCTGCCGCAATTTTTTTGAACATCTGTATACGTCCTTCCTATTCAATTTGTCACTTCATTGTAGCATGGCGCGTTTCTGACAGGCTATAAAGGTTTACCGGGAAATCGCCTCCGGGTAAAAGGGTGGAGAATCATTCTATTTCCTGTGCAGAGACTATCAACAAGGAGGTATATGATGTTCTCATTTATCGTTCACGTCTTCATTTCTTTATTCGCAGTATCGAATCCGATCGGAAACGTACCGATATTTCTGACGCTGACAGAAGGCTATACTGCAGCGGAAAGAAAAGCGATTGCCCGGAAGGCAGCTATTTTATCCTTTTTTATTCTCGCAGCTTTTTTGGTTTTCGGTCATCTTATCTTTAAACTGTTTGATATCAACATTCACGCGCTCCGAGTGGCGGGCGGCATATTCATTTTCGGCATTGCCTATAATCTATTGAATGCGAAAGAATCGCACGTGCAATCTCTTCACCATGATGAACATAAGGAAAGCAAGGAAAAAGCGGATATATCAGTCACACCTTTATCCATTCCGATCATTGCTGGGCCCGGAACGATTGCAACAGTGATGAGCCTTTCCGCCGGACATAGCGGCATTGGTCATTATGCGGCTGTCATGATCGGCATAGCCGCCGTTATTGCCCTGACCTTTCTCTTTTTCCACTATTCTGCTTTTATCAGCAGCAAACTCGGAAAAACCGAGATGAATGTGATTACCAGACTGATGGGATTAATCTTAGCCGTGGTTGCGGTCGGGATGATTGGTGCCGGGCTGAAAGGCATGTTTCCGGTCTTAACTTCATGATGCAAAAAGCAGCTCTCTTATTTTAGAGAGCTGCATTCTTTTGTTTTCGGCACATACCGAAAGACTTCCTCACTCTCAAAAAATTCAATCAACCTGCTCAGCCAATCATAGTAATGAAGCCATTCTTTTAATTCATTCAGCAGCTGATTGACTTTCTCTTCCGCTTCCGGGGTAAGCCCGTCCCTTTGTAAAAGATCACTCAGCTCCCGGTTTAATTTTTTATACAGCACTTTGTTTTTGCTCACGACCTTTGTCCAATTCGCCGCAAATAAAGAAATGAAGGTTTGATAATAATCCTGCTCGACGTCATAAAGGTCTTTTCGTACGCCTTTTTCAAACACCTTTTCGGCGATATTGGCATCGATCATTTCCCGGACAACCTGGCTCATCCGTGTTTTGCTCATGCCCGTTGCCTCAGAGAGCTCGCTTAAGGTCATTGGTTTTCGATTCATATAAATAATTCCGAGCACACGTCCGACAGTTGAAGGCATTCCAAACGTATGCATATTTTCGGCAATCTTCTCAATGAGATGCTCTTCAGCATGTTCAATGATGTCGAGAGCGGTTTTTTTCACAGCTGATCATCCCTTCAAATGGCAATTGATGGTGTCAATATATCATATTTCTTCCTGGTGTTGAAAATAGCTGAATGCAGAGGAAGTGGGAGGTATCCGGAGTAATTGTAAGAACACCCTTTCCGTCTCGGTCATAACAATAAATAATCTATAAATAACATATAATTTCAACACATTGTAAACTTTTTATTTTACAAAGTTCAAACTATAATAAGGATTATACTTTTCAGAAAATTTAAAGGAAACCTGCGGAGGTGCACGGATTGCTGAAATTGGAACAAGTGTCAAAAGTATATAAAGGCGGCAAAAAAGCTGTGAACAGCATTGATTTAGATATTGCAAAAGGTGAATTTATCTGTTTTATCGGCCCGAGCGGCTGCGGAAAAACGACGACGATGAAGATGATCAACAGACTGATAGAACCATCGTCTGGAAGGATCTTTATCGACGGAGAAAATATTATGGAACAGGACCCGGTTGAGCTGAGGAGAAAAATCGGCTATGTGATACAGCAGATTGGTTTGTTCCCCCATATGACCATCCAGCAGAACATCTCACTCGTACCAAAGCTGCTGAAATGGCCTGAGGAAAAACGGAAAGAACGGGCGCGCGAGCTGTTAAAGCTTGTGGATATGGGCCCAGAGTATTTAGACCGTTATCCGCATGAGCTCAGCGGCGGACAGCAGCAGAGAATCGGCGTGCTGCGCGCCCTGGCAGCGGAACCCCCTCTCATTTTAATGGATGAACCGTTCGGAGCGCTTGATCCGATTACGCGTGATTCCCTTCAGGAAGAATTCAAAAAACTGCAGAGAACCTTAAACAAAACGATTGTGTTTGTAACCCACGATATGGATGAAGCGATTAAGCTTGCTGACAGGATTGTGATATTAAAAGCGGGAGAAATCGTTCAAGTCGGCACACCTGATGAGATTCTTCGAAACCCGGCAAATGAGTTTGTTGAAGAATTTATCGGGAAAGAGCGCCTGATTCAGTCAAGACCGGATATCGAGCGGGTAGAGCAAATGATGAACAGAACGCCGGTGACGGTATCTGCGGACAAAACGCTTTCTCAGGCGATTCAGCTGATGAGAGAAAAACGTGTTGACTCGCTGCTCGTTGTGGACCGGCAAAACGTGCTGAAGGGCTATGTTGATGTGGAAATGATTGATCAAAACCGCAAAAAAGCGAGCATCGTTGGCGATGTATACCGTTCAGATATATATACCGTTCAAAAAGGGGCGCTTCTTCGCGATACAGTCCGAAAAATTTTGAAGCAGGGGATCAAGTATGTTCCGGTGGTCGATGAACAGAACCATTTAGCAGGGATTGTGACAAGAGCGAGCCTCGTTGATATCGTATACGATTCCATTTGGGGCGACGAGGAAAACCAGCTCATGACGATCTGACCAGGGGAGGAGCTCTTTTAAGATGAATCAAATGATGACTTTTTTGCAAACGAACGGCGGAGAGCTGCTGTATAAAACAGGAGAGCATTTATATATTTCACTCATAGCCGTTGTATTGGGCATTATCGTTGCAGTGCCGCTCGGCGTTGCTCTTACCAGAATGAAAAAAGGCGCAGGTGCGGTTATCGGTTTCGTAAACATTGTGCAAACCCTGCCGAGTCTGGCGATTTTAGCCTTTTTTATTCCGCTTCTCGGCGTAGGAAAAGTGCCTGCGATTGTCGCTTTATTTTTCTATTCGGTACTGCCGATCCTGCGCAATACGTATACCGGCATTAAAGGTGTAAATAAAAACCTCCTGGAATCGGGGAAAGGAATTGGCATGACCGGCTGGGAGCAGATTCGGCTCGTTGAAATCCCGCTGGCGATTCCCATCATCATGGCGGGGATCCGCACATCAACGATCTACCTAATTGGCTGGGCGACACTTGCGTCGTTTATCGGGGGAGGCGGCCTCGGGGACTATATTTTTATCGGACTGAACCTATACCAGCCTGAATATATCATTGGCGGTGCCGTGCCTGTCACAATTCTGGCAATTATTATTGATTATGTTCTGGCTGTGACAGAACGAAAGGTGACGCCGAAAGGCTTGCAAGGGATGAAGGAAGTATCGTAAGGAGTTGGCACTGTTGAAAATGACAAAAATCAAATGGCTTGGCGCGTTTGCTCTCGTCTTTGTCATGCTGCTAGGCGGCTGCTCTCTGCCGGGTCTAGGCGGCGCTTCTGACGATACGATCAAAATCGGGGCGCAGAGCATGACAGAATCAGAAATTGTAGCGAATATGATCGCGCAGCTTATTGAACATGATACAGATTTGAATACTGCTTTAGTGAAAAACCTCGGCTCAAACTATGTTCAGCACCAAGCGATGCTGGGCGGTGACATTGATATTTCAGCCACGCGCTATTCCGGAACAGATTTAACAAGCACCCTCGGCAAGGAAGCGGAGAAAGATCCGAAAAAAGCGCTGAACATTGTGCAGAACGAGTTTCAAAAGCGCTTTTCTTATAAATGGTTTGATTCCTACGGCTTTGATAACACATATGCCTTCACCGTAACAAAAAAGTTTGCGGAAAAGGAGCATATTAACACCGTGTCTGACCTGAAGAAAAATGCTTCCCAATATAAATTAGGCGTCGACAATGCTTGGCTGAAACGAAAAGGCGACGGGTATAAAGGCTTTGTCAGCACATATGGCTTTGAGTTCGGCACAACTTATCCAATGCAGATCGGGCTAGTCTATGACGCAGTCAAAAACGGGAAAATGGATGCGGTTTTGGCTTATTCAACGGATGGACGGATTAAAGCATATGATCTGAAAATCTTAAAAGACGATAAGCGTTTCTTTCCGCCGTATGACTGTTCACCGGTGATTCCGGAAAAGGTGCTTAAGGAGCATCCGGAACTTGAAGGTGTGATCAATAAGCTGATTGGGCAAATCGACACGGAAACGATGCAGGAACTTAATTATGAGGTGGATGGCAAGCTGAAGGAGCCGTCTGTCGTAGCAAAGGAATTTTTAGAGAAACATCATTATTTTGACTAAGAAAAGAGGTGGATCATATGGAAGTACTACAGCAGCTTGGCACATACTATTCGCAAAACGGCGGTTACGTGCTGCAGGAATTTTACCGCCATTTTCTGATGTCGGTGTATGGCGTTTTATTTGCCGCCATTGTTGGAATTCCGCTCGGCATCCTGATAGCCAGATACAGAAGATTAAGCGGATGGGTTTTTGCGGTCACGAATGTCATTCAGACCATCCCGGCTCTCGCCATGCTCGCCGTGCTGATGCTTGTCATGGGGCTGGGCGCTAATACGGTGATATTGTCATTATTTCTGTATTCTCTTCTGCCGATTATCAGAAATACGTATACAGGGATTATCAGTATTGAGCACGCCTATCTTGAATCGGGAAAAGCAATGGGGATGACAAAATTTCAAGTGCTGCGGATGGTCGAGCTTCCGCTTGCGCTTTCTGTCATAATGGCCGGCCTGCGCACCGCGCTTGTCATTGCGATCGGCATTACGGCCATCGGGACATTTGTCGGTGCTGGCGGTCTCGGGGACATCATCGTCAGAGGATCAAACGCCACAAACGGAACCGCGATTATATTAGCGGGAGCGATCCCCACAGCTCTGATGGCGGTGATTGCCGATTTGGTCATGGGCTGGCTTGAACGAGCATTAAGCCCGATTAAAAAGAAAAAAGGAAATTTTATTATAGCTGATAGAAAAACCACCTCTATTTAAATACAACAGAGGTGGTTTTTTTAAATAAACAACATGTGTTAGTATCTGTTAAACATATTTTCCAGCGTTGGGATTATCCGAGTATTTGAAAAAATACAAAAATCAGATATTATAACCAATTTGAGGGTTGTTTTTAAAAAAATTCAAGTTATAATGAAAATAATACATTTATACAAATATCTAAATGTCTAAATGTTTTTTTGTAAAGGAGAAAACGCTATGAATAATGTTTTCAAAGCTATATCAGATCCAACAAGGAGAAAAATTTTGGATTTGTTAAAAGGAGGGGATATGACTGCGGGAGATATTGCTGAGCATTTTAATATCAGCAAACCGAGTATTTCGCACCACTTGAATATTTTAAAGCAAGCGGAAGTCATAAGTGACCATCGCAAAGGACAATTTATTTATTACTCTCTAAATACAACAGTACTTCAAGACTCAATAAATTGGATGCTTAACTTTATAAATAAAGGGGATAACGATTTATGAAGAAAAATATAATTTCCATAATTATTGTATGTTTGAGTTTCTTGACTTCAATTATATTATATCAATACCTTCCAGAAGAAATACCGATACAATGGTCAGGAAATAAACCGGCTGCAATTGTATCTAAACCTTTAACAATATTTATTATACCTGTTGTTATGCTTATTTATTATCTTACTTTTTATATGTTAACTATTAAGTCTACACAAAAAAATAAAGCATTGCTTTTCCTAGCTTCTAATAATATGTTAATCCTTTTATATATTTTACAACTCTCAACTCTATTGATAAGTTTAGGATACGAAGTGAATATTGATTTAATAATAGGGCTTGGTGTTGGTATCTTTTTAATTATTGGTGGAAATTCTATGCAGCTAGCAGAACAAAACCATCTTATTGGATTGAGGACACCTTGGACATTAAAAGATGAGACTGTTTGGAAACTGGGAAATCGCTTTGCCTCTAAAGTACTTGTAGTGTGTGGTTTTATAATAGCTGTTCTTTCATTTTTTACAGGAGAATATATAATTCTTATTATGATTGTGCTAGTTCTTCTAGCATTAGTTATTTCAACACTAGCTTCATATCATTATTACAAAAAATTAAACGGTTCACGTTGAAAAAGTGTCTTGCGGAGCAATCCGCAAGACACTCAATTATAATGGATTATTGATGAATCAATTTTAGGGTTTTTGCAGCAGCCGCTTCTAAATCAGAATTATTAGAAGCTGAAGAGGAATATTTGGCAACGTATTTCCACACTGCAGTTGTTACTGCGGCAGCCGTTTGTAATGCAACTGCGTTAACGCCCACAACATATAAATATCCAGCTGCTACACAGACGGCATAAAGCCCACAAGATGGAGTAACTTTATTAGAAGAGTATTTTACGTTTTCATTTTTCTTAGCATATTTTTGGATAAGTTGGTCTGCTTTGGTCATATTTTCAATGAGTTTTTTAGGGTCTTTGCTGTCAATCGATTGTTTCAATTCATCCATATATTGTGGTTGATCTTTTTTTATAAATTTGACTACATCATTTACTAACTTTTTACCTTCTGTACTATTTGCCTCTTTTACGAGTTTAGGGTCCAAATCGTTTGAAATTAATTTACCAACTTCCCCTTGTCCAAATAAAAGTCCTCTAAAGTAATCTTCTCCAGAAAATGTATGGTTTTCTTTAGCAGATGTACTTGACTCCTTAGAGAGTCCTACTAATGAAAAAACCAATATCGTTACCATGGAAACAATCAATAGCCTAAGTAATTTACTTTTCAAATTATTATACCTCCATTAAGTTATTTCTCCATTATCTAAATGTTAGCTATGAAACAATTTTGTAAGAAACTTGACTGATTCACCTCCTATTCTTTTGAAATTTCTCTTTCCTTTTACATATATATATTTAAATAAAGGAGAACACCAATTCATAGTGATATTTTGTTGTACAGGATGCAGATATATAATTAATGCTGATATCATGATCAAGCCAAAACTTACAATACCAATGCTGAATATTATCCCAATATGAAATAATATTCCCAAAACAAGGGCAATTCTCTTTATTCTGATATTTGAAATTATGCTTGCTGCTAAGAACAACTCAAAAATAGTTACTAACCAAGTGATGACAACAATAAAATTGCTTTCAAGTAGTGGATTCATTAAGTTAAGTTGATATTCAGGTAATCCAAACACCGGATCAGAAAAGAAATAGTAAATTGCTGTTCCTTCTGCCCACTCTTTATTTTTCAATCGCTCTAAAGCTGCGTTTAAATAAATGATAAAAACTTGAATTTTAATTATTGTCATTATATAAAACAATACTGTCTTCTTTGTGAAAGATTCATTATTGTTTTTCTTTATATTCCAATGATTTCGCCTTGAATCTAATAATGTAACAGGTAATATAAGAAAAGAAAGAACAGTTGCAATTTGCTCTCCACCATCGATAGTTAAAGCTGAAGTTTGAATACTATAGCAAATATACCAGTGAAATAAACCGGTAAATCTAGGTCTCCACCCTATAACCACTAAGGTTAATATAAAAATCATTAAGTATCTTATAATCTCAAAATTGATACTATATTCTTTAGCAAAACAAAAAGCGGTAGGGATATAGACATTTTCACATGTGACATTATTTGCACTATAACTAAATAAAATATCAGTACTATTGAATAATAGTACTAGTAATGTTGAGAAACCAAGTAAACTTCTAAAAAGTGCATATGTATTTTTCCATGGATTATAGGTGTCAATATAACCTTCTAAACTATTTAATATCTTCATACTATTTTTATTTTTAGCACCTTTCTTTCAAAAGAGGTAGTTTGCTTAAAGTCTATCCAATACCATGAGAGTGGTTTTTGGCGATATATTAGGTATTCTCCTTTGCTAAGATGTATATAATCTTCATTTTTTATAACCTTAATAGGCTTTATTTGTTTCTCTAAATTTGTGCAGGAGTTGTTGTTTTCACAAGTTTTCCAATTCTTTGGATCGATATTCTCTACAATTTTGCCTAATTCTATTGCCTGAACTCTTCCTTCTCTTTTTATCCCAAAAAAATTATTGGGAAGTGCATTAGGTAACTTTAAATTTTCTTTTGTGTGAAATGAAATGTTTTCTTCTGTAGGGCTTTTACTATAAAAGCCAAAGCCTTGGGGAGACAATTGTTGCAAAAAATTTTTTTTGAACAGTGGATTCTGAGGTGAAATATTGCTAAAGTAATAAGAAGAAAATAATAGGAAACATATAGTCATTACAGTAATAATTCCCTTTTTTTTGATGTAGATTACCTCCTCTAAGCTAATATAATCATTTCAAAAAGATTATATAATAGCTAGTCAGAATAATCAACAAAAAATGGATAATTAATAAATTAATGTAAATTATGCATTATTTTGTTTGTTTTCTTGAAGTTTGATATTCAACCATTTGGATTGGACTTAAAAAAGTTCCCAGAATTGAATTTGGGAACTTTTTACGGCTTCGGCACATATTTAAAAATGTCTTCGCTCTCAAAAAACTCAATCAAACGGCTGAGCCAATTATAATAATCGAGCCATTCCTTTAATTCCTTCAGCAGCTCATTCACTTTTTCTTCCGCTTCAGGAGTAAGCTCTTCATCCAACACGCTAAGCAGCTCCCGATTGAGTTTTTTATGCATCATTTTGTTTTTGCTGACGACTTTGCTCCAGGTGGCTGAAAACAGCGTGATAAATGTTTGATAGTAGTCCTGCTCAACCTCATATAAATCTTTTCGCACGCCTTTTTCGAATACCTTCTCGGCAATGTTGGCATCAAGCATTTCCCGCACTACCTGGCTCATACGTGTTTTACTCATGCCGGTGGCCTCAGATAATTCCGTAAGCGTCATCGGTTTTCGATTCATATAAATAATGCCCAGCACTCGTCCGACGGTAGAGGGCATTCCAAATGCATGCATGTTTTCCGCGATTCTTTCTATAAAATGGTCCTCGGCTTGTTCAATGATCGTTAACGGATCTTTCTCCAACGGTTTCATCCTTTCAGCTAACAATTCCGATGTCAATATACCACATTTTTGATACGGCGAAAATGCTGTCAAAAGAGAATTTGGCAGGAAATTGGAGCAATAAGGAGATCAACACACGTCAATGCGGGTAAATCAGCGTTTACACATACTTTATAAATAATATGAACAAATTGTAAACTTTTTATTTTATAAACTTTATTCTATAATGGGAAGCATTCAATTGTCTGAAAAATTAAATTTAAACTGAACAAATTGAATAAACTTAATTTTGGAGGTGCGATGTTTGCTGACATTAGAAAATGTCTCGAAAACATACAAGGGCGGCAAAAAAGCCGTGAACAACGTAAATCTTAAGATTGCAAAAGGCGAATTTATCTGCTTTATCGGGCCGAGCGGCTGCGGAAAAACGACAACAATGAAAATGATTAACCGATTAATTGAGCCTTCCGCCGGGAAGATTTTCATTGACGGCGAAAACATCATGGACCAGGATCCTGTAGAGCTCAGGCGCAAAATTGGCTATGTGATTCAGCAGATCGGCCTGTTTCCCCATATGACCATTCAGCAGAATATCTCACTCGTCCCAAAACTGCTGAAATGGCCGGAGCAGCAGCGGAAAGAGCGGGCGCGTGAGCTTTTAAAATTGGTCGATATGGGGCCAGAATATGTAGACCGTTACCCTCATGAATTAAGCGGGGGGCAGCAGCAGCGAATTGGTGTATTACGGGCACTTGCCGCGGAGCCGCCGCTTATCTTAATGGATGAACCGTTTGGGGCACTCGACCCGATTACGAGGGATTCCCTCCAGGAAGAATTTAAAAAACTGCAAAAAACCTTACATAAAACCATCGTATTTGTTACCCACGATATGGATGAAGCGATTAAGCTGGCAGACCGGATTGTGATTTTAAAAGCGGGAGAAATCGTTCAAGTTGGAACGCCCGATGACATTTTAAGAAATCCGGCAGACGAATTTGTTGAGGAATTTATCGGCAAGGAGCGGCTGATTCAGTCATCCAGCCCGGATGTTGAACGGGTTGACCAGATTATGAACACACAGCCTGTAACGATCACCGCGGATAAAACGCTTTCTGAGGCCATTCAGCTGATGAGGCAGGAACGGGTCGATTCATTGCTGGTCGTCAATGACGAGCGCGTTCTGCAAGGCTATGTCGATGTTGAAATCATTGATCAATGCCGGAAAAAGGCCAATCTCGTCAGTGAAGTTTTACATGAAGATATATACACAGTACTGGGCGGCACACTGCTGCGCGACACGGTCCGCAAAATTTTAAAACGGGGTGTCAAATATGTTCCCGTTGTGGATGAAGACCGACGCCTGATCGGAATTGTGACGAGGGCAAGTCTGGTCGACATCGTGTATGACTCCCTCTGGGGAGAAGAAAAGCAGCTCGCAGCATTGTCATAGGGAGGGGCGATAAGTCATGCATCATATTGTTCAATTTTTGCAAACCAATGGGGGAGAGCTTCTTTATAAAACATACGAGCATATTACGATATCGCTCATTGCTGTGATCTTAGGTGTGCTGGTTGCCGTCCCCCTCGGGGTTGTGCTTACCAGAATGAAAAAAGGAGCCGGCACCATTATCGGCATTGTCAATATCATTCAGACGCTGCCGAGTCTGGCCATCCTCGCTTTTTTTATCCCGCTCCTTGGTGTAGGGAAGGTTCCGGCCATTGTGGCTTTGTTTTTCTATTCCGTATTGCCGATTCTTCGCAACACGTATACCGGCATTCGCGGCGTCAACAAAAATCTGCTCGAGTCTGGTAAAGGAATAGGAATGACGCCGGCTGAACAAGTCCGCTTGGTGGAGCTGCCGCTTGCCGCACCAGTGATCATGGCGGGAATCAGAACATCGACGATTTACTTAATCGGCTGGGCCACGCTTGCTTCCTTTATCGGAGGCGGCGGATTGGGTGATTACATTTTTATCGGACTGAATTTATATCAGCCGGAATATATCATCGGGGGCGCGGTACCTGTCACGATATTGGCAATTGTGATTGATTATGTGCTGGCAGTTGCTGAACGAAAACTGACACCTGCCGGCATGCAGAGATTGAAGGAATTGTCATAAGGAGGCGGCTCATGAAAAGAAAATATCTCAAATTAATGATAGGTTTAGCACTTGCGGCAACGCTGACGCTGAGCGGCTGTTCGCTTCCTGGTCTCAGCGCTGCTGCAGACCAGACCATTAAAATCGGCGCGCAAAGCATGAGCGAATCAGAAATCATCGCCAGCATGCTTGGCCAGTTGATCGAACACCATACTGATCTCAAAACAACAACGATTAAAAATCTTGGCTCCAACGCGGTGCAGCAGCAGGCTTTAATGAACGGGGAAATTGACATTGCGGCCACAAGATATACGGGAGACGCGCTGACAGGCACGCTGAGAATGCAACCGGAAAAAGACCCGGACAAAGCGCTGGCGCTTACTCAGCGGGAGTTTAAAAAAAGATATGATTTAAAGTGGTATGACTCCTACGGGTTTGATAATACATATGCCTTTACAGTCAGCAAGGAGCTGGCCGACCAATACCATTTAGAGACCGTATCAGACGTTAAAAAATGGGCGCCGCAATTAAAGCTGGGCGTTGATAACTATTGGATGAAGCTCAAAGGAAACGGCTATCAGGATTTTACGAAAACCTACGGCATGACATTCGGCGGCACGTATCCGATGCAGATCGGCCTTGTGTACGACGCGGTGAAAAGCGGAAAAATGGACATTGTGCTTGCGTATTCAACCGATGGAAGAATCAAGTCCTATGGTCTCAAAATGCTAAAGGATGACAAACAATTTTTCCCGCCGTACGACTGTTCTCCGGTTGTTCCGGAAAAGGTGCTCAAAGAACATCCTGAGCTTGAAGGCATCATCAAGAAAATGCTCGGAAAAATCGACACAGCCATGATGCAGGAGCTTAACTATGAAGTCGACGGCAATCTCAAAGAACCGTCTGTCGTTGCCAAGGAATATTTAGAAAAACATCACTACTTCGAATCGTGAAAGGGGGAAGAGGTCAATGAACGTGCTTGAACAGTTAATGACGTATTACGCGCAGAATGGCAGTTACGTCATGGATGAATTCAGCCGCCACTTTCTCATGTCGGCTTACGGCGTATTGTTTGCCGCTGTCGTCGGGGTTCCGGTCGGAATCCTCATCGCGCATTTTCGCCGTTTGTCAGCCTGGGTGTTTGCCGTAACAAACGTTATTCAAACAATCCCGGCGCTCGCTATGCTGGCCGTCTTAATGCTTGTTATGGGGCTCGGCGCAAATACCGTGATTCTATCATTATTTCTGTATTCCCTGCTGCCGATTATTCGAAACACGTACTCAGGCATTATCAGTATTGAGCATGCCTACTTAGAATCGGGAAAAGCAATGGGCATGACGAAATTCCAAGTGCTCAGAATGGTTGAGCTCCCGCTCGCACTTTCTGTCATTATGGCGGGCCTTCGCACGGCTCTCGTCATTGCCATCGGAATTACAGCGATCGGCACATTTGTCGGTGCCGGAGGCCTTGGGGACATGATCGTACGCGGCTCAAACGCAACAAACGGAACTGCAATTATTCTAGCCGGAGCGATACCAACTGCGGTGATGGCGGTAGGGGCGGATTTGCTCATGGCTTGGCTGGAGCGGGCATTAAGTCCGGTGAAGAAAAAAAGAACCGGGGCGAAACATGTTCAATCAGCTGCATAGAATAGAAAAAGAGGCTGGAGTCCAGCCTCTTTTTTCTATTTAAATCGTAAACTGACCCATCTTCTCATTAAGCTCCTTCGCAAGCTGCTCAAGCTCTTCAGCATTTTGAAGCACTTGATCCATCGAATGGGCGGATTGCTCGGTTATTGAAAATGTTTCTTCAATGCCGGCGGCCGACTCTTCGGATACAGAAGCGATATTTTCAATCGATTGATTGATGGTAATCGATTGGTTTGTTAACTGTTTCAGGCCATCCGTTACTTCCTTAATGCTGTCTGCAACATGGGTGACGGATTGCTTGATATGCCGCATAGCCTGTCCGGTGTCTGTCAGGTTTTCCGTTCCTTTTTCGACTTCTGTAAAGCTGCTTTCCAAGTACGTAATGACAGTGTGGATCTCTTGCTGTGTCCCGCCTACAATCCGGGTAATATCCTGCACGGAATCAGAAACGCCGTCAGCCAGCTTTCTGACCTCCTCTGCCACAACGGCGAAGCCTTTGCCGCTTTCTCCTGCGCGGGCAGCTTCAATTGCGGCGTTAAGGGACAGCAAATTCGTTTGCTCGGCAATTCCGTTGATGACTTGAACGAGCTTGTTAATATCCTGAGAATGCTGTTCAAGTGATCTCACTTTATGCACGGCTTCTTCAACAATATGATGGATGGTTTTCATTTGCTGTAATGACGTATCCATATTTTCGTTTCCGCTTACCGCGAGTTCGAGAACGTTTTGAGACGTATCGCTGATGGTGATGCCGTGATTATAGGCTTTATCAATGCTTTCGGTAAACTCATTCATCGATTCGGCAATCGTCACCGCGTCTTGGGCCTGCTGTTCAGAGCCCTCAGCCATTTCGTTCATCGTCTCGGTAATATGTTTGCTGCCGGATCTTGTTTCATTCGTTGCGGTTGCAAGCACCTGTGAAGAAGAAAGAACCCGGCTTGATATGTCTTTAGAATATCCGACAATATCTCTCAGATTCCCTACCATTTTTTGCAGCGCTTCATTCAGATCACCCAGCTCGTCTTTTGAGTTGAGCGGCTCCATATCGTTCGACAAATCGCCTTCGGCAATATGATTGGCAGATTCCTTCATGCGAATGATAGGCTTTACAATGTTTCGCGTGATATAAAGCCAGATGAAAATGCTGATGAGGATCGAAGCTGCCACAAGCAAAGCAGTGTAAATGAGCCCTTTATGATAGACGGCCTTCGTTTCTTTTACCGCTGTGTTGCTGCCTTCTTGATTTAAGTCAACAAGCTGAGTGATTGTTTTTTTCATATCCTCAAAGCTGGCCTCAGTCTGAACCAATAAACCTCTTGCTTTGTCCATGTCATTCGTGCGGCCGCTTTCGATAATTTGCGCATGAATATCCATATAGGTATTCACTTCAGTTTGAAGCTGCTCGAACAGTTTCTGCTCTTTATCAGTAGAGATCGTTTTTTCGTAGTTATCGAGCTTTTGGTTAATGTCTTCCATGATTTGATTCATTTCTTGATCAAGTGTATCCATTTTGCTTTTGTCTGTATAAATCAGAAAGTCCTTTTCTTTAGAAGACAGGTGCTCGGTTACATAATTAATTGAAGTGATTCCTTTGATGCCGTCAATCCATTTTGTGTTGATTTCATCTGTTTTTTGAATGATATGCTGCATATTAAGAACGCCTATTCCGCCTACAAGTAAATTGATCAGGATCAGTGTCAAAAATACCAGGCTGAATTTGCGGGAAATCGTCAGTCGCATATAGTGGTCTCCTTTAAAAACGTAATGTGTGGATGTACTATATATCGGCTGAGAAATCGTTTTTTTACCTGGGAAAAAATAAAAAACGGCTCTTTTCTCGTCTTTGAGATCAGAACCGTTTTAGCAATTAGTCAAGAAAGGAAGGGTCAATCCATTCAGTCGCCCATTTAGAAATCTCACCTAATATGGGTGCTAGTGCCTTTCCTTTATCAGTCAATGAATATTCGATGCGAACCGGAGTTTCAGGGATGACATCCCGCTTCACTACTCCTTCAAGCTCAAGTTCTTTCAGCCGTTCTGACAGAACTCTGCCGCTTAGATTTGGAAGTGCTGCTTCAATTTCGCTAAATCGCTGAGACCCGTTCAAGAGCTGAAATACGATTAAAGCGACCCAGCGTTTACTTAAGATGTCGACTGCTTTTTCAAATCTAGGACACATTTCTGATTGGTTCATACTTTTCACCTCGTCTGTCACTATTATAACGCAAATAACGAGGGAAGGCATGCAAGCGTGATTGATAAAATATAGAAAGAGAACCAGGAGATTATGAGGAAGAGGCGCGTTTTTTTGCTTCTGAAGACAAAAAATCGAAGTATTTGCTGAGATTTTCAATATCCTGCTTTGAGAGATGTTCCCATTTTTGACTATTGAAAATCGGGAGGTGCTCCGCTCCGCGAGTGACAGCCGTCTGGTAAATTTCATAAACGGATTGATAGCTTTCAGATGCTTCGCGGATTTCTTCAGGAAAGGCTTGAATATGGCCTGCGGCGGCCATTAGGTTTTCGTACGGCACTTTCAGGACGGCTGCCAGTTTTTTAATCGTGGCTGGTTTTGGCGTCCCGCGTTTGCCGTTTTCAATTTTTGAAATGGTGGCCGAGCTGATGCCTGAGTACACCGCAAGCTGATTCACTGTCAGTTTGCGGGCGCGGCGCAGCTCCCGTAATTGCTGTCCGAACGGTGACATGGTCTATCGCCTCACATTTCTATCAAGAGTCAGTCATCAGCAGACCGTTTTTTGGCTTCGTCTGAAATAAACGAAAAATAATGATCCAGCATGAGCAAATCTTCTTTATTGAGATATTGCCACTTTTCGTTCTCAAGAAGCGCAAGGTTTTTCAGGTCATAGGCCTCCGCTTTTTCAAGCAGCTTGCACTTCGTTTCATAAGGGGCCCTGGCTTCATGCACTTCTTCGATGTAACCAGCCTTGTACATAAGCCCCTCATAAGGAATTTTTAAGGCCTCTGCCAGTTTTTTGATGGTGGCAGGTTTGGGAACGCCCCGTTTTCCGTTTTCGATTCTGGAGATGCCGGCCGCGCTTACGCCTGAATAAGTCGCCAGCTGGTTGACTGTTAACTTTCTCTCTTCACGCAATGCCCGTAATTGTTCGCCAAAGCTTTCCATATATCTCACCCCGTCCCTCACTGTTACTCATATTTTAGTATGTTTATTGACTAAAGGGAATAGGTAGACTGGAAATGTATTGACAAAAGTTAACATAAGCCGTAATGTAAAAGTATAGAAAAAAGTTTTTCAGGAATGGAAGGTGAGGAAAGTGCCAGTAGAAAAGATACAGATTAGACGTGATTATGTCTTGCAGTATATGGTTAATAACGATTATTCCCTTAATCAGCTTGCGCTGGAAATCGGAGTCTCACCCGCCACACTGAGCCGCGTGCTGAATGGAGAAAGACGGCCGGGGCAGCTTGTGATCGGTAAAATGCTTCACTATTTTAATTTGAAATTTGAGGATCTTTTTTACTATGATTTTGTTGACAAAAGTCAATAAAATATAGAAAACGCAAGGAGATCCAAGCGTTTTCTATATTGAATGATGTGTCAGCACAAACCCTGTCACCAGCTCATGGCACGTTTTCCATTGTTTTGTCGGCAATTGATGTCCCTGATATTCCAATCTGAAAAATTCGGCATGTCTGCACGATCTTCGGTAATAGCCTGCGTTTGTAAAGGTCCAGTCCCGCAGGCCGCCATACATAAACAGCATTGGCATTTCTAGGCGGGGCAGCTGTTCAATGCAGTTGTAGCCAAGCGAATCCAGATAATACTGATGCCAATGGGCCAGGTCTGCTTTTTTCATATGGTCTGTTAATATGCTGCGAAGCTGTCTGTCTTTTGTGTGGCTGCCAGCGAGTATTTTCATGAGCAAACCGGGGTTTTTTTCAAGCAGATACATTCCCAGTTTGTGCAGCTTCTGGCCGATTACGTTATGAACAGCGGGGTAGGCGCCGGACAGAATAAGGTGTGACACTTTGTCGGGGCGAGTGAAGCCGGTATGCTGCGCGATTAAGCCTCCGGCAGAATACCCGAATAACACAGCTTTATCAATGTGCAAAGCGTCCATGAATTGCGCGATCTCGTTTGCGTAATAGGAAATAGACGCTGGCTGATCGATGTGATCACTATCACCGTGGACTTAAATCCGGAAAAATCACCCTGAAATGCTTGGATAGAAGGCGCTGATAATAAAAAACCTTTCGTCCCATGCCCGGCGGGTGGATAAAAATGATAGGGATTCCCTGTCCATATTCTTCATAAAAAAGATGTTTCCTGCTGTCTATGCTGATAAGCGGCATCGCTTTTCTCCTTTGACCTTTTCATATGAATAGGGTAACCAAGATAAAACGTCTTATCCGGCCTTTTGGCGTCTGATACAGCGTGACATGCCAACCCTTTTCATGTAAAATAGAAGTAATGTAGCCAGTGAGTCTGGAGGTGTATGGGATGCACGCAGTTTTGATTACCTTATTGGTTATCGTCAGCATTGCACTTATTATTGTCGTTTTGCTTCAATCCAGTAAAAGTGCCGGATTATCTGGTGCGATTTCAGGCGGAGCGGAGCAGCTCTTCGGGAAACAAAAAGCAAGAGGTCTTGATTTAATTTTGCACCGCATTACGGTAGTGCTGGCAGTCTTGTTTTTCGTGTTAACGATTGCGCTTGCTTATATCCTATAGGGCAATGTTTGTATAAGGTCTGATGTGAAGTCAGGCCTTTTTCACGTTTCTGGATGATATTCAAAACGTTTTTTTCTGATTAAACTGTGGAAAACTAAAATGATCGTGCAGATAGAAAGGGAGACATGAGCATGAAAGTTGTGACACCAAAACCATTTACATTTAAAGGCGGAGACAAAGCGGTGCTTTTGCTGCATGGCTTTACAGGAAATACAGCGGATGTAAGGATGCTGGGACGATATTTGAATGAACGCGGCTATACGTGCCACGCGCCTCAATATGAAGGACATGGCGTCCCGCCTGAAGAACTTGTACATACGGGGCCCGAAGACTGGTGGAAAAACGTAATGGATGGCTATGAATATTTAAAATCTGAAGGTTATGAGAGCATTGCTGCCTGCGGACTGTCGCTTGGCGGGGTTTTTTCGCTGAAATTGGGTTACACTGTACCCATAAAGGGAATTGTCCCAATGTGCGCACCGATGCATATTAAGAGTGAAGAGGTCATGTATCAAGGCGTTCTTTCATACGCTCGCAATTACAAAAAGTTTGAGGGGAAAAGCCCGGAGCAAATTGAAGAGGAAATGAAAGAATTCGAAAAAACGCCGATGAATACCCTCAAGGCGCTGCAAGACTTAATTGCTGATGTGCGGAATAATGTCGATATGATTTATTCACCGACATTTGTGGTGCAGGCCCGTCATGACCACATGATTAATACCGAAAGCGCCAATATTATTTACAACGAAGTGGAAACTGATGATAAACAGCTGAAATGGTACGAGGAATCAGGGCATGTCATTACACTCGACAAAGAACGTGACCTCGTCCATCAGGATGTGTATGAATTTTTAGAGAAGCTCGATTGGTAATCAACAGGAGGTCGGATAATGGAAAAAGAAGCATTTATGGAAAAGCTTCTCTCGTTTATGAAGGAAGAGGCGTACAAACCTCTGACCGTTCAGGAACTTGAGGAGATGTTAAATATTACGGAAGCCGAGGAGTTTAAAGAGCTCGTCAAAGCGTTAGTCGCCTTGGAAGAAAAAGGGCTTATCGTACGGACGAGAAGCGACCGCTACGGCATTCCGGAGAAGATGAATTTAATAAAAGGAAAGATTTCAGCCCATGCGAAAGGATTCGCCTTTTTGCTGCCTGAGGATACGTCGTTAAGTGATGTGTTTATTCCGCCTAATGAGCTAAATACGGCAATGAACGGCGATATCGTCATGGTGCGTCTGAACTCACAATCAAGCGGCTCCAGGCAGGAAGGAACCGTCATACGGATTTTAGAAAGAGCGATTCAGCGGGTTGTCGGCACGTATACAGAAACGAGAAACTTCGGCTTTGTCATTCCGGACGACAAAAAAATCACGAGTGACATCTTCATTCCGAAAAATGGGAAAAATGGAGCTGCGGAAGGGCATAAGGTTGTTGTCAAGCTGACGAGCTATCCTGAAGGCCGCATGAACGCAGAGGGTGAGGTTGAAACCATTCTCGGCCACAAAAACGACCCGGGCATTGATATTTTATCGGTCATTCATAAGCACGGCCTGCCGGGAGAATTTCCAGCTGACGCGATGGAACAGGCATCAAGTACGCCTGACACGATTGATGAAAAAGATCTGAAAGACCGCCGTGATCTCCGTGACCAGGTGATTGTCACCATTGATGGTGCGGATGCGAAGGATTTGGATGATGCAGTTACCGTGACGAAGCTTGATGATGGAAGCTACAAGCTTGGCGTTCACATAGCTGATGTCAGCCATTACGTAACCGAAAACTCGCCGATTGACAAAGAAGCGCTTGAAAGAGGGACAAGTGTGTATCTGGTTGACCGTGTCATCCCGATGATTCCGCACAGATTGTCAAACGGCATCTGCTCCTTAAATCCAAAGGTTGACCGCCTGACGCTTTCTTGTGAAATGACAATTAACAGTCAGGGACAGGTGACAGAGCACGAGATCTTCCAAAGTGTCATCAAAACAACGGAAAGAATGACATATTCAGATGTGAATAAAATTCTTGTTGATGATGATGAAGAGCTGAAACAAAAATACGAGCCTCTTGTTCCGATGTTCAAAGACATGGAGCGTCTGGCTCAAATTCTGCGCGATAAGCGGATGGACCGCGGCGCCGTTGACTTTGATTTCAAAGAAGCAAAGGTGCTTGTTGATGACGAAGGAGCGGTTAAAGACGTTGTGATCAGAGAACGCTCTGTCGCCGAGAAGCTGATTGAAGAATTTATGCTTGTAGCAAACGAAACAGTTGCGGAGCATTTCCATTGGATGAATGTCCCGTTTATATACCGGATTCACGAAGAGCCGAATGCTGAAAAGCTGCAAAAGTTTTTAGAATTTGTGACGACATTTGGCTATGTGGTGAAAGGAACGGCGGGGAATATTCATCCGCGCGCGCTGCAAAGCATTCTGGACGCTGTGCGTGACAGACCAGAGGAAACGGTTATATCTACTGTTATGCTCCGTTCGATGAAACAGGCGAAATACGACCCGCAAAGCTTGGGGCACTTCGGTCTGTCAACGGAATTCTATACGCATTTCACATCACCGATCCGCCGTTACCCGGACTTAATCGTTCACCGTCTGATCCGAACGTATTTGATCAACGGCAAGGTCGATGAAGCGACACAGGAAAAGTGGGCTGAACGCCTGCCGGATATCGCCGAACATACATCATCTATGGAGCGCCGTGCAGTTGACGCCGAGCGTGAGACGGATGATCTGAAAAAAGCGGAATACATGCTTGATAAAATCGGTGAAGAGTTTGACGGCATGATCAGCTCTGTGACAAACTTCGGAATGTTCGTCGAGCTGCCGAATACAATCGAAGGGCTCGTCCACGTCAGCTTTATGACAGATGACTACTACCGCTTTGACGAACAGCATTTCGCAATGATCGGCGAGCGGACAGGCAACGTCTTCCGCATCGGGGATGAAATCACAGTCAAGGTTGTCGATGTCAATAAAGATGAGCGCAATATCGACTTTGAAATCGTCGGCATGAAGGGCACTCCGCGGCGTCCGAGAGAATTGGACAGCAGCCGGAGCAGAAAACGCGGAAAGCCTGCCAGAAAACGTGTTCAAAGCACCAATACACCTGTTTCTCCAGCCCCGTCTGAGGAAAAAGGGGAATGGTTCACTAAGCCGAAGAAGAAAAAGAAAAAACGCGGCTTCCAGAACGCGCCGAAACAGAAACGGAAAAAGAAGAAATAGCAGCTCAACCAGCAAATAGGGCCGCAGCGCTCTATTTGCTTTCTTTCGGAAACAGCTTTTCATTGTAGCGGTACGTGACATTTGGTAAAATAGAGCGTATCGCAAAAGGTGGACAGTTTTTCCTTAGAGAGAGGAGGTTCTGGCATGCCAAAAGGGTCAGGAAAAGTATTATCTCAAAATAAGAAAGCCAACCACGATTATTTTATAGAAGAAACCTATGAAACAGGCATCGTTCTGCAAGGAACCGAAATCAAATCGATTCGCGCCGGCCGCGTAAACCTTAAGGATTCCTTCGCCAAAATCGAACGGGGAGAAGTGTTTCTCCACAATATGCACGTCAGCCCATATGAGCAGGGAAACCGCTATAACCACGATCCGCTCCGGACAAGAAAGCTGTTAATGCACCGCAAGGAGATTAATAAGCTGATCGGGTTAACAAAGGAAAAAGGCTATTCTCTCGTTCCGCTGAAGCTGTATTTAAAAAACGGCTTTGCCAAAGTGCTTCTAGGCCTTGGAAAAGGGAAGAAGAACTATGACAAACGGGAAGACCTGAAGCGTAAGGACGCGAAGCGGGAAATCGAAAGAGCGTTCAGAGACAGTCAAAAAGGCTTCTAAAGGCATAGTGCTTGATTCGAAAATCAGGCCTGTGCTATACTGTGTTCACGATCAGATCACGTCGCCATTCATTTGAAGGATTTGACAATTGAAAAGAGCCGTGATCATGTTATAATAAGACTATAGCCAGTTTGAGTGAGAGCTTGATATTTTCTCCCGTATTTCCCTTATACCAAGGGGACGTTACGGATTCGACAGGGATGGATCGAGCTTGAGCTGCGAGCCGAGAGGCGATCTCGTAAACACGCACTTAAATATAACTGGCAAAACTAACAGTTTTAACCAAAACGTAGCATTAGCTGCCTAATAAGCGCAGCGAGCTCTTCCTGACATTGCCTATGTGTCTGTGAAGAGCACATCTAAGTAGGCTACGCTTGCGTTCCCGTCTGAGAACGTAAGAAGAGATGAACAGACTAGCTCTCGGAAGGCCAGCCCGCAGGCAAGAAGATGAGTGAAATCCTAAATATGCAGGCTACGCTCGTAGACGCTTAAGTAATCGATGTTTCTGGACGTGGGTTCGACTCCCACCGTCTCCATACATACTGACAATAAAGCAGAACCTCTTAAGAGGTTCTGCTTTATTTTTTCTCCAAACCACAGGCACCAAAAAGTGCGTACTTCCATTTCAATCCCAGCTGTTTCATACTGATTGCAGAGCAGATGTTTCACCAATCAGATTTCTGTCAATAAATAAGAGGAATCAAAAACGGAGGGATGAATAATGAAGCTGAATTTACAAGGAAAAACCGCACTGGTGACCGGTTCGACATCAGGGATCGGAAAAGCTATTGCCTCTTCGTTAGCTGAAGAAGGTGCGGCAGTGATCATTAACGGACGCCGGGAAGAGAAAGTGAATCAAACGATAGATGAACTGAAAACACAACATGCTGAAGCGGTTCTTTATCCGGCTGCATTTGATTTGGGAACAGAAGAAGGCTGCAATGAGCTGTTTCAGGCATATCCAGAGGTTGATATTTTGGTCAACAATTTAGGGATTTTTGAACCGGCGGAGTACTTTGATATTCCCGACGATGAATGGTTTCGTTTTTTTGAAGTGAATATTATGAGCGGTGTAAGGCTGACACGCAGGTATTTGCATAACATGATAGAGAAAAAAGAAGGGCGTGTGATTTTCATTGCCAGTGAAGCAGCGATTATGCCATCACAGGAAATGGCCCATTACAGTGCGACAAAAACGATGCAGCTGTCCATTTCCCGCAGTTTGGCGGAGCTGGCAACCGGCACGAATGTCACAGTCAACACCGTCATGCCGGGCTCTACCTTAACAGAGGGTGTGGAAACCATGCTGAACTCGCTGTATCCTGGTGAAAACCTGACTGTTCAAGAAGCTGAGGCACGTTTTATGAAAGAAAACCGGCCGACATCTATTATTCAAAGACTGATCCGTCCGGAAGAAATCGCCCACTTCGTTACATTTTTAAGCAGCCCGCTTTCCTCTGCGATCAATGGTGCGGCACTTCGGGCGGACGGCGGTTTGGTCCGCAGTGTCTTTTAAACCTCTCCCAACAGGAGAGGTTTTTTATATATTGTTGATTTCCATAAATTTCTGCCGTATAATATTGGTACCGAAATAGTTTTCTTGGTACCGAAAGCGGGGGATTAATATGGATAAAAGAATTCTGGCGGAAACTTTCCGGCTGATCAAGCAAAAAGGATTTTCATTTACGATGAATGATTTGGCTGCAGCGCTGGGAACGAGCAAACGGACGCTCTATGCATATTATTCATCTAAAGATCAGCTTGTTGAGGCGGTTGTCGAACAATTTTTAGCCGAAATGAAGCAAATGGAAAGAGACATCTATGAAAATGAAAGTTTAAATGTGCTTGAAAAGGTGAAAAAAATGCTGATCAGCCTTCCGCAGGGGATGGAACTGCTGAACATGGGATTATTAAATGAACTAAAGAAATACCATTACGATGCGTGGCTTACATTAGACACGTTTATTAAGGCAGAATGGGCCATTGTCCTAGAATTATTAAACGAGTGCAAGCAGCAAAAGAGAATCAGAAACATCAATCCGGACCTGTTTATTCACATGTATATAGGGAGCATCAATCAAGTGTATGACCCTGAATATCCGCTGAAACATCAGTTCACGACAGGAGAGGTGCTTGAATCAATTGTAGATGTTTTGTTTAACGGTATAACAGCTGATGAGGAGGCTGATGCGACGTGAATTGGGTGTTTCTATGCTTGGCGATTTTGTTTGAGGTTGCGGGAACTGTCAGCATGAAGCTATCGTCTGGTTTTACAAAGCTTATTCCCAGTTTGCTGTTGATTTTCTTTTATGGAGGGAGTCTTTTCTTTCTGACGCTTACGCTTAAATCCATTGATGTATCAGTTGCTTATGCTGTATGGTCAGGGATGGGAATTGTCCTGATTACAGTCGTTGGTTTTTTGTTTTTTCAAGAACATTTTAGTGTCATGAAAGTCATTTCAATTGGATTGATTATTGCCGGTGTTGTGTCTTTAAACCTGATCGAGCATGCTGCGGTGTCTGAGCCGGTACATAAAAGCGGGCAGTACAAATGAGATATATGAAGCTGTTTTTTCTCGTGACTGATATCGGTTTTATCTTGTACTGGCTGTCAGCCGGGTTTTCGCTCATACCGGAAAGCTGGGCTTTTAAACATCATGACCATCCGTTTATGATCGCTTGGAACTGGTCTTTTTTTCCGCTGGATATCCTGATTTCTGTCACAGGGTTGTACAGCTTGTACCTACAGCGGGTGAATCGTGCTGACTGGAAGCTGATGGCGCTGATTTCTCTTGTGCTGACCTGTTGTTCAGGTCTGCAGGCGCTATCATTCTGGACATTCAGCAGTGACTTTGATCTTGTGTGGTGGCTGTTTAATGGGTATCTATTGATTTATCCTTTATTTTTTATTCACCTGCTCTTAAAGGAAGGCAGAAGGACAAAACAGTCCTGACAGGTGCCGCTTTTATGATAATAAACTGATGTAATAAAGCAGAGACGGTATAAGTCTCTGTTTTTTTATCGGGCGCACCAATTGAGAAGCTAACCGCGTTTTTGGGCATACTAAAGCGAAGAAACGGGAAAAGTTCTACACATTCATTGAAAAGGATTTTGTCAAATGAACAAAACTGCTGCGAACAATCAAAGAATCATGCCTATCGTGAAGGATGCCTTTCGCATTCATGCAAATCCATTTCCTTGGAAAAAGGCTATCGGATCAGGTTTCGCTTCAGGGTTTCCTGTGCTGGTCGGAGCATTGGCAGGTCACACGGATTACGGATTAACTGCAAGTATCGGAGGCTTTGTTTATTTATATGCGGGCGGTGAATCATACAAAAAGCGCGCCTTGAAGCTGCTCTTGGTTTCCATTGGGATCGCCCTCTCATTTGGCTTAGGGACGCTTTTGTCCGGGATGCTTTGGATGATGGCGGCTGTTTTGGGGCTGATCGGTGCAGCGGCGATGTTTATTTTTAGCGCGCTCGGCATTCAAGGCCCTGCGCCGATGTTTTTTGTCCTTGCCTTTTTAGTCAGTTCCGGGCTGCCGGCCGATCCTTCACAAGCGCTGTTCAGAGCGGGACTGACGTTTCTCGGCGGCATCTTCGCCATGGGTATCGCTTTAATCGGCTGGTTATCGAACAAACATGGACCGGAGGGAGCGGTGCTGCAAAAAACATATCATCAGCTGGCTGCATGTCTTTCAGCCGTCGGAACGCCAGGTTTTCATAACGCACAGCATCAGACGGTGCTCATGCTTAGAACAGCCCGCCAAACGGTTCTTGGGAAAGGGAACAGACGGAAAAAATCGCGGCATGATGAACGATTTTTTCGCCTCCTTGAGAAAGCTGACGACATATTTATTGCCATTATTCATTTTTCAGCTGAAACGCCGGACAGAGAGACCGCGCAGATTGAAAAGGCACTTCGCCAAACCGGAGATATGCTTGCGAATGCACGGGTTTTCAATACGTTTCAGATTAATGAAAATGAATCTGAGCCTAGGCGGAAGCTGTTTGAAGAAATCAATGAGGTTTTGAATATCGCTTCAGGACGTTTTGATAAGCAGCTTGACGGGGAACCAAGCCGCCTGCCATCCTCTTTTTACTTTTTGAGAAATGCTTTTGACTGGAAGTCTCCAGTTTTAATTAGAGCGTTAAAGTACGGAATTGTTCTGTTTGCCGCCGATATGTTTGCCCTCGTATTCGGCTTTGCACGTTCCTATTGGATTCCGCTTTCGGCAGCAGCGGTCATGCTTGGCACTACTGTTGTTTTTACGCTTCACAGGGCTATTCAGCGTTCGGCCGGAACGGTGATCGGTGTTATACTGGCAGGCGCAATCCTGTTTTTTAAGCCGGGCGGTGTTTATATTGCGTTTTGTATTGCAGCGCTGCAATGTCTTCTTGAGATGCTGATCGTCCGCAATTATGCGCTGGCTGTTCCCTTTTTAACCGCAAATGCGCTTGTTATCACAGAAAGTATGCATGGCGGCGCGGGCGCCGGTTATTTTATGATAGCGAGGCTGACTGATGTAGCTGTCGGCAGCGTGATCGGGCTGTTGGGGACAATACTTTTGTGGCGGCGGTTTTCAACGAAGCGACTGCCTGAACTGATGGGGAACGTCATCCGGCTGGAAGGGCAGTTTATGGAGAAACTGTTAACCGGGCAGAATGCCGACGAACACAAGTTAAGGGTGAGTCTTGTCAGGCTTCGGGATGCGTATGACAAGGCCCTTGGAGAGTTTCCTCATGCGAATGCGGAGGCGCTCTGGCCTGCCATTTCCGGTGCTCAGCACTTAGGGTACTATTTGCTCTCGGCGCAAGCTCACCGCCGTCCGCCTGCTCCGTTTTCTGATGAAGAGATCAACCAGCTGCGGGCGTTTTTTGAACAGGCTGAGCAATCCTTTATCATGAAAAGGATGCCTGCGGATATTCAAGTGCCGCATGTTCCTCATTATCCTCGGATCAGTAAAGAATTGTCCGCGCTGTATTCCGGCTTGAGAACAGCTTTTGAAAAGTAAGCTGTTTGGGAAAGTTAAATAATCTTTAATTCGAGATGTTTTACTTGAAAGTAAATTTCTTTGTCTCTATAATAAAGTCTAAGAGAGACAGAATAATCATTATGCATCTGTATGATAATAATTGATGTGTGATTTTTAAAAACGAAAGGGCTGGTAAAAATGGCAAAAGTATTATATATCACTGCTCATCCGCATGACGAAGCAACTTCGTACAGTATGGCAACAGGTAAAGCATTTATCGAATCTTACAAAGAAGCGAATCCAAATGATGAAGTTGTACATATCGATTTGTACAAAGAAAACATTCCGCACATTGACGCAGATGTATTTAGCGGATGGGGAAAGCTTCAGTCAGGTACAGGCTTTGAAGAGCTTTCTGAAAGCGAAAAAGCGAAAGTAGGCCGTTTGGGAGAGCTTAGCGATCAATTTGCATCAGCTGATAAGTACGTATTTGTTACTCCTTTATGGAACTTCTCATTCCCGCCAGTGATGAAAGCGTATCTCGATTCTGTTGCTGTTGCAGGAAAATCATTCAAATACACAGAACAAGGCCCTATTGGCTTGTTGACTGATAAAAAAGCAATTCATATCCAAGCGCGCGGCGGCTACTATTCAGAAGGCCCTGCGGCTGAGATGGAAATGGGGCACCGCTACATCGGCATCATGATGAACTTCTTCGGCGTACCATCATTCGATGGCATTTTCGTAGAGGGACATAATGCGGAGCCTGATAAAGCACAGCAAATCAAAGAAGACGCGATTGCGCGTGCGAAAGAAGCAGGAAAAACATTCTAATGAAAAAGCCTCCCCTTACTTGGGGAGGCTTTTGTTTTATTGCTCCAGCATAATGGTTCGTTTCTCTTTACTGCTTTTCATCGCGGCTTCAATGATGCGGATGACATTAATACCTTCCTCAGCAGTGACTGGCAGCGCAGCACCTTCCCGTATGCTTTCCGCTATTTTGCGGTAATAAGTAAGGTAGGAGCCATTTACTGATGGGATCGTTTCTGTTTTTTTGTCGGAGCCACGAATGGTTGTAAGCTGTCCGTAAAACTCCGGATCATCCGCACCCCAGCTGTCATCCTCTGGTTTTCTTCCCGCTCTGAGTGCGTCTTCCTGTCCGTCAATTCCATATTTGATAAAGCTGGAATCTTTTCCATGGATTTGATAACGAGGTCCGTTTGCCGGAACGATTGATCCTCCGTATAGAATGGCTTGAAGCTTGCCATAGTCCAGGGTTAAATGAAAATAGTCAACCGTTTCAGCATTTTCCCGCTGGGCCATCACGTTTGCAGTCACGGCTTTAGGCATCCCAAACAAATGCAGGGTTTGGTCTATGATGTGGGAGCCGAGATCATACAGCGTACCAGTGGCAGTGCCTTCTTTTTCCCGCCACCGCGCTTGAACTTCAGGTCTGTAGCGGTCATAGGAAACTTGATATGTATTGATATCTTCAAGGGATCCTTCAGAGATCAGCTTTTTAATCGTTAAAAAATCGTTATCCCAGCGTCGGTTATGATATACGCTTAATAATACGCCTTTTTCATCGGCAGCCCTTTTTAATGTTTCCCCCTCTTCGGCCGTTGCTGTCATTGGTTTTTCCATCACAACATGTTTTCCGGCCTGTATGCATGCCATAGCATGCTCGTAATGAAGGCCGCTCGGGGTGGTGACAATGACAAGCTCAATGGCAGGGTCATTTGTGATTTCCTCAAGCTCATGTACAACCTCAGCATCTGGAAAATCCCGTTTCACTTCTTCTGTCCGAGATGTCATGATTTTGCTGATTTGATATTCATCCAGAACATCCAGCAGCGGCCCGTGAAAAACAGAACCGGACAATCCGTATCCTAATATCCCAACCTTGATCGTATCCACTTTTCTTCTCCCCTTTAAAAGCGTTATCAACAGAAGTATATACCCTCCTGATCAAATGGTAAAACCAAACTGATTCATTTTTTGCGTCGGCATGCTTAGACAACCGTTTGGACAATCAGTATAATGGGAATTAATATCATTAAACAGAGGTGTGCGCATGGAAAAGCATAACGAACATAAAACATTAAACCATAAAAGCTCGAAAGAAAAAGATCAGATTACAAACCGGCTTAAGCGGATTGAGGGTCAAGTCAGAGGCATTCAAAACATGGTGGAAAACGACAGATATTGTGTAGATATTCTTGTGCAAATTTCAGCTGTTCAGGCGGCAATGAAAAATGTGGCGCTTCATTTGCTTGAGGATCATGCCCATCATTGTGTAGCAGATGCCATCAAAAGCGGAGACGGGGAACAGGCCATTTCTGAGCTTTTGGACGTATTTAAAAAGTTCACAAAATCATAAAGCGTTTTTTTATTGTAATACCCTACGGGGGTATGGTAGGATAAAAATACAAAGAATAAACAGGAGGAATTAATATGGAACAAAAAACATTGCAAGTTGAAGGAATGTCCTGTCAGCACTGCGTCAAAGCAGTAGAAACGAGCGTAGGAGAACTGGACGGCGTCAGTGCCGTTCATGTCAATCTGGAAGCGGGTAAAGTCGATGTTTCGTTTGATGCTGACAAAGTATCAGTCAAAGATATTGCGGATGCGATAGAAGATCAGGGCTATGACGTAGCTGAGTGATTCAAGGTATCGCGCCTTTAGGGAGGCGCGATATTTCTTTCATTTTTATATACCCCCCAGGTGTATATAAAGGAGTGAGTATGTTGAGTGAACAAAAGGAAATCGCGATGCAGGTCTCTGGTATGACCTGTGCGGCATGTGCTGCCAGAATTGAAAAAGGCCTGAAGCGGATGCCCGGTGTCACGGATGCAAATGTTAATCTGGCAACGGAAACATCAAATGTAATCTACGATCCTGCTGAAACAGGGACTGCAGCGATTCAGGAAAAAATAGAGAAGCTGGGCTATCACGTCGTTACAGAAAAAGCTGAATTCGATATTGAGGGCATGACCTGTGCGGCTTGCGCCAATCGGATTGAAAAACGGCTTAACAAAATAGAAGGCGTCGCAAATGCTCCAGTAAACTTCGCTTTAGAAACAGTTACGGTCGAATACAATCCGAAAGAAGCGTCTGTCAGCGATTTGAAAGAAGCGGTAAATAAGCTTGGATATAAGCTAAAGTTGAAGGGTGAACAGGACAGTGAGGCTGCTGCTGCTAAAAAGAAAGAAGAACTGAAGCAAACGGCGAGACTGATTTTTTCAGCTGTCCTGTCGTTTCCATTGCTTTGGGCGATGGTGAGCCATTTTACATTTACATCATTCATTTGGGTACCGGATATATTTCTCAATCCGTGGATGCAATTTGCGCTGGCGACACCAGTCCAGTTTCTGATCGGCTGGCCGTTTTATGTGGGTGCCTATAAGGCGCTCAGAAATAAAAGCGCCAATATGGATGTATTGGTCGCCCTCGGTACGACGGCTGCTTACGCTTATAGTCTTTATCTTACTTTTCAAAGCCTTGGCTCTCACGGGCATACAGACGGCCTTTACTATGAAACAAGCGCGATTTTGCTGACGCTGATTTTATTAGGCAAGTTGTTTGAAACAAAAGCAAAAGGCCGTTCCTCGGATGCGATTAAAAAGCTGATGAAGCTTCAAGCGAAAACAGCGACTGTTGTAAGAGACGGACAGGAGCAAATTATCCCGATCGACGAAGTGCTTGTTAATGACATTGTTTACGTCAAACCTGGCGAACGAATTCCTGTCGACGGAGAAGTGGTTGAAGGCCGCTCAGCAGTTGACGAATCGATGATTACAGGAGAAAGTCTTCCTGTTGACAAAAATCCTGGTGACAGCGTGACAGGTTCAACCGTTAACGCAAACGGTTTCCTGAAAATTAAAGCTGTCAACGTCGGAAAGGATACTGCGCTTTCTCATATCATCAAAATTGTTGAGGAAGCACAAGGGTCAAAAGCGCCGATCCAGCGTCTCGCTGACCAGATTTCAGGCATTTTTGTACCCATTGTATTGGGGATTGCGGTTCTCACTTTTCTCATTTGGTATCTTTGGGCGGCTCCTGGCGATTTTGCCGAAGCGATCAGCAAGTTCATTGCGGTTCTTGTCATTGCCTGTCCTTGCGCCCTCGGTCTTGCCACTCCGACGAGCATAATGGCTGGATCTGGACGCGCTGCTGAATTCGGGATTTTATTTAAAGGCGGCGAGCATTTAGAAAAAACACATCGTCTCGATACAATTGTTCTTGATAAAACCGGAACCGTGACAAACGGGAAGCCGCGTCTGACGGATGCCATTCCATTCGGCCGTTTTGAAGAAAAAGATTTGCTTCAATTTGCAGCGGCAGCGGAAACGGGATCAGAGCATCCGCTTGGCGAAGCGATTATTGCTGGCGTGAAAGATAAAGGGCTTGAGATACCGAAACTTACCCGCTTTGAAGCAAAAGTCGGCGCAGGCATTTTGGCTGAAGCCGGAGGAAAAAGCATTCTCGTCGGCACAAGAAAATTAATGGAAAGCGAACAGGTTGAGCATGGGACTCTTCTCGCCAAAATGGAAGAGCTAGAGGCAGAAGGAAAAACCGTTATGCTTGTTTCCATTGATGGAGAAGCAGCTGGGCTAGTAGCGGTTGCAGATACGATTAAGGACACGTCACGGAAGGCTGTTGCCCGTCTGAAAGAGTTGGGCCTTGATGTCATCATGATGACAGGAGACAATCGCAGAACTGCAGAAGCCATTGCGAAGGAAGCGGGAATTACGAATATCATTGCGGAAGTCCTTCCTGAACAAAAGGCAGCAGAAATCGCCCGCCTACAAAAAGAAGGCCGCCAGACGGCAATGGTAGGCGACGGAATTAACGATGCGCCGGCGCTTGCCACAGCTGACATCGGCATGGCGATTGGAACTGGAACGGACATTGCCATGGAAACAGCAGACATTACACTGATTCGCGGCGATCTGAACAGCATTGCCGACGCAATCCGCATGAGCAGATTGACAATGAAAAACATTAAACAAAACTTATTCTGGGCGCTTGGCTATAACAGCCTCGGCATCCCAATCGCAGCACTTGGATTTTTAGCACCGTGGATAGCAGGAGCAGCAATGGCATTCAGCTCCGTTTCCGTTGTTCTGAATGCTCTTCGTCTGCAAAAAGTAAAATGAAAAACCGGCTATATGCCGGTTTTTGTTTTTCATTGACACTTTCTTGGAAAACAACATATAATAGGTGTAACTTATATATGAGTATATGCTCATATATATAAAATAAATACAATACTCATTGATACACTTTGAAGAGGGAACCCTAAATCGGAAGGTAAGGTGAGACTAGTGAAACAGGAATACGTTCTGGACGGTTTGGATTGCAGCAATTGTGCCCAAAAAATCGAAAATGGAGTCAAAGGCATAAAAGGCATTGACGGATGCGCGGTAAATTTTGCGGCAAGCACCTTAACTGTCTCAGCCGATGGGAAAGAAGAGCAATGGGTCACGAATAAAGTAGAGAAAAAAGTGAAATCAATTGATCCGCATGTAACGGTTCGCCAAAAGCATATAAAGAAATCAGCTGATGATGGCTATCGTAATCGAATGGTCAATATGCTGATGAGAATGGCGGCGGCTGTCATTCTCGGCGCAGCGGCATATTTGGTTCATTCGGGAACCATTGAACTTTTCCTTTTTCTCGCTGCTTATTTGATCATCGGCGGTGATATTATGATCCGTGCAGTCAAAAACATCATCCGAGGTCAGGTGTTTGATGAGCATTTCTTAATGGCTCTTGCTACAATCGGCGCCTTTCTGATTCAGCAATACCCTGAGGGCGTCGCCGTTATGCTGTTTTATCAAATCGGTGAGCTTTTTCAAGGTGCCGCGGTCAGCCGTTCCAGAAAATCAATTAGTGCGTTAATGGACATACGGCCTGATTACGCCAATCTCAAAACAAAGAACGGCATCGAACAGGTTTCCCCGGAGGACGTTCAGACAGGAGACATCATTGTGGTTAATCCGGGAGAAAGCATACCCCTGGACGGTAAGGTCGTGCAAGGGTCAGCGATGGTTGATACATCTGCTTTAACAGGTGAGTCCGTTCCGAGAAAAGCTGCGGAAGGACAAGATGTAATGTCAGGCTTTATCAATCAAAACGGCGTTCTGCATATTGAAGTCACAAAGGGCTATCAGGAATCAGCAGTATCAAAAATATTAGACTTGGTTCAGAATGCGAGCAGCCGTAAAGCCCGGACAGAAAACTTTATCACGAAGTTTGCCAAGTATTATACACCTGCTGTTGTGATCATCGCGGTATTGCTGGCCTTTGTTCCGCCGCTTGTTCTTTCTGGCGCCGCGCTTTCCGATTGGGTGTACCGCGCGCTTATCTTTTTAGTGATTTCTTGTCCTTGTGCGCTTGTTGTCTCCATTCCGCTCGGTTTCTTCGGCGGAATCGGAGCGGCCTCAAAGGCCGGAGTGCTTGTAAAGGGAAGCAATTATTTAGAAGCTTTGAATCAAGTCAAATACGCGGTGTTTGATAAAACGGGAACACTAACAAAAGGAAGCTTTGAAGTGACAGAAATCAAACCCGCGGAAGGTTTTACAAAGGATAGATTACTTGAAGCGGCGGCATACGCTGAGCTTCATTCACAGCATCCGATTGCTGAATCTGTGCGTAAAGCTTACGGGAAAATGCTTTCCTCCGATGAGATTGAGTCATACGAAGAAATCTCCGGTCACGGCATTTTTGCAAAGGTAAATGGAACTGAGATCCTTGCTGGGAATAAAAAGCTCATGGAAAGAGAACAAATTGAGGATGTCCCGGATGAAAATGCTGGAACAATCGTACACGTTGCTGTTGATCAACGCTATGCCGGAGCAATCATCATAGCGGATGAGATAAAGGAAGACGCAGCACAAGCGGTTGCTGATCTGAAGTCGCTTGGGATCAAACAGACAGCTATGCTGACGGGTGATTCGAAACAAACGGGAGAAGCCGTCGGAAAACAGCTTGGGATTGGTGAGGTATATGCAGAGCTGCTGCCGCAAGATAAAGTCGCGCAGGTCGAAGCATTGGAAGCTAAGCTTTCACCTAATGAAAAACTCATTTTTGTCGGTGACGGCATCAATGATACGCCGGTGCTTGCCCGCGCAGATATAGGGATCGCGATGGGAGGCCTTGGCTCAGACGCCGCAGTAGAAGCCGCAGACATCGTGCTGATGACAGATCAGCCGTCAAAAATAGCGGAAGCGATTCGGATTGCGAAACGGACACGGCGAATCGTGTGGCAAAACATCGGCTTTGCTTTAGGTGTGAAAGCGATCTTTCTCATTCTTGGTGCATTTGGAATTGCGACCATGTGGGAAGCGGTTTTCTCAGATGTCGGCGTTACACTGCTTGCTGTGGCGAACGCCATGCGCGTCATGCGTCTCAAAAACAAATAAATTGTCGGAGAGAATTCATTTTTTCGGGGTTTTCTTATCAGCGCTTGTCTTGTTAAAATAAAGAAGTGGGTCAATTGCGATCCGCTTCTTTTTTAATTTTAAAACGATGAGGTGTCGGAGTGAAAAAGAAACAGCAGTCTTCTGCGAAATTCGCGGTCATCCTTACGGTTGTGGTTGTTGTATTGCTAGCAGCCATTGTCATCATTAATAACAAAACGGAACAAGGTAATGATGCGGTGTCCGGGCAGCCGTCTATCAAAGGGCAGCCTGTGCTTGGCAAGGACGATGCACCGGTAACTGTAGTAGAATTCGGAGATTACAAATGTCCGTCTTGCAAGGTGTTTAACAGTGACATCTTTCCAAAAATACAAAAAGACTTTATTGATAAGGGCGATGTGAAATTTTCTTTCGTGAACGTCATGTTCCATGGAAAAGGTTCAAGGTTAGCGGCTCTTGCATCTGAAGAAGTATGGAAGGAAGACCCTGACTCTTTCTGGGATTTCCATGAAAAGCTGTTCGAAAAACAGCCGGATACGGAACAGGAATGGGTAACCCCAGGCCTCCTTGGTGATCTTGCAAAAAGCACCACAAAGATAAAACCTGAGACGCTCAAGGAAAATCTTGATAAGGAAACATTCGCTTCTCAAGTGGAAAAGGATTCTGACCTTAATCAAAAAATGAACATACAGGCAACACCGACGATTTACGTCAATGATAAAGTGATCAAAAATTTTGCGGATTATGATGAAATCAAAGAGACAATAGAAAAAGAGCTGAAAGGGAAGTAACGATATGAAAAATAGAATCGTATTTTTATATGCTTCTTGGGTTGTGGCTCTTATCGCTATGCTGGGCAGCCTGTATTTCAGTGAAATCAGAAAGTTTATTCCATGTGAACTGTGCTGGTACCAGCGTATCCTCATGTATCCGCTCGTCCTGATTTTAGGCATCGCCACCTTTCAAGGGGACACACGAGTGAAAAAATATGTGCTCCCGATGGCGATTATAGGGGCATTCATTTCGATCATGCATTACTTAGAGCAAAAAGTGCCCGGCTTTAGCGGCATTAAGCCATGTGTCAGCGGCGTGCCGTGCTCGGGCCAATATATTAACTGGTTTGGTTTTATTACGATTCCATTCCTGGCCCTGATTGCTTTTATCCTGATTATCATTTTTATGTGCCTGCTGAAAGGCGAAAAATCTGAATAACAAAAAAAGCGCCCGCGTATGCCGGGCGCTTTTTTAATTTCGCAAACTCATGCCATTCATCAATGCGGCATTCCCTCTAAATTTATCTTTTTTTCTCATAAAAATGTTATTGATTTTACGCTTGAGCGATTATAAAATCTAGAGGTCGTCAGAAAATTTAACAAACATAAAAGGGAGTCATCAGAATGGCTTGGGAGCTGCTCAGTGTGATTGGCATCATTGCGTTTGCAGTCAGCGGCGCAATTGTTGCGATGGAAGAGGAATATGATATTTTAGGAGTTTATATATTAGGGATTGTCACCGCTTTTGGAGGAGGAGCGATCCGCAATTTGCTGATCGGTGTTCCGGTGTCAGCGCTATGGGAGCAGGGAGCGTACTTTCAAATCGCGCTTTTATCTATTACAATTGTGTTTCTGTTTCCGAAGCTGCTGCTGAAGCATTGGAATAAGTGGGGCAATTTATCAGATGCGATCGGCCTCGCTGCCTTTGCTATCCAAGGCGCACTGTATGCTGTCAAAATGGGCCATCCGCTTAGTGCCGTGATCGTGGCTGCGGTGCTGACGGGAAGCGGGGGCGGAATCATCCGCGACCTTCTTGCCGGGCGCAAACCGCTTGTGCTGAAGGCAGAAATTTATGCAGTCTGGGCGGCTCTCGGCGGTTTAATCGTCGGCTTGGGCTGGCTGGGAAACTCGTTCGGCTTATACGTTCTGTTTTTCGTGCTCGTTGTTTGCCGGATTTGTTCCTATATGTTTAATTGGAAGCTGCCAAACCGTTCTTTTCGCTTAGATAGTCAGTAAAATAAAAGAAACCTCTCCGTCATGGAGAGGTTTCTTTTATGGTAGCCTGCCGGGATCAAATAAAAAGTCCTTTTCGAATGCTGACCGCGCAGAGCAAAGCTATTTGAAATTAATAGGTAGCCCAAAAGGTATAGCTGATGGTTTTTTTAGTTCCTGTGTTAGTGAATTTGAATCTGTATTTTGTTTTGTAGCTTTTAGAAGCTTGTTTGTAACTTAAATTTGTAGAGCCTTTTTTCGTTGCATAAAAAGTTTTAACATTTTTCCAGCCTTTATTTGTCTTTTGTTGCAGAGTTGCTGTGATTTTCCCGCTGCCTGATCCGTTTGCTGTCATGTTGGCCCAAGTTCCTCGTCCCGGATAATAAATCTGAAATGTTGGCGAGTAAGTATAGTTTTTAAATGAGCCCGAATGGTAATGAGTACTCCATATTTGCCCTTTTTTAACCCAATCTTTAGCTTCCGCTTTGTTGTTTACTAGGTCAATAGCAGTAAAACTTGTTACGGCTACGACGAATGCCAGCAACATCATAGATAGCTTTTTCTTCACTGAGTATTTCCTCCTAACTAATTCTGATTCTTTCTTCATGTTTATATCATAAACTGAGAGAAATAATGTAACATCGTCCTATTCTCCCAAATGAAAAACTTCAATTTGTTGAAATATGTCGAAATTGGATGAAAAATGACTATTTTACTGCGACTATAGATACGATAGCAAGGATGTAGTTGCTTTATGGAAGATGACAATAACAGCCAGTTTAGTCATTCTTCACGTTAGATGAACAGACAAACACGGTAAAGCTCTGCGGTGTTTTTAAAATGAAAAAGAAATATTATATCGAAGATTGAATGGAATAAGGAATCGATACTGATGAAAGAGAAGATTCGCAACCTAAGAAAAGCACCTCCAACAGTGATCAATGTGAAATCATAAGAGAAAAAACCGATTTCGAGTTGAAATCGGTTTTTTCTGCATATAAATAACCCAAACCTTGATTGGTATTGGGTGAATGTGCTAAGATAAATTGTATTTGCCAGTTTCGTCATACATTCGATATATGTATCCAATTATATTTTACAGTATTTCATCTATGTTTGTCAACTATTTTCTGGAGGTGCCGTTCATGAATCAGCAGGATAAGGAATGGAAGGAAGAGCAGTCGAGAATAGATGAGGTGCTGCAGGAGCTCGAAAAAAAAGAGCGGTTTCTGGAAACGTCTGCGGGCGGGTTGAAGCATGATATCATCGGATTAAGAAAAAGCTTTTGGGAGGATGTTAAGGTTAATTTTGATGATGCCCATGAAGCGATTGAAACGATGGCAAGCATTAAGCAGCAGGCAGAGCTGCTGTCTGATCGGGAACAGAATCATCGGCGCATGGATCAGCAGCTCAAACGAATTCATCGATTGAAAAAATCGCCTTATTTCGGCCGGATTGATTTTATTGAAAACGGCGAGGCGGAGGCAGAGCGAATTTATATCGGTTTAGCTTCCTGTTTGGATGAGAAGGAGGAACACTTTCTAATCTATGACTGGAGGGCGCCGATATCAAGTTTGTACTACAATTATTCCCCAGGAAAAGCGGAGTACGAGGTGCCCGGTGAAACGATAGAAGGGGAAATGGTGCTGAAACGCCAGTTTATGATCAAAAACGGCGATCTCAAGGCGATGTTTAATACCGATATGACGATTGGTGATGAAATGCTGCAAGAGGTATTAAGCCATCACTCCGATACCCAAATGAAAAACATCGTGTCTACGATTCAGAAAGAACAAAATCAGATTATCCGTAATGAAAAAAGCAAGGTCCTGATCGTGCAGGGAGCGGCTGGCAGCGGGAAAACATCGGCTGCGCTTCAGCGTGTCGCTTATTTGTTATACAGGCACCGCGGTGTCATTGATGCCGGACAAATCGTTTTGTTTTCTCCTAACTTCTTATTTAACAGCTATGTCTCCTCTGTTTTGCCGGAGTTAGGAGAAGAGAATATGGAGCAGGCGACGTTTCAGGAATATATCGAGCATCGTCTTGGCCGCAAGTTCAAATGTGAAAGCCCCTTTGATCAGCTCGAATATTGCCTGACCGAAACAAAGGGAGGCGATTTTCCAACAAGGCTTGCGGGAATCACATGGAAGGCGGGTTTATCCTTTCAGCAATTCATTAATGAATACGTCACACGGCTTTCCTCTGAAGGGATGATTTTTAAAAATATTATATTCCGCGGACAAAAGCTGATCACAAAGGAGCAAATTCAATCCTATTTTTACTCATTGGATCAAAATCACTCCATTCCGAATCGGATGGAGCAAACCGCGAAGTGGCTGCTGAGTGAGCTTAACAAGCTTGAGAAAAAGGAACGGCGAAAGGATTGGGTTGTTCATGAAGCTGAGCTGCTTGACAAAGAGGACTACCTGGACGTGTACAAAAAACTGCAGGAAAGGAAACGGTTCAGCGAGAGTACGTTTAACGATTATCAAAGAGAGCAGCAGCTGCTTGCCGCCATCATTGTGAAAAAAGCTTTCAAACCGCTCAAGCAGGCAGTCAGGCTCCTTGCATTTCTTGATGTTTCACAGCTGTATTTGCAATTGTTTTCTGGCTGGGGAGGGAAATTTCAGCATGAGAAGATGGCCGTGATAGGTGAGCTGACCCGTTCGGCATTTACGGATAATAAATTGCTCTATGAGGACGCGGCACCGTTTCTTTATATGCAGGATCTGATTGAGGGCAGAAAGAAAAATACGAAGATCAAACATCTATTTATTGACGAAGCCCAGGACTATTCACCGTTTCAGATGGCTTACATGAGAAGTATTTTTCCGGCTGCCAGCATGACAGTGCTCGGTGATATCAATCAGTCCATCTACGCGCATACCATACACGGGGATCAGCGTATGGATGCGTGCTTTGAGGATGATCCTGCTGAGTATGTTCGTTTAAAGAGAACATACAGATCAACAAGGCAGATTGTCGAGTTTACCAAAGCGATGCTTCAAGATGGAGCGGATATTGAGCCGTTTAATAGAAGCGGGGAAATGCCGCTCGTTGTCAAAACTGAAGGACATGAGAGCCTTTGCCAAAAGCTCGCGCAAGAAATTGGCCGGCTCAAGAAAAAAGGGCGCGAAACAATAGCCGTCATCTGCAAGACTGCGCAGCAATGCATACAGGCGCACGCCCACATGAGTGAATATACAGATGTTCGCCTGATTCATAAAGAAAATCAACCATTTCAAAAGGGTGTTTGCGTGATTCCGGTGTATTTAGCGAAGGGAATTGAATTTGACGCAGTGCTTGTCTATGATGCATCTGAAGAACACTATCATACAGAGCACGACCGCAGGCTTTTATATACTGCGTGCACCCGTGCGATGCACATGCTGGCAGTATTTTATACAGGTGAAGCCAGTCCGTTTGTAACCGCTGTGCCGCCTCACTTATATCAGATGGCTGAATGAAGAGAAGGGAGTCCTTCTCTTTTTTCTATTTACATGAAGCATAGCCGTTTTATCATTAGGATTCTTAATAGTTATCATCATGTAAATATATTTTACTTAAGCCTAGTATTCCGGTAAAGTTCAATTAGATGCAATTTTCGATCAGTTTATAACTTTGTGAGGTGGATACGTTGCAACTTCAGGTAATGAACAGTCCGTTTAATCAGGAGCAGGCAGAGCTCCTTAACCGCCTTCTGCCGACCTTGACCGAATCCCAGAAAATATGGCTGAGCGGATATTTATCCGCTCAATCTGTTTCCGCCCAAGAATCTGCGGGTGCGCCGGCGGCAGCTGTGTCTGCGGAAGCGGCGGCATCAGCCGTTTCAAAAGAAGTGACCGTTCTTTATGGTTCACAGACGGGAAACGCACAGGGGCTTGCAGAAAATGCCGGCAAGCAGCTTGAACAGAGCGGTTTTCAAGTGACCGTCTCATCCATGAGCGATTTTAAGCCGAATCAGCTGAAGAAGGTAACCAATCTTTTAATCGTCGTCAGTACGCATGGAGAAGGTGAGCCGCCTGATAACGCGCTGTCGTTTCATGAATTTCTGCACGGAAGACGGGCGCCTAAGCTTGAAGACCTGCGCTTTTCCGTTTTGGCGCTTGGTGACAGTTCGTACGAATTTTTCTGCCAGACAGGGAAAGAATTTGATCAGCGCTTAGAAGAACTCGGCGGAAAACGGATTTCTCCGCGCGTTGATTGCGATCTTGACTATGATGAACCGGCAGCCGAATGGCTTGAGGGTGTATTGAAAGGATTAAATGAAGCTGGGGGCGGAAACGCCGCGCCTGCGTCGGCGGCTGCGTCACAAACCGGTGAGTCTTCGTATTCCAGAACAAACCCGTTTCGGGCTGAAGTGTTAGAAAATTTAAATTTAAACGGCAGAGGATCAAATAAAGAAACACGTCATGTGGAGCTGTCTCTTGAAGGATCTGGCCTGACTTACGAGCCTGGTGACAGCCTCGGCGTCTATCCGGAAAACGATCCGGAACTTGTCGAGCTGCTCCTTAAGGAAATGAATTGGGACCCGGAAGAAATTGTGACGCTTAATAAGCAAGGTGATGTCCGTCCGCTGAAAGAAGCGCTGATTTCTCACTATGAGATTACCGTTCTCACAAAACCGCTTCTTGAACAGGCAGCCCAGCTGACAGGGAACGATGAGCTTAGAGAGCTTTTAGCCCCGGGAAATGAGGAGAATGTAAAAGCCTATATTGAAGGGCGCGATTTGCTTGATCTCGTCCGTGACTATGGCCCATTTAGTGTATCTGCGCAGGAGTTTGTCTCGATTTTGCGAAAAATGCCTGCCCGCCTTTATTCGATTGCAAGCAGTTTATCCGCAAATCCGGATGAAGTGCATTTAACAATCGGCGCAGTCCGCTACGATGCGCACGGCCGTGAACGAAAAGGCGTCTGCTCGATTTTGTGCGCGGAACGTCTGCAGCCGGGTGACACACTGCCGGTTTATGTACAGCACAATCAAAACTTTAAGCTTCCGAAAGACCCTGAAACACCGATTATCATGGTGGGCCCTGGGACAGGCGTCGCACCTTTCCGTTCCTTTATGCAGGAGCGTGAGGAGACGGGAGCGGAAGGAAAGGCATGGATGTTCTTTGGCGATCAGCACTTTGTCACGGATTTCCTTTACCAGACAGAGTGGCAGAATTGGCTCAAAGACGGTGTGCTGACAAAAATGGATGTGGCGTTCTCACGTGATACGGAAGAAAAAGTATATGTGCAGCACCGCATGCTCGAACACAGCGCAGAATTGTTTGAATGGCTTCAAGAAGGAGCGGCTGTTTACATTTGCGGAGATGAAAAGCACATGGCGCATGACGTCCATCACACATTACTTGAAATTATCGAAAAAGAAGGCAATATGAGCCGCGAAGAAGCGGAGGCTTATCTTGCCGATATGCAGCAGCAAAAACGCTATCAGCGTGATGTATATTGATTTGACTTGAAAGGAGTTTTTCAACATGGTGACCAAAATTCTAAAAGCACCGGACGGCTCTCCTAGTGATGTTGAACGCATTAAAAAAGAAAGTGATTATTTGCGCGGCACGCTGAAAGAAGTGATGCTCGATCGAATCAGTGCCGGAATTCCGGATGATGACAACCGCCTGATGAAACACCACGGCAGTTATTTGCAGGATGACCGTGACCTCCGAAATGAACGCCAAAAGCAGAAGCTTGAGCCCGCATATCAGTTCATGCTGCGCGTGCGTATGCCAGGGGGCGTCTCGACGCCTGAACAATGGCTTGTCATGGATGACCTGTCCCAGAAATACGGGAACGGCACATTAAAATTGACGACACGTGAAACATTCCAAATGCACGGAATTCTGAAATGGAACATGAAGAAAACCATTCAGACGATCCACTCAGCACTTTTGGATACGATCGCAGCCTGCGGAGACGTAAACCGTAACGTCATGTGTGCATCAAACCCTTATCAATCTGAAATCCACTCAGAGGTATACGAGTGGTCTAAAAAGTTAAGTGATGATCTGCTGCCGCGGACGAGAGCCTATCATGAAATTTGGCTTGATGAGGAAAGAGTTGCCGGCACGCCGGAGGAAGAAGTCGAGCCAATGTACGGACCGCTCTATCTGCCGCGGAAGTTTAAAATCGGTATTGCCGTTCCGCCGTCTAATGATATTGACGTCTTTTCTCAAGATCTAGGATTCATTGCGATTGTCGAGGATGGCAAGCTGATCGGTTTTAACGTGGCGATCGGCGGCGGTATGGGAATGACGCATGGCGATACTGCGACATATCCGCAATTAGCCAAGGTGATCGGATTCTGCCGGCCTGAGCAAATGTATGACGTTGCTGAAAAAACGATTACGATTCAGCGTGATTACGGCAACCGTTCTGTCCGTAAAAATGCGCGGTTCAAATACACAGTTGACCGCCTCGGTTTAGAAAACGTAAAAGAAGAATTGGAAAACCGTCTCGGCTGGAGCCTGGAAGAAGCGAAGCCGTATCATTTCGATCATAACGGCGACCGTTACGGCTGGGTGGAAGGCATTGAGGATAAATGGCATTTTACGCTGTTTGTCGAAGGCGGCCGTGTAACAGATTACGATGACTATAAACTGATGACAGGCTTGCGGGAAATCGCCAAAGTTCATACAGGCGAGTTCCGGCTGACGGCCAATCAGAACTTAATGATTGCGAACGTTTCAAGCGATAAAAAAGAAGAAATCAGTGCTTTAATTGAACAATACGGATTAACTGACGGCAAGCATTATTCAGCGCTTCGCCGCAGCTCGATGGCATGCGTCGCTCTTCCGACCTGCGGATTGGCAATGGCCGAAGCAGAACGTTATTTGCCGACCCTGTTAGATAAGATTGAAGAGATTATTGACGAAAACGGCCTTCGTGATCAGGAAATCACCATTCGTATGACAGGGTGTCCGAACGGCTGTGCACGTCATGCACTCGGTGAGATCGGATTTATCGGAAAGGCGCCGGGCAAATATAATATGTATCTTGGCGCTGCGTTTGACGGAAGCCGTTTAAGCAAAATGTACCGTGAAAACATCGGTGAAGCAGACATTTTAAGCGAGCTGCGTGTCCTTCTTTCCCGCTATGCGAAAGAACGCGAGGAAGGCGAGCATTTCGGTGACTTTGTCATCCGTGCGGGCATTATTAAAGCAACAACTGACGGTACGAATTTTCATGATTGAGAAAACTAAGAAGAGAGACAGGGAATAGCTTCCTGTCTCTTTTTTCTGTAATTTGCTCTGCTGCAAAAAAGTTCACTGTGAGCATATCATGAGAAAAAATACCCTAAAAAGGGTACTATAAAAGAAGACAAGTGTGGAGAGAACTCCTGCGAAACCACATAGCGTATGCAAGGCCACCCTAGCTCAAGGGCTTTTAGACAAACAGATTTTTTGGCTCATCATGCCGACACACAACAGACGAAGGAGGTCATGCATTTGGACATATTTTTAGTTGTGCTCGTATTATTAACGATTATTGCGATTTCTAATATCATGAACCGGTTTATTCCGTTTATTCCGGTGCCGCTGATTCAAGTGGCTCTTGGGATTCTTGCCGCCTCATTTCCACAGGGTCTTCATTTTGAATTAAACACCGAATTGTTTTTTGTTCTTTTTATCGCGCCTCTGCTATTTAATGATGGAAAGAGGACACCGCGGGCAGAGCTTTGGAATTTAAGGGCTCCGATTTTATTGCTTGCACTCGGCCTTGTATTTGCGACTGTGATTGTAGGCGGCTACACGATTCACTGGATGATTCCTGCTATTCCGCTGGCAGCGGCCTTTGGACTTGCGGCCATTCTTTCACCGACTGATGTCGTCGCTGTCAGCGCATTATCAGGAAGAGTGAAAATGCCAAAAGGGATTCTTCGCCTGCTGGAAGGTGAGGGGCTGATGAATGACGCATCAGGTCTGGTGGCCTTTAAGTTTGCGATTGCAGCGGCAGTGACTGGCGCATTTTCATTAGCACAAGCGGCTGTCAGCTTTGTCTTTATTTCTCTCGGAGGCTTGCTGTGCGGGGTTGTCATTTCATTTTTGATTATTCGTTTTCGCCTATTTCTGCGCCGCCTTGGCATGCAGGATGTCACGATGCATATGCTGATTCAAATTCTGACGCCGTTTGTGATTTATTTGGCAGCTGAAGAAATCGGCGTTTCCGGCATTTTAGCTGTTGTGGCTGGCGGTATTACCCATGCGGTTGAACAGGATCGTCTGGAATCTACGATGATCAAGCTGCAAATCGTCTCCTCAAGTACGTGGAACATTATTTTATTTATTTTGAACGGCCTGGTCTTCGTTATTCTCGGCACGCAAATCCCTGATGTTATTTCTGTTATCTTTAACGACACTGCCATCAGCAACATGAAGGTGATCGGCTATATCCTAGTCATCACATTTACGTTAATGCTCCTGAGATTCCTGTGGGTGCTGTTCTTCTGGAACGGCAAATGGTTCTTTAATAAAGATCAGAACATCTATAAACCGGGTCTTCGTTCGACGCTGTTAATTTCGATTTCTGGTGTGCGTGGAGCAGTAACGCTTGCAGGTTCTTTTTCCATTCCGTATTTCCTGGAGGACGGCACGCCGTTTCCGGAAAGAAATCTGATTCTCTTTTTAGCAGCCGGCGTCATTTTATGCACGCTTGTCATTGCTACCGTTGTGCTGCCGATTCTGACTGAAAAAGAAGAAGAGGACGAGGAACGAAACAAGAAGCTCCTGACGGCGAGACGCAAATTGATCAAAACAGCCCTTCAAACGATTAAAGAGGACATGAATGAGACAAACAAAACGGCCTCTCTTGCGGTGATAGCTGAATACAATGAGAAAATGAAAAATCTTCGTTTTCAGCAATATACATCGTCTAATCGCATCAAAAAGCACGAGCGTAAAGTCCGTGCCCAAGGGGTTAAGGCAGAGCAAGAGGCGCTGATGAAGATGCTGGAGCGGGGAGACATCCCGGAAGAAACAGCAAATGTGCTGCAAGAACGATTTAACGAGTTGGAAATTTTGTATGCGAACCCGTTTAAAGTCGGATTATCAAAAACAAGGCTCAAGAGGCTGATGTATTGGATTTTCTTCGGTGAACATAAAAAGCCGGAGATGTCGATTTTAAATGAAGCGGGATTGATACGGGCAACAAGAGTGAAAACGGCAAAAGCAGCGATAGAATATCTGGAAAAACACAAGACGGAAGAGCATAAAGAAGTGTTTTTATCTGTCATTACATTCTATAAACAGTTAATTTTCAGGCTGGAGCACAGCCATCATGAGCTGAAATCAAGCGCCCATTTTGAAAATCAGAAGCTGGAAGTGAAGCTGAAGGCTGTACAGGCGATCAGAAATGAAATTCAAACACTTTTCGAGGAAAGAGAAATTTCCCGGGACATCTCCCATGAGCTTCGCCAATACATTAATGATGTCGAAGCCGCCATGCTTGAAGGCGGCGAATAAATGCAGCAAAAAAGCTGGCGTTAGAGCGCCAGCTTTTTTTATATTAAGGGCGATGAAATGCGACAGTGCTGCCATCCCGGTCGAACCAGCCTCTGAAGGCCCAGTTGATCCAGCCGCCATCGCCTTTGTTTGTAAAGGTTCCGTCTTCAAATACCCAAATGCCATACGTAATGCCGTCGTAAACGGCTGAGCCGTAAAATTGCACACCGTTCAAATGATCTTCATATTCCTGGCTTAAATTAAAGACCATGACATTATATTTTTGGCCGGACGCGTAGAAGGAAGACTCCATGAGGTTTTTCACAAAGCCATCCCTATTCTGTGCGGATTTGATGGCATCAGCGATCTGGTTGGCAATTCCAAGTACATCCAGGTTGACGTTTAAACCTACATCAGCGGCAGTTGTTCCAGCAGTAGTTGTCTGCGACATCTTCGGAGCAGGATTTTCTTCAGCGGAAGCAAAGGACAAAGGGGCAATTGTCAAAGCGGCACCAAGAGCAAGTGTCATTGGGATACGAATACGTTTCAAGTTGTTTCCTCCTTTGTTTTCATTTGGTTACACTACACGCATACCCTGCTCAATGTATTTGTAATCTCAATATTGTTAAAATAGGAAAAAAATAGCGTTTGAATTTGCCTGTGCTGTGAAAAAAGAAGCAAAAAGAGGGTCTTAAGCGTATTATTGGTATCGGCTGAGAGGAATGTGAGATAATATAGACGCTTACATTTCAGTGAAAGGGTGGATGTTCAAGTGCCAACAAGTTTAAAAGATACTGTAAAGTTACATAACGGAGTTGAAATGCCTTGGTTCGGTCTGGGTGTTTTTAAAGTAGAAAATGGTAATGAAGCGACTGAATCAGTGAAAGCGGCAATTAAAAATGGTTATCGCAGTATTGATACAGCAGCGATCTACAAAAATGAAGAAGGCGTTGGCATCGGGATTAAAGAATCCGGTGTGGCAAGAGAAGAGCTCTTCATCACATCAAAAGTGTGGAATGAAGATCAAGGCTACGAAACAACGCTTGCTGCCTTTGAAAAAAGCCTGGAAAGATTACAGCTTGATTACTTAGATTTATATTTGATCCATTGGCCTGGCAAAGATAAATATAAAGATACATGGCGCGCGCTTGAAAAGCTGTACAAAGATGGCAAAATTCGCGCGATCGGCGTCAGCAACTTCCAAGTTCATCATTTAGAAGAGCTGTTGAAAGATGCTGAAATCAAACCGATGGTGAACCAAGTTGAATTTCACCCTCGTTTGACGCAAAAAGAATTAAGAGATTACTGCAAAGCGCAAGGCATTCAGCTGGAAGCGTGGTCTCCGCTCATGCAGGGACAGCTTTTGGATAACGAAGTGCTGACACAGATTGCTGAAAAACACAATAAATCTGTGGCTCAAGTGATTTTGCGCTGGGATCTGCAGCATGAAGTTGTAACCATTCCAAAATCCATTAAAGAACACCGTATCATCGAAAACGCTGATATTTTTGATTTCGAATTGTCTCAAGAAGACATGGACAAAATTGACGCATTAAATAAAGATGAGCGTGTCGGCCCAAATCCTGATGAGCTTCTGTTTTAATCAAAAAACTCCCCGTTATGGGGAGTTTTTTTAGTGCGTTTTTTTCTGTTGAATGAAAAACAGCATCAAAAAGGAAATGACAACAATACAGACGACCCACGCCCAAGCAAGGGTATTGTTGCCGGAATCCAATGCGACATATATCGCCGTCGGCAGTGTTTGCGTAACACCGGGGATGTTTCCTGCAAACATGAGTGTTGCGCCAAATTCTCCGAGCGCCCGTGCAAGGCTGAGGATGCTTCCGGTCAGTAACGAAGGATAGGCAAGCGGGACGGAGATATGGATAAACACTTTCCATCTGCTAGCGCCGTCTACCATTGCCGCACCTTGTATATCGGGATCAATGTCAGCAAATCCGGTTTTGGCTGATTGATACATAAGCGGAAAGGCTACAACAGCCGAGGCGATCACAGCGGCCCACCAGGTGAAAATGACAGGCTGCTGGAAAATCCACTCGATGGCTTGTCCGATGAAGCTGTGCTTTCCGAAAATGACGATCAAAATAAAACCGACAACAGTAGGCGGAAGAACGAGCGGAAGCATAAAACATGTTTCGAGTGCCGTTTTTCCGAAAAATGATGCCCGTGACATCCATGCTCCAGCAAGTGTTCCGAGAATAATGACAACAATTCCGGCAACTGCCGCCACCTGAAAGGAAAGCGCAACGGGTGTGAAAAATTCTGAAGCGCTTATGCTAATCGGCAGTAAAGCCATATTTCTCAAATACTTTCATTGCTTCATCAGATTGCAGGTATTCGTAAAATTCCTTCGCTTCCTTACGGTGTTTTGTATCTTTTACGATTCCTAACGGATAGACAATTGGGCTGTGTGTATCTGCTTTTGCCTCGTCAATAATGTTGACCTTTTTCGAGACCAGGGCATCTGTTTTATAAACAATACCTGCGTCTACATTGCCGGTTTCAACATAAGAAAGAACTTGGCGAACGTCTTTTCCATACACAATTTTATCCTTCACTTTGTCCCATAAAGACAGCTTTGTCAGTGATTCTTTCCCATAAGCTCCTGCCGGTACGGATTCCGGAGTGCCAAGGGCGATTTTTTCTGATTCAGCCAGATTGCTGAAGCTTGTCACAGGTGAATCTCCGTTTTTCGGTACGACCAGCACAATTTCATTACCGACCAAATCAGTGCTGTCTTTTTTTGCGATATCTCCATCATCCACCAGCTTTTTAAATTTATCCTCAGCAGCTGAGAAGAACAGATCTGCTCCTGCTCCTTGAGAAATCTGTTTTTGCAAGGCGCCGGATGAGCCATAGTTATCTTGGATGGTAATATTTTGATGCTCTTTTTCATAATTTTTTTGGATTTCCTCAAGTGCATCCTGCGCGCTGGCGGCAGCTGAGATGGTTAACGTTACTTTTTTCTCGCTGTCCGTTGAAGACTGGTTTGAAGAACAGCCTGCTGCAAGGAGAAAGGCAGTTAAGGCTGCGATGAAAATAGAATACTTCTTAAACATGATTGCACCCCTTATCATTAGATATAACTAATTATAACTGATTATGTTTGGTTTATGTGGGTTTTTTACATTCGGCGAAAAGGTATAATAAAATAGGAGAGTGATGATGATGAATGAAACCTCTTCCTATACGATAGAAGAAGTTGCAGGTCTGCTGAAGGTATCAAAGCTGACCGTTTATGATTTGATTAAAAAAGGCGTGCTGCCTGCTTATCGTGTCGGAAGGCAGATGCGTGTGGATGAAGAAGATTTAAAGCAATATAAAACGAATATGAGAATGTCTCAGCCCATCGCTGCAACAGAAGCGCCGAAACAGGTGCAGGAGGCTGAGCCGGACGGCAGACCAAATGTCATGATCAGCGGACAGGACATTTCGATGGATCTTCTCAGCAAGCATTTGGAGAATGCCATTCAGGAGACGCCGCTCCGTAAATACAAAGGAAGCTTAAACAGCCTGATTGATATGTATCAAGGCAAGTGTGACATTGTCAGCCTCCATTTGTACGATGCTGAAACGGGCCAGTATAACGCTCCTTATGTAAAACGGATTTTGACAGGTGAACCGTTTTGTCTCATCAATGTCGTTCTCCGCAAAGCAGGACTGTATGTGAAAAAAGGGAATCCGAAAAACATTCAAGGCTGGAAAGACTTGAAAAGAGCCGATATCCGGATCATCAACAGGGAAAAGGGTTCTGGCGCAAGGGTGCTCCTTGATGAACAGCTTGGCTTGCTTGGTGTGAATCCAGCTGATGTAGTGGGATATAGCGATATCGTGACTGATCATTACGCTGCCGCTTCACAAGTTTCAAGCGGACAGGCTGACGCGGGAATCGGGGCGCAGCACGCGGCACATATGGGCAGTGTTGATTTTATCCCGCTCATCGACGAACAATATGATATCGTTGTTTTGAAAAAACATGAGCAGCTGCTGAAAGCCGTGAAGGAGATTTTGAATTCTGAGGAATACAAGGCGAATTTGTCTCATTTAAACGGCTATGAAACGAAGCTGACTGGCAAGGTGATGTTGGAAACGTAAAAAATCCCTCTTGATAGAGGGATTTTTTTATTCGGAAAACCTGAGCAGGTCACCATTTAAAATTTTATCAGAGAGAGAAAGTTCTTCGTTTGCTTTCTCCTTGTAATGGAGGCACGCATCCTGATCTTCCAGCACTTTACCTGTTTTTTGGCTATAGCACGTGTTCTTTGTGTATATATAATCGTTCGTAATAAAGCTGCCGTTTCGCAGAACGGCGAATGGGGTGCGGTCGCTGGACAGCAAATCATTGCCGAATTGGATATCGCCTTTTGTCTCAACGCCGAGCAAATGCATCAGCGTCGGCCTGACGTCGACCTGTCCCCCGGCATCAGGGATGGTTTCCGGCTTTTGATCGGTGATTCCCGGGATATGTATGATAAACGGCACCCGCTGGAGCTGAACGTTGTCATACGGTGTGATTTCGTCTTTCCCTAAAAACTCAGCCATTGCCTCGTTATGGGCTTCAGAAATGCCGTAATGATCTCCCATAAATACGATCATCGAATTTTCGTATAAGCCTTCGTCCTTCAGTTTTTTGATAAAATGCTTCAATGCCTCATCCTCATAGCGAACCGTGGTCACATAGCGGTTTAACAGATCACTGCTTGAATCGAATTCATCTATCAGCTGATCCTTTTCATCAATCTCAAACGGAAAATGATTCGTTAACGTGATAAAACTGCTGTAGAACGGCTGCGGCAGGCTTTTCAGCTTTTCGGCGGACTGCTCTAAAAATTCTTTGTCTTTTAAACCCCAGCTTGTCGATGTCCCGGGAGTGACATGAAAATCATCAACATCAAAAAAGCGGTCAATGCCAAATGTATCGTACATGACATCTCTGTTCCAAAATGTTTTATGGTTAGCATGAAAGACGGCTGAATAATAATCGTGCTGCTTCAGCGATTTATACATCGTATGAAATTGATGGTCGCTTTTCGTGAAAAAGACGGCGCCGCTAAGGGAAGGATACAGTGAGTTAGCGACGATAAATTCTGAATCTGATGTTTTGCCTTGTTCTGTTTGCTGATAGAAATGATCAAAGGAATAGCTTTTTTTAATGAGATCATTCATAAATGGGGTAATTTCTTTTCCATTTACTTTTTCATTCAGAACAAAGCTTTGGGTCGATTCAAGTGTTACAAAGATGACATTGCGCCCCTTTGCAAGACCGAATTTGCTTTGATCAGGCTTGCTGTAATCAGCCTCTGTGTAGTTTTTAATGGCAGTTATACTGTCTTCATCGGCAAAAGCTTTCGCGCTGATATTAACAGTCTGAGAAATTGTATCGTAAATATGGAACTGAAACAGACCGATGCTTTTGACTAGCATTTCCCGGTCAAAAGAATGTGCCAAAAGCTTCGGCTGCTGTACTTCTGCAAGTGCCAGTGTGCATAAAAGCATGCCGCAGGAAGCTGCATAGTACCGTTTGATCGTGCGGGGAGCGGCTTTTGTCTGCGGCTGTTTCGTTTTTCTGGCGAGCAGCAGCAGACAAACCAAATCCGCAAACAGGGCGATAAACAGAGGATGGAACAGTTCTTTTACACTGCTGCCCATATCGCTCATGTTGCTGGCCTGAAATAAAACCGGGATGGTAATAAAATCGATATAAAAGCCGTAAAAAATCGTATTAGAGATCAAGATAACAGTCAGAACCAAATTGGCAATCAGCAAAAAAGCCCGCTGCTTGTTTCCTTTTAGAAGCAGGCCGATCCCGAATAAAGGAAGAATAAAGCTGAGCGGGTTGACCAGCAGCATTAGCTCCTCCAACAGAGTATCGATTTGCAAATCAAAGCCGAGTTTATATATCACATACGTTTTGATCCACATAAATAAGATCGAAAAACATAAAAACCGCTGATTGTGAAAAAAGGTTCCTTTCATCAATATGACTCCTCACGTTTTCTTGATCATCTGCATGAAATGCTTCTTAAGTAAAACCTACTAAAAACAGCCGGTTCAGACAAGTCTCAGCACTCACGTTTAAAACATGCGCCCATGAAACAGCATATAAAAGTAGTAACATGAAGCAAGGGTCAGGCCGGCTAGCACGAGCTGCTCAGAAAAACTGCCTGTCTTCATATATAATGGAAGCCGAACGCGGATCGTTGAAGGGAATAATAATTTGATTCCGTTCACCGTCCAAGCGTCAAGAATCAAGTGGCTCGCCATTCCGATCATCAGGCCGGCTGATATGTTTTTATCTGGAATGTATGTAGAAGTGATAAAAAACATGATGAGCATAAACAGCAAGCTGTGTGTAAATGTACGATGGCCAAAAACGGAGCTGACCACTTTCGATAAAATAGGAAATTTTCTCCCGATTTTGCTTTGTGTGTGGCAGATATCGGGTATTAATGCTCCAACCGCGCCTGATGCAGCCATAAGCACTGGATCAAATCCATAATAATAAGCCGCTGCCGTACAAGAAGCGATGCCTCCCATGATGTGTGTTTTTCCTGTCATTTGCCGCTTCTCCTTTTATCTTTTGCAAAAAATCTCTGAATTACAAATATATCAAGAGAATGTATGTTTGATCAACAGGACTTTGGACGATAAAAAATATCCCGCATAATTTTTCAGGAAAGAGGTATCTTAAACATGTACCTATTTTTTAAAAGAGGTGATACGAATGGGTTTCTTTAATAAAGATAAAGGAAAACGTTCCGAAAAAGAAAAAAACGTAATCCAAGGAGCTCTTGAAGATGCTGGTTCAGCTCTAAAAGATGATCCGCTTCAAGAAGCTGTGCAAAAAAAGAAAAATAATCGATAACCACATGCGGATAGAGCTTGGCTCTATCCGTATTTTCCATCTGTTCCCTTTGACAGATCATCCTTTCTTTGATAACCTTCTGGGAGTAACTGAATAATTAAATCCTCACTCTTTCTCAGTGAGGTAGAGGTTGCGCGGATGATAAGTCACACATGCCAGGCTGACAGGGGCTGTTAAACATGTGTAAAAGGCATCAGCGCCGAAGTGTGGAGAAAGCCGATCCTTCTCTATGCTGGGACTGTATCTGAATAAGTGCAGGACTGCCGCGTGCTTTTTCGCGGAGGGCTATCCGGAGATCAAGGGTGTGTGTTTCTTTAAGCATGGACTTTTGTTCAGGCTTTTTTTGCGTTTATATGATCTCGGGGTCTGGTCCGTACAAAGAATCATGGAGGTACTGGAATGGAACAGACAAAAAAATGGGGTTTTTGGTTATTAACGGCGTTTGTCGTTGGAAATATGGTTGGATCAGGAATTTTCTCCTTGCCGAGCTCGCTTGCTTCAATTGCGAGTCCGTTTGGAGCTACGTCCGCCTGGCTTTTGACAGGTGCCGGCGTGCTGATGATTGCACTTGTGTTCGGACACTTGTCCATTCGCAAGCCTGAACTGACAGCGGGACCGCAAAGTTATGCAAGAGCGCTGTTTTCTGACCCGAAAAAAGGCAACGCTGCCGGTTTCACAATGGTGTGGGGCTACTGGGTGGCGAGCTGGATCAGTAACGTGGCGATCATCACAAGTCTCGCCGGTTACTTGACTTCGTTCTTCCCGATCTTGGTTGATAAACGTGAGATGTTTTCGATCGGCGGGCAAGAGGTGACACTCGGCCAATTACTGACGTTTGCCGTATGTACGATCTTGTTATGGGGAACGCACGCGATTCTTGTTGCCAGCATTAACGGCGCAAGTAAATTAAACTTTGTCACAACGCTTTCTAAAGTATTAGGTTTTGTCTTCTTTATCGTTGCCGGTTTATTTGTGTTTCAAACGGCATTATTCGGTCATTTTTATTTCCCGGTTCAAGGGGAAAACGGCACAAGCATTGGAATTGGCGGCCAGGTTCATAACGCCGCGATTTCTACACTATGGGCGTTTGTCGGGATTGAATCCGCGGTGATCCTGTCCGGCCGTGCGCGCTCTCAGCGTGATGTGAAACGTGCGACAATTACCGGCTTGTTGATTGCCTTGAGCATATATATTATTGTGACTTTAATTACGATGGGTGTTCTGCCGCATGATAAGCTTGTCGGCTCTGAAAAACCATTTGTTGATGTACTCTATGCGATTGTTGGAAACGCGGGAAGCGTGATTATGGCGCTTTTGGCTATCCTTTGTTTATTCGGAACGATGCTCGGCTGGATTTTGCTCGGCTCTGAGGTGCCATACCAAGCCGCTAAAGCAGGAGATTTTCCGGCATTTTTTGCAAAAACAAATAAAAAGGGAAGTCCGGTCATTGCACTCATTATTACAAACGTCATGTCACAGGTCTTCATTTTCTCGGTTATTTCCCGGACAATAAGTGACGCATTTACATTTTTAACGACAGCGGCTACACTCGCATATTTAATTCCGTATCTGGTATCTGCAATCTACAGCTTGAAGGTAGTCATCAAAGGTGAAACGTATGACCAGCTGAAAGGCTCCCGTGTAAGAGACGGATTGATCGCGATACTGGCGTGTGCATACTCCGTGTTTGTTATCGTAACAGGCACAGCAGATTTAACGACATTTATCCTCGGCATCGGTTTATTCTTTGTCGGCTTAATCGTTTATCCATTTGTGAGTAAAAAGTTCCAGAAAGAAAAACAAGCATAATGAAAAGACACCTGATTTGCTCAGGTGTCTTTTTTATAAAATCACAATTTCTCCTGTTAGGAATCCGTTCGTTAAATATGCAAAAAACGTTTTTCAGTCTCTCCAGCATAAAAAAACTGATCGTGATGAGGATGCAGCTTAATATGAATGGCTCAAAGAAAATATCCGATATGATTCAAATTGAGCCGTTCCTTATAAATAAGCAAAAGAGCCGCGGGCGGCTCTTTTGTTTATTTAGTCAAGCTTTCCGTAATATACTCCAGTTGTCCTTCTAATGAAATCGGGTCTGTGAAATAGAAGCCAATCGGATCAATCTTGTATACATGGCCATTTTTAACGGCATTCAGGTTCTTCCAAATGGAGCTGTCAAATACGCCGCCATCATCACCGCCTGATTGCCATGGGCCCGCGAAAATGTAATCTCCGGCGAAATCAGGGAGCTTCTCTAATGAAATACTTGTATAACCTGGCCCCTGGTCAATGGCTTTTTCTTTTGTCAGCTTTGTAGCCTGCAGGCCGAGGTCTTTGTAAATGATGCTTCCGCCTCTTCCAAAGTCTTTACCGAATACGTAAATGTCTTTTCCGTTCGTTTGCATAATGGAAATGGTTTTGTCACCGACCGCTTTTTTGATTTTTGTTTTAGCGGCCGCAACTTTTTTATCCCACTTGGCCAGCCATTTTTCAGCTTTATCTTCAGTTCCCGTCATTTTTGCAAATTCTTTCAGTTGTTCAATGTTGTCGAGCTTATCGTATTTTACTGCGACAGTTGGCGCAATTTTTTCAAGCTTTTTAATATCAGCGCCCTGTGTTGTCCAGACGATAATCAGGTCAGGGTTCAAATCAATTACCTTTTCAACCGAAGTGCCGTCTCCGATGTTTTCAACGCCGTCGGTTTTTCCTTTGTAGTAAGGGTTTTTAAATACATTCTCAGGCGCACCGACAACGTTGATGCCGAGTGTTTTGAAGTAGCCGTAATAGCCGTCTGCCATGACAACCACCCGTTTAGGATGCTTCGGGATTTTTACATTTCCGTTTTCAGCCTTGTATGTAAAGGTTTCTGCGCCTTTTGAATCAGAGGCAGAACCTTTGCTTTCTGAGTTATTCCCGCAGGCTGCCAGCGCTGCAATCAATAACAGGGCAAAAAACGCGGCTCCGAGTTTCTTGTATATATGGGTCATATCTCATACCTTCTTTCTAAAAAAATAGATGAAAAAGAGAATCATTATCATCTGTGATTATACCACTGCAAGTGCCGGTTGACACGATATTTTTGCAAATGCATTTTCATTTTTGTTCAAAACACTCTATTAAATCAGCTGAAAAAAGTGATATACTGAAACAGCAATTGATAATCATTATCAGTAACAGAAAGGAAGTACGGCAGTTGAGTCAACATAAAAATATACGGACTGCATCAGAAAAAATCCAATGGACGTCAAGGACATATGGCGCGATTATCGTCCTTATTGCAGGTCTATGCCTGCTTTGCCTTGGCGCATTTTTATCCATATCCCTCGGTGCAGCGGATATTCATTTGCGCACTGTATGGGACGCCATTTTTCATTATCAGCCGACAAAGACATCTCACCAAATTATACATGATCTTCGGCTTCCGAGAACGGCGGCTGCCGCGCTTGTAGGCGCATTGTTGGCAGTGTCGGGAGCAATCATGCAGGGGATGACGAGAAACCCTTTGGCAGAGCCTTCGATTATGGGTGTGACATCAGGCTCTGCGTTTGCGGTTTCGATTGCGTTTGCCTTTTTTCCCGGGCTTTCTGCAATGGGGCTTGTGCTATGGTCCTTTGCGGGAGCGGGGCTGGGGGCATCGACGGTAATGGGCATAGGCATGTTTTCAAGGGGCGGACTTACGCCTGTAAAGCTTGCTCTGGCGGGTACGGCAGTTACTTATTTCTTTACCGGCATTTCAACTGCCATTGCAATCCGCTTTGATGTCGCTCAGGATATCAGCTTTTGGTACGCTGGCGGGGTAGCGGGTGTGAAATGGTCGGGGGTCCAGCTTTTGCTTATTGCAGGGGCTGTCGGTTTAACGCTCGCGTTTTTTATCGCCCGGTCTGTGACAGTGTTAAGTCTCGGTGACGATCTGGCAAAAGGGCTTGGACAATATACATCAGCAGTGAAACTGGTTGGCATGCTTATTGTAGTAATTCTGACCGGAGCTGCGGTTTCCATTGCCGGCACCATTGCATTTATCGGGCTGATCATTCCGCATATTACCCGTTTTTTGGTCGGTGTGGATTATCGGTGGATCATTCCTTGCTCGGCGGTGCTCGGTGCTGTTTTGCTTGTTTTTGCTGACATAGCGGCCAGACTCGTAAATGCGCCCTTTGAAACGCCTGTCGGCGCGCTGACTTCTTTGATCGGCGTTCCCTTTTTCTTTTATTTGGCACGTCGTGAAAGGAGAGGGCTGTAATGAAAACAAAAACAAACAAACCGCTCGTTGTAATGGCTGTGACCTTTTTGCTTATCGTGGTGGTCTTTTTTATCAGTCTCAATTTGGGCGTTATCAAAATTGCACCGCTTAAAACGCTTCAGGTCTTTTTCGGCCAAGGAACGGCGCGTGATGAACTTGTCTTATTTGAGTTCAGGCTGCCCCGGATCATCCTTTCTTTGCTTGTTGGAGCAGGGATCTCCGTAGCTGGAGCCATTTTGCAAAGCGTGTCTCAAAATGAACTTGCCGAGCCTGGTATTCTCGGAATTAACGCCGGCGGTTCACTTGCTGTAGTGCTTTTTATATACTTTTTTCAAGGGTCAGCTTCAGATCTCAGCTTTTTCGGAACATTTATGCTGCCGTTCAGTGCTTTGGCAGGAGCAATCCTCGCTGCGTTTCTCATTTATATTCTGGCATGGAAAAAAGGCGTGACACCGATTCGGCTGATTTTAGTCGGCATAGGGGTGAATGCCGGATTCAATGCCCTGTTGCTGATTTTTCAGCTTAAGATGGACCCTCATGATTTTATGCAAGCCGCGGTTTGGATATCCGGCTCAATATGGGGGGCGAACTGGAATATGATCTGGGCGATTCTCCCTTGGATTGTGATCTTGCTTCTGTTTACTTTATATAAGGCACGCTATTTGAACATTATGCAGCTCGGAGACCAATTGGCGACCGGGCTGGGCACCGCTGTTGAAAAGGAAAGACGGATTCTTCTTCTGGCAGCGGTCACTCTTGCCGCTTCATGCGTGGCAGCTGCGGGGGGCATTGCGTTTCTCGGATTGATCGCGCCGCATGTGGCTAGAAGGCTGACCGGTCCACGTCACCAGACGCTGATACCGGTCTCCGCCTTCATCGGCTCATTCCTGTTTTTGCTTGCTGATACGCTGGCGAGAAATGTATTGGCACCATCAGAAATTCCGGTCGGACTTGTCATTTCCGTGCTAGGTGCGCCTTACTTTATTTATTTATTGATGAAAGCGAATTAGAGGAGGGGGCCGAATATGAATTCATTATCAACGGAACAGCTTGGTATCGGTTATGGCGACAGGGTGATTGTAGAGGATTTAAATATATCGATTCCTAAAGGGAAAATTACCACCTTAATTGGCCCGAACGGCTGCGGGAAATCAACGATTTTAAAAACAATGTCCAGAATTATGCGTTCACATGCAGGTGCCGTCTATTTAAACGGCAAAGCGATTCATAAAATGTCTACAAAGGACATTGCAAAAGATATGGCGATTCTTCCACAGACACCTGAAGCGCCGAGCGGCCTAACAGTGCACGAATTGGTGTCGTACGGCAGGTTTCCGCATCAATCAGGATTCGGCAGATTAAATGACGAAGACCGCCGGATTATCAAATGGGCGCTTAAAGAAACAGGCATGGCTGAATATGCTGAACGGCCGATTGAGGCATTGTCAGGCGGACAGCGTCAACGCGTGTGGATTGCCATGGCGCTTGCGCAAGGGACGGAACTGCTTCTGCTGGATGAACCTACAACGTATCTTGATCTTGCACATCAGCTTGAAATTCTGCAGCTGCTTGACAGACTCAACAAAGAGCAAGGGCGGACGATTTTAATGGTCATTCATGATCTTAACCATGCAGCTCGTTTTTCTCATTATATGATCGCGCTCAAAAAAGGCACGGTCATCAAGGAAGGAACTGCTCTGGAGGTCATGACACCAGACATTTTGAAGCAGGTATTTCAGATTGATGCAGAAATCGTGACTGATCCCCGTACAAATAAACCTGTATGCTTGACATATGACTTGATTAAAAGTGAAAAAGAGCTAGTTACTGTATGAAAAAATCCCGGTTTGAAGCCGGGATTTTTTTTATTCGGCTTTGAAAATACAATTTTTCTATTTGATTCCGTCATTTCAATAAAAGGATTGCAAGTCTTTTTGAATTAATAGATAATATTGGTTAGAATGTTTCGAAAATATTACATAGTTTACAGAAAGAGGAGATCGTTGTGTCCAAGAAGAAAAAATGGCTTATTGGCGGTGCGATATGTGCCGGTGTGCTTGTATTGGCTGGGATCAGCGCTGGCGGTTTTTACTTTTTTACCCACATGAACCAAGTTGCCGTATCATCAGAGCCCTATGCTGAATCGGTCGCGGTATACATGGGAGGAGATTCAGAATCAGGCCAAACGTTTTCTGGAAAGGTTGAACCTGAGAAACAGCAGAAAGTATACATAGATTCAGAAAAAGGCAGCATTAAAAAAACATACGTCAAAGAAGGCGATCAGGTTAAAAAGGGCGATAAACTTTTTGAGTATGAGGGCGAGGATCATTCTGATGAAGTGGAGCAAGCCAATTTGCAAATTGAAATGACAAATCTGCAAATCAACCGTTTGCAAAAATCAATAACGGAAACGGAAAAAAAGCTGAAAGTTGCAGGAAAAGAAGAGAAAAACCAGCTTCAAGATGAACTTGATCAAGCCAATTTCGATTTGAAAACAAGCCAGCTTGAACTGAAGCAGCATCAAAAAGAACTGGCTGGCCTGACGAAAAACAAAGGTTCCAATGTCATTACAAGCAAGCATGACGGAATCGTTCAAAGCGTCAATCAGGATATCGCTGACGGTGCAACAGGTGACCAGGCAACGGGCCCGTATATCCAGATTGTTTCGACGGGCAAATATCTGGTCAAAAGCCAAATCAATGAGCTGTTAATGGACACGATCAAAAAAGGCAGCAAAGTCAGGGTCACGCTGAAAACAGGCGGTGAGGGCGAGTGGAAAGGAAAGGTCACCTCGATCGGCAAGCTTCCAGCGGGAGCAGGCGAGGGTGAAGAATCAGAAAGCTTTGCTGATGAAGAAATGAATCCCCAGTCCTCTAACTATCCTTTCACCATTTTATTAGACAGCCATAAAGGTCTTGAAGTCGGCTATCATGTCAATATCGAAGTGATGAGTGATAATGCTGATGCGGATACGATCAAGCTGCCGTCCGACATGGTCATTCAGGATGACGGCGAACCGTATGTGTGGAAAGCTGATGAGAATCAGAAAGCGGTTAAGCAGCCTGTTGAAATCGGAGAGACTGATGAAAATGACATGGTGGAAATTAAGAGCGGCCTGACGCCGGAAGATTATGTGATCTATCCTGATCCCGCGGTCAAGGAAGGAAAGCAGGTTACAGTCAATGCTGACACTGAATAATATTTCGAAGTCGTACAAGCTGGGAAAAGAAGAAGTTCCAATCTTGAAACATATCAATCTGACTGTTCAGGCGGGGGAGTTTTTAGCTATTATGGGGCCTTCCGGTTCTGGAAAGTCAACGCTAATGAATATTATCGGCTGTTTGGACAGGCCAACCTCAGGAACCTATACGCTTGACCAGATCGATATATTGAAAGGGAAAGACGGGGCTTTAGCCGAAATTCGCAATGAATCAATCGGGTTTGTGTTTCAAACTTTCCATTTGCTGCCGCGTCTCACCGCGCTGCAAAATGTCGAGCTGCCGATGATCTACAATAAAGTGAAGAAAAAAGAGAGAAGGCAACGGGCATATGAAGCGCTGGAAAAGGTCGGATTAAAAGACAGGGTCTCCTACAAACCGCCTAAGCTGTCCGGCGGCCAAAAGCAGCGGGTGGCGATAGCGAGGGCCCTTGTCAATCAGCCGAGGTTTATTTTAGCTGATGAACCGACCGGGGCGCTTGATACCAAATCAAGTGAACAAATTTTGTCACTGTTTTCTGAACTGCATCGGGAAGGCAAGACCATTATTATGATAACCCACGACCCGGACGTCGCCAAAAAAGCTGACAGAACCGTTTTTATCAGAGACGGAGAGCTGGTATTAGATGAGAGAGGGGATATCAGCCATGCTTGAACATATTCGAATCTCCTTTCAATCCATTTTTTCTCATAAATTAAGATCGATTCTGACAATGCTCGGCGTGATTATCGGCATAGCGGCAATCATCGCGATTGTTTCAATGCTGAAGGGCCAAAGTGAGCAATTAAAGCAAAGTATGATCGGCATGGGAAACAACGCGATCAACGTTGTCTACCAGCCGTCTGGCGGAGAAGAGGAGAGCGGCGGCCCTCAGGTGTCGTATGCGTCCGCGCCGCCTGTAGCGGAAGAAACAGTAAAGGCGATCAAATCAGATCCGATGGTCAAAGGATTATCCTTATATTACTTGTCAGAAGGCGCGAGCGTTTTTCATTTAACAAACGTTTCGTATCCCCAAGTGTATGGAGTGGACGATGATTACTTCGACATGTTTCCAATCCGAATAACCGAAGGGAGAAAGCTGACGGAAAACGATTTAAACAGCACACACCAAGTAGTGATGATCAATGAAGCTGTCAGAGATGAACTGTTTCCAGACGGAGAAGCTCTGCATAAAAACATTGAGATGAATGGTGTGCCGTTTAAGGTCGTCGGTGTTTTTAAAGAAAAAAATCAACAGGAAAGCATGTTTGAAGGCGACTACGCGAACCCGGTTTTGTACGTGCCGAAAAAAGTGTGGCCGCTTATTGAAGGGTTTGACGCGCCAACGCAGATTGCCGTGCAGGCTGATTCTTCTGAGCATATCCAAGAAGCGGGTGTAATGGCTGCAGATCTTTTAAATCAGGGACTGTCAGAAGCTGAGCTGGAAAAAGCAGAGTACAGTGTAATGGATCTTCAGGAGATCGCGCAGGAAGTGGAGTCCTTTAATCAGTCATTTGCTTTGCTGCTTGGCGGAATCGCCAGTATTTCACTTTTGGTGGGCGGTATCGGCGTCATGAACATTATGCTCGTTTCCGTAACGGAGCGCACGAGGGAAATCGGGATTAAGAAAGCGCTCGGTGCTAAGCGGCGTGTGATTTTATTTCAATTTTTAACCGAGGCTGTCGTGCTGACAAGCATTGGCGGAATACTCGGTGTGCTGGCGGGCTTCGGCATCGCCAAGCTGCTGACGGTCATTTTTCCTATGCCTTTTATCGTCTCCATTCCAGCTGTTGTCGGAGCACTCATCTTTTCAATGGCAGTCGGCATTATCTTCGGCTTGCTTCCGTCTATCAAGGCTTCGAAGCTTCAGCCTGTAGACGCGCTTCGCTATGAATAAAAAGAACGCATCCAATTGGAATGCGTTCTTTTTTTTAGCTGGGAAGAGCCGAGTTGCATTTGTCTAAAATCAAAAAAACGGCTGCGACAACCATTTCTTCTGTGGTGGACAGCCAGATGTCGCTGATCAATTGGTCTGTTGTATGAGCAGTCATCCACAAAAACAGCAGCTGTACGATGCCGGCAAGGAGAATGAATAAACGTTTTCCTGTCTTGAAAAATGTAAAGCTATGTATCATCAGCCGTTCAAATGGTTCAAAGCATAATCCGAGAACAAGGAATACCACGGCAAAAAGCAGGACATGAGCTGCTGAGCGGTAGCTCGTTCCCGCTAAAGAAAACAATATATAGATGACAGCAAAATAGGTCAACACCACTGCTGCTGCGGCCAGCAAGTACTTTATGGAGAGCCACAATAAGCGTTTTGAAGGGTTTTGATGTTTCACTGGTTCAGCTCCTTATGAAGGCTTGCAGAGAACAAGTGCTCTCTGCAAGCCGCAAGTCTTTTATTTACTGCATTTCTTTTTCACTACTGGGTGCTTTTCTTTTGAAAGCACATCAGTAAAGTCTTTGCCCAAGTCAAGGTGCGCTTGAACAAATGTTTCAGGAAGCATGGCAAGCCATTGGTTTAAAGATACATCAGCATAATGGTCGTCTTTGAAGATTTCTAAAAAGACAAGCGGTTCATCCCCGATGTTTTCAACGTAATGACCCATTGCAAATGGTACATACCCGACATCACCAGCTTGGTAATTAAATGTTCTGGCATGGCCGTCAGATGCAAAAACGGTCATTCTAGCTTTACCGGAGATGTAGTATTGCCATTCGTGGGTATTCGGATGCCAGTGCAGTTCTCTCATGGCGCCGGGTTCTACTGTTACGAGCGCTGATGCGATGGTTTTAGACACTTTGAAGTTTGTCGAATCTGCAATGTATACTTTTCCTCCCTCAGATTCGATCGGCTCTTGTTCAAGAAGGCGGTAAGTAAATGGATAAGGCACTTCGCCATTTGGCCCTTCCTCAATATCATCTTTTAAACTGCCAGGAAGTTGGTTTTCAAATATATATTTTTCTTTGCCAGGTAAATTGGCAATCTCTTCTTTTGTCACGCCGAAGTTCGCAGCAATGACTTCTTTTGGAGTGTGGGCAAGCCAATCTGTCAGCTGGAACGTGCTGTTTTCAGAGAATGATCCATCGTCAAACACGAGCAGGAACTCAGCTCCCTCATCCAGAGCTTGGATGGAGTGCGGCAGGCCTGACGGGAAGTACCAAAGGTCTCCTTCACCTACATCGTCAATAAAGCTGCGCCCTTTTTCATCTACAATTGTGACTCTTGCACTTCCGTAAATCATATAAGCCCATTCAGCTTCTTTATGCCAGTGAAGCTCGCGAATCGCGCCTGGCTTCAGCCGCATATTTACGGATGCAAGGTTTTCTGAAATCGGCAATTCACGTACTGTCACTTCCCGGGCATATCCGCCTTTTTCTAATCGGTTATGAGTATCAGAGAATGAAAACTTCATATTGCTGACGGTGCCATGATCGGTTTCAGGCGGAACGAGCATATCAGGGTTTTGCCGGTCTCTTTCAATATTGCGCGGGATTTTTACCGTTGCTCCTTTGTCTCCTCTAATTGGCTGCGGAATGTCATTTTGTTTTTTCATGAAATGTTTCCTCCTTACATTTAAATGTGATAGCAGAAAGAGAAGGTGAAAGGCCTTTCGTTTTCCCTTCTGTTTTGTTAAGTGAAAAAAACCAGTGAAAAGTCAACTTCGATTGAAAAATTATTTTTTTGCATGATCTTTCAGTTCTGTCATTAGTTCTATTAGTTGATCAAACTTCTTTTCGAATCGGGTCAGCAGATACATTGCAATCAGCGCGGGAAACCCCAAATTGCCGATCTGTTTTACGACTTCCTCTATAAAAACCTGATCCATAGGAAAATACCTCCCTTCTTTTTCTGCAGTCATGTATGTAAGTGAGGAAAACCGATAAAACGTAAACTGCTGCAAAGTATTTTGGAAGACACTAGGCGGAAAGTAGTAGTTTACTTTTTTTTGCTTTCCTTCATTTAATTTAGTAGGGAGGCGGTTTGATGGACTATCAAAGTCTTTTACGGTCAAAATGTAAGGAGATAATGAAGCATCCCATCGTGAAGCATTTTTTGAGCAATCCTCAGCATTACCGTTTGTTCAAAAACGTAATGGAAAGCCCTAACGAAAAAGATGCAAGATCATTGGACGAGCTATTTAAGCAATTTTATAAAGAAATCCGCATCGTCAAGTATATGAATTCAATGATTCGCATCTTTTCTATTGATTTTGATAAGCGGGTTCGCAAAAACCAAAAACGGTATCCACTGACGGTTGATCATCCGGAGGCGGGAGACCGGCTTCCTTCCGAAACAGGTAGCGATGCATTTGAAGAATTTTTAGACAGGCAGGATGATTTGAGCCAGCATGTACAGGATTACCAGCTCTACCAAGCGATCCAGAAGCTGACTGACAAACAAAAAAGTGTGCTGACGAAAGTCTATCTTCACGGTGCCACGATGCAGGAGATTGCAGATTCATTAGGGGAGTCCCGACAAAACATCTCCAACATTCATAAAAAGGGGCTGGAGAATATCAGAAAGCAGTTAGCGGCGCAAAAAAAGGGGGAAAAGTAAGCTGTGGACGGCCAGTTTGAACAAAAAAAGAAACAAAAAGACGAGACTTATGACATTGAGCACCTGATTGCATGCTTTTCACCGATGATCAGAAAAAAACTCAGCAATACGTCCTATCAAGAAAGAGAAGATTTAGAGCAAGAGCTGAAGATCAAAATGTTTGAAAAGGCTGATATGCTTTTATGTCAGGATGTACCGGGGTTTTGGGAGTTTATTTTGTACATGGTAGATGAGAACTCATAATATTTTCATATGAAAAAACATCAAAAGGGAGCGCTTGTTTGCTCCTTTTTTGCTGTTTTGATTTGCCAAGGCTCCAATGTATTCAAAAATGTACCATAAATAAACGATATAATGATAAGATGAAAAAAACAGTGACAGAAAGGAACATAAAAGTGGAAAATGCGTCAATTTTAATCGTAGACGATGAGAAAGCGATTGTGGACATGATCAAACGCGTTCTCGAAAAAGAAGGTTATCGAAATATACTGGATGCGGCAAGCGCAGAAGAAGCGATTCCCGTTGTGAAGGCCAATAAGGTTGACTTGATTGTGCTGGATGTCATGATGGGCGGAATGTCCGGTTTTGAAGCCTGCACATTGATCAGAGAGTATTCAGACGCTCCGATTTTTTTCCTGACGGCAAGATCATCCGACGCGGACAAATTATCGGGCTTTGCGGTTGGAGCTGATGACTATATCACAAAACCATTTAATCCGCTGGAATTAGCGGCGCGGATCAGAGCGCATCTCAAGCGTACATATCAATCGAAAGAAACGAGTTCAAATCAAACCTACACATATGATTACTTTACTTTTTCTCCGCAAAATGCCGAGTTGATCGTAGGCGGGGAAGCCGTTGCCTGTTCAGCCCAGCTTCTGCAGCTTTTGCAGTATTTTTGTGAACACCCTAACGTGGTGCTTTCCAAAGATCAAATATATGAAAAAGTATGGGGCTATCCTTCCTACGGTGACAACAACACCGTCATGGTTCATATTCGCAAGCTTAGGGAGAAGATTGAGCGCGATCCGAGCAATCCGGAGTATATTGTAACCGTTCGAGGTCTCGGCTATCGTTTTATCCCAAATCCTGAAGGCAAGCGGTCATGAGGTTAAGATGGAAGTTTTTGTTTCACTTTTTCGGCCAGATGCTGATTGTGATCCTGCTGCTTACGGTTATGCTTGTTGCATCGTTTTTCTATTTAGACGCCCGTTTTAGCGATGCGGAATCCAATTCAGGGCTGACGAAAGCAACGACCGACACACTTGAGGCATATCTCGATGTAAACGAAGACGGGACATGGGAAGTGGATAATTTCCTGAAGAAATCTGTTGATAAACAGCACGGCTGGATGCAAATCATTGATTCGGAAGGAAACACTGATTATTCCTACGGCGTGCCAAAAGACGTGCCGGGCACCTATACCAAGAAAGAGCTTTTGTCTATTTATAAAACCAAAAAGCTTCATAACTATAAACTGAATTATTGGGCCATCAATATTGAAGATAAGTCGTATCTTCTATTGTCCGGCTGGAAATCAAAAAGTGAACAGCTCCTGACTTCCGTTGAAAAGCGTGAACAAAAGATAGACTCGCTAGCGCACTATAAGTCTAGTACCATCGACTATATTAAACGGAAAAAAGGCGCCATTTACCTGTTAGACAGCAATGGAAAGATTCTCGACAGCATCAACAGCACAAAAAGCGAGAGAAAAACGATGAACCAGCTGGAGCTGCTTAAATACAGCTCTAAGCCTTGGAACTATAAGCGGGAAATTTCCGTTAAGATCCTCAATAAAGACAGATGGATGGTCGCTACGGTGCCGAACCCAGTCTATGTAACCGATCAGGAGTTTAACAAATCATTCCTGAAGGTTGTATTAAAAGCGATGTTTCTCGTGATGGCCGTTTTGTTCATGTATATCATTTGGATGACCGTTTGGTATATGTTCCGATTCGGGCTGCCGATTTTTCACACGATTAGATGGCTGGTCAATCTGTCAAAAGGGAAGCTTGAGGAGCCCAGAAACCGGGAAGGCCGTCCTGTCAGCAAAAATAAAAAGGGAAAAATCAAACAGCCGTACCGTTTCTTCGGTGAGATATTTGAATCAATGGATCAGCTGACTGAAACGCTGAGAAGGGATAAAAGAAACAGAGAAAAAATCCAGGCGACAAGGGAAGAATGGATTGCCGGTTTGTCACATGACTTAAAAACACCGCTCAGCAGTATTTACGGCTACAGCATGATGCTCGAGTCGAAGCAGTATGACTGGTCGCCGGAAGAAGTGAAAGAAATGGGGCAGGTTGTCAGAGAAAAATCTGAATACATGTCCAAGCTGATTGAAGACTTAAATTTAACGTATCGGCTGAAAAATGATGCTCTTCCTATTGAGAGAAAGCTCACTAGCCTTATCCCGTTTTTTAAAAATGTCATTGAGGATTTTAAGAAAAATCCGTTTTCTGAAGGCTATGATATCTCGTTTGTATCCAAAGAAGAGCATATTGAATTTGCCCTTGATGAAGCGTGGTTCAGGCGCATATTAGAAAACCTCCTTGGGAATGCCGTGAAACACAACGGCAAAGGAACAGAGATTCAAGTCATTCTGGAACAAACAAAAAATCATATTTCTTTAAAGGTGAAGGACAATGGGAAAGGAATGGATGAAGAAACGATCACCCATTTGTTTAACCGTTACTACAGAGGGACGAACACAAAAGATTCAACTGCCGGAACGGGTCTCGGGCTCGCGATTGCCAAGGAGCTTGTCCATCTGCATAACGGAACGATACATGTGAACAGCAGAATGGACATTGGGACGGTCATTACCATCCTTTTTAAAAAACAATAAACATCATGTGGTTTGGACACCTCTTTGCCGGGAATAACAATATATAGACTGAAGCTAAAGAGGTGTAACACATGGATGCAGTATTGGAAGCAGACACTCGGGCAGTGATTGGAGAAGGCCCGTTATGGGATGAAGAAAACGGCCGCTTATATTGGGTTGATATCCTGGGAAGCGAGCTTCACATCTTTGACCCTGAAGAAAAAATCAACCGATCAATCAAATTCAAATCCTTTGTGACGGCGCTTGCGAAATATTCAAAGGATGAACTGATTATGACGATGAAGGACGGGTTTTACCTGTATCATCTTCGGGATGACAGCTTGGAAAAAATTAAACAGCCGAAGGACATGCATGAGAGCCTGAGATTTAATGATGCTAAATGTGACCCTTACGGAAGGCTTTGGGCGGGGACGACGAGCATGGAAGGCGAGCAAAAACAGGCGTCGCTGTACCGTTTGAATCTAGACGGCAGTCTTGTCAAAATCAAGGATCAAGTCTCCACCTCAAACGGTTTGGATTGGGACCGCGAGCGGAATTTGATGTATTACATCGACACGCCGACGCAGGAGATTGTGCGTTACAGCTATGATCCTCAAAGCGGAGATGTTTCGAATCCAGAACCTGTCTATCGTTTTGATCAGTCAGACGGATTGCCGGACGGCATGACAATTGACCAAAATGGCATGCTGTGGGTGGCGCTGTTTGGCGGCAGCCGCGTTGTTCACATTGACCCGTTTCAGAAAAAAGAAATCAATTCAATCAGCGTGCCGGCTAAATATGTCACGTGCTGCGCGTTCGGCGGCAGAGACTTAAAAACCCTTTACATTACAACGGCAACAGAACAAATGACAGAAAAAGAGAGATACGAGCAGCCTCACGCTGGAGGGTTGTTTTCAGCACAACTGGAAACAGGCGGATATCAGCCGGTACCATTTGCTGGAGACGTATAAAAAAACGCATCCGAAACACGGATGCGTTTTTTTATACTACAGAGAACGGATAATGCCGCCTTCCACACGCTGTGCCGTGCCGTTAATGGCGGATGCGGCGTCAGACGCGAGGAATACGATTGTGTTAGCGACTTCTTCTGCTGTCGCGTAACGCTGAATAAGTGAGGTTGGCTCATTGACCTTGAAATAGTCTTTGATAAATGTATCTGTATCCTGGCCGGCTGCTTGTGCGGCGCCTTCCATATAGGATGCCACGCCCTCTGTCCAAGTAGGTCCCGGGAGCACTGAGTTGACCGTCACATTTGTGCCTTTTGTCATTTCAGCCATTCCTCTTGAAAGGCTGATCAGCGCCGTTTTTGTCATTGAGTATGGAATCATCGTTGGCAGCGGTTTGACGCCTGCTTCACTTGCAATATTTAAAATGCGGCCGCTGTTTTTGGCAAGCATTTTTGGAAGGAAGTGACGGCTTGTCCGAACGGCGCTCATCACGTTCACTTCGAAATATTGATTCCACTCTTCATCTGTCACATCGGCGAAGTCTTTTACCTCGAAGAAACCAAGGTTGTTGACAAGGATATCGATATCACCGATTTCATTTACTTTTTCGATAAAAGCCGCTGCTTCATCTGTTTTTGACAAATCGGCAGCAGCACCGTGCACTGTTCCATAGCCAGAAAGCTCTTCAATGGTGCGATCGACAGTCTCCTGTTTGCGTCCGTTGACAATGACTGCCGCACCCTCTTGCAGAAAGCTTTTTGCGGCGGCTTTCCCGATACCGGACGTCGAGCCGGTGATTAAGACGAGTTTGTCTTTTAGCTGTAAATCCATAAGAATCATTCCTTTTGATTGATGATGGTATTAAGTATACAAGATCAAATTTAGTGTTTACGAGGATTTTGCTCCCATACACAATATGGGGAAAAGTCATTCAGGACACATATACAAGCCTGTCAGTCATATAGTATAATTACTCCGAAAAAAGGATACGAATGTCAAATAGGTGCCGGTCCGTTAACAACAGTCGGCTTAAAAGGGAAACCGGTAAAAGCCGGTGCGGTCCCGCCACTGTAATTGGCCAAGCGCCAAGAGCCAGGATACCTGCCTGTTTGATCAGCACGAATTCTGCGAGGACAGATGATGTGTAAACAATAGGCTTTTTTGTGTTGTTTACAGCATCTTTACCGTCGTAGAGATGCTTTTTTAGTTCGTTTAGGAGGAAAAGATTATGAAAAAACGAGCCGGGATATGGACTGCGCTCCTGTTGGCTGTTGTTATGCTGGCAGGCTGCGGCAATCCTGCGGATCAGAAGGATTCAAAGGCAAAACCAAAAACAGAAGCGTTTCCTGTCACCATTGATGATGCGTCAAATCAAGATGTAACCATCAAAAAAGAGCCAAAAAAGATTGTTTCATTAATGCCGAGCAACACAGAAATTACATACGCACTCGGCCTTGGTGACAAAGTGGTCGGTGTCACCACAAACGATACCTATCCAAAGGAAGTCAAAAAGGTTGAGAAAGTCGGAGATATGAATGTAAACGTTGAAAAAGTCATTTCTCTAAAACCAGATCTCGTTCTGGCCCATGAGTCTTCCATGTCAGCATCAGCAGATGCCATCAAACAGCTGAAGGACGCGGGCATTACAGTGCTGACTGTCAATGATGCACAATCATTCTCCGAGGTGTACAAATCAATCGAAATGATCGGAGAAGCTGGCGGGGCGGAGAAAAAAGCCGATCAGCTAGTGAAAAGCATGAAATCAGATCTAAAGGATATTCAAGAAAAAGCGAAAACCATTTCAAAAGACGAGGAGAAAAGCGTATTTATCGAGGTTTCTCCTGATCCTGACATTTATACAACCGGAAAAGATACGTTTATGAATGAAATGCTGAATGTCATCCATGCTAAAAACGCAGCTGCGGATCAGACAGGATGGGTGCAAATGACAGACGAGGCGATCGTAAAACTCAATCCTGATGCAATTGTTACAACGGACGGTGTGAAAGCGAAAGCTGTGGAAAAACGCGATGGCTGGAGCGAAATCAATGCTGTGAAACATCATCGTGTATATGATGTGGACCCTGATCTTGTGACACGTTCCGGTCCCCGTCTGATCGAAGGGGTCGAAGAACTTGCGGAAAGCATTTACCCGGATACGTTTAAGGAATAATCGTTATGCCGCATATATCATTGGTTTCTCATTTTTAGCCGTGAGCATCATCTTAGGAATTTCTTGCGGCAGCCTGCATATTCCTATTCCCGCTGTTTTTCGTGTCTTTTGGCATCAAGGTTTCGGCGGCTCTATCGGTTCTGATGATCCGATGTACACTAATATTATGATGAATATCAGACTGCCGAGAGTTGTGCTGGCCGCCCTTGTGGGGGCGGCTCTTTCTATTGCAGGGGCCGCTTTTCAAGGATTGTTGAAAAATCCACTTGCTGATCCCTATACGCTAGGTGTGTCATCCGGTGCTTCAGTCGGAGCTGTTGTGACTCTGTTCTTAGGTCTGCACCTTCCTGTCATCGGAGAGTTTACACTCCCGGTTGTGAGTGTAGCCGCGGCACTTGCCACGATGGCGGCAGTCCTTTTCTTCAGCCGCCTCGTTCATGCTTCGATGTCTGTTTCCACCCTCATTTTGACCGGTGTCATCACCAACTCTTTTTTGGGCGCATTTATTTCTCTTATCATCGCCTTGACAGGAGACAACCTGCTTCCGATTGTGCATTGGCTGCTTGGCAGCGTCTCAATGAGGGGCTGGAGCTATGTTATTTTGTTTCTCCCGTTTTTTCTTTTGGGAACCATTTTATTGATTATAAACGGAAGGGAACTGAACGTGATGACATATGGAGAAGATAAAGCAAAGCTTCTTGGAGTCAGCGTTCAGCAGAGGAAGATGCTGATTCTAATAGCCGGATCTCTTTTGACGGGAAGCGCTGTGGCAGTATCGGGTACGATTGGCTTTGTCGGCCTTGTGATTCCGCATATCACAAGGCTTTTGTGGGGAACGGACCATCGGCATTTACTGCCGCTGTCCGCCTTGCTCGGGGCAGGATTTCTCGTTTTAGCCGACCTGCTTTCCAGAACCATCATTGAGCCGATTGAACTGCCGATCGGGATCATTACGTCCTTGGCGGGAGCGCCTGTGTTCGCTCTTATTTTAATTCGGCAGCACCGCGGGGGGAGAAGCTTATGATGAAGGCAGAAGGGCTGTCGGGAGGATACGGCGACAGCCGCCTAATTAACAATATCAGCTTAACCGTGGAGAAGGGAGAATTTCTCGGAATTCTTGGCCCTAATGGAAGCGGAAAAACCACGCTTTTGCACTTGCTGACAGGTACGCTGCCGGCCAAGGAAGGCAGCGTTTATCTGGCCGGAAAACTGCTGGCGGACTATAAACCGAAGGAACTGGCGCAAATCATGGCCGTCCTGCCGCAAAAAACGGATCAAGCCTTCACCTTTACCGTCGAAGAAACTGTAGCCTTTGGCAGATATCCATTCCAAACGGGACTGTTCAGACAGCAGACTGAAAAGGATGAAGCCATTGTACAGGAAGCAATGGAGCAAACAGGAGTGGCCAATTTTGCGCAAAGGCCGATTCGCGAACTAAGCGGAGGGGAACAGCAGCGGGTGTATTTGGCACAAGCTTTGGCGCAGCAGCCGCGTATTTTATTTTTGGACGAGCCGACTAATTTTCTCGATCTGGCTTATCAAAAAGACCTGCTTGATATGATCAAATGCCTGACGAGAGAAAGCGGATTGGCAGCTGTCAGCGTTTTTCATGATCTGAACACCGCAAGCCTGTACTGTGATGAGCTCATGTTTATGAAAAACGGTGCCGCTGGTTCTAAGCAAAAACCGGAATATGCTGTCACAGAACAAAGCATAAAGGCGGTGTACGATACAGATGTCACCGCCTTGGTACATCAAAGCTCACCTAAACCGATGATTGTGATTCAGCCTGAAAAAGATAGCGCGAAGCGGCAGTCTATCCCATTTGAAGCATTGCTCCAAGCGGGGCGTGATAACATTCTTCTGCAAACGGAAATCCCGCTTCGAACATTGTCCTCGACGCCTATCGGTGCAGGGTTTTCGTGGAGCAGGACGCTGATCCATAAACGGCTGCCAGATCAGCCAGATCCGATAGAAGGACTTACGGCCTGTCTTTCAGAAAGCGGTTTTCAACTGCAGGAGACGTGTGCGATGGCTTCTTCAGAAAGACTTGACCGTTTCGTGTATCGAACGTATGAAGACAGAGAGTTATCCGTTTTCATATGCGTTCAGACCGGCTTTTCGATTTGGATTTTGATAAACGGCTATGCGGCAGATCAATTCTTCATCAAAGCTCTTATGGCTGCCGAAGCAGAACGGACGAAAGTGCTGGGAGACGGAGGAGGCACAGGTGATATTCTCATCGCCGCGACTCAAACTCAGCAATCCGAAAACATAGAACAGCGGCTGAATCAATTGATAAAGAAAGGGACAGCTGAATGTATAAAAGAGGCTGCTGAGTTGTTTGAATAAGTCTGTAAAGGAGATTCAGGGTATGAAACTATACACAAAAACAGGCGATAAGGGACAAACGGGCTTAGTCGGGGGCAGAACGGACAAGGACAGCCTACGCGTCGAAAGCTACGGCACGATTGACGAGCTTAACAGCTTTATCGGGCTTGCTTTGGCAGAGCTTTCCGGGCAGCCCGGCTTTGAAGATCTGACAGCCGAGCTGCTGACCATCCAGCATGAGCTGTTTGACTGCGGAGGCGATCTGGCAATCGTCACAGAAAGAAAAGACTACAAACTAACGGAAGAATCTGTTTCCTTTTTAGAAACGCGCATTGATGCCTATACAGCAGAAGCGCCGGAACTGAAGAAATTTATTCTTCCAGGCGGATCAAAGTGTGCTTCGCTTCTCCATATCGCACGCACCATTACAAGGCGGGCAGAACGAAGAGTGGTGGCGCTGATGAAATCGGAGGGGATTCATGAAACAGTGCTGCGTTATCTCAATCGTCTGTCCGATTATTTCTTTGCCGCCGCACGGGTTGTGAATGCAAGAAACGGTATTGGCGATGTAGAATATGAAAGAAGTGCCATTGTGTTTCGGGACCGAGACAGCAGTGAATCATAAAAAGTGAAAACGAAAGCCGGCGTGTTCAAATACATGCCGGCTTTTTTTGTTTTTCACTCTGTCAATTTCCCATTTTACGACAAAAAATGAACCTTATGAATTATTGACTGAAAAATGGAAAAATGAGATATTGTAATAAATAGATGTAAAAAATAGGCAGTGGGGGGCTCTGATGGATGGTGAATTTAATTGAAAGTGATAGCATCTGGAAGAGAAATTTCAATTATCTGTTTTTCTCAAGAATAGTCAAGATATCCGGCGATATGTTCGCATTTAATTCAATATTATGGTTTTTAATTTATGACGGCAAAGGTGCGATCGGCACTGCTTTATTGATTGCTGTCACGTTTTTGCCGGAAGCCGTTCTGGCGCCTGTGACGGGGCCTTTTATGAAACAGACCACGCTGAAATTTTGGATGTACTTTTCAGATCTGACAAGGGCGGCGATTGTTTTGATTATCCCTCTATGTCATTTTGCGGGCTTCTCTCCGCTGTGGTTTGTCATGACGCTTATGATTGTGCATTCAGCTACTGGAGCTGCCTACAATCCCGCCTCTATCGCTTTGATTCCTCAAATCGTCAATGAACAGGGCATTCAAAAAGCAAACGCTGTGCTGCAATCCTCCGCTCAAATTGTCCGGCTTGGGGCTGTCACATTATGCGGCGCTTTTCTTACATTTATCAGTCCTTCTTATACCATGCTTATCGCACTTGTGCTCTATTTGGTGTCAGGTTTTCTCGTTCTTTTTATTAAGTACACTGCGGTTGAATCTCAATCAGAGTCTGCGGTTGTTACACAGAGAGGCACATATATCGGAAGACTGAAACGCGGCTTTAGGCTCGTCAGAAAACACCAGATTTTATATCCGCTCGCCATTTACTGTATCTTTATGAATTTCGCGGCTGCCCCATGGGAAGCGCTCTCTGCCGTATACGTTGCGGAAGATTTAAATGGCCAGCCGATCGTATACTCGCTTTTAAAGGCCACCACCGCCGCGGGCGCGTTTTTATTAGGGTTTGTGCTGGCGAAAGTCAAGGTAAACAGGTACGGCTTGTTATTCGTCACTGCCGGTATTATTGAAGGATTTGCTTTCTTTATTACCGGGATGAATACCTTTTTGCCGCTCGTCTTTTTCGCTGCTTTTACCTTTGGCGCCGCAGTCAGTGCTGTTAATGTTCCTGAGTACACGATTATCCAGACGTCTGTGGATAGTGAGGATCAGCCGCAGGTTTACGCCGTTATACATATGATCTCCAATATTTCGATCCCTGCCGGAGCTGTCATTTGCGGGTATGCCGCTAATGCTTTCGGCTCAGGAACAGTGATTGCTGCCGGCGGGATTGTCGAAATTATTGCGGGTATCGGAATTTTGCTGTTTACAAAACTGGCCAAAGCAGAAAGGTCCGACCTGATTAAAGAAAGGGAAGCAAGTGTTCATCTGTAAAGGGTTTTAAAACGCCATGCCTCGTGCATGGCGTTTTTTTGTGCCGATGGGTCCGGTGCGAGATACGACTCCGGTCTTATATAAAAATCAATCTCTGATTCGTTTTGCATATCTTCCAACTTGTATAAGATGAAGACAAGGAAAACGAAAGGAGGATCTGCATGAAGATAAACAAGAAAACAATAGGCGGATTCTTATTAATTGTATTTGGGATCTCTGTCTTTTTTGGAGGAGGAAGCTTCGGCTTTATCATCCCGCTCGCCATCGGGAGCTTGATGACATACGCAGGAATCAAAAGGTTTGCCGCGGGAAAAACCATCACGGGAATCATCGTGGGCGGTATCGGGGCCATTATGCTCATCTGCTCACTTCCGTTTGTCGTCGGAATCGCATTGGCGGCCGCTATGGTGTATTACGGCTGGAAGCTGATGAAAAACGGATCAGCTGATAGCGGTGTATCATCTTTTGATCCTGAACCGGCTTCTGCTGCCTACCAATCTCACTTTGATGACGAATGGGAAGAATTTTTGAAGAAAAAATAATATCAATATATTAGGAGGAATTAGGTATGGTATTAAAAAGAATCAGAGATATGTTTGTTGCGTCAGTTCATGAAGGACTTGATAAAATGGAGAATCCAAAGGTGATGCTGAATCAATATGTACGCGATATGGAAAGCGACATCGCAAAAGCAAAGCAAACAATTGTGAAACAGGACACGATTGCCTATCAATTTAAGAAAAAATATGAAGAAGCCGCTGAAGTGGCTGGCAAACGGAAAAATCAGGCACAGCTCGCATTTGACGCAGGTGAAGAAGAACTGGCGAAAAAGGCGCTGACTGAAATGAAGTATTTAGAAGGGAAGGCGGCTGAGCATAAAGCTTCCTATGAACAGGCAAACAGTCAGCTGGCTGATCTGAAAGAGCAGCTGGCTGCACTTGAAACAAAGCTTCAGGACGTAAAGGATAAAAAACAGGCGCTGATTGCGCGGGCAAATGCGGCGAAAGCTAAAGAGCATATGAATACGACATTTGACAAAATTGACAGTGAAAGCGCGTATCGTGAATTTTTGCGTATTGAAAATCGTATTGAAGAAATGGAAATCCGCGCGAATTATTCAAAGTCAGCGGAAGCCGGCGCAGAACTTACACGTAAAGAATTCGCAGACGATGTAGAAGCAGAGATTGAAAAAATGCGGACACTTTCACTGCAAAAATCAGACCAGACACAAGCGGCAAATGAATAAGCGGAACGGGGAAGGATTTGCGGTCAAGTCCTTCCCTTCCGCACGTATCAATTCGCAAACTTTTCCTTTATAATAGAATGAATGAGAAGGATGAAACCGAATGAAAAAAATGCTTGGCAAACTGTTGATTACTGCCGGTATTCTTGTCTTTTTCGCCGTCGTCGTAAAAGATGTGTTTGCTGCAGGCCTGGGTTTCATAAATGGCACAGAAGCCGATTCAGCCAGCGCATCGCCGCGGGACATTGACAGCATGGTCATTGAGTCGGATAGCAAGGATGTCCGGATTATAGCGGAAGAACGAAGTGACATATCGGCAGGCATTTCAGGAGACTCAGGAAAGTTATTTGTTACTGAAAACAATAGAAAACTGGAGCTGACCGTAAAGGAAAAAGAATTTCAATTTTTGAATGGGTTTAACCGTTCAACTCTTATCGTCAGGCTTCCGTATGATTATAAAGGTGATCTGGCAGTACGAACCTCAAGCGGGGACGTGTCTGTGGCCGGAAATGACCATCTTGCGCTTTCCGGGCTGAACACAGTATCTGCGAGCGGAAATGCGAGCGTGACGGACGTCCGCATTCAAGATCTGAAAGTGAAGGCATCATCGGGGGATGTTTCCATTTCAAATACCATCTCCAAAACAGCCGGCATTGATTTAGCTTCAGGGGACGCAAATCTGGTTCATGTATCAGGCTCTCTTGATGTGAAAATGACTTCAGGAGATTTTAATGCTGTATTGAAAAAGGTAACCGGCCCCGTATCTGTCACGCTGACAAGCGGTGATGCTAATGTAAGCCTTCCCCAAAACGGCAGCTTTGCAGTCAATGCTTTATCAGCAAGCGGTGACGTCAGTTCGCCGTATTCATTTGCTGATAAAGCACATAAAGAACAGCATCACATCACAGGCACGCAAGGAAGCGGCCAGCATCCAATCGACATCAAAACGGACAGCGGGGATCTAGCGATACGGTAGCACTAGGCAGAAGAAAGGAGGCGGACACCAGGAATGACAAAAAAACAGCTTCTCGGATTGATCATTGCTTTATTCGGCATCAGCATGTTTTTGCAAATTATCGGAATAGGCGATCTGCTGTTTTGGCCGCTCTTTTTTCTGATTGCCGGCTATTTCCTTAAAAAATATTCCCGTGATTGGCTTGGCTCCGTCATGTATATCTTTGCCGCGTTTCTATTTTTGAAAAACCTCTTCAGCATCACCTTTAATTTATTCGGCTATGCGTTTGCCGCATTTCTAATTTACGCCGGCTACAGGCTTGTCAAAGGGAAGCCGATATTTGAACCGAATGAGAAACAGGTCAATCTCAATAAAAAAGAACATCATGAGACGCCAAAAGATGTAAAACATCCCGACATGCGCAGCTTTTTTATCGGTGAGCTGCAAATGATGAAGCAGCCGTTTGACCTGAATGATTTAAATGTCTCTGGTTTTATCGGTGATATCAAAATCGATTTATCTAAAGCGATGATTCCCGAGGGAGAAAGTACAATCGTCATTAGCGGAGTCATTGGTAACGTTGATATTTATGTACCATCGGACCTTGAAGTGGCTGTCAGCTCGGCTGTTTTTATAGGAGACATTAATCTGATCGGCTCGAAGAAAAGCGGATTAAGCACGAAGGTATATGCCGCGTCAACTGATTTTAGCGAGTCAAAGCGCCGGGTAAAAGTGTCCGTTTCCTTATTTATCGGTGATGTGGATGTGAAGTACGTATGAGAAAAAAAATGCTTGCCAGCCTCCAATGGCGCGCCATCCGCATGACAACGGGAATCAGCCTGCTCCTTTTTGTTTGCCTGATTTCCTTTATGATGTTTTACTATCGGCTCGATCCGCTTGTTTTGCTGTCATCAAGCTGGTTCGGAATTCCGTTTATCCTGATTTTGCTTCTGATCAGCGTGACCGTCGGTTTCGCCTCAGGGTATATGTACGGCAACCGGTTGAAGACAAGGATTGATACATTAATTGAATCCATTTTAACCTTTGAAAACGGCAATTTCGCTTATCGGATACCGCCGCTCGGTGATGATGAAATCGGCCTGGCTGCTGATCAGCTGAACGAAATGGCGAAGCGCGTGGAGCTTCAAGTCGCATCCCTCCAGAAACTTTCCAATGAACGTGCGGAATGGCAGGCTCAAATGAAGAAGTCGGTTATCTCAGAAGAACGCCAGCGATTGGCCAGAGATCTTCATGATGCGGTCAGCCAGCAGCTCTTTGCCATATCGATGATGACATCAGCCGTGCTGGAACATGTCAAGGATGCTGATGACAAAACAGTCAAGCGGATCAGGATGGTCGAGCATATGGCAGGCGAAGCCCAAAATGAGATGAGGGCGCTGCTGCTCCATTTACGGCCTGTTACCCTTGAAGGAAAAGGGCTGAAGGAGGGCCTTACGGAGCTTTTGGACGAGTTCCGAAAAAAGCAGCCGATTGATATTGAGTGGGATATACAGGACACAGCGATATCCAAGGGTGTTGAAGACCACTTGTTCAGAATCGTGCAGGAGGCCCTTTCAAACGTATTTAGACATTCAAAAGCGTCAAAAGTAACCGTGATTCTGGGCATAAAGAACAGCCAGCTCCGTCTGAAGGTGATTGATAATGGAAAAGGCTTTAAAATGGACCAGGTGAAAGCCTCCTCATACGGCTTGAATTCTATGAAAGAACGTGCAAGTGAAATCGGCGGTGTCGCCGAAGTGATTTCAGTAGAAGGAAAAGGCACTCAAATCGAAGTGAAGGTCCCGATTTTTCCGGAAGAAAAAGGAGAGAACGAACGTGATTCGAGTATTATTGATTGATGATCATGAAATGGTCAGAATGGGGCTCGCGGCTTTTTTGGAGGCGCAGCCCGATATTGAAGTCATCGGCGAAGCATCGGACGGCAGCGAAGGTGTTCGGCTTGCTGTGGAACTGTCGCCTGATGTCATTTTAATGGACCTTGTCATGGAGGGCATGGATGGCATTGAAGCTACAAAGCAAATTTGCCGGGAGCTTTCCGACCCGAAAATTATTGTGCTCACTAGCTTCATTGATGATGACAAAGTGTACCCGGTTATTGAAGCTGGCGCGCTCAGCTATCTGTTGAAAACCTCAAAAGCGGCAGAAATCGCCGATGCCATCCGCGCCGCAAGCAAGGGAGAGCCGAAGCTGGAGTCAAAAGTGGCGGGAAAAGTATTATCCAGGCTGCGCCACTCAGGTGAAAACGCGCTCCCGCATGAATCGCTTACAAAACGGGAGCTCGAAATACTCTGCCTGATCGCAGAAGGAAAGACAAACAAAGAAATAGGCGAGGAACTGTTTATTACGATTAAAACAGTCAAAACACATATTACGAATATTTTATCAAAGCTGGATGTCAGTGACCGGACGCAGGCGGCGGTGTACGCACACCGAAATCATCTCGTGAATTAGGCGGCTGCTATTTGTTTGCGCCTTTCGTTCCGAAGTCTCTGACAATCACATTGACCCGGTAGTCTATTTCCGCATTGCTGAAATAATCATCATCCCATTTTCTTGAAATCTTTTTCCACTTTTGAGGATAATGAATTCTGACCTCGTTTCCCAGCCCGGTTACGTCCGCTTTGATCTCTTTCTGCAGCTTCTCTGTAATAAATGACGTTACTGTTTCGTGTACTCGTTTTTCGACTGTCTTTTCAATACTTTTAATATATGAATCCTTAAACGAGTCTTCATTGGGATTCCAGTCCTCAGATAGACGACCTTCAATATTGCGGGTAACGGTGAATTTGAACTTTCCGTCCTTGTATGCCGTCTTGATCTTCCGATTGCTTGAATATACTTCATAAGAAAAGAGATGGCCATCGCGCTTCAAGTCAATGACGCCTCCCTCGACAGTGCCTGAAAATAAGCTGATATTTTGAACCTCAATCGGGGTGAGGTCCCGGTGCCATAATTTATTTTTTATGATAGAGGCTCCGTTTATCGCGAGCTTGCCGTTTTCCTTACCGACATGAGGGATGAGGAATGAATCGTCAGAGGTTAAGTGTTCTGAGATCTCCCCCAATGTAACTGGCTCCATCGTTCTGATCGTCACCTTATTATTCTCTGTCAGATCATATATCACGTTGGATGCGGGTTCGCCTTCATCATTCATGTTAAATATATCCTTAGTTCGGCCGTTGGTGATAAAGACGTAGGAACTCCTCCTTGTTCCGTTGTCTCTGACAAACTGGTTAATAATGGCGTCCATTCCAATTTGATCCGCAATCACGCTTTTGGAAAGCAGAATGAGACGCAAATGCTGTGAAAACGTAGGCTTATGCTTTAATGCAGAGGTTCTCATCATTTGATGGACAGTTTTACCCTTTGTGATAGAAAGCTGTGTCGGATCAGATGAAGAGCCCTCCTTGGCGCTGATTATTTTCGGCACGAGAATTTGCTGTGTCAGCTCTAAATTTTCATCGTCAGGCTTGTCTAGCCCTACTCCGATCACTAAGCTTAATTCCTCGATATTCTCACTGTCCCAGCATCCGGACAGCAATAGGGTGCATATAAACATACATAAAATCCGGATTTTCATTTTGTTGTAATCCTCCTCTTGAGAGCTACAATGAAAAAGAGAATGAACGGAAGCAGAAACAGGGAGACAAAAATATAGCCAAGATAATCGCTATACATCATGACTTGATTGGCGTCATCCGGCCAGAGAGAAAAATAAAAGACCGTTATGCCGATAATCACCATGCTTGTTTTAGTCGATAATCCAAATGTCTTCTTTAGCCCGTTAGCGGCAAAGTATCCGTAAATGACAAATGTGGTGAAAAACTGGATAATCCAGACCACCAGTAAAAAGGATTCAAACCGTTCAATAAATATGCCTTTAAGCTCAAAGGACTGAAAGAGAGAAATAGTCGGCCAAATCAGCGTTTTCACCTCGGGAGCGGTCAAAGCTCCGACAACGATAATATACGTAAGGATATATAAGATAATCGGAATCAGAAATCCTAGAGACGCATATCTGAACGTGTATTTCTTTTTCTTCATATGTTCAGGAAGAAACAGCATCACTTCCATTCCTAAAAAAGAGATGGAAACGACGGTAAGGGAGTTTGCAATGGGTCCAAGGCCTTCGCCTAAAACAGGACGCAAATTATTGATATCAAAAATTTTAAAACTGATCCCGAACACAATCAGCAAAATAATAATGGTTACCGTTAAATAAAAGGGAAACAGCCGCGACACATCGCTTAAGCCCCCAACCATTAAATAAATGCCGCAGCAAATAAACGTTAAAATAATGACTTGAATTGGGGTTCTCTCCAGCAGGAAAAACTTCACCATTTCAGCCATTGCCCGTGTCTCGAAGCTGGCTACGCCGAGGAAATAGCCGCAGATCAAAAGGCCGATGATGCTGCCGATCCATTTCCCAAGCCCTTCCTTCAAATATTCAAAGAGTGAAGGGTATTGATGTTTTTTCTGAATGAGCGTGTTTAAATAAATGAAGAAAATAAAAATGAAACCTTCTAATATCAGCGTGATCCAGCCGTCAGGCGTATTAGCCTTAGTGGTCAGCGCTCGCGGCAATGTTAAAAGTCCGGCCCCAAGCATTGTATTTGCAACAATAGAAATACCTTGAAAGGTATTAAGTTTCAGTGGAGTCTGTTTTTGGCTCATTTGGATTATTCACCTCTTTTGGTTTGTTTTTAATTGGGAGACGGATAATGGAGTCATCCGTATTTTTCAGGCTAAAGAATCCGTTTGGCGAAAAATACGGAGACCCAAAGCTCGTTTGTCTCGTTAAGTGCGTATAAACGACAAGCATAAATAAAATAATGCCGTACAGCCCTAAAATAGCGGCGGAAAACATCGAAATAAAACGCAGCACCCGGAAAGACAGACCCATTCCGTATTGAGGAACGGTAAAGGATGCCAGGGCAATGACACTGACGACAATGACCATAATCGAACTGACGAGATTCGCTTCTACAGCAGCCTGTCCGATGACTACGCCCCCAACGAGGCCGATCGTCTGTCCGAGCGGATTGGGGAGTCGCAGTCCGGCTTCCCTTAGCAGCTCGATGGTTACTTCCATCAGCAGGGCTTCAAATATCGGAGGGAACGGCACGTTTTCCCTGTTCGCCGAAATCGTGACGGCGAGTGCGGTCGGCAGCAGCCCCTGATGGAAGGAAACAAGTGCTATATAAATCGATGACAAAAACAAGGTGATAAAGATAGAAGCAAAGCGCAGCGACCGGATAAGAGATGCTGAAATCCAGCGTTCATAGTAGTCATCCGGGGATTGCATCAGGATGCCGAGAGAAACCGGCACCAGCAGCACAAATGGTGAACTGTCGACCAAAATTGCCACACGGCCGTTAAACAGGGCTGAAGATACTTTGTCAGGTCTTTCCGTATTTTGAATCTGCGGAAATGGTGAATATTTATTATCTTCAATGAGCTCCTCGAGCGTTCCGCTGTCCTGGATATCTTCCAGCTGGATATTTTTAAGCCGCGCCTTCACTTCTTTTATGACGGACTTTTTTGCTTTGCCTTCAATGTACATAATGGCTGCAGGCTTCAGCTTGTTTTCGCCGATCATGATTTTTTTGGTGATCAATTTCGGATGAGAGGTTCTTTGTCTGATCAGAGCGAGATTTGTATCAATATCCTCTACAAACGCTACTTTTGGGCCGCGAACCACTTTTTCAGTTGTCGGCTCTGTCAGGCTTCTTGTTTTTTTCTTTCCTGTGGTCAGAATATAGGCTTTATCCAATCCGTTGATAAACACAGCACAATTGCCGTTGAGAATCGATTCAATCGTTTTTTTTGCAGTTTCAACAGGTCTTGCGTCAAGCTGGTCAAGGCGTTTTTTGACCTGGTCAAGCGTTAAGGTCTCCTCATCTTTAATCAAAGTTTTAATGGCTTCTGACACCTTATTCTCATCAGTCATTTCACTGAAATAGAGATAGTAAAAAACCAGTCCGTTCGCAAGCATTTTTTTGTTTTTCACCAGATCATCGTTTTCTTTTAATTTTGGCAGCACCAATGCTAAATTATCGTGTATATATTCCTTAAACTCTGTTTGTTCCAATGAGGTCACCTCTTATCCAAAACCTTAGTAGAGGTTATCTTTTCCTGTTAAAAAAATGATATACTGTGTTAGAGTATTTCATGGAGTAAGTTTTTTTATGAAAGCGGAGGATACGAAGTGGCACAGGTAAGGCTAGCTGGAAAACAAGAAGAAATTGAACAGCTCATTAGATCATTTGAAAAGCATTATGATGTCTCTTATACATCAAAGGAGTACGGAAAGACGAATCCAAAATACAAATATTCAAAGGATTCCCGCGTATATCTTGAATTAAAATTAAAATCTGCCAAGATCGAAAAATAAAAAGGATTTTTTGTGTCATTGGCGAATTATGATCTATTGAAGCAACCGTTATGGAGGGATACATAAATGGAATACAGAATTGAACGAGACACCATGGGAGAAGTAAAAGTTCCTGCTGATAAATTTTGGGGCGCCCAAACACAGCGAAGCAAGGAGAACTTTAAGATCGGTTCTGAAAAAATGCCGATGCGTGTTGTGAAGGCGTTTGCAATATTAAAACGAAGCACAGCTCTAGCTAATAAACGCCTCGGCAATCTGGATGCTGAAAAAGCAGAAGCGATTGCAGCGGTTTGTGATGATGTGCTCAAAGGCAAGTACGATGACAACTTCCCGCTTGTCGTATGGCAGACCGGAAGCGGCACACAAAGCAATATGAACATGAACGAAGTGGTAGCCAACCGTGCGACTGCTTTATTAAATGAGAAGAACTCTGATCAAACGATTCATCCAAATGATGACGTGAACCGAAGCCAAAGCTCAAACGACACATTCCCGACGGCGATGCATGTTGCCGCTGTTTTGGCTGTTTACGAGCAGCTTGTGCCGGCGCTTGATCAGCTTCGCAATACACTGGATGAAAAAGCAAAAGCATACAATGATATTGTCAAAATCGGACGCACGCATCTTCAGGATGCTACGCCACTGACCCTCGGACAGGAAATCAGCGGATGGGTTCACATGCTGGACCGTTCGAAGGAAATGATTTTGGAAGCGACAGATAAAATGCGTGCGCTTGCAATTGGTGGAACGGCTGTCGGAACGGGTATCAACGCCCACCCAGAGTTTGGAGAGCTTGTCTCAGAAGAGATCACTAAGCTGACCGGCCAAACGTTTAGCAGTTCACCGAATAAATTTCACGCGCTGACAAGCCATGACGAAATCACTTATGCGCATGGCGCATTAAAAGCGCTTGCGGCTGACTTAATGAAAATCGCGAACGATGTCAGATGGCTCGCAAGCGGACCTCGCTGCGGCATCGGGGAGATCGTCATTCCTGAAAATGAGCCGGGAAGCTCCATTATGCCTGGTAAAGTCAACCCGACACAAAGCGAAGCGTTAACAATGATCGCAGCGCAAATCATGGGGAACGATGCGACAATCGGCTTTGCTGCGAGTCAGGGAAACTTTGAACTGAACGTGTTTAAGCCTGTTATTATTTACAACTTCCTGCAATCTGTGCAGCTGCTCAGTGACGGCATGAATTCATTCCATGATAAATGTGCTGTCGGTATTGAGCCTAATAAAGAAACCATTCAGGAAAACCTGTCAAATTCATTAATGCTTGTTACGGCGCTGAACCCGCATATCGGTTATGAAAACGCGGCGAAAATCGCCAAGCTTGCACATAAAGAGGGATTGACGCTCAAAGAAGCAGCTTTGAAGCTTGAATTGCTGACAGAGGAGCAATTTAACGAAATGGTTAAGCCGGAAGACATGGTAAAACCAAAGGCGTAATAGTAAGAAAGAACGGCTGCTTTTTAAGCAGCCGTTCTTCTAAATATGTTGCTGTTTTAATAAATATTTAAGCTGTTCCGCATCTTTGGCGAGAGCTTCAGACTCCGTCAGATTATGAATCATTCCTTTTATGATCGCCAGCTTCGGTGTTTTTTTCTTCATTTCTGCTTCAAGTATGTCCAAGCTCTCCGATAATTCAAGAGAGGAGTTTGTGTTTAAGCTGTTAATTTTGTCACGTAGGCTTTTCACAATCGATTCAGTCAGCGGGTCAGGCCGTCCGTGCGTAAGAGGCCCGAATAAAGAGCTCGCCTCTTCCAATGTGATGAAAGGCTTATCGTTTCGTTCAGACATGCCTTTTACCATATCATCAATTCGATTCATAATGATATCAGCTAATTGAGACGGCTTCACAGTGTACCCGAGCAAAATCATGCATTCCAGGTAAATCTGGCTGATGCCCTCTATTAAAAAACAAAGCTCAGCAGTGTACGGTTCCGCTTTTTTTCCATAGATGTTCAGCAGGCTGTCGATATGAAATTGAAGTGAGGACTGGCGGATTTTTTTTGCGCATTGCTCCACTTCTTCTGTGTAAGGCAGAGAACCCTCCTTCAACTGCATGCTGATAAAATCTTTGTGTTCAAGAATGTTTTCATAGAGGACGGTCAGCTGTTTACGGTAAGCCGTTCTGGGGCTGTCGCCCTTCGTTTTAATATTTAAAATTCGGGTAAACGTTTTATCATAATAGTAGTTCAGCATAGAGAGAAGAAGCGCTTCTTTCGAAGGAAAATAAATATAAAAAGCGCCTTTAGATATTTTGCACTCTTTTGCGATTTCCTGGACTGATGTTGAGTTGTATCCTTTTTGGGCAAATAGTTTTAAGGCTGTTTCAATAATCAGTTTTTCTTTTTCCTTCAATGGTTCCACCCTTTCGGAGCCCGGAGGCCTGCTAGGATATGACCATGTAGTCACACCGTCTGTTATAAAATTAACCTTATTGTAACTTGTTTTTTTATCATGTATTATTTATATTATAAATTGAGATGACCGAATGGTCAAAGCTCAAGCGAAAGGGTGAATCTAGAATGAGAGAATTGGACGAAATGATCAGCCGCTTGCGAAACAGAGGAATCAAAGTGGAGAAAGTCAAATATCCGAAGCAGACCTTGTCAGAGAAAAAATGGGTTCATCAATGCAAACAGCCGCTCAAAACAAATTACAGAGATTTTAACGGCTATTCTTTCACATAAAAAAATAGACTGCAAAACATCTACAGTCTATTTTGGCACTGCTATGCGGTATGTTACACCCGTTTTGTCATTTTCAATTGAGATAGATGCCTTATGAAGAGTTAAAATTCGTTTTACGATGCTTAGACCAATGCCGAATTCGCCTTTCTTCCCTTTATTAAAAGGCTCATAGAGGCTGGAGAGCATCTCATCTTCAATATGCGGACCGTCATTTTTAATGGTGATCACGATATTTCGATCATCTTGTTTCATGCTGATTTCTATTTTTGTCTCAGCATAGCGGATTTGATTTTCCAAAATGTTTTCGAGGAGTTTGTTCCATTGCTCCGGATCGCCCGGCATCAAAATATCCTCTTCTACATCAATTTCCCACGATAGTTCTTTCCGCGCCCACTTCAATCGTTCGATGACTTCTTCTGTCACTTCCACAATACTGAACATGTCGTGCTGCACTTTTTGCTTCGCTAAATAATCCAGCTTCGTTAAATATAATAAATCCTTTATTTTTTTCTCCAGCTTAAGAGCTTCGCATTCAATAACATCTACAGTGTTTTCAAGGTCTCCTTTAGGAAAAATCCCGTCTTTAATTGATTGTGTATAGCCTCTGATGACCATGACCGGCGTTTTTAAATCATGAGAGATATTTTGCAATAGAGTTCTTTCTGTTTCATCCTTTTGCACAAGCTTTTGGCGCATCTCTTCGATGGTATGGCCCAATTTGCCGATTTCATCTTTCCGGTCCACTTTTACTGGGTCATCCCAATCCTGTTCAGAAATCCGTTTGACGTGTTTTTCAAATGATACAAGAGGCCTTGATAAATACTTTGCAAGCCAAATAGCCGGAATCCAGCTTAATAAAATGACGACAGCTATAATAAACAGAAGCTGTTTGAACAAGGTATAGGCCAAATCGTCCCGATAAGAATCAAGCGCGTAAGAGAGCATCATCGCTGATTGTCCATTGACGGAAAGTCCCTTTTTAATGACAAAAAACACTTTCTCTCCATTGACGTCGGCGCTGTAACGTTTCTTTTTAGCTTCCTGCTTATCAGCCAGCTTGTACACCTTGTGGATAAATGAAGATGACAGAATGCTTAAATCCTTGTCTGAAGAAGCCTCTTCATTTTCAGGAAGGAGCACGTGCTGTACGGAGCGGACAGTTGTCGGCGCCGTCGCTTCCTCGCTGTAATAGCGCCTTTCAATCGAACCTGGCAGGCGGTACTCTGTCAGAACATGCTGCTCATTTTCAATCGTCGTATACGTTTCATTAGTGAAAAAATCTCGCAGCGTGTTTGAAAATAACACAAGCAGTAAAATCGATATCGCTAACAGGATGCCGGATATGACAACCCATATCTGAAACGCGAGCGGCTTGTTTTTCATGATGACATCATCCTGTAGCCGAAACCGTAAATCGTCTCCACCTTCAATTCAGGCATCTTTCTGCGCAGTCTCCGGACGAGATCATCAACGACCCGGTCTGTTCCGAAGTAGTCATGTCCCCACACTTTTAGGAGGATATCCTCACGAGAGTATGGATGCCCTTTATGATGGATAAATAATAGCAGCAGATCAAATTCCTTTGACGTCAAATTGATGATATTCCCGTTTTCGTCATAGACCTCGCGGGCGTCTTCAGCGACCCGATACGAGGAGACGGCAATTTCATTTTTTTGGACAGGAGGAGCTTCCTTATATACGAGCTGCAGCAGCTTTTGCACACGGATAATCAGCTCCCGCGGCAAAAACGGCTTTGAAATGTAGTCATTGCTGCCAAGCTCTAAGCCAAGCACTCTGTCAATATCCGCATCTCGGGCGGAAATAAAAATGACCGGCACGTCAGGATCTTTCGCCTTGATTTCTTTTATTAATGTATAGCCGTCGGTATCCGGCAGCATGATATCGAGAATCCATAGGTGGGGAGACGGTGTCATTTTCTTTCTGGCGTCTTCACCTTTCGTAAAAGATGTAATGTTCCAGCCCTCATTCTCTAAATACTTCGTCAGCAGTTCATTCAGGTTATCCTCATCTTCAACTAGATAAATGGTGTATGACAAGGCTCTTCACATCCTTTCAACGTCATTATAAACTAGTTTTAACATACGGCAGGCAATTTTCATAATTTCACATATTCTTTTCATTTTTATCCCACAATGTTTGTTTATGATATGGTTAAGGGAAGAAAGGAAGAGAAAAAGAGCGAGGAAGATGTAGGATGATCAAACATATTCTATTTTGGTGCTTTGCTTTTCTCCTCATTATTGGGACAATTGAACTTGTACATGCGATGAATATGTAACGATAAATGAATAACCGTTAAAGGAGTGTAAGAACATGGATTATCGACGTGATGGCCAAAACGATCAACATCAAACTGAACCTTCACATACAGAACAGCAGAATACAGAAAACCAGAAGCTGATTGGACATTCTGAACAAGAATTGCTTGACGCGCCTGTGTCGTATGAAGCGGGACGGCAGGAAACGGCTTCTGCTTTAGAAATGGAAAAGCAAGAAACGGCTGTGAAAAAAGAAAAGAAACGGAGAGCCGCATGGCTGAGCCCGATTTTAGGCGGTATTATCGGCGGGGGCCTCATGCTTGGCATCGCGCCTTATCTGCCGTCAGACCAAAATCAGGCGACCGAAACCGCTTCCGCAAATAAACAGGTGCAGTCTGATAATTTTACAACGGCGCCGATAACGAACGCATCAAACATCGCTGATATGGTAGAGGATTTAGAGCCTACGATTGTCGGAATCTCAAATATCCAAACCTCTCAAAATAACACATTCGGCACGGGAGGAGGCTCCAGCTCAGAAAGTGAAAGCGGAACCGGGTCAGGTGTTATTTTCAAAAAAGACAGCGATAAAGCGTATATCATTACAAACAACCATGTCGTTGAAGGCGCGAACAAGCTGACTGTTACGCTATACAACGGAGAAACGGAAACTGCCAAGCTTGTCGGCAGCGATACCATTACTGATTTGGCAGTTTTGGAAATCAGCGGCAAGAATGTAAAAAAAGTGGCGAGCTTTGGTGACTCTTCACAGCTGCGCACTGGCGAAAAGGTAATCGCTATCGGTAACCCGCTCGGACAGCAGTTTTCCGGTACAGTGACACAAGGTATCATTAGCGGACTGAACCGGACAATTGATGTGGATACAACACAGGGGACGGTGGAAATGAACGTGCTGCAAACCGATGCAGCGATCAATCCGGGGAACAGCGGAGGCCCATTAATCAATGCAAGCGGCCAGGTCATCGGCATCAACAGCTTGAAGGTGAGCGAAAGCGGCGTGGAATCACTTGGATTTGCGATCCCAAGCAATGATGTCGAGCCGATTGTTGACCAGCTGCTGCAAAACGGGAAGGTGGACCGTCCGTTTTTAGGCGTGCAGATGATTGACATGTCACAAGTTCCTGAAACCTATCAGGAAAATACGCTCGGCCTGTTTGGAGATCAATTGGGCAAAGGTGTTTATGTAAAAGAAGTTCAAGCAAATTCGCCGGCAGAAAAAGCAGGTATTAAATCTGAGGATGTCATTGTCAAACTAAACGGTAAAGACGTGGAAAGCAGTGCGGATATCCGTCAGATCCTTTACAAAGACTTAAAAGTCGGAGATAAAACAACAATCCAAGTGCTGCGAAAGGGAAAAACGAAAACGTTGAACGCAACACTGACCAAGCAGACAGAAAGCAGTTCAAGCTAAGAAAAAACAAAAAGCTGAACCCGATTAAGGTTCAGCTTTTTTGTTACCCTAAATAAGAGGAAAGCATCCACACTTGTTTTTCAACTTCTTCAATTAATCCGACAAACAAGTCCGCTGTCGCATTGTCTTGATTTTCTTCAGCCAGGCCGATCACGAATTTAGATTCGCTGCTGATTTGTTTGTAGTCGTTTACCAATGCTTGTACCATTTCTGATGCTGATGTTTCGTTTCCGCCGTCTGTGATAGATGCATGCTCAGTGTATTCTTTCACTGTGGCAACAGGCTGTCCGCCAATCGCCAGCAGGCGCTCAGCGATGGTATCCACTGTTTCAGCCGCATGGTCATAAAGTTCTTCAAATTTCTCGTGCAATGTAAAGAAATGAGGCCCTTTCACATACCAATGGAAACGGTGGAGCTTAGAGTATAAAAGAAACCAGTTTGATAATTGTGTGTTCAGTGAATTCTCAACTAATGTTTGATTTGTTTTTGCGTTTTCAGTTTTCATAAGATAACGTCCTCCTTGTGATCTGTTGACTTAATTATATCATATACTAAATAAAAATCAATACTAAATTATAATAATTATAATTTAGATCAGCTGAATAGCTTTTTCTTCAGGATAGACTCCCACGCAGACCAAGGAAAAAGCGATCGGAACAGCAGGGTGAGCTTGATGCCCTTTCCGATCGGGTATCGCAAATTCTTTATGTGCTGTTTTGTTGCCAATTGATAAATGAGGTCGGCAACCTCTTGGGGATCTCCGCTTTCTTCTCCGTTTTTTTGAACATAGGAAAGGATCTTTTTATAGTATTGATGATAGGCTGAATCGTCAGCAGGCACCGACATAAAATTTGATAATGACGTTGACCAGATCGATGTCTTGTATGAGCCCGGCTCGATCAAAGCGGTTTCGATACCGAACGGAAGCAGCTCGATACGCAGGCTTTCAGAAAAACCTTCCAATGCATGCTTGGAAGAAACATATGGCGACAGCGCTGGGAATCCTGTCAGTCCGCTGATGCTGCTCACGTTTATAATCTTTGCGCCGCCATGCTTTCTTATGTAAGGCAGCACGGTTTTTGTCACATGGATCACACCGAAGACATTCGTTTCAAATTGTTGTCTGAAATGTTCCATCGGCACATCCTCGATAAATCCTCCATAAGCCGTTCCGGCGTTGTTAACGAGTAAATCGATCGGGGTGTAAGCACTAACAGCTTTTCCGAATGAGACTATAGATTGTTCATCGGTGACATCGAGAGCTGTAATGTGAATAGAATCAGACACATTGTGTGCTGCAGCCAATTCTCGAAGCTGTTCCGCTTTTTCAGGCTGTCTTGATGTGGCTATCACGAAAAATGATCGGGCAAGCTTTACAGCTGCCAGCAGACCGAAGCCGCTGGACGCTCCTGTCACGATGGCTATTTTTTTATTCATCCTAACCCTCCTATTAAACTGCTACAGCTATTGTACTATCCTGAACACGAAATGACGCCTGTAATAGAAATTTTTATACAATAATTCAGAATTGTTCTATAATAGAACGAAAGAAGGAAAGGGGTTTTGTGATATGGCGCTGCAAGGGGTAGGCCAAAGATGGGATCTTGATTCATTTTTTAAGGGCGGGAGCCAATCGGAAGAATTCAAAGGTTATATTGAGAAGCTGTCACAAAGTCTGCGTGCATTTCAAGACAGGACTGATGCGTTTCAGGTGCCTGAATCGCCTGAAGAGGCTGAAGGGCTGACCGCGTTGCTTGATTTATTCGAACAGACATCCGTCAAGCTTCAGCAGGCCGGCGCTTTTGTTGCTTGCCTCCAGGCCCAGAATATCAATGATCAAAAGGCTATAGAGCATCAGGCACTCATGAATCGGCTTTCCGCAGATTTTCAATCGTCGCTCGTTACATTAGATCATAAACTTGTGGACATTAATCAAGACGTGTGGAATGAATTGTTAACAAAACCGGGATTGCGCGATGTTTCTTACATATTAAATGAAAGAAGACAGAGGGTTGCCGAAAAGCTTAGCCCCGGTAAGGAAAAACTGATCGGAAACCTTGCGGTGGACGGATATCACGCTTGGAGTGACTTATACAATATGGTTGTCGGGAAAATGACGATCCCGTATGAGGAAAACGGTGAAAACAAGCAATTGTCTGTCGGTCAGGCGGAGAATATGATGGATCATCAAGACCGTACTGTCAGAAAAACAGTATATGAACGTTTCCGCCAAGCTTGGGAGAGCAAGCAAGATATTTTCAGCAGCACGCTGAATCATTTGGCGGGATTCCGGCTTGAAACCTATAAAGCGCGCGGCTGGGAGAATGTCCTGAAGGAACCGCTGCAAATTAACAGGATGAAAAAAGAAACACTTGATACGATGTGGCAGGTCATCACTGAAAACAAGAAGCCGTTCGTTCAGTTTTTGAACCGGAAAGCATCCATGCTCGGCCTTGAAAAACTCAGCTGGTACGATGTCGAGGCACCGATCGGTTCTGACGGAAAGGTCTATTCGTATGATGAAGCCGCAAATATCATTACCAGCCAGTTTTCAACGTTTGGCAAAAAGCTGTCCTCATTCACTGAAAAAGCGTTTCGGGACGGCTGGATTGAGGCGGAAGACAGGAGCGGAAAAAGAGTCGGCGGCTTTTGCACCAGTTTTCCGGACAGCGGGGAATCCCGGATTTTCATGACATTTTCGGGAAGCGCCTCAAATGTCTCTACCCTTGCGCATGAACTCGGGCACGCGTTCCATCAGGAAGCAATGCTCAACGTCAGGCCGTTAAACCGTTCCTACGCCATGAACGTTGCAGAAACAGTTTCAACGTTTGCAGAGATGATAGTGGCGGACGCGACTGTCCAGCAGGCCGAGACGAGGGAAGAAAAGCTTGTTCTTCTGGAGGATAAAGTGCAAAGAAGCGTTGCGTTCTTCATGAACATTCACGCAAGATTTCTATTTGAAACGAGATTCTACGAGGAACGAAAGCGGGGAGTGGTACCGACCAGCCGCTTGAATGAGCTGATGGAAGAGGCGCAAAGAGAGGCATACTGCAATGCGTTAGAAGAATATCATCCGCTTTTTTGGGCATCAAAGCTTCATTTTCACATCACGAGGGTGCCGTTTTACAATTTCCCTTATACATTCGGCTACCTGTTTTCTCTTGGCATTTACGCGCTGGCGCTTGAAGAAAAAAACGCATTCGAAGAGAAGTATATGGCGCTATTGCGCGATACGGCTTCTATGACAGTGGAGGATTTGGCGATGAAGCATTTGGGTGCTGACATTACGAAGCGCGATTTCTGGGAGAATGCCATCAAGCTGGCTGTGCGTGACGCCCAAACCTTTTTACAAATGACCGAATCTTAAAGAAAAAGCCGTGGCGTTAAATGCCCCGGCTTTTTCAATTCTTCTCTGAATGAGGATTTCATTCTCTGGATATACCTAAAATAAATGGAATCCTACAGGGGGGAAACATATGCATTTGATCAGAGCAGCCGGGGCTGTATGTCTCGCAGTGGTTCTGATTGCGGGCTGCCGTTTCAATGAAGACCAGCAGCAGGCAGAAGGAGAAAATACAGCCGTCACCCAGCTGAAGTCCGTTCCCTACAGTAATTTTTCGCTTCGTGTGAGCTACGGGGATGGTGAGCATAACCGTTATGAAGGAATCTATACAAAGAACGGAACTCAGGAAAAAGCGGAAATACAGGATAAGCTCTCCGGTGTCAATCAGGAGGGAGAAGAAGCATTGGATGAGATGAAAATGATTTTGAGCGAGCTTTCCGTAACAGACCAAATGGCTGAAACAGAAGTGATACACAGTGTGCTGGCAGCATTTAATCTGGACAGTCATTATGATCATATCGATTTAAAATTGAAGCTGAAGGACGGCTCCATCAGAGAAATCAAGAAGTAATCTTGTGATAAAAAACCCATAAACGTCAATTATGTCCATAAAACTAATTGAAAATGATTTTCAAAGTCAGTGTTTTCTGCTACAATGAGGGATATATGACCATATCAAATGGCTGAATATCGGAATCACTTGCATTGATGATAATTGACTTAAAAGCATGTATATAGAAAACGTGCAATACATAGTGCTGCTAAAAAGCCAGCAAAAAGGAGCGGTTATGGGTATGAGTGCAATTTCTACAGAAACGCTGAGCTTAGGATACGGGGATGCCGTTATTATTGATGAGTTGAATTTAACAATTCCCAAAGGTGAAATTACCGTATTTATTGGCAGCAATGGCTGCGGAAAATCGACACTTTTACGTTCATTAGCGCGCCTGATGAAGCCGAGAGGCGGTTCAGTGCTGCTGGAAGGAAGAGCGATTGCCAAGCTTCCGACGAAGGAAGTCGCAAAAGAGCTCGCAATCCTGCCTCAAGGTCCTTCGGCTCCTGAGGGGCTGACGGTGCATCAGCTGGTGAAGCAAGGAAGATATCCTTACCAAAACTGGCTGAAGCAGTGGTCAAAAGAGGATGAGGCAGCAGTTGAAAGAGCGCTTAAAGCAACAAAGCTTGAGGACATGGCTGACCGCGCCGTTGATTCTTTGTCAGGCGGACAGCGCCAGCGGGCTTGGATCGCGATGACGCTTGCCCAGGAAACGGATATCATCCTTCTTGACGAGCCGACGACGTATTTAGACATGACGCATCAAATTGAAATTCTTGATTTGCTGTTTGAGCTGAATGAAAAGGAAGACCGGACGATTGTTATGGTTCTCCATGACTTAAACTTGGCGTGCCGCTATGCACATCATCTTGTGGCCATAAAAGACAAACGGATTTATGCAGAAGGCCGTCCGGAAGAGGTCATCACTTGTGATCTTGTGCAAAATGTGTTTTCTATGAACTGTCAGGTTACACAGGACCCGCTCTTCGGAACGCCTCTTTGCATTCCTCATGGCAGGGGCAGATGCATTGTCCAGGAAGCGGCTTTCACATCACATGGATAAATAACGCAGCGAAGGAGCTTTCAATTGAGAAAGCTCCTTGCTGTTTTTTTTGAAAGGAAGATGGAAAATGGAACAAAAACTTCAGGAGCAGCTGGATGGATTGCTGGAGAAGTATACTGAGCTTCTGCTTGGTGAGACAAACGATGAGCTAAAAGAAGAAGTGAAGCAATGGATTTTGTACACGCATATAGCCAAGAGCATGCCTCCGCTCGCTAAGCATTGGAATGCGACATACCCCGACGCAAAGCAGGGCATTAAAGAGATCATTCAGCATATTAAGGAATTAAATGAAGCGCATCGAAACAAACAATAGCCAAAAAGCAGTCTGTACATTATAGCAGACTGCTTTTTTGTGATTCAGCCGTTTTATCTGGGGTAAAGGAATCCATAAAGGTTCTCAGCGCGCTGCTGATAAACGAATCTTTTCGAACAATAAACTCTGTTTTCATCTGGCTGAGCGCTTCAGGCAGCGGGTACAATCGAATTGATCCTTCTGCTTCATGTTTCTGCACAACCGTTCTTGGCAGCAACGAGATGCCAAGACCTGCTGTAACCCCGCCGATAATTGCTTCAAGCGTCCCAAATTCCATAATGACCGGCTGTGTGACACCGACGGAACGCAGCCATTTTTCAAGTGTTTCTCGATACGAACAGCCTGTGCTGTAAACGAGAATCGGCTTTGTGATGGCTTCCTCAACATCGGGCACGGAGGCAGCCGAAACAACTACTGGTTCTTCCTCAAACGCAGGATAGGATTCGAGCTCAGGATGATGGCATTCGCATCCGATAAACGCGCCATCCAATTCATAACGAAGAACTTTATCAAGGAGAAATTGCGTATGTCCTGTTGTTAAAGATAGCTGGACGTTTGGATGTTCTTCATAATAAGATGCCAGGAGCTTTGGAAGCCTTACCGCGGCGGTTGTCTGAGTGGAGCCGATCATAAGCGGCCCGCTTGGTTCTGCGGAGGATGAGAGCGCTTTAGACGCTTCATCAAGCAGGCCGATAATTTTATTTGCGTAGTCCAGCAGCAATTTTCCGCTTGCAGAAAGTGTCATGCCCCGATTATGGCGCAAAAACAGTGTGGTACCCAGCTCAGCTTCCAATTGTTGAATTCTGGCCGTGACATTCGATTGTACATAGCCAAGCTGCAGGGCTGCTTTCGTAATGCTCCCTTCACGAGCTACCATTTGAAACACACGTAAATCTCCGCTTTCCATTTTGAACTCCTCCGTTCGTTTACTATCAATCTGAGTGATATCTAGTATCTTTAACAATCATTATACGTAACATCAAAGCTGGATTACAATGGAATCAGAAATATACTTTAGTCAACAGCAAGGAGTGGCGGCAATGAATGTCTTGAACAAAATAGCTCTCGTAACGGGGGGCGGCACAGGAATCGGAAAAGCAGCCAGTATGGAATTGGCAAAGCGCGGGGCGATTGTGGCGGTGAATTATTCACGCTCGCAATCAGAAGCGGAGGAAACAGTGGAAATGATTCAAAAAGCTGGCGGGCAAGCCTTCGCCATCCAAGCAGATGTATCCAAAAACAGCGACGTGCAGGATATGATTCAAGCAATCGTGAACACACACGGCACGGTTGATATTTTAGTCAACAATGCCAGCATTACACGGCATATTCCAATGGATGATCTTGAGGCTGCGACAGAAGACGTCTGGGATGAGCTGTATGCCGTCAATGTGAAAGGGATGTTTTTCTGCGCGCGGGCAGTGGTTCCGTTCATGAAGAAAAGCAAGGACGGGGCGATCGTAAACGTCGGCAGCATCGCAGGGATAACTGGTGCCGGCTCATCTATGCCTTACGCAGTATCAAAATCAGCGGTGCACGGTTTAACGAAATCATTGGCCCACGCCTTAGCGCCTGAAATCAGAGTGAGCGGTGTAGCACCAGGAGCTGTGGCAACGAGATGGTGGGCCGGACGGGAAGAAAAAATGAAAAGCATGATCGGCTCTTTGCTGCTGCAGTGTATTGCTGAACCAGATGATGTTGCCAAATTGATTTGTTCACTAATTGAACAGGAATCACTCACAGGCCAAATTATCACAATTGACAGCGGACAGACGCTGTAAAGAAAGGGATGCAGGGAGATGCCATTTGTACAGATTCATTTACGGTCGGGAAGAAGCGAAGCGTGGCTTCAAAAACTGAGCAGGACTGTCCACCAATCGATGATTGAAGAAATCAATGTGCCGGAAGATGACTATTTCCAAGTCATCAGACAATATGAAAAAAGCGAATTTTTTTATGATCCATTTTATCTCCAAGTCGAGCGAACTGATGAACTGATATACATTCATTTTACACTGAAACAGTCAAGAACAACTGAACAGAAAAAAGCACTTTACCGCTCAATCGCGAGCCGGATTCATTCCGAGCTTGGTGTCAGAAAAGAAGATGTGTTTATCATGCTGGCCGGAAATCAGGCTGAGGATTGGTCTTTCGGAAATGGAAGAGCCCAGATGATTGAATAAAAAACCCCGCGGATTGATACCCGCGGGGTGCTCTATTAATGGGAAGGTGATTCAACGGCTTTTGCCGCCTTCTCTTTTTCTTGTTGGTCTTCCGCTTTCTTATTTGATAGCTTGATAGGTTTTAAGAACAAGGTGAATACGGCTCCGACTGCGATAAAGATCAGGCCTGTATAAAACACGCTGTGGAGCGAATCCATCAACGATGTTTTTAAAATCGGCACAATATGGGATGAGAAAGCCGCAGGGATTTGTTTGACCGCGTCCGGACTGAACAGTGATTGCAGCAGCCCTTGCGGATTTGTATCAATCATACCCTTTAGCTGGGCGGCAAACGAGCTTGCCTGTGCCGGAAGAGAGTCTAAATATGGCACCAATTTATCTGTTAATAGATTTCCTGATCTCGCATTCATTACGGCTCCCAGCATGGTAATGCCGAATGTTCCGCCGATAGAACGGAAGAATTGGCTGGATGAAGTGACAACTCCAAGCTCCTCCTTCGAAAAGCTTTCCTGTAAAGCCAATGTCAGAATCGGCATAACAAGACCCATTCCCAGACCAATAATCGCCATAAAAGATGTAGCGACAAGCTTGCTCGTGTCGAGATCCAATGTCGTTAACAGCAGGAATCCGCCGGCCATAACCAGCATGCCTGTAATGATTTGCGGTTTAATCCCAATTTTATAAACAAGCTGTCCGCCGATGATACTTGTGATAATCATAGAAATCATCATCGGTGTCATAATTGTACCCGATTCAGACGCACTTACACCGACAATTCCCTGCATAAAGAAAGGAACAAACGTAATGGCGCCAAACATACCGATACTCATAAAGAAGCCGATCAAGTTTAGAAATGTAAATGTTCTGTTTTTAAATAAATACATTGGCAGGATTGGCTCTTTTGCTTTTGATTCTACGATGATAAAGCTGACAATGCCGATCAGTGCGAGAGCGAACAACCCAAGAATCTGCCATGAATCCCATGCATAATCTTTTCCGCCAAAGCTTAAGGCGAGCAGGAGGCTGACCACACCGACAATCATTGTGAAAATACCAGCGATATCGAAGTTGATCGGGCCAGTCTGCTGGCGTCCCTGTAATCCTCTGGCAATAAAAATAACCGCAATAATTCCGACTGGCAGGTTAATATAGAAAACCCATTTCCAGTTTAACGAGTCTACAATCCAGCCGCCGATTTGCGGCCCAATCACTGAAGCCAGCCCGTAAATCGCGCCAAAGACACCTTGGAATTTAGCACGCTGTTTTCCTGTGAACAAGTCACCGATAACAATCATCGCCATCGGCATCATGATGCCTCCGCCGATTCCCTGCAGTCCACGGAAGATAATCAATTCCGTCATGTTGTTGGCCATTCCGCACAAAGCAGAAGCGGCCATAAAAATAATCAAACCTGATACATAGACAATGCGGCGTCCCAATAAATCAGCCAGTTTACCGGCAATTGGAACAATGGTTGTTGATGTTAACAAATATGCAGTTGTCAGCCAGGTCATCATGCTCAAACCGCCCAGATCACCGACAATTTTCGGCATGGCCGTTCCGACAATGGTACCGTCAAGGGCTGAAAAAAACATGGCAATAATTAAGCCTGTTATTAATAACGTTCGTTTTGATTGTTTGCCTTCTTTACTCATTTTCATACGTTTCCTCTTTTCATGTTTTGCTTTTCATCCGTTTCTGCTGCTTGTGCGAGCTTTGCTGTAATATGCGCCGCCTGCAGCATCTCCTCCTCCGTCAAAAAGGAAAGATAGCGCGCCATAATGGCCTTTCTGCCTGCCAGAATCTCCTCGAACTTTCTGTCTCCTTCGTCAGTAAGACTGAGATCAATCACTCGCCTGTCTTTTGTGTTGTGTGTTCTGGCGATAAGATTTTTTTGTTCAAGGCGATCTGCCATCAGCGTCACCGCGCTTGGCTTCACCTCCATACGCTCGGCAATTTCAGAAACTTTGAGGCTGCCGTGTTTCTTTAGGCTGGCCAGCACAAACAGCTGCGCTGGGGTGACACCTTGTTTCTCCATGCTTTCCAGCATTTCAGGCTGTATCTTTTGAAAGAGCGCCTGAAGCGATAATTGAATATCGGACATTAACTGATCCGCACTCTTCATATTCATTTCCCCTCTGTTACATACACTGTATATATATTTTAATGACAAAATAGTTAATGCTTATTAAATATAAATAAGCGTAAATGAAAAGTCAACTGATTTTAAACAAAAAAAGGATAGATGCCCTAAAGAACATCGTATCCTTTTTACTAATGTTGTTATTGCTGATAAGGAGACTGCTGCTGAATGGTCTGCTGGAATTTTTGATAGGACTGCTGCAGCTTTTGTGCATCCTCCGCTTCAACAGAATACCATCCATATTGGAACATGAGATCATATAGTTTTCTTTGCGCTTTTTGTGACTCATCAAAAATGGATTGAATATCCTGATAAAGAGACTCGTGGCTGAATTCGTGCAAAGCAGTGCAATAAGCTGTTGTCATGTATTTTTCGGTTGTCAGCAATTCGTTGACGAAATCTCTGTCATTCATTTCCGATGTTGTCGGTACAGGTGTCTGCGGGTTGCTGATTTTTTGATTTTGCTGATTCATTCTGGCGCCTCCTTATTGGATGTAGCCGGACTGCTGCTGGCCTGGCTGCAGGTGCTTTAATATTCTTTGATAGTGATCATGATGCATGTGTCCGACGCGGTCGAGTTCTTGCTTTAACGTTTGATCCTGGCACTGCTGCGCCATGAAATGCGCTTTTTTCATCGCGAGCAAATTCCAGTTCAGCATGTCATTGAGATACAAATGATCCTTTGTCGAAATAACGGAAGGCGGCATTTGAAATTGCTGCTGATTATCCATTGTGATCCTCCTTTGGTTTCTGTTCATTTTATAGTTTCCTTCAGACTGGGAGTTATATACAGGTGTTTTGAAGATGACGGCGGGAGGGAGTCGGATGTTGAGACATGTGTTTTTATTCTTATCTCAAAATAAAACACTTACCAAGTTCGCAAAAGCATACGGAACGCGGCTTGGAGCACGAAGGTTTGTCGCAGGGGATACGATTGAATCGGCGGTTAAGACCGTCAAAAGGCTAAACAGATCCGGTTTGTGTGCAACAATTGATTATTTAGGCGAGTATGCAGCTTCGGAAAAAGAAGCAAACCAAGTCGCAGAGGAATGCAAGAAAGCCATTCAAGCCATTGCCGAACATCAATTGGACTCAGAGCTTTCACTTAAGCTGACCTCAATCGGGCTCGATCTTTCAGAAGAACTTGCTCTTACTCATTTGCGCGCCATTCTTTCCGTTGCGAAGCAATATGATGTTGCTGTGACCATTGATATGGAAGACTATTCCCATTATGAACAGACACTTTCTATTTACAGGCAATGCAAACAGGAATTTGAGAAGCTCGGCACGGTCATTCAGGCGTATCTGTACCGGGCGGCAGAAGATATCAGAAAGATGCGGGACTTAAAGCCGAATCTCAGACTTGTAAAAGGCGCTTATAAAGAATCTGCGGCCGTAGCGTTTCCCGACAAAAGAGGAACGGACCTTCATTTTCAGAGCTTAATAAAGCTGCAGTTGTTAAGCGGGAACTACACGGCTGTCGCCACACATGACGATGACATCATTGCATTTACGAAACAGCTCGTCGCCGAACATCAAATCCCCGCATCGCAATTTGAGTTTCAAATGCTATACGGCATCAGGCCGGAGCGTCAGAAGGAACTCGCCAAGGAAGGCTACAGAATGCGTGTGTATGTCCCATATGGAACGGACTGGTTCAGCTACTTTATGAGAAGAATTGCCGAACGGCCTGCCAATGCAGCGTTTGTGTTAAAAGGAATTTTGAAAAAGTGAAAGCAGCCGCGGGAAGCAGCTGCATTATGATTGTTCCATGTTATGTTTTTTATACTGCTGATTTTGACTTGTCCGTTTTCCGCCGCCGTAATGCTGAGTCGGACCGGCATCTCCCTTTACGCTCGCCGCGCTGACTGCCGCTGAAGACGGATTTTTTTTCTCTCGTACCATTCCCTTCACCTCCGGGCTTAAGTTGCCCGACTTTTATAGGCTTCATACAAAAAAAATAACAAATTAGCTATTGAAGTCGAACCGGAAATCTTTTAAGATGAAAGAAGAAACGGGTTTCATTTTTTTTAGTCAAAAAATGAATGACTATTCATTCAATGTTCAAGGGGGATATCTCATGCACAAACACATTCGGAAGGCAGCCGTTTTAGGATCGGGGGTAATGGGTTCCGGGATAGCGGCGCATTTGGCTAACATCGGAATTCCTGTCCTGCTGCTAGATATTGTGCCGAACGATTTGACAAAGGAAGAGGAAAAAAGGGGGCTGATGAAGGACAGTCCGGAGGTGCGCAGCAGGCTGAGCCGGCAGGCGATGAAAAAACTGCTGAAACAAAAGCCCGCTCCCCTCACATCAGCGAAAAATACCTCCTATATTACACCTGGCAATCTGGAGGATGATGCAGAAAAACTGAAAGAAGCAGATTGGATTATTGAGGTCGTTGTCGAAAACCTTGAAGTCAAAAAGAAAATTTTCGCTCTTGTGGATGAACATCGAAAGACTGGAAGCATCGTCTCAAGCAACACATCCGGCATATCAGTGCAGGAAATGGCTGAAGGCCGGTCGGATGATTTTAAAGCCCATTTTCTCGGAACGCATTTTTTTAATCCCGCACGCTATTTAAAGCTGCTGGAGATCATTCCGATTAAGGAAACGGATCCTGATATTTTAAAGTTTATGACAGCTTTCGGAGAAAATGTCCTCGGGAAAGGCGTTGTTACAGCAAAGGACACACCGAACTTTATCGCAAACCGCATCGGGACTTACGGGCTTCTCGTGACAGTCCAAGAGATGCTGAAAGGCGGTTATCAGGTCGGGGAGGTTGATTCGATCACAGGACCGCTGATCGGCAGGCCGAAAAGCGCCACCTTTAGAACGCTTGATGTGGTCGGTCTCGATACATTCGCCCATGTTGCCCGAAATGTGTATGACAAAGCTGATGGCGATGAAAAAGAAGTGTTTCGCCTTCCAAGCTTCATGAACGATATGCTGGAAAAAGGGTGGATCGGAAGTAAGGGCGGCCAAGGCTTTTATAAAAAAGAAGGAAAAACGATTTATGAGCTTGACCCAGTGACGCTTACTTACGGCGAGCGGACAAAAATGAAAACACCGGCACTTGAAGCGGCAAAACAGGCAAAAGGGACAAAAGCCAAAATGAAAGCGCTTATTTATTCGGATGACAGGGCCGGCCGATTGCTGTGGAATATCACATCTCAAACCCTGCTTTACTCAGCCGAGCTGCTTGGCGAGATTGCCGATGATATTCATGCGATTGACCAAGCCATGAAGTGGGGATTCGGCTGGGAACTGGGCCCTTTTGAAATGTGGGATGCCATCGGCCTCAAGCAGTCAGTGGAAAAGCTTGAGCAGCTTGGAGCAGATATGCCTGGCTGGATAAAAGAGATGCTGGATAAAGGAAATGAAACCTTCTACATCAAAGAGAACGGAACGGTATTTTATTATGACCGCGGCGAATACAGAGCCGTGAAAGAAAACAAAAAACGAATTCATTTACAAGCACTTAAAGAAACAAAAGACGTGATTGCGAAAAACAGCGGAGCAAGCTTAATTGACCTTGGAGATGATGTGGCCCTTCTTGAATTTCATTCGAAAAGCAATGCGATCGGCCTTGATATCATTCAAATAATCCACAAAGGATTAGAGGAAACAGAACGGAATTACAAGGGGCTTGTCATCGGCAATCAAGGGAAAAATTTCTGCGTCGGCGCGAATCTAGCCATGATCTTAATGGAAGTCCAAGATGACAACTTTTTGGAAGTTGATTTTGTGATCCGCCGTTTTCAGGAGACGATGATGAAGATCAAATACAGTGCGAAACCGGTCGTCGCCGCGCCATTTGGCATGACGCTCGGCGGAGGAACGGAAGTATGCCTGCCTGCGGCGCGTACTCAAGCGGCAAGCGAAGCCTATATGGGCCTTGTTGAATCAGGTGTCGGCCTCATCCCTGGCGGAGGGGGAAACAAAGAGCTGTACATCAATCATCTTCGCTGCGGCCTTGATCCGATGAATGCGGCAATGAAAACATTTGAAACGATTGCAATGGCGAAAGTGTCCGCTTCCGCTCAAGAGGCTCGTGAGATGAACATCTTAAAAGAAACGGATCAGATCAGCGTGAATCAAGACCACCTGTTATACGATGCGAAGCAGCTAGCCGCATCTTTATACGATACCGGCTGGCGGCCGCCTGTAAAAGAAAAGGTCAAGGTGCCGGGAGAAACCGGTTATGCGGCACTCTTGCTTGGCGCTGAGCAGATGAAGCTGTCCGGCTATATATCTGAGCATGATTTCAAGATCGCGAAAAAACTCGCTTATGTCATTGCGGGCGGAAAAGTGCCGTTTGGTACAGAGGTTGATGAAGAGTATTTATTGGAGATCGAAAGAGAAGCGTTTTTGAGTTTGGCAGGAGAAGCAAAATCTCAAGCGAGAATGCAGCATATGCTTGTGAAAGGTAAACCTTTACGGAATTAGGAGGGAGCTTATGAAAGAGGCAGTCATTGTGTCAGGTGCAAGAACACCGGTTGGAAAAGCAAAAAAAGGATCGTTGGCCACCGTTCGCCCGGATGATTTGGGAGCGATTTGTGTAAAAGAGACACTGAAACGGGCAGGCGGTTACGAAGGCAATATTGACGATTTGATTATTGGCTGTGCAACGCCTGAAGCGGAGCAGGGGCTTAATATGGCGAGAAATATCGGTGCGCTCGCGGGCCTGCCGTACACGGTTCCGGCGATTACAGTTAACCGTTATTGCTCTTCAGGCCTTCAGTCTATTGCATATGCAGCAGAAAAAATTATGCTGGGCGCCTACGATACAGCGATCGCCGGCGGAGCAGAATCCATGTCGCAAGTTCCGATGATGGGGCATGTTACCCGTCCGAACCTTGCTTTGGCAGAAAAGGCACCGGAATATTATATGAGCATGGGCCACACAGCCGAGCAAGTCGCGAAAAAATACGGCGTCTCCCGTGAGGATCAAGACGCGTTTGCCGTTCGCAGCCACCAAAACGCTGCTAAAGCCCTTGCAGAAGGAAAATTTAAAGATGAAATTGTACCCGTAGAAGTGACGGTGACAGAAATCGGAGAAGACCATAAGCCTATGGAAAAACAGTTTGTGTTTTCTCAGGATGAAGGTGTTCGCCCGCAAACGACTGCAGACATCTTATCGACATTGCGCCCGGCCTTTTCCGTTGACGGGACGGTGACTGCGGGCAATTCCTCGCAGACGAGTGACGGAGCGGCGGCTGTCATGCTGATGGACCGGGAAAAAGCCGATGCTCTTGGCCTGGCCCCGCTTGTGAAATTCCGCTCCTTTGCAGTAGGCGGCGTGCCGCCGGAAGTGATGGGAATCGGACCGGTGGAAGCGATTCCGCGCGCTTTGAAGCTTGCCGGACTTCAGCTGCAGGACATCGGCTTGTTTGAACTGAATGAAGCTTTTGCCTCACAGGCCATTCAAGTAATCAGGGAATTGGGAATTGATGAAGAAAAAGTGAATGTCAACGGGGGCGCAATCGCGCTTGGACACCCGCTTGGCTGTACGGGCACAAAGCTTACACTCTCACTCATCCATGAAATGAAACGGAGAAACGAGCAATTTGGAGTCGTGACCATGTGTATCGGCGGCGGAATGGGAGCGGCCGGTGTATTTGAATTATGCTAAAGGGGGAAAAACAAATGGCAAAAAAAGCGGCTGACGTACAAAAAGGCGGCGGATTTTTAATCGAGGATGTCACATACGATCAAATGTATACACCGGAGGATTTCACTGACGAGCATAAAATGATTGCGAAAACAACAGAGGATTACATCGAGCAAGATGTTCTCCCTCATATAGATGATATCGAAAACCATCAATTCGAGCATTCTGTCAGACTGTTGAAGAAAGCGGGCGAACTAGGGCTGCTTGGCGCCGATGTGCCGGAAGAATACGGCGGGCTCGGCCTAGATAAAATCAGCTCGGCACTCATCACTGAGAAATTTTCGCGTGCAGGAAGCTTTTCTCTTTCTTATGGCGCGCATGTCGGTATCGGTTCCTTGCCGATCGTCTTTTTCGGGTCAGAAGAACAAAAGAAAAAATATTTGCCTGGACTCGCTTCAGGCGAAAAGATCGCCGCTTATGCTCTGACTGAGCCTGGCTCTGGGTCTGATGCACTTGGAGCAAAAACAACAGCTGTGCTGAATGAAGCAGGAACCCATTATGTATTAACAGGGGAAAAACAGTGGATTACCAACTCTGCTTTTGCCGATGTATTTGTGGTTTACGCTAAGGTAGACGGCGACAAGTTTTCAGCCTTTATTGTAGAAAAAGAGTTCCCGGGTGTCTCCACGGGACCGGAAGAAAAGAAAATGGGAATCAAGGGATCATCGACAAGAACCCTCATTCTGGATCAAGCTGAAGTGCCAAAGGAAAACCTGCTCGGAGAAATCGGCAAAGGGCATGTCATCGCCTTTAATATTTTAAACATCGGCCGTTACAAACTGGCGGTTGGCACAATCGGCGCATCTAAACGCGTCATCGAGCTGTCTGCGGCATACGCAAATCAGCGCCGCCAATTTAAAACGCCGATTGCTGGTTTTTCATTGACACAGGAAAAAATCGGGACAATGGCCTCAAGGCTGTATGCGATGGAAAGCTCTGTATACAGAACCGTCGGGCTGTTTGAAGACAATATGAGCCAGTTCACGGCCGAAGATCTCAAGGACGGCCGGCAAATCGCCAAATCGATTGCGGAATACGCCATCGAATGCTCTCTGAATAAGGTATTCGGCTCTGAAACGCTTGATTATATCGTTGATGAAGGCGTGCAGATTCATGGAGGCTACGGCTTTATGCAGGAATACGAAGTAGAAAGGGCCTATAGGGATTCAAGGATCAATCGGATTTTTGAAGGCACAAACGAAATCAACCGGTTAATCGTGCCAAGCACCTTCCTGAAAAAAGCGCTTAAAGGCGAGCTGCCTTTATTCGAAAAAGCGCAGTCGCTGCAGGAAGAACTCATGATGCTTATGCCTGAAGAGCCTGGAAGCGGCGTCTTAGAGCAGGAGAAATATATCGTCAAGCAAGCCAAAAAAATTGCGTTGTTTGCTGCCGGCCTAGCCGCGCAAAAATACGGAAAAGCGATCGATCGTGAGCAAGAAATTCTCGTGAACGTAGCGGATATCGTCAGCAATGTATACGCAATGGAATCAGCCGTGCTCAGAACGGAAAAGGCCATTGCCGCACAAGGCGCTGAAAAAGCAGCGCAAAAGGTGCTGTACACAGAAATTTTCGTTCAAGAGGCCTTTAACGAAATCGAAGCGCATGCAAAGGAATCCCTTATCGCAATGGAAGAAGGAGATTCACTCCGCATGATGCTTTCCGCTCTGCGCAAGCTGACACGCGTAACGCCTAAAAACGTGATTCAGAAAAAACGCGAGGCGGCGGCAGGCATTTTTGAGGCTGAGAAATATACTGTCTGATTGGCCATGAGCTCCGCATGCGCGGAGCTCTTTTTTAAGAAGCACTGTTTTAGGTTTTTAAAACAAACTGTGTTAAAATAACCTCGATTATTTTATTGAGGGGGAAGAAGATGTCGTTAACTTTTTACTGGTACCCTAAATGCGGAACGTGCCGCAAAGCAAAGAAGTGGCTTGAAGAGCATGGGAAAGAAATAAACGAAATACATATTGCTGAGCAGCCGCCAAGCAAAGAAGAATTAAAAGCGCTTTATGAAAAAAGCGGGCTGGATCTCAAGAAATTTTTCAACACGAGCGGCATGAAATACCGCGAGCTCAATCTCAAGGAAAAGCTGTATCATATGTCAGAGGACGAACAGCTCGAACTGCTGGCTTCAGATGGTATGCTAATTAAACGCCCGCTTACAACAGACGGCGAAAAAGTGACTGTCGGATTTAAAGAAGACCAATTTGAAGAAAACTGGGCTTAATGTAAATTTTTTTTGAAAAGTGTGGTATCTTCTTATTGTAGTGCTGTAAAAAATGGAGGGATTCAATTGAGCATACCAAAAGATTTGCGTTACTCAGGAGAACACGAGTGGGTAAAAGTTGAAGGAGAAAAAGCCAGAATCGGAATTACGCATTTTGCCCAGTCCGAACTAGGCGACATCGTGTTTGTCGAACTTCCTGAAGTGGGCGCTGAAATCAAAGCGGACGAGCCATTCGGCAGTGTTGAATCCGTTAAAACGGTATCTGAGCTTTATGCACCGATTAACGGAACGGTTGTGGAAGTAAACGAAGATCTTGATGACAGTCCGGAATTCGTCAACGAATCTCCGTACGAAAAAGCATGGATGATCGTCGTTGAGCCATCTGACGCTTCTGAAATTGAAAAACTGATGACAGCAGAGCAATACGAAGAGATGACACAAGAAGACTAAAACAGGATAGCCGTAAAAGCAATTGGACACGCTAACGTTATGGGAGGTGTCCAATATGGCTTTCGACAAACAAAAGCTCGATGTCACCAATGACGTGACAGGCCGCTTTCAAAATGGCCGGCTCTCGTTATATCATGATAATGAGATGATCGGCCAAATGACAAGCATGAATGAATATGAGCTTAAGTCCGGTTATTCCTTTGAAAATGAGAAATTTTATAAGACAGCCGATGTGGTCTCTGGAGACGACGCAAAATATGTAGATTGTGACTACGAAAACGGCTGGTGTTAATGTTGGCGGTGAATTTCACTGCCTTCTTTTACAATCTGAACATTTCAAATTTGACGCGGCAGGTGAACAAGATGAAGATGGATGAGCTGGAAAAGGTTATGATTGTCGAGGGGAAATCAGATAAAGAGAAAATCGAAAGCGTCCTGAATGAACCGATGCGCATTATCTGCACAAACGGAACAATCAGCCAGCTGAGGCTCGAGGAATTGGCTGACGAGCTTTATGATAAAGACGTCTATATATTAGTTGATGCTGATGAATCAGGTGAGAAATTGAGAAAACAGCTGAAGCGTGAATTTAATGAAGCCTGCCATCTCCATGTCGACAGAGCCTATAAGGAAGTAGCGGCTGCGCCCAGGCACCATATCGCTTCTGTATTGCTGCGTGCGAATCTGAATGTCCATACTATTTTTCTTGAAAGAAAGTCCCGAGGTGTATAGCATGAAAGAACTCCAAGAACACGAACTTGATCACATTGAAGATGATGTGTACCTTCTATATTTATATACTCCGTTTTGCGGCACCTGCCAGCTTGCAAGCAAAATGCTGACAGTGGTGAAAGAAATGCTGCCGGATGTCGCCTTCTATCAAAACAATGTCAATTACTCTCCGACATTCGCAAAAGCGTATCAAATTGAAAGCGTCCCTTGTTTTCTGCTGTTTAAAGGCGGAAAGATGGTCGAAAGAGGATATGCATTTCATTCCGTTTCTTATTTATATGAGCTGATCAAACAAAAATCATCTTCCGCATCCCATTTATGACATATTTCTCAGCATATCCAATGAAATTGTCGTTCGTTTTATAAAGGGGTTCTTGCGACAAAGAGAGAAATGTGTATGTATGACCAACAAATAGGAGGTTGTACATATGGAGAAAGCGGAAGTTTTAGAAGATGAGTATCAGCATCTGTTTTTAAAACCCCTTTTGAATGCCTCAACATTGCTCATTACCTTCCAAGGAGAAGCAGAAGCCTTAACCGTCTCAATAAACGAACAGGGAGAAATGAAAAAAGTTTCTCCGCCCCAAACGTCCAACCTGACCTTTTACGGAAACCAAACGGAAATTATTGATTTATTGCACGGAGACATTTCCCTTCAGCACCTTATTCAGAGCGGAAGCCTCAAAGTAAAGGGGTCATTCAGGGCCCTGTTAAAGCTGGAAGCCATTCTCTGGCTGACAAATGGATTTTTTCAGAGGATTTTAAAAAATTAAAAAATAATAAATTATTATAATAGTAAAAGTTGACATCATTTATTTTATTGACATTTAATCATTCGCCGTGCTATTCTACATTAAGAATTTCCGGACGAAAAAGACTATATATTTCTCTTATCAAGAGAGGTGGAGGGAAGTGCCCTATGAAGCCCGGCAACCATCAACACTGTTGAAATGGTGCCAATTCACACGAAGCGTTCAGCTTTGAAAGATGAGAGAAAGGCATTTTATATAAGCCTTTCTGCTCAAGTGTGCAGAAAGGCTTTTCTTTTGCAGAAAAAACCGGAAGATTTCTTAGAATAGTGTTAAGGCAGGTGATTGCTTTGATCAATCTTCAGGATGTTTCAAAAGTTTACAAGTCGAAACATGGAGATGTCAATGCTGTCCAAAACGTCTCGCTTTCCATTAAAAAAGGTGAGATTTTTGGAATTATAGGATATAGCGGAGCTGGTAAGAGTTCCTTAATCCGTCTGCTGAACGGCCTTGAGAAACCAACCTCAGGAACCGTGGAAGTGGCGGGAACCAAGATTAATGAAGTAAATGGACGCGGTTTAAGAAAAGCACGCCATGAGATCAGTATGATTTTCCAGCATTTCAATTTGCTTTGGTCGCGGACTGTCAGAGATAATATCATGTTTCCTTTAGAAATTGCCGGGGTGAAAAAGAGCGAGCGGATCAAGCGCGCCAATGAACTGATTAAACTGGTAGGTTTAGAAGGAAAAGAAAAATCTTATCCGTCCCAGCTGAGCGGCGGTCAGAAGCAGCGTGTCGGAATTGCCAGAGCGCTTGCAAACAATCCGAAGGTTCTTCTTTGTGACGAAGCGACATCAGCATTAGATCCGCAAACGACAGATTCAATTCTGGATCTATTGTCCGATATTAATGAAAGACTCGGTTTGACGATTGTGCTGATTACGCACGAAATGCATGTCATCCGCAAAATCTGCAACAGAGTCGCCGTCATGGAAAACGGCAAGGTGGTCGAAGAAGGCGAGGTTCTCGATGTCTTTAAAAATCCAAAGGAACAAATGACAAAACGATTTGTTCAACAGGTGACAGAGCCGGAAGAAACGAAAGAGACGCTTCAGCACCTTCTTGATGATACAGCATCAGGAAAAATGGTTCAGCTCACATTTGTCGGTGAGTCAGCTGAACAGCCTCTGATTACAGAAATGATCAGAAACTTCAATGTCAGCGTCAATATTCTGCAAGGGAAAATTTCGCAGACGAAGGATGGGGCTTACGGTTCACTGTTCATCCACATTGACGGAGACGAGGAAGAAGTGCAAAACGTGATCCGATTCATTAATGACAAACAGGTGAAAGCAGAGGTGATCACGAATGTTTGAAAAATACTTCCCGAACGTTGATTTAACTGAATTATGGAACGCGACATATGAAACACTTTATATGACGCTGATTTCTTTACTGTTTGCTTTTGTCATCGGGGTCATCCTCGGCTTGCTGCTCTTTCTGACGAGCAAAGGAAGCCTCTGGCAGAATAAAGCGGTCAACTCAGTGATTGCGGCCGTTGTTAACATATTCAGATCGATTCCGTTCCTTATTTTAATTATTTTACTATTAGGTTTTACGAAATTTTTAGTCGGCACGATCTTAGGGCCAAACGCCGCATTGCCGGCGCTGGTAATCGGCTCGGCACCATTTTACGCGCGCCTTGTTGAAATCGCGCTGCGTGAGGTGGATAAAGGTGTGATTGAAGCAGCTAAATCAATGGGCGCGAAAACGTCTACGATTATTTTCAAAGTGCTGATTCCGGAATCAATGCCTGCTCTTATTTCTGGCATTACGGTTACAGCCATTGCTTTGATCGGCTCAACGGCAATTGCCGGAGCCATTGGTTCAGGAGGCCTTGGAAACCTTGCGTACGTAGAAGGATATCAGTCTAATAACGCTGATGTTACCTTCGTTGCTACTGTGTTTATTTTAATCATCGTGTTTATTATTCAAATCATCGGTGATCTAATAACAAATATTATAGACAAAAGATAAGGGAGGATTTACATTGAAAAAGCTATTTTTGGGTGCATTACTGCTTGTATTTGCAGGAGTTATGGCTGCCTGCGGTTCGAATAACGGCGCTGAATCCGGCAAGAAAGAAATTGTCGTTGCGGCAACGAAAACACCGCATGCGGAAATTTTAAAAGAAGCTGAACCATTGCTGAAAGAAAAAGGCTATACGCTGAAAGTGAAAGTGCTTAGTGATTACAAAATGTACAACAAAGCTTTAGCTGATAAAGAAGTGGACGCGAACTACTTCCAGCACATTCCTTACCTTGAGCAAGAAATGAAAGAAAACACAGATTACAAACTTGTGAATGCCGGTGCTGTTCACTTAGAGCCATTCGGTATTTACTCTAAAACATACAAATCACTGAAAGACCTTCCAGACGGTGCGACAATCATTCTGACAAACAACGTTGCTGAACAAGGCCGTATGCTTGCAATGCTTGAAAACGCTGGATTAATCACTCTTGATTCTAAGGTAGAAACAGTTGACGCAACATTGAAAGACATTAAGAAAAACCCGAAAAACCTTGAATTCAAAAAAGTAGCGCCTGAATTAACGGCAAAAGCATATGAAAACAAAGAAGGAGACGCGGCCTTCATCAATGTAAACTATGCGATCCAAAATAAATTAAATCCTAAAAAAGATGCAATTGAAGTAGAATCAACGAAAAACAACCCATACGCTAACATCATCGCAGTAAGAAAAGGCGAAGAAGATTCTGCAAAAATCAAAGCACTGATGGAAGTTCTTCACTCTAAAAAGATCAAAGACTTCATCGAGAAAAAATACGACGGAGCTGTGCTTCCTGTATCTGAATAAGACTGAAACCCCGGATGAGAATTCCGGGGTTCAATTATTGACAAAGCCCTAAAACGATATTCGTTTTAGGGCTTTGTCATCTTTTCAGCGTGATTGAAAACCCTTGAAGTCTAGGAAGGCCGAGCATTGGAGCGGAGCGAATGTTGCAATTCGTGAGCACCAACGCGCAGGTCTGACAACGAATGCGAGGGTTTGCTGACACGGTGAAACCCGGGATGAGAATTCCGGGGTTTTTTTCGCGTATTTTCCTAAAAGCTGTTCATAATAAAAAGGAATGTTAAACAGATGGAGGGATTTTCTTTGAATCAAGACAGAGGAAGCATGCAGGACGCGTTAAAACAATATAAACATGGTTTAGGCACATTTGAACAAAAGATGCCGCTGATGGGAAGGAAATTTAACGAATTTACTGAACAGTGCTTTGCCGGGAATTCTCTGACTGAAAGAGAAAAACAGCTGATCGCCCTCGGAATTGCCATCAATGCTCAGGACGAATATTGCATGATCTATCATACAAAAGGCTGTCTCGATCAGGGAGCGACAGAAGAAAACATTCTCGAAGCCGTCAGTGTGGCAGCGGCATTTGGAGGCGGCGCAGCTTTCAGCCAAGGCGTGACAGTCGTTCAACAGTGCATTGAGGAATTCGGAAACACCACGCATTAAGAGAAGGAATATTCCGAAAAACCATTCTCATTTGTTCTGAAAGGATGCTTTCGTCTCATCTGCCGCTATTTCACGCCAAATCGTTTTTGCGTCATCCAACGCAGCACTGGTACAATAAAAAGCAAATATATGAAGGGATTGATTCATTATTTGCAGCAGCCAGGACAGACTGAACCTCGATTATACGTCAGAAATGGAAAAAGCGATGCAGCTGTCACACGGAATTGGATACGAGGAATATGGACGCCGGCTGGAAACAAGAATGAAAGTAGAGCGGCAGAGAGAGCTTGATTACGAAAAAAGCAAGCGGATTTCTGCGGGAGCTTATTGAGAAAATCAATCTTTTAAAAAAGGGTGGGAATCCACTCTTTTTCTTTTTCAATCGCTTTAATAAAGTGCTGATCTTTGTTAAACTTGAGGAATGTGCTAGGCACGATAAAAAGTTGTATTTACTTTTCATTTGTTATAAAATTAGAATGAGAATAAAATGAGAATAATGATTATATATTTTTGGAGGTATAGATATGGCTGCTTCAACATTAACGATCAAAGATCTTCACGTTGAAATCGAAGGGAAAGAGATCTTAAAGGGTGTAAACCTTGAAATAAAAGGTGGAGAATTCCACGCAGTAATGGGCCCGAACGGAACTGGTAAATCCACTTTATCAGCTGCTATTATGGGGCATCCTAAATATGAAGTAACAAAAGGCAGCATCACGCTTGACGGCAAAGATGTACTGGAGATGGAAGTGGACGAGCGTGCGCAGGCAGGCTTATTCCTTGCGATGCAGTACCCAAGTGAAATCAGCGGTGTGACAAATGCCGACTTCCTTCGCTCAGCAATCAACGCGCGCAGAGAAGAAGGCGATGAAATTTCTCTCATGAAATTCATCCGCAAAATGGACGAAAACATGGAGTTCCTTGAAATGGACCCTGAAATGGCTCAGCGCTATCTTAACGAAGGCTTCTCAGGCGGGGAGAAAAAACGCAACGAAATCCTTCAATTAATGATGATTGAACCGAAAATCGCCATCCTTGATGAAATTGACTCAGGTCTTGATATTGACGCTTTGAAAGTTGTATCAAAAGGGATCAACAAAATGCGCAGCGAAAGCTTCGGCTGCCTGATGATCACTCACTATCAGCGCCTGTTAAACTACATCACTCCGGATGTTGTTCACGTTATGATGCAAGGCCGCGTTGTAAAATCCGGCGGTGCAGAGCTTGCTCAGCGTCTTGAAGCAGAAGGTTATGACTGGATCAAACAAGAACTTGGCATTGAAGACGAAACTGTTGGCCAAGAAGCGTAAGCGTTAGGGGGATTAATATGACACTAGGTACAAAACTATCCGTAGATCAGGAGTATCTCAAAAGCTTTTCCGAAAAGCACCAAGAACCTGCCTGGCTGAAGAACCTGCGCTTACAGGCTCTTGAACAAGCTGAGGATCTGCCGATGCCGAAACCTGACAAAACAAAAATCACAAACTGGAACTTCACGAATTTCGCGAAGCATACAGTGGATAACGAACCGCTTTCTTCATTAGAAGATTTGACTGATGAAGTAAAAGCGCTGATCGACATTGAAAACGAAGATAAAACATTATACGTACAGCGTGACCAGACGCCGGCACATCTTTCTCTTTCTCAAGAATTGAAAGACAAAGGCGTCATCTTCACTGATATTCTGACTGCTGCACGCGAGCACAGCGACTTGGTGGAGAAATACTTTATGAAGGACGGCGTGAAGGTTGACGAACATAAGTTAACTGCACTTCACGCGGCTCTTGTTAACGGAGGAGCATTCCTTTATGTTCCGAAAAATGTTCAGGTGGAGACGCCGGTTCAGGCTGTTTATGTCCACGAAAGCAATGATACAGCTCTATTCAACCACGTGCTGATTGTGGCTGAAGACCACAGCTCTGTAACATATGTAGAAAACTACATCAGCACTGTAAACCCGAAAGACGCTGTCTTCAATATTATCAGTGAGGTCATCACAGGTGATAATACCAGCGTGACATACGGTGCGGTGGATAATCTGTCAAGCGGTGTGACAACTTATGTGAACCGCCGCGGTGCTGCGCGCGGACGCGACAGCAAAATCGAGTGGGCTCTTGGCCTGATGAACGACGGCGACACGATTTCCGAAAATACAACAAACCTTTACGGTGACGGCACATACGGCGATACGAAAACGGTTGTTGTCGGAAGAGGAGAGCAAACAGAAAACTTCACAACACAAATCATCCATTTCGGTAAAGCTTCTGAAGGCTATATCTTGAAGCACGGTGTGATGAAGGATTCCGCTTCTTCTATCTTTAACGGAATCGGCAAAATCGAACATGGCGCTTCTAAAGCGAATGCGGAGCAAGAATCACGCGTGCTGATGCTCAGCGAAAAAGCACGAGGAGACGCAAACCCTATTCTTTTAATTGACGAAGACGATGTAACTGCAGGACATGCGGCATCTGTCGGCCGTGTGGACCCTATTCAGCTTTACTACCTGATGAGCCGCGGAATTCCGAAAGAAGAAGCAGAACGCTTAGTCATTTACGGATTCCTTGCACCGGTAGTAAATGAACTTCCGATTGAAGGCGTTAAGAAACAATTAGTTTCTGTTATCGAAAGGAAAGTGAAGTAATGAATATCACAGATATTCGTGAACAGTTCCCGATCCTTCATCAGCAAGTGAACGGACATGATCTCGTTTATCTCGACAGCGCGGCGACTTCCCAGAAGCCGCGTGCTGTCATTGAAACACTGGATAAGTATTATAACCAATACAATTCCAATGTTCACCGGGGCGTCCATACACTTGGAACCAGAGCGACAGATGGTTATGAAGGAGCGCGTGAAAAAGTCCGCAAGTTTATTAACGCGAAGTCAATGGCTGAGATTATTTTCACAAAAGGCACGACCACATCACTGAATATGGTGGCGTTAAGCTATGCGCGCGCCAACCTGAAACCTGGTGATGAAGTGGTCATCACCTACATGGAGCATCATGCGAATATCATTCCGTGGCAGCAGGCTGTAAAAGCAACTGGCGCCACATTAAAATATATTCCGTTGCAGGAAGACGGAACGATTTCTTTAGAAGACGTCAGAGAAACGGTCACAAGCAACACAAAAATTGTTGCGGTGTCTCATGTATCTAATGTTCTCGGCACGGTCAACCCGATTAAAGAAATGGCGAAAATCGCTCATGACAATGGGGCTGTCATTGTGGTGGACGGTGCACAAAGCACGCCTCACATGAAAATTGACGTGCAGGATCTCGATTGCGACTTCTTTGCGCTTTCTTCCCATAAAATGTGCGGACCTACCGGTGTTGGTGTGCTGTACGGAAAGAAAGCCCTGCTGGAAAACATGGAGCCTGCCGAATTCGGCGGTGAAATGATTGACTTTGTCGGGCTTTATGAATCAACTTGGAAAGAGCTTCCGTGGAAATTCGAAGCGGGTACGCCGATTATTGCAGGAGCAATCGGCCTCGGTGCCGCCATTGATTTTCTCGAAGAAATCGGTCTTGATGAGATTTCCCGCCATGAGCACAAGCTTGCAGCTTATGCGCTTGAACGCTTCCGCCAGCTTGACGGCGTAACGGTTTACGGGCCGGAAGAGCGTGCCGGGCTTGTCACATTTAACCTTGATGATGTTCATCCGCACGATGTGGCGACTGTGCTTGATGCGGAGGGAATTGCAGTCAGAGCCGGCCACCATTGTGCGCAGCCGCTGATGAAATGGCTGGATGTAACTGCTACTGCAAGAGCAAGCTTTTATCTGTATAATACAGAGGAAGAGATTGATAAGCTTGTGGAAGCTCTTCAAAAGACAAAGGAGTATTTTACAAATGTCTTTTAATGCAAACTTAGATACATTGTACAGACAGGTGATTATGGATCATTACAAAAACCCGCGCAATAAAGGGGTTTTGAATGACAGCATCGTCGTGGATATGAACAATCCGACATGCGGCGACCGCATCAGACTGACAATGAAGCTTGACGGAGACATCGTGGAAGATGCGAAGTTTGAAGGGGAAGGCTGTTCCATTTCAATGGCTTCCGCTTCGATGATGACTCAGGCGATTAAAGGGAAAGATATTGAAACTGCCCTTTCCATGTCTAAGATTTTCTCGGATATGATGCAAGGGAAAGAGTATGATGATTCTATAGATCTCGGGGATATTGAAGCCCTTCAAGGCGTTTCAAAATTCCCGGCCCGTATCAAATGTGCAACCCTCTCATGGAAAGCACTTGAAAAAGGAGTCGCGAAAGAAGAAGGCGGCAATTAAAAGGATTGGAGTGAAAATGGATGGCTAAAAAAATGCCTGATATTGGTGAATACAAGTATGGTTTTCACGACAAGGACGTTTCCATTTTCCGTTCAGAGCGCGGATTGACAAAAGAAATCGTAGAAGAAATTTCTCGCATGAAAGAAGAGCCTCAATGGATGCTTGACTTCCGCTTGAAATCACTTGAGCATTTCTACAATATGCCGATGCCTCAATGGGGCGGAGATTTAAACTCACTGAACTTTGACGAAATTACGTACTACGTAAAACCGTCTGAGCGTTCAGAGCGTTCTTGGGATGAAGTTCCTGAAGAAATTAAGCAAACATTCGACAAGCTCGGTATTCCTGAAGCTGAACAAAAATACCTTGCGGGTGTTTCTGCTCAGTACGAATCTGAGGTTGTATACCACAACATGAAAGAAGATCTTGAAGCGCAAGGCATCGTCTTTAAAGACACTGACAGCGCGCTGAAAGAGAATGAAGATATTTTCCGTGAGCACTGGGCAAAAGTAATCCCGCCGACTGATAACAAGTTTGCGGCGCTTAACTCAGCTGTTTGGTCCGGCGGATCTTTCATCTACGTGCCTAAAGGCGTGAAGGTTGAAACACCGCTACAAGCTTACTTCCGTATCAACTCTGAGAACATGGGTCAGTTCGAACGTACACTGATCATTGTTGACGAAGAAGCAAGCGTTCATTATGTTGAAGGCTGTACTGCGCCTGTTTACACAACAAACTCACTTCACAGTGCGGTCGTTGAGATCATCGTGAAAAAAGGCGGCTACTGCCGTTATACAACGATCCAAAACTGGGCGAACAACGTTTACAACCTTGTAACAAAGCGTACAGTCTGTGAAGAAAACGCAACAATGGAATGGATCGACGGCAACATCGGTTCTAAGCTGACAATGAAATATCCGGCTTGTATCCTAAAAGGCGAAGGCGCGCGCGGTATGACGCTTTCTATCGCTCTTGCGGGTAAAGGCCAGCATCAGGATGCAGGTGCGAAAATGATTCACCTTGCACCAAACACATCATCTACAATCGTATCAAAATCGATTTCAAAACAGGGCGGAAAAGTAACGTACCGCGGAATCGTCCACTTCGGACGCAAAGCGGAAGGCGCCCGCTCTAACATCGAGTGTGATACGCTCATTATGGATAACAAATCAACTTCTGACACAATTCCTTACAATGAAATCTTAAATGATAACATTTCATTGGAGCACGAAGCGAAAGTGTCTAAAGTATCTGAAGAGCAGCTCTTCTACTTGATGAGCCGCGGTATTTCTGAAGAAGAAGCAACTGAAATGATCGTAATGGGCTTTATCGAGCCATTCACAAAAGAGCTTCCGATGGAATACGCAGTTGAAATGAACCGTTTGATTAAGTTCGAAATGGAAGGTTCTATCGGTTAATGATGAAAACTCCTTTGTTTATCAAGGGGTTTAGAGATAGTTATCAACTTTAAAATGGCCGGCGTGCCGAATTTGATTGTAGAAGACGAACTTTTGAAGTTCGTCTTCTTTTATTTTTCAGAGACATATCCACTGTTATTTTAATGGTTTTAATTCCTTATCGATTAGAATATTTCAGACCTGCGCCGGATAGGTTCAGTTTCTATATCACGCAACCATACAGTTGCTTATACTTGACATGCAACTAATGGGTTGCTTATACTCAATATATGAATGGGAACAAAGACGCTATATTCAAAGCACTCGGCGATTCGACTCGGCGGCTTATATTAGACGAATTATCTGAACGCAACGAGCTGACGTTGTATGAACTTACGATACGTCTTATTACAAAGTACGACCTTTCTATTACGCGACAGGCGATAGCTAAACACCTTTCTGTACTGGAGGATGCAGGACTCGTAACATCAAAACGAAAGGGAAAATATCGAGTACTTATATTCAACAACGAACCGCTTAAAAATTTGCTGAAAGGATGGATAGAATAATTTTATAAAATCAGAACAGGGCCTCTGATAAATGTGTGGGTTGTTTTGCTTGTAGCCAGATTGTTAGCATAGTACCATGCTTCATTCATATCGAAGGAGGGAAAAACAGTATGAAAATCGTTGTTACCAGTATATTTGTACAAGATCAAGACATGGCACTGGAGTTTTATACAGAAAAACTTGGGTTTATAAAAAAGGAAGACGTTCCCATGGGGAAATTCAGGTGGATAACGCTTGTTTCTCCAGATGATCAAGACGGAACCGAGCTTTTACTCGAACCGAATGAACATCCTGCCGCCAAGGAGTATCAAAAGAAGATATTCTCCGAAGGCCTCCCGGCCACAATGTTTGGCGTTGCAGATATTCAAAAAGAGTACAACCGATTAAAGGAAAAAGGCGTGACGTTTACGACGGAACCGACAAAAATGGGCGAAGTCACAATAGCTGTCTTCGACGATACATGCGGTAACCTTATTCAAATTGTACAGAAGTAACCGATTCAGTCGCGTCCTTTTTGTATGCAGAAGAAAAACCGCTGGCCGAGGGGCCGCGGTTTTTTACTCTTCTTCTGTCTCTTGATTGATAATTTGCTTTACAGATGATCTGCTGTTATTTTCTCTGTTCATCTCTCGCAATTGAGTATAAGCCATATCGAATTCCTCTTTTGTCATCTGCTTTGCGGCTAATGCAGAGCATAATATAGCAAAAGCAATTGGCATTGTATCAATGTGAATGTCGATATGGACCTCTGAGTTGCCGCTGTTTTTGATAACAGATTCAGTAGTGGGTATCTCTTGAGTATGTCTGTTAAGAGGAATGATGTTTTCGTTCATTAGTCTTCTCCGTCTTGTGACTGCGCCTGTGCCTGATCCTGATCTGTGTTCACGCTGACCACGACTTTTGCATTACCGCTGTTTTGGACTTTTGCCACTGCCGCATCGCGTCTGTTTTCTTCATTTTCATGACGATTTTCGCTCATGGTATCATCCTTTCTCTATTGATAGTGACAGGATATTCGATAGGAGAGTAAAGAGATTGGACGAACTTCGCGGTTTTTCCACATTAGGGCAAAAGGTCGAAGGAAAGCATTTGATTTGGTAAAATGAATAGACATTATAATAGAAAAGGTGTTTGCATATGAAATCGTACATCATCGTCGGCGCAGGGATTCTGGGCGCGTCGACGGCTTATCATCTCGCAAAAACAGGCGCTCGCGTTACTGTCATTGATCGGAAAGAGCCGGGACAAGCGACTGATGCGGCGGCGGGGATCGTCTGTCCTTGGCTCTCGCAGCGCCGTAATCAGGATTGGTACCAGCTTGTTAAGGGGGGAGCGCGGTACTATAAGGATTTAATCCATCAATTGGAAAAAGACGGTGAATCGGATACAGGATACAAACGTGTCGGTGCCATCAGCATTCATACTGACGCGTCTAAACTCGATAAAATGGAGGAAAGGGCGTATAAGAGACGGGAGGATGCGCCGGAAATCGGCGACATTACCCGCTTGTCTGCAAGTGAAACGAAAAAGCTGTTTCCGATTTTAGCTGACGGCTATGAATCGGTTCATATCAGCGGTGCCGCCCGTGTGAACGGAAGAGCGCTGTGCCGGTCGCTTTTAAGCGCTGCAGAGAAACGCGGCGCAACGGTCATCAAAGGAAATGCGTCCTTGCTTTTTGAAAACGGAACAGTCACCGGCGTGCAAACAGATACAAAGCAGTTTGCGGCTGACGCGGTCATTGTGACGGCGGGAGCATGGGCCAATGAGATATTGAAGCCTCTTGGCATTCATTTTCAAGTGTCATTTCAAAAAGCGCAGATTATGCATTTTGAAATGACAGATGCAGATACAGGATCGTGGCCGGTTGTAATGCCGCCGAGTGATCAGTACATTCTGTCGTTTGATAACGGCAGAATTGTAGCCGGCGCCACACACGAAAACGATGCCGGTCTTGATGATCTTCGTGTGACAGCCGGAGGCCAGCACGAAGTATTGAGCAAAGCGTTAGCCGTTGCACCGGGTCTTGCTGATGCGGCTGCTGTTGAAACAAGAGTGGGCTTCAGGCCGTTTACACCGGGATTTCTGCCGGTCGTAGGGGCCGTGCCGAATGTTCAAGGCCTGTACGCTGCAAACGGTTTGGGTGCTTCTGGACTGACGATGGGGCCGTTTTTGGGTGCAGAGCTCGCAAAGCTAGTTCTCGGAAAGCAGACAGAATTAGACCTTAGTCCTTATGATCCAGCCGGAGCACTTGCATAATAAGTAAGAGCATGACAAACAAATATAATAAAGCTGTTCTAGCTTTTCTTTTCTGTATGTGTTAGCATTTATCTTTAATGAAAAAGAGGACGTGAACTGATTTTGATAAAAATTGATATACCCGCACCGAATGTCACCATCACTGAACGACAGCAGTCAGCTAATGATAACGAGCCGAAGATAAAACCGATTCACGGATTCATCGACTTTCACCAGATCCCAAGGGACAAAGGCGGCATTTTTATGTTTTACAACATTCATGACGAGCTGCTGTTTGTCGGTAAAGCCAGAAAGTTAAGACAGAGAATTAAGAAGCATTTCGAAGACACTGTTTCACCGATCAAACATCACAGAGATGAAGTTTATAAAATTGAGGTATGTGTAGTTGATGATCCAATGGAAAGAGAGATTTACGAAACATATATCATCAATACACAGCACTCGAAGTACAATATAGACAAGGTATTTTTTAAATAAGACGTCAGTCTGCGGATTGAACAGCGAAGCCAGAGCTTAAGTCAAGTTCTGGCTTTTGATTTGGGCATTTTTTCGCATATAGACCCTTTGTCTGTCATCCGAATAAATTATTGAGAAATTTCAGAAAATAATATTGACAATCCTACCCGCGGACTTTAATATAACAATATATAATGTTATATAACGTTATATAATAAAAACGAGGAGTGAAGGATTTGAGTCAGGCCACAGCAAAAGTAAATCGTGAGGTTCAAGCTTTCTTGCAGGATTTGAAAGGGAAAACCATTGATCATGTATTCTTTGTCGCATGCGGAGGGTCTTCTGCCATTATGTATCCGAGTAAGTATGTGTTTGACAGAGAGTCAAAATCAATAAACTCCGATCTCTACAGCGCCAACGAATTTATTCAGCGCAACCCTGTTCAGCTTGGTGAAAAGTCTCTTGTTATTTTGTGCTCGCATTCGGGAAATACCCCGGAGACAGTCAAAGCTGCTGCGTTTGCAAGGGGCAAGGGCGCACTTACGATTGCGATGACGTTTAAACCGGAGTCTCCTTTAGCGCAGGAAGCGCAATATGTTGCCCAGTACGATTGGGGTGATGAGGCGCTTGCGATCAATACAAACTATGGCGTTTTGTATCAAATCGTTTTTGGAACCCTGCAAGTATTAGAAAACAATACGAAATTTGAGCAAGCAATTGAAGGCTTAGATCAATTGCAGGCTGTATATGAAAAAGCCCTTAAGCAGGAAGCTGACAACGCCAAGCAATTTGCAAAAGCCCATGAAAAAGAAAGCATTATTTATACCATGGCAAGCGGTGCAAACTACGGTGTCGCTTACTCCTACAGCATCTGCATTCTCATGGAAATGCAATGGATTCATTCCCACGCCATTCATGCCGGAGAATATTTTCACGGACCGTTTGAAATTATTGATGAATCCGTGCCGTTTATCATCCTGCTCGGTTTAGATGAAACAAGACCTCTTGAAGAGCGGGCGCTTACCTTCTCGAAAAAGTATGGCAAAAAGCTCACTGTGCTTGATGCTGCATCTTACGACTTCACTGCAATTGACGATTCAGTTAAAGGCTATCTTGCTCCGCTCGTTCTCAATCGTGTGCTGAGAAGCTATGCAGACGAGCTGGCAGAGGAGAGAAATCATCCTTTATCTCATAGAAGATACATGTGGAAAGTTGAGTATTGATCTGAAAATGAAGAACCATTATGCATTAGACTATAATGTTATATAACATTATAGTCTAATGTCCAGAGGAGGCCAACCCTTTGAAGAAAATGTTGTTGTTCTTGATCATTGCAGCTGTCAGTATGCTCACCATCGCAGGCTGTTCGAGCCAAAGCAGTTCAGCGGACGGAAAGGTGACATTGAAATTTTTCCACAGATGGCCAAAGGAGCCGGAAAAAAGTTATTTTGAAGAGGTTGTTAAGGAATTTGAAAAAGATCACCCAGATATCGACATTCAAATTGAAGCCGTTTTAAATGACTCCTATAAAGATAAAATTAAGGTCATGCTGGGAACCACCAGCCCTCCTGACATTTACTTCTCTTGGAGCGATGAGTTTGCTTTTAAATTTATCAGAGGCAATAAAGCACTTGATCTCTCGTCCTACTACAAAAATGACACCGATTGGTCATCACAGCTCGTTCAATCGCAAATTACACCATTTACTTATGAAAACAAGCAATATGGCGTACCGTGGCAAATGGACGCTAAATCATTCTTCTATAATAAAGACATTTTCCAAAAGCTGAATCTTGATCCCCCGAAGACGTGGGATGAATTAATCGATGTGTCAAAAAAGCTGAAAGAACATGGCTACACACCGATCAGCTTTGGAACAAAGGCGACTTGGACAATCTCGCACTATATCGGCACGCTTAATCAGCGGATGGTCGATGAAAAAACACGGGAAAAGGACTATAACGCCAAAACGGGTGAATTTACTGATGAAGGCTACGTAAAAGCACTTGAAAAGCTTCAAGAGCTGATGCCTTACTTTAATAAACATGTAAACTCCGTCGACCACGAATATGTGAGACAGCAATTTAAGAGCGGAAAGTCGGCGATGATATATGCGGAAACAGCGGAAATCAAGCTGGTTGAACCGGTTAATCTCGGGATGTTCCCATTTCCTGAAATCAGCGGGCAGAAAGGATCTTCAGAAGCGTTAACGGGAGCGCCGGAAGGATTCATGATCTCCTCAAGAACAAAACATCCGAAGGAAGCGATGGAATTTTTGCAGTTCTTGACGTCGAAAAGAATGGGCGAAAAGCTCGTGAAAGATGTCGGGAAATACAGTGCAGTGCAAGGTACGGCTACTGAAGAAAATGCAACAGCCATTCAGCGTGAAGCCGTTCAGCATATTGTTGATGCCAAATCAATGGTTCCATGGTTTGATATGGATGTCGATGTTGAAGTCGCAGATGCGTACCTAACGGGCGTCCAGCAAATGCTTGGCGGCGACATGACACCGCAGCAGGTGATGAAAGCCGTTCAAAAGGCAGCAAAGCAGGTGAGGGCGTCAGCTGAATAAATCAAAGAAAAGGTGAAGCTTCGCACCTTTTCTTTTTATAAAGGAGATGAGATACCCTTGGTCAATCAGAATAAAATAATCCCCTATTTGTTTTTGGTGCCCGCTCTCGTTTTTTTACTTTTCGTTTATATCCCGATTTTTGAGAATGTATTCCTCAGCCTGTTTCAGTGGAGCTCATTTTCTCCGGAAAAAACGTTTATCGGCTTAAAAAACTATGTTGAATTATTTCATGATCCTGTCTTCTATCAGGCACTTACCAATAATGTGCTTTATGCAGTGATCTCAATTGTATGCCAGGTATTTGGCGGTTTGATTTTGGCGGCGGTGCTTGAGGATAAGCTGGTCAGAAAATGGTCGCCGTTTTTTCGTACCGTTTTCTTTTTGCCGGTTGTCATCTCAATGACGGTGATCGCGCTTTTGTTTGATTTTATTTACAATCCGGAGACAGGGCTTTTGAATCAGCTGCTTCAGGCCATCGGTCTTGATCAGCTGACGAGGGCCTGGCTCGGGGATGACAGCACAGCTATGCTTTCTGTCATTTTTGTGTCCCAGTGGCAATCTGTCGGTTATATTGCGATGCTGTACATCGTGTCGATTCAAAAAATACCGGATGAACTGTATGAAGCGGCCCGGCTTGACGGCGCGGGTAAAATTCAGCAGTTTTTTCATATTACTGTTCCCCAGACGAAAGAGATGTCTTTTGTTGCGGTGGTCATGACGCTGACCGGGGCCTTTACGGTCTTTAATGAGCCGTACATTTTGACAGGCGGCGGGCCGGGAAACGCGTCAGAAGTCTTGAGCACGTTTTTATATAAAAGCGCCTTTACAAAGGATATGATGGGCTACGCCTCAGCGATTGCCACTGTCGTGTTAATCATTACGCTTGCATTATCGCTCATGCAAATGAAGTTCTTTAAAACCGGAAAGGAGGAGTAACTGATGCTGCCTCAGAAGAAGACAGATTCGTTCAGATTGGAGCCGGTGCCTGACCAGCACATTGAGGTGAAAAGAAAGCCTAGACGAAAATGGTATATCGGAGAAACGTCTGTGTGGGTTTTTCTGTTTCTTTATCTGATTGCGATTGCCTATCCGCTTCTCTGGATGGTGATGAGCGCCTTTAAAAACTCTGACGATATTTTTGAGCACAGCTGGTCGCTGCCGTCTTCGTGGCATCCGGAAAATTTTGTTTCCGCCTGGAACCAGGGGATTTCTTCTTATTTTATGAACAGTGTCATCGTTACGGCGCTGACGTGTGTGATCACTGTCTTTATCAGTGCATGGGCAGCGTATGGCCTTTCCCGGTTTGAGTTTAAAGGAAAAGGATTCTTTTTGGTGCTATGTCTTGGCGGATTGATGCTGACGCCGCAGGTCAGTCTTGTGCCGCTTTATTCTATTATTCAGTCGCTTGGCCTGTACAATACGTATTGGGCGTTAATCCTGCCGTATGCGGCTTATCGGATCCCATTCACCATCATTTTGATCCGCTCTTATTTTCTTTCTATTTCCAAAGAATTGGAGGAGGCGGCCTATTTGGATGGGTGTACAAGTTTTGGAGTATTTTTCAGAATTTTCTTACCAATGAGCGTGCCGATTTTGGTGACATCCGGCATTTTGACAGCTTACCATACATGGAATGAGTTTATGTTTGCGATTATTTTCATAGATGATGAGAATTTGCGGACCATTCCAGCCGGGCTGATGCAGTTCAGAGACGCGCTGCAGACAGACTGGGGCGTCCTGCTGGCAGGGTTAACGATTTCAGCCGCGCCGATTATTATTCTATTTTTATTGATGCAGAAATATTTTGTCCGCGGAATTGCAAGCGGCAGTGTAAAAGGATAAAGGAGGAAGCGCTATGAAATTGATTGCGGTTGGAGATAATGTTGTAGATTATTACCAGGATCAAGAAACATTCTACCCGGGAGGAAATGCCTTAAACGTTGCTGTGCTTGCCAAGCGGCTCGGGCATGAGTCTTCCTATATCGGAATCGTCGGCAATGACGAAGCCGCGGCGCATCTGTTGAACGTTCTCAAGCTGGAGCAGGTCAATGCAGATTATATCCGCCAGGCGCACGGAGAAAACGGGATGGCGATTGTCACCCTTGATGAACAGGGGGACCGCATTTTTGTCAGATCAAATAAAGGCGGCATTCAGTCCCGGCTTCGCCTCGCGTTTCAGGAGAAAGATGTATCTTTTATCAGCGGGCATGATCTGCTGCATACGAGCGTGTACAGCAGGCTTGAGAACGATCTTCCGCAGCTGTGCGGGCTGGTCCCTGTCTCATTTGATTTTTCAACCAATCGGGAGGATGATTATTTGAGGAGGGTCTGTCCTTATGTGACGTATGCGTTTTTTTCAGGAAGCGATTTGAGTGAGTCGGAATGCGGTGAGCTTGCCAAAACAGCTCATGGGTACGGAACCAAAATGGTTTGTATGACCCGAGGGGGCCAAGGAGCAATCCTGTCTGCGGGTGATCGAGTCTATCATCAGCCGATTGTGGAAGCTGATATAATAGATACACTTGGAGCGGGAGATTCTTTTATAGCAGGCTTTTTGACTGCCTTTTGCGTGAAGCAGGATATAACGTATGCTTTGCGCCAGGCTGCTGAAACGGCTGCGAAAACTTGCGGTGTGTACGGAGCTTTCGGCTATGGCTATCCTTATCGCTTGGAGGACGGGGGAAGCAGTGAAAAAACGAGAATACTATAAGCAGTGTCTCGTTTTTTATGCCTGTTATGTGTAGGGGCTGTTGATGGTAAAAGTGACACGGTTTGTGTGCATCAAAAACAATGAGCAATAGATTGGCTGGTCGTTTGATGTAAAAGCCGTTTTATCAATTTCAAACAGCGCATCCCCGATATCACAATCCAGGTATTTGCTTTCCTCCTGTTGGGCATATACAACGTTTAATAGCTTCGTATTGTGCGTGGGTACAACTTTGTATTGCTGTTTCAAAATATCATGCATGGATACGCCGTCAGCAATAAAGGTATCAATGCCGGGAAACAAATCAAGCGGATAATGCGTCACTTCAAAGGTGAGAGGCTGATCATCATTATATAAAATCCGTTTTAATTCAACCACAGGGCTCTCGGGTTGGATTTGAAGCTTTTCGGCGATGGGTTTTGACGCTGGAATGATGTCATGGGACAGCACATGATGCTTCGGTTTTTTGCCGGTTGATTCCATAAATTCCGAGTAGCCGTTTACAGCGATCAGCTCTCGTTTTAATTTAGGGCTTTTAACGAACGTTCCCTTTCCCTGCTGCCTGATCAGATAGCCTTCTTCGACTAAATCGAGAATGGCTTTCCTGACGGTGATGCGGCTGACGTTATACTTGGTGCAAAGCTCGTTTTCGGTAGGCAGCTTGGCAGTTGGGGAATACACGCCCTTTTTGATGTCATCAGTGATGATTTGTTTTAGCTGAATGTATAAAGGTGTAGAACTTCCGTTGTTTAACAAAGGGTAGCCTCCTTTTAACCTATTATTTATATTATAATGTATTATGACGTTATAATACAAATTTACATTTTTTATTTTAGAAATATAGCAAAAATGGGAATCGATTACTCTAAAAATAACAGAAAGACCAAGTTGTTTCCAGTGACGAAATAACGGGTCAAAAGATAGGGGGACTTTTCTGATGGCTTCATTAACATTTGAACACGTCAAAAAATCATATCACTCACAATTAACCGTGAAGGACTTTGATTTAGATGTAAAGGATAAGGAGCTTTTGGTGCTGGTGGGGCCGTCAGGATGCGGAAAATCAACAACGCTGCGGATGGTGGCTGGATTAGAAAGCATTTCTGAAGGAAATCTTCTTATTGATGGGGAGCGGGTCAATGATCTTCCGCCGAAAGAACGTGATATTGCGATGGTATTCCAGAACTATGCGCTTTATCCGCATATGACGGTTTTTGATAATATGGCGTTTGGATTAAAGCTCAGAAAGATGGCGAAACAGGAAATTGCCGAGCGGGTTCATGCGGCAGCTAGAATTTTAGAAATTGAACATTTGCTGAAGAGAAAACCGAAGGCGCTCTCCGGCGGGCAGCGGCAAAGGGTGGCGCTTGGCAGGTCGATTGTGAGGGAGCCGAAGGTCTTTTTAATGGACGAGCCGCTTTCTAATCTGGATGCAAAACTAAGAGTGACGATGCGGACAGAAATCAGCAAGCTGCACCAGCGATTAGAGGCAACGATCATTTATGTCACGCATGACCAGACCGAAGCAATGACAATGGGAGATCGGATTGTCGTCATGAATGAAGGGGAAATTCAGCAAGTGGCGAAACCTCATGACATTTATCATTACCCGGCCAATTTGTTTGTCGCAGGCTTCATTGGCTCTCCTGGGATGAACTTTTTGAAAGGCATCATAGAACAGCAGCATGGCGAGCTGTTTTTCACAAATTCTTCGATCCGGCTTCATATTCCTGAAGAAAAAGCAAAGCGGCTGAAGGAAAAGGGATATGCCGGAGAACAGATGATTGCCGGTGTACGGCCGGAGCACATCACACAAATGACAGGAAATGACCAGTTGTTTGATTCAGTGTTTCAAGCGAAGGTGGAAGTGAATGAAAATCTGGGCTCGGAGCTCATAGTGCATGTCATGGCTGGGGACGAGCGGCTCAAGGTCCGCCTGGACGGAAACACGCGAATCGATGCAGGCGATTCAATCCAGCTCTCAGTGAAAATGGGCCACGTCGTCTTTTTCGATGCGGAAACGGAAGAGGCTGTGTATTAGAAAAAGGTGCTCCTCAAAAGGAGCACCTTTTTCTTACGGCCAAATCTCATCCGCCCATTCAGGGTGGTCGATAAATGGATTGCGGTTGTGCTGATATTTTTCATAAATGATTTCATTTCTTTTCCGCTCGCGGTCGTCAACCGGATCCTGCTTATTCCATTCGAGCAGGACAGATTGTTTGCCATGATAAGGAGCTGAGCCGTTGCCTGTCTTATCATTAAGCTCAAGATCAGGATAGCCGTCATCACCCTCGTAACGGACAGCCATGTAAAACAGCATGCGGGCAACATCGCCTTTCACATCATCGCGGGGCTCCCATGAATCGCCGTCATAATAATTTCCGGGTGCCTTCGCATATTCAGTGCCGCCATTGTCAAAATCCATATTTCCTCTTGCGCTGTTAACTTGAACATCAGCCGGGCGCAAATGATGAATATCAGTACCAGGTCCCTTGCTCGTACCAAAATCGCCATGGGATTTCGCCCAGACATGCTCGCGGTTCCAATCGCCGACATTGCCGCCGTTCAGGTTTTTGGAACGCGATTCATTCGTATAGAGCAGGATGACGTTATTCGGATTTCTTGGGTCTTCATCCGTTTCTTTCAGCGCGTTCCACACTTCGCTGTAGGACAGCATCGTGTGTCCGCTGATAATACGGTGCAGGGTGCTTTTTAGCGAGTCTCCTGTTTTACCTTCAGCCCCTTCATAATAGGTATCTGTGTCAGCATAGGGTGCAGCGGGGGCGGCTAATGAGAGAAGGCCTGTTCCTGAAGGGGAAGACGCCAATCGGTCATTAAGGCTTAATGCGGTTTGCGCGCTTGCTGAAGCTGCCGGCGCAAGCCATCCCGAAATCAGTAATACACAGACGAGCGGCAGAAACCATGCTTTTTTTGTCATCACTTGCCCTCCTTTTATCAGATCATGTCTATTATCTAAAATCGAAATAAAGGATAGAAGTGTCATTTTGTATATTTTTCATTAAAATTGTAAATTAGTCCCTTTGGAGGAGGCGGAAATCTCCTGTTCCCATATCTTTAGGTCCTGTTTTTGCGGGCTGCCGGCATTTCTGTTTTCATCCGTTCCGCGAACATCGCCTCTCCAGCTTAGCTTGTTCATATGAAAGGCATTTTGACCCTCTCTTTCGCTCTTGCTGGCTCTCTTCCTTACCGTGTTTTCTTTTGACCTTTACATCAAAATAGTTGTGACATGTAGGGTGAATCTGGTTGCTGGATGGATACTGTGACTAAAAAATAAACGTTTTTTTGGTTAATCTGTCAATGAACTATCATGTTGCTCCTTCTATAATGAAGTCACCATAGCGGCCAGAGGGGGGAGTACATGGAAAAGCAGAAGCTTTCAGTAAAAAACAGCATCACAGATTATATTGAATGGCTCGCCCAATACGGTGCGTCTGCGGATGGCGGCGTAACGAGGCTTTTATACACAAAAGAGTGGATGGACGCACAGCTTGCTGTGAAAACGGAAATGTCTTCTTTCGGGCTTGAAACAAGATTCGACGATGTCGGCAATGTGTTTGGAAGGCTTTCGGGCACCCAGTCTCCGGATGAAGTCATTGTAACCGGTTCACATATCGATACTGTCATCAATGGAGGAAAATACGACGGCGCCTATGGCGTTCTGGCGGCAATGCTCGCGTTAAAGCAGCTCAAGGAAACATACGGAGCGCCAAAAAAAACGCTCGAGGCGGTCTCCTTATGTGAGGAGGAAGGCAGCCGTTTTCCAATGACCTATTGGGGGTCGGGGAATATGACGGGTGTTTTTTCAGAACAAGATGCAAAAGAGCCAAGAGACGAGTCGGGAGTCTCCCTCCAAACAGCGATGCATGAGAGCGGTTTTGGCAAAGGTGTGTTTCAGTCAGCATATAGGACAGATATCAGCGCGTTTGTTGAGCTGCATATTGAACAGGGGAAGACGTTGGAAATGTCAGGCCGGGATCTCGGCATCGTGACAAGTATTGCGGGGCAGAGACGATATCTCGTCACGCTCGAAGGAGAATGCAATCACGCAGGAACCACCTCCATGAAATGGCGCAAGGACCCGCTCGCAGCCAGCAGCCGTATCATTCATGAGCTGCTGCTGCGGTCGGAGGAGCTGCCGGATGAGCTCCGTCTGACATGCGGAAAAATAACGGCAGAGCCCAATGTAGCCAATGTCATACCGGGCCGCGTCCAGTTTTCAATCGATATTCGCCATCAGCATCAGCATGTGCTGGAACAGTTTCATCAAGACATGGTTGCTTTGATCAACGGCATTTGCCTACAAAAAGGAATTCGCGCTGTGATTGATGAATATATGCGGATAGAGCCTGTGCCGATGGACGAAAGGCTGAAGGCTGCGGCTTTTGAAACAGCATTAGAAAACGGCTTCAGCTGTGAGGAAATGGTGAGCGGAGCAGGGCATGACGCGCAAATGATCGGAAGGCGCTATCCTGCTTGTATGCTGTTTGTGCCGAGCCGAGGCGGCGTCAGCCACTCACCGAAGGAATATACGTCAGCCAGACAGCTTGAGATCGGCGTCCGCGCACTGACTGATTTATTATACAAACTGGCTTACTGATAAAGGAGGAATGGCTGTGTCAGGCAGAAGAGAATTATGCACCCCGTTAAGAACGATTATGACGCCGGGGCCTGTTGAGGTTGATCCGCGTGTATTAAGAGTAATGAGCACCCCGGTTGTCGGCCAATTTGATCCGGCGTTTACAGGTATTATGAATGAAACGATGGAGATGCTTCGGGAGCTGTTCCAAACAAAAAACCGCTGGGCATACCCGATTGACGGCACTTCACGGGCGGGAATTGAAGCAGTGCTGGCTAGTGTGATAGAGCCGGAAGATGATGTGCTCATTCCCATTTACGGCCGTTTCGGTTATTTGCTGACTGAAATCGCCGAGCGATATGGGGCAAATGTTCATATGCTTGAGTGCGAATGGGGAACGGTTTTTGACCCGGAGGACATCATACGGGAGATAAAAAAAGTGAAGCCGAAAATTGTGGCCATGGTGCATGGAGAAACATCGACAGGACGGATTCACCCGCTGAAAGCCATCGGCGAAGCCTGCCGCACCGAGGATGCATTGTTTATCGTCGATGCAGTCGCAACGATTGGGGGCTGCGAGGTTAAAGTCGATGAATGGAAGATTGACGCTGCCATCGGCGGAACGCAAAAATGTTTGTCTGTGCCTTCAGGAATGGCGCCGATTACATATAATGAGCGGGTGGCGGACGTGATTGCAGCTCGCAAAAAGGTGGAACGCGGGATTGCGACACAAGCTGACAGGGCAGCACTTTCGGGAAATCGGCCAATTACAAGCAACTACTTTGATTTGAGCCAGCTTGAGGATTATTGGAGCGAAAGACGGCTCAATCATCATACAGAAGCGACGACGATGCTGTACGCCTTACGTGAGGGAGTCAGACTGGTGCTTGAAGAAGGTCTTGAGACGCGTTTCGAGCGGCATCGGCACCATGAAGCCGCATTAGCAGCAGGGATAAAGGCAATGGGGCTAAGATTGTTTGGAGATGACAGCTGCAAAATGCCTGTTGTCACCTGTGTCGAAATTCCCGGCGGCATTGACGGCGAGTCTGTCCGTGACATGCTGCTGGCACAATTCGGCATTGAAATCGCCAGCTCATTCGGCCCGCTTGCAGGGAAGATCTGGAGGATCGGCACGATGGGGTACAGCTGCAGAAAAGAAAACGTGCTATTCGTGCTTGCCGGGTTAGAGGCTGTGCTTCTCAGACATAACGCAGGAATCGAAGCAGGAAAAGCGCTCCAAGCAGCGCTGGATGTGTATGAAAACGCTGGCCGCCAGGCAGCGGTGTAAAGAAAAGCTTGCGGAACTCCGCAAGCTTTTTAACGATATGATTTCGTGTTTTCTCCAATCTGATTTTCTTCGTTTGACTCTTTTTACAAATCCTCTTTCTATGTGTTTCATTTTCTAACAAATCATGAGTCATTTTTTCTTCCATCGTCTATTCTTTATACAAGTTACCTATAAAATCACGCTGAACTAGTTGTTTCTCACGGCAATTTTCGAGAGGAGGATGCGGCATTGGGGAATTTTCACACGATGTTAGATGCGCTCCTGGAAGACCAGGAGGAGGCTGTACTGGCGACAATTGTTCAAGTTGAAGGCTCCGCGTATCGAAAAGCAGGCGCCTCTATGCTCTTTAAGAAAAATGGCAGACGGATTGGCTTGCTGAGCGGCGGGTGTGTGGAAGAAGATGTATTCCAAAGAATCAGTGCGCTGGGCGATCAGCTCACACCAACGCTGATTCCCTACGACATGAGGTCAGAGGACGATCTTTCTTGGGGCATGGGAGCCGGGTGCAATGGCATTATTCATGTTCATGTGGAGCGAATCACTCAGGAAAAAAGGCGGCACTATGAGAAAGTGAGGGATTGCCTTCATTCAGGCAAAGCTGTCACTTCTGTTATAAAGATTGGATCCTCACATTATTTATTTCTGACGGAGAACGGGCATTTTGGCAACTGGCCGGACGCGCCTCTGCAAGCTATTCAACGTACTGTTTCAACGCTTCATTTACCGCATTTCGATCCACCCACTAACATGTTTATTCAGCGAATTGAACCGAAGCCGCGTCTCATTCTGTTTGGGGCGGGACCGGATACTGTACCGCTGGCCAATTTGGCGGCTGACACAGGGTTTTCTGTTATCGTGACGGATTGGCGGCCCGCTTATTGTACATCCTCTCTTTTTCCAAAAGCGGATCAGCTGATCACCGCTTTTCCGGAACAAATGCTTAGCGAATTTCAATTTTTTCCACATGATGCAGCTGTTGTGGCAACCCATCATTATCAGCACGATCAAACGATCATCAACTTCTTATTTTCTCAAAACCTCCATTATATTGGACTGTTGGGTTCGGCAAACCGCACGAAACGGCTGCTGAGCGGAAAACATCCTCCGTCTCACTTTTACAGTCCGGTCGGGCTGAAAATCGGTGCGGAAGGTCCCGAGGAAATTGCGGTAAGTGTAGTTGCAGAGATCATTCAAACAAGAAAACGGGTGGCGGTTGTATGAGAAGCCCCTATCTGATCGGCGTGTTTCTCGCTGCCGGCAAAAGCAGAAGAATGGGACAAAACAAGCTGGCTTTGCCGCTAAAAGGAGAAAACATAGGCTCACTTTCCTTGAAAACTGCTCTGTCGTCCCGCCTTGATCACGTGCTGGTCGTCGAGCGGACAGAACATGCCTCCCTTGAGTGGATAGGAGCGCCGTATCACGCTCCGCCTTTTCAAAAACGCTGGAGCCTGCACGTTTGCCAAGACGCAGAAAAGGGTCAGGGGCATTCAGTCAGCAGCGGGGTGAGAAAAGCAGAAAGCATGGGGGCGGACGGCGTTGTCATTTTGTTAGCCGACCAGCCTCAGCTTTCCGTCGATCATCTCAATGCCCTTGTGGCTCTGGCTCCTGAGTCATTTGCCGTGTCATCGTTTTTAGGGGCGTTCACCCCGCCAATCTACTTCTCGTCGACATGTTTTCCTTATGTAAAGGGATTAACGGGAGATGAAGGGGCTCGCAGGCTCCTGAAAAGCGGACAGCTTGGAGCAGGAGCGGTTTTGGAGGCAAAGGATAGCGGTGAGTTGGACGATATTGATACACCCGAGGAATATGACATGGTAAGGAGGGCGATGTCTTGAACGGCCAAGTGACAAAAGCAAGGATGAATATTCAATTATGGAGACCGGCAGCGCTTGATGAGGCCTATTCGCTTTTAGAGAAGCTTGCTCCGGATGTGTGTGCCGCATCGGGAAGCACGCTCCTTCAGCTTCAGTGGGACAAAGGAACTCTACCGAAACAGCACCTTGTCAGCCTTGAAGGGATTGACGAAATGCGAGGGATCAGCACCAGTGACACCCACGTGTCGATCGGGGGGCTCACATCACTGAATGAATGCAGAAAGAACCCTTTGATTAAGAGAGCGCTTAGCTGTTTCAGTGACGCTGCTTCCGCTGTCGCTGCACCGGGGATTCGCAGCCGTGCCACGATTGGCGGCAACATAGCGAGTAAAATCGGTGATTTCATTCCGCTTCTGCTTGTGCTTGGTGCTGAGCTTATCGTATATCAAAAGGAGCTAATCAGGCTGCCGCTTGGCGCTTGGCTCAGTGAGGAAGACTTTAGAACGGCTATCGTCACGCGTGTCATCATCCCGCGGGCGGAGGGAGAGCGTGTATTTTATCACAAGCTTGGAAGGCGCCAGGCTTTTACCGGAGCGGCTGCTGTTGCAGCTGGACGTTTTTTGAAAGACGGCAGCATTCGCCTCGCCGCTGGCCATGCCGATATCACTCCTAGGAGATTATTGGACAGCGAAGCGAAATGGATGGCACCAGGGTGGGACTCGCATGAGCTGTACAAAACACTTATCCATGAGCTGCCGTTTTCCTCAGATGTTTTTATGTCAGCGGCATACAGAAAAAAAGCCGCTGCCAACGTCATCATGGCAGAGCTGATGGCTGAGGGAGGGGAATAAATGATCATCAACAAACCGTCAAGAGTCAGGCCGGATGGAAGGGGTAAGGTCACAGGGGAATTGAAATATATGACCGATCTCAGCTTTCCAGGAATGCTGTATGGCAAGGTGCTGAGAAGTGCTTATCCTCATGCAGAGATTGTGTCGGTTTGCACCATAAAAGCTGAGAAAATGGAAGGCGTGCAGGCCGTCGTCACACATAAAGACGTTCCCGGCTTAAACCGATTTGGCATTGTCATCCCTGATCAGCCGGTTTTATGTGAGGACAGGGTGCGGTATGTCGGGGATGCGATCGCCGCAGTTGCTGCGGAAACGGAAGAAATCGCGGAAGCGGCGCTGGAGCTGATTCGAGTTGAGTATAAAGAGCTGGAAGTCATGGATTCACCAGAAAAAGCGCTTCGGCCGAATGCGCAAAGACTGCATGAGGACGGGAATATCCTGCACCGCGCATTTTTTTCAAACGGTGATGTGGAAGAAGGGTTTCAAGCATCTGACACAGTCTTTGAAGAAACCTATGAGCTGCCGCGGCAGATGCATACGTATATGGAAACGGAGGGAGGTGTAGCCGTTCCGGAAGACGACGGGGGTTTTACGATGTATGCAGGAACCCAGCACGGCTATAAAGACCGTTTCCAGCTTGCCCGTATTTTTGATATTCCTGAAGAGAAGATCAGAATTGTGTCAAGTCCGATGGGCGGCTCGTTCGGAGGGAAGGATGAGCTGAATATTCAGCCGTATGCTGCGCTTTTGGCCCTGAAAAGCGGACGCCCTGTCAAAATTCATCAGACACGAAAGGAATCTGTACGTTCTGGCATTAAGCGCCATCCGATGAAGATTACGATAAAAACGGGTGCAGATCATTCGGGAAATCTATTGGCGCACGACGTGAAAATTGTGGCGGACACAGGCGCTTACGCTACGCTCGGACCGGCTGTTCTTGATTTTTCTGTCGAGCATGCCGCGGGGCCGTACCGTATTCCGAATATCCGGACTGAAGGAATATCAGTATTTACGAACAACGGGGTGGCGGGGGAATTTCGGGGCTTTGGCGGCAACCAAATCACATTTGCACTCGAAACCCATCTCGATCGTCTCAGCGGCATGCTTGGCATCGACCCGCTCGAGCTGAGAAGAAAAAATATCAGAAAACCGCATGACTTGGGGCCGCTTGAGCATCGAATTGCACCAACTGACGGAGCGGCACAGGTGTTGAATGCCATATCTAAATCTCCCATTCTTAAAAAAACAAGCCGGAACTGCGGGTATCTGCAAAGAGGCACGGGAGCGGCAATTACAATGCACGGCGGCGGGCTGGGGTTTGGCCGAATGGATGCGGCAGGAGGCCGTTTGTCCCTTTCGAGTGAAGGCAAAATCACTGCTTCGTTTGGATTTGAAGAATGCGGACAGGGGATTCTAGCAGCGATTGAACAGATTGTCATGGAGGAGTTAGGTTGTGCCGCAGAGGATATTTCCATTGTTATTGGGGATACCGCAAAAGTGCCGAAGTCAGGCTCCTCCACAGCATCCCGCGGCACAAGCATGGTGTGGCACGCGATCCAGCGTTTGAAGAAGCCGTTTCTAGCTCAGTTGAAAAAACGGGCGGCAGAATGGAGCGGCTGTTCAGCGGAAAATCTTATTCCCGGCGCTGCAGGCTTGCGTGACAAAAACACAAAGGCGCTCGTGGTGACGTATAAGGAGCTGGCTGAAAAAGGCCCTTTGGCAGAGGAAACGGCATTTGACTTTCCAACAACGCCTGATCCTGTGGTGGGCGGCCATTTCCTCTACTCATTTGGAGCGGCTGCCGTTGAGGTGGAGGTAGATCTGTTAACAGGCGATGTCAAATTGATAGATTGTGAGCACGCTATTGCGGCAGGTCCGGTTATCAGTCCGCAGGGATATCGAGGTCAAATTGAAGGCGGCGCTGCCATGGCACTCGGCTACACACTGATGGAGGAAGCGAAAATGACGGATGGCCGTTATGCTGCGGAAAATCTCGATCACTATTTGATTCCCGGAATCAAAGATGTTCCTGACATGAAGGTGATTGCAATAGAAGACTTAATGAAGGGAGACGTATATGGACCGCGCGGTGTTGGCGAAATCGGAACAATCGCCATCACTCCGGCGATTGTAAAGGCAGTACATGATGCGGTCGGATGCTGGATAAACAAGCTGCCAATTTCAAGAGAAGAGCTGCTTGAAGCGATAGACAGAAAGGGGCTGAAGCAATGGACGTAAAAGAGGCCGGGCCATTTCCTGTAAAAAAGGAACAGTTCCGGATGACCGTGAATGGGCAGGAGTGGGAGGTTGCTGCCGTTCCTACGACACATCTGAGTGACCTGCTTAGAAAGGAATTTCAGCTGACCGGGACAAAGGTGTCCTGCGGAATCGGCCGCTGCGGAGCCTGCTCTATTTTAATCGACGGAAAACTGGCCAATGCGTGTATGACCATGGCTTACCAAGTGGACGGCCATTCCATTACAACAATCGAGGGCGTACAAAAAGAGGAACTGGATATCTGCCAAACCGCTTTTCTGGAAGAAGGAGGCTTCCAATGCGGCTACTGTACCCCAGGAATGATAATTGCGCTTAAAGCACTGTTTCGGGAAACCCCTCAACCTTCTGACGAAGATATAGAAGAAGGGCTGGCGGGGAATTTGTGCCGGTGCACCGGGTATGGCGGGATTATGCGGTCAGCTTGCAGGATTAGAAGAGAGTTGAACGGGGGTAGACGGGAGTCCGGCTTTTAAAAGCCGGACTTTTTTAGCCTCAGTCAGACAGCGCGATCAAGACGCAGAAGCGTTGTGGGAAAACACACGATAAATCTCGTAGAATTTGACAGCTTCTGGATTACAAAAAGATTAGTGAACACATAGCAAAGACGCCATAAAAACTTCTTATGGCGTCTGTCGGACAGGGAGGTGTTGGATACGGCGGAGGCAAGGAAAGTTAAACTTAATAATTAAAGATAGCTGCTCCAACAATGATCAACAAAATGAATAGCACCACGATCAAAGCGAAGGAGCTCCCGAAACCGTTTGAGTAACCAGAGTTTCCACTGTATCCACCAGAATTGTAGAATCCCATAATGTCACCTCCTTTAGTGGAGATAGTATAAGATATGCCAACGATTATTTTCGACATAGATTTAAGTCTAAAAAAGAAAAAATGAATATTTTGTCTAAAGGTGTAAGAGAGAACGCGTTATCAAAACTATTAAAAACGCAGCGATTGTCTTCAAAGTATTTTTTTGAGAAAAAATGCGGTCTGTTTATAGGATTGGAGAAGGGAGCTCGGCTGCTAAGAGCTGACTTATTAGTTTGAAACCTCGATTTATAAATGAAAGGACTACAGGATATTTTTCTCGTAGGCAATTATCCTGAAAAATATAGGTGAATGTTTATTCTAGCTGTTGTTTCACTAAGTGTGGGGATCACTTCAAGTACTGACCTAGGATCAAAAGTTTATTGAAGAGCAAATAGAAGCCCGCCGGTGAGGCGGGCTTCCTTCTTAACTCCCCCTATACACCTGATAACCAAACGGCGACAGCAAGAGCGGGATATGATAATGTGCATCTGGATCTGCTAGCTGAAAACGGACGGTGACTATGGTTAAAAACGGCTGGTCGACCGTATTCACGTTTTTATTCGCAAAATAGTCTCCTGCATGAAATTCCATCACATACTCTCCGGAAACCAGCTCTTCACCAGCCAGCAGAGGGACATTGGCTCTGCCGTCATTGTTAGTGTAAACCTCTTTCATAATACTTTCGCCCAGCCGCTTCAATTCAATTTTTACGTTCGCCGCTGGTTTGCCGCTGGTTAAATCTAAAATATGGGTTGTCAGTTTTCCCATCAGGCTTTCAGGCTCCGACATTTTTCAGCGGCTTTCTGTTTTTCTTTCTCGGCGTCTTCTCTTGTCACGGTAAAATGTTGGAAACCGTATGGCGGGCGCGGTTCGGTGTAGACTTTTCCTTTTGAGCCCGGGATTTCTTCGACAACCGTATCCCACGTGTGATTTTGAGATTGGAAGCTGACATCAGTGAGCTGCGGGAACCTCGCTAATATTCTGCAGCCGATATGATAGATTAAGTTTTGGATTGAAGGGGTTTCGAGCTCGTGAAAAACGGTGCTCGCCAAGTCGCGGACTTGTTCAGCCGCGACGTAGCGGGCTGGATCAAAAGCGTATGCGTCATTGGTATTTTCATATTGCCAGCTGATGTTTAAATAGACAAACAGCGGGCGGTTGCCGTCTTCGGGGAGAGTCGTATATTCGTCCCGGATGAAGCCGACGAAGGAGTTGCCGCTCACCTTGACGAGCTGAAGATCCATGATTTCGCTGTATTGCTCTGTAATCGTTATGGTATTCCCGCTTCGTTCTGCTTTCAGCACAGAGCGGCTTCGTTCATTACGCGATCTTCTGAAGACGAGGCGGCTTGTGCTGAGCTCTTTCTCCTCGTATGCAGGCATTGCTTCAAACGGAATGTCTTCGCCAGTCAGAGTGATCTTGTCCATATGAGAATAGGTATCTAAAAATCGGTGGGCTACATAGTGTAGGAACCCCTCGGTTGTCGTTCCTTCATAGGATGCGAGATGGCGCTGGATAAAGTTTTTCATTGAATCCGTTGCCACGACGAGAGTGTTGTCTCCGTCTGTAAATGATGGCAGGAAGGCTTCTCCGCCAATTTCGCATGTCACATCAACGCCGACAACGGTATTGCTTCTCCCGGCAAAAGATGATTCTGGGATTTGCTTCACTCCAGTGAGCGGTTTTAAAAACGTTCGGTATGCAAATACATTTCCTTTGCCATAAGACATGGTTCTTTTCATTTGCGTCTCTCCTTTTTCAGTGATGATGTCAGCCAGACGAAAGCGGGCGATTCGGTAAATTTCTATAAGGGCCTGCTGGAACTCCGTTTCTCGTTCGCTCTCAAGCCTTGCCAGAAGGGCTTGGTGAATGTCCTGTTTCGTCTTTCCCTTCACCGCTAAAATAAAAGGAAAGCCGAAGCGATCATAATAGTGTTCATTCAGCATGAGAAACTCCTCGTATTCCTGCTGTTCTAATTTGCCGAGCCCTGCGTTCTGCTGCTCTCGTACCGAGTCATCGCTCATTGTTTTCTTTGTTCCGAGCCGGGGATGCTTTTTGATTAAATCAAGCTGTGTCTCGCGATCCGCAGCTTTTACAATGCCAGTCATTTTGCGGTGAAGATCAGAAAGGGACGAAAACGGCCGTAGTGCTGCGGATCTCTCCGCAATCCATGAAGAGTGTTCAAAAATAGAGCCAAGTGTGTCTGTCAGTGTTTGTGTGTCCATTTGGTTCAGGTCATCCATTGTGAACATTGGCATCTGCCTTTACGTTTTTATGTCTGCGCTATTCGGCTGTTTGGTTTGAAAAAAAGCGTGCAGTGCAATGGCCGTCAAACTGCCGATCACAATTCCGCTTCCTGCCAAGACAGAGGCCGCGCCCGAAAGAGATGAAAACAACGCGGGAACTGTTGTAGCGCCAAGCCCCAAGCTGACGGAAGAGGCGATAATCAGCAGGTTGCCTTGCGAATCAAGGTCAACGCTGGATAGCATTTTGATCCCGTAAGAAATAACCATGCCGAACATGACGATCATTGCGCCGCCGAGAACTGGGGTGGGGATCACTGTTGTCAGGGCCGCTGCTTTTGGAACCAGCCCGATCGCGACCAGTATGATTCCTGTGATGGCGATGACGTTGACACTTTTCATCTTTGAGAGCTGAACGATGCCGACATTCTGCGAGAAAGCTGTATAGGGAAACGCGTTAAATAAGCCGCCCAGCAAAATCGCAAGGCCTTCTGCCCGGTAGCCCTTTTCCAGATCCTTCTCCGACAGTCTGCGGTTTGTGATATCCGCAAGCGCAAAGTAAACACCTGTCGATTCAACGAGGCTGACAATCGCAACGAGAAGCATCGTGACAACAGCCGGCAGCTCAAAGGTTGGCGGTCCGAAATAAAACAGAGACGGGACATGAAGCCAAGACGCCTCCAAGACCTCAGAAAAATCGACCTTTCCCGTGAAATATGCAGCCGCTGTTCCTGCGATAAGACCGAGTAAAATCGCTATGGAGCGGATAAAGCCTTTAAAGAAATAAAACAGCAATAAGATAAAAGCTATGACGCCAAACCCGAGGAGCACGTTGTCCAGTGAGCCGAATTCTTTGCTTCCTTCACCTCCGGCCAGGTTATTCATTGCTGTTGGAATCAGGCTGATGCCGATGATCATGACGACTGATCCGGTTACGACAGGCGGAAAAAAACGGACAAGCTTTCCGAAGAAGCCCGCGGCTAAGACGACAATCAGTCCTGCGGCGATAATGGCACCATATATCGCTGGGACACCGTAAGTGCTGCCGATGGAAATCATCGGGCCGACTGCGGTAAACGTACATCCGAGCACAACGGGAAGGCCGATGCCGAAATATCGGTTTCTCCAGAGCTGCAAAAGAGTTGCCGCCCCGCACATAAACAAATCAATCGCGATTAAATACGTCAGCTGCCCCGCATTCAGCCCGATCGCCGCTCCGACGATCAACGGAACGAGAATGGCTCCCGCATACATGGCAAGCATGTGCTGAAGCCCCAGCATCATTAGTTGTAAGGCATTGTGCTGTTCCTTCATCTTTTTTACACCTCTTTTTCTAATACGAGTGTATGTTCTAATACCGGAAGTTCTGTTTGCTGTGCTGTTAATTCTTTTTTGTCGCGCAAGCTGAAAAATAGATTCAAAAAGATGGCGGTCAGGCTTCCAGTGATGATGCCGTCACTGACCAGAATTCTAATCGGAGCGGGGAATTCAGCAAAAATCCCGGGGGCCGTGCTGGCGCCGATGCCGAGTGCGATTGAGCATGCGATGGTCAGGAGGTGGTATTGATTTTTGAGATCCGCTGTGCTGAGCATTTTGACGCCGGAGGCAATCACCATGCCGAACATGACGACGGTCGCGCCGCCAAGTACAGCAGCAGGAACGGCAGATGCAAGGGCGGCAATCTTCGGAATCAGTCCGAGACAGACAAGGATACAGCCTGCGGTAACGACGATGTTTCTTGTTTTCACTTTGGTCAGCTGCAATAAGCCGGCGTTTTGCGCAAAGGTATTATAAGGAAAGGCATTGAACAGCCCGCCGATGAGAATGGCGATTCCTTCAGCTCGATAGCCTTTGACGAGATCTTTTTCAGTTAAAGGTCTGCCGCATATCTTTCCGATTGCGTAAAAAACGCCGGTTGATTCCACAATAATGACGATTCCGACGATCAGCATCGTTAAGATCGGACCGATTTCAAACGTGGGGGCTCCGAAGTAAAAAGGCTTCGGGATTTGGAAGGACGGTGCTTCTGTAACAGAAGAAAAGCTGACTTTGCCCATGATCGCTGCTGCCGCTGTTCCGGCGGCGATGCCGATCAGAACGGACAGTGTTCGGGCAAATCCTTTGAGAAAGCGGTTGAGGACTAAGATCAGAACAAGGACACCGACAGAGAGAAGAAGGTTTTCGAGCGAACCGTATTCGGGGTTGGCGCTGCCGTTTATTTTTTCGCCGCCAGCCATATTTTTCACACCTGTCGGAACAAGTGAAAGGCCGATCAAGGTCACAACGGTACCTGTTACGACAGGAGGAAATAACACAGTCAGCTTGCCGAAAAAACGCGCAAACAAAAAGATGAACACACCGGCCGAGATGATGGAACCGTAAATCGCGTGAATGCCGTAATTGCTGCCGATTGCGATCATCGGGGTGACGGCCACAAATGAACTGCCAAGCATGACGGGAAGCCCGATGCCGATGTATGCTCCGCGCAAGGTTTGCAAAAGCGTCGCGACGCCGCACGTTAACAGGTCAATCGCCAATAGGTAGGACAGCTGTACAGTTGTTACATTCAGCGCCCTGCCGACAAGCAGGGGCACCAAAATCGCACCTGCATACATGGCGAGCACATGCTGCAGGCCAAGCGTAAACACCTTAAACGATCTTTTTTTCACCATAGTCCCTCCCTGTATGTGAACTTTAGTAACATTGTATCGTGCCGGCCGAGGGGTGTCATTGGATACAGTAGCTGAAAAAGGCAGGTGTGATTGCTGAAAGTGACGAAAAATGATTCATTTTGTAAGAAAATGTGACAAACTTTAGCTGATCAGCCGCTGCATACGTAAGGCAAGCCGCAAACGCATCGTTGTTTCAGGATCTTTTAAGCTTTTACCCAGAAGCTCTTCGCATTTTTCAAGGCGGTATATGACCGTATTGCGATGAACGTACAGACGCTTTGCCGTCTCTGAAATTTGGCAGTGTGTCTCTAAATAGACGGAAAGCGTATGAAGCAGGCTTTGATCCTCCTGCTGTTTTTCAGCGAGGCTCTGAAGCGTGGAGTTGTAAAATTTCTTCAAATCCTCAACCGGGAGCAAGCGCAGAAGCTCAGGCACATCTTTGGCGTGATACACCTGGATAAATGCGGTGCTTCTTGACAAATGCCCCGATTGCAGAGCATCAGAAGCTTCTGTGAAAGCGTCGGGAACATCAATGAGCTTTTGGCAGATATTGCTGATGCCAAAGGACACGGTTCGTTTAAATTGAGCGCTGACCTGTGTTTGAAACTGTTCTAAAAAGCTGATCACCGAGGCGTGCATTTCACTCCAGCTGTCTGTCGCCTCGATTAGAATAATGCCGACATTTCCTTTCATAAAGAAGTGAGGCGGAAACGGGAAGGCGGATAATTCACCTTCAAGAAATTCGAATACGCTGTCGGAAGCGAGCTGATTTTCTGTAAAACTGATTGATTCATCATTCCGATCGAGTTTGCCGGCAATGCACATGTATTTTTGATCCCAGCGCAGCTTGAATTCTTTCGCCCGGTTTTTGATTTCGTCATCTGAAGAAAAGGACCGCTCAATAAAATTGTTGAAAAACTCATTGCGGGCCCTTCGGCTGAACTGCTTCAGCGCATTTTCCTTCAGCAGTTCAAAGGAAATGACGTTGGCCGCTTGTTCAATCGTGAGGATCAATCCTTTGTCGCCGGCCTGCACCATGTCCGGTATCAGCAGGTAGCCGCAGTTTTTTTCGTGATTATAAATAGGCAGGACAGAATATGTTTTCTGATCTGAGATTGTAGAGAAACAAGTGAAAAATGGCCCGGATACGGTATTCAGGGTGCCTTTCAGCTTTTCGGTCTCAACTGAAATCTGATGAGACGCAGACAGCATTTTGGCATGCTGGTCAAGCAGCAGCACGGGAAGCTGAAGGAGGTCTGACACCTTTTTGAGGAGGGATTGCAGCCCCTTGCCGCTCATAATGTGGTTTGTGAATTTTTTGTGCGCGTAAATGGCTTGCTGCAGCTCGTTAGAACGCATATCGAGAATATGGCTGAGTGTGGCATTCACAATATCGCCGAGTCGGATATGTTCCGGAAGCTCAATGATCGGAAACGCATATGAATCGGCCAGTTCGATGATTTCCTTCGGGATATCTTCCAGATAGCGCTTTGTTTTAATGCCGAGGCCCGCGCAGCCGCGTTTTGCCATTTGCCGAATCAGTTCGGATAATTGATGCGGGTGATCCTTCAGGTGATAGGCGGTGGTGACGAGCAATTCATTCTTATGCAAAAAGTCTGCGATATCCGGAGCGTCCATCATATTGACATGCTGAACCTCTCTTTCCCCTCCTGCTTTTCCAGCGATTAAATTGGCGTTTTCAAAAGCCGGTATTTTCATCACATCAAAAATATTCATAGCGCATTCTCCTTTTCTATAAAAACATTGGTTAAGGTGAATAATTTTCAATAGGAATTCTAGCGGTTTTGCTGATGTAATACGATCATAGTAGCAGTAAACTGTTGAAAATAGAACTGGTTGTGTTACATAAACTGACATGAAAAATCGTCATCCTGACATGGGGGGATCAATATGGCTTACGATATGGTGATAAAAGGTGCGAAGGCAGTTACGCCAGATGGCGTTATAGAAGCTGAGATTGCAGTTCAAAACGGTGTCATTGCCGAGATAGGTTCTGACATTGAAGCAAGCGGGACGGAAATCATCCAGGCAGACGGGAAATACGTGTTTCCTGGTGTGATAGACTGCCATGTTCATTTTAATGAACCGGGCAGGGAGGATTGGGAGGGGTTTGAAACAGGTTCTCAAATGATGGCCGCAGGCGGCTGCACCACCTATTTTGATATGCCGCTGAACTGTATTCCATCAACCGTGACGGCAGAGCATCTTCTCGCAAAAGCTGAGCTAGGCAGGCAAAAATCTGCCGTGGATTTTGCGCTATGGGGCGGCCTTGTGCCAGGCCATATCGAGGACATCCGTCCGATGGCTGAAGCGGGAGCGATCGGGTTTAAAGCGTTTTTATCAAAGTCAGGTACTGATGAGTTCCGCTCTGTTGATGAACGGACATTGCTCAAAGGCATGGCAGAAATCGCGGCTGCAGGAAAAATCCTCGCTCTCCACGCGGAAAGCGACGCGATCACAAGCTACTTGCAAATGGTTTTGGCCAATAAAGGAAAGGTGGATGCGGATGCGTACGCCGCCTCCCGCCCGGAGGAAGCAGAAGTTGAAGCGGTGTATCGCACGATTCAGTATGCGAAGGTGACAGGCTGTCCGGTTCATTTTGTCCATATCAGCACGGCGAAAGCGGTCCGGCTGATCAGAGAGGCGAAACAGGAAGGTCTTGATGTTTCGGTCGAGACATGCCCGCATTATGTCTTGTTCAGCCATGACGATTTACGGCAAAGGGGCTCTGTCGCAAAATGCGCGCCTCCGCTCCGGTCGCTGCAATCAAAAGAGACGCTGATCGAAACGCTCATTGCCGGGGACATTGACATGGTTTCCTCAGACCATTCCCCCTGCCGTCCATCCTTGAAGCGGGAGGATAACATGTTTTTATCATGGGGCGGAATCAGCGGCGGGCAGTTCACTTTATTAGGAATGCTGGAACTGGCGCTTGAGCATCAGATTCCGTTTGAAACCATCGCAGAATGGACAGCGGCGGCCCCTGCAAAACGATTCGGCCTTCAGAAAAAAGGGCGGCTTGAGGCGGGGTGTGATGCAGATTTCGTGCTCGTCAGCATGGAGCCGTACACTGTTACAAGAGAATCGATGTTTGCAAAGCATAAAAAAAGCATTTACGAAGGACATACATTTCCCTGCAGCATTTCGGCCACTTACAGCAAAGGCCGGTGCGTGTACAATGATGGGGAAAAAATCACTGAAATTGACGGAGCTCTGGTCGTTCCTTCGTAAGCCCGGCGGATTTTACCGCCGGGTTTTTTGATTTCCTCCGTTCTAGTTTTTAAAATCTCATCAACGTGGTATCTTTTTTTAAAGGAGGCGGAGGCAATGGAGCATGTCAAATACATACTTAAGCAATCCTGGTCGCGCCATTCGAGCTCTAAATGGACGGAAGAATGCCCGTCATGCGGCCAATGCGGCGTGACGGCATTGGTGATTCAAGACCATTTCGGCGGCACGATTTTCAAAACAAAAGTCGGTGAGAGCTGGCATTTTTACAACAGCATCAATGGTGTGATGTACGATTTTACGAGTGAGCAGTTTCAGGCGCCTATTGAATATCAGCATATTCCTTCCTCAAGAGAAGAGGCGTTTTTAGATACGAATGAGGAACAATATCAGCATCTTCGTTCTGCATTTTCCCGTCATATGAACAGCATTTCCGAGGAAACCTGAAAACACGTGTGATAAACTGGAAGAGAGGTGAATGAGTGTGATTTATATCGGACTGACGGGGTGGGGGGATCATGACAGCATCTATCCGCCGAAAACGGCCAGCCAGAAAAAATTGCAGGCCTATTCCTCCCATTTTCCGATCGTGGAATTAGACGCGAGCTTTTACGCGATTCAGCCGGCGCGCAATAATGAAAAGTGGGTGAAGGAAACGCCCGAAACCTTCCAATTTATCGTGAAAGCATATCAGGGCATGACAGGGCATCAGCGCGGCGAAATTCCCTTTGACTCAAAAGAGGAGATGTTTGATGCGTTTAAGGTGTCTTTAACGCCATATTTACATAGCAATAAGCTCGCCATGGTGCTGTTTCAATTTCCGCCGTGGTTTGACTGCAAGAAGGAGAATGTCGCCTATTTGAGATGGTGTAAGCACCAAATGGGAGATATTCCTTGCGCGCTTGAATTCAGAAACCGTTCCTGGTTCTCGCCGCCATTTTATGAGCAGACGCTTTCATTTATGAAAGCGGAAGGCTGGATTCACAGTGTCTGTGATGAACCGCAAATCGGAGAAGGCAGCGTTCCTACTGTGCTGCGCGCGACCGATGAAAACAAAACGCTCGTCAGGTTTCACGGACGCAACAAGCAGGGCTGGATGAAGCCTGATGGCGGGAAAAACTGGCGGGAGGTCAGGTACTTATACCGCTACAACCAACAGGAGCTGGAGGATTGGAAAAAGCACCTGAATGAATTGCAGCAGCAATGTAAGGATGTTTTTGTTCTGTTCAACAACAATTCCGGCGGTGACGCTGCGGATAATGGCAAGCAGATGCTTGAACTGCTTGATATCGAGTACAGCGGACTTGCTCCGAGACAGCTCGATTTATTTTAGAAAAGAGGTTTTGATTGATGTCGTTTGTGATTTTGGTCGTACTGGGATTAATCGCAGGTACGGTAGGAAGTCTGATCGGGCTTGGCGGCGGAATTGTCATTGTGCCGTCTCTGATGTTTTTAAGCACAGTGACGCAGCTGTTTCAGGATGTGACGCCGCAGGTTGCGATTGGAACTTCGCTTTTGGTCATTATTTTTACGGGCCTTTCTTCAACTTTGGCTTATATTAAATATAAAACAGTTGATTATAAGAGCGGACTCATTTTCTTTATCGGTTCGGGTCCCGGCAGCATGATCGGGGCTTACGTGTCAAAGCTGTTCAATTCAAACTCGTTTTCCGTTTGGTTTGGCATTTTTATGATTCTGATTTCATTATCCTTAATGCTGAAAGCGAAAGCCCGGCCAATCAACAAAGCGCACAAAGGAATTATCCGGACATTTCAGGATGATGCCGGTGAGCCTTATACGTACTCATATCAGGCCTCTGTCGGTATTGCCATTGCCTTTGTTGTCGGTTTTTTAGGCGGACTTTTCGGTATAGGCGGCGGATCACTGATGGTTCCGGCGATGATGCTGTTATTTCTGTTTCCGCCGAAGGTTGCGGTGGCAACGTCCATGTTTATTATTTTCCTGTCTTCTATGACAGGGTCTGTTTCACATATGATTTCCGGGCACGTCAATTGGCTGTACGCCCTCGCGCTTGTGCCCGGCGCTTGGTTCGGCGGAAAGCTTGGCGCCGCCATCAACAGAAAAATGCAGACGAAAACGATCGTTATGATCATGCGGATCGTATTGATTTTGATCGGCTGCCAGCTCATTTATGAAGGCATTTTCAGCTGAACGATTAGGGAGAGATATTATGAAGGAGAAGCTCCGCTTATATCATACAAATGATTTGCACAGCCATTTTGAAAACTGGCCGAAAATTGTAGATTATATCGAGCAGAAAAGAAAAGAGCATCAGTCAGACGGCGAAGAGACGCTCGTTTTTGATATTGGCGATCATCTTGATCGTTTTCAATTCGTGACAGAGGCAACATTCGGAAAAGCGAATGTCGATCTCTTAAACCGCCTTCACATTGATGGAGCGGCGATCGGAAATAACGAAGGGATTACGCTTCCGCATGAAGAGCTTGCTGCCTTATATGATCATGCTGAATTTCCTGTCATCGTCTCTAATCTGTTTGATAAAAATGGAAACCGTCCGTCCTGGGCGGTGCCTTACCATATCAAATCATTGAAAAACGGTATGTCCATCGCTTTCTTAGGTGTAACTGTGCCGTATTATCCTGTATATGACAAGCTGGGATGGACAGTAACGGATGCCCTTGAAAGCATAAAGGAAACCATTCTGGAAGTGAAAGGGCAGGCTGATATTATCGTTCTGCTGTCACATTTAGGCATTCTTGATGATCAGGCAGTGGCTGAAGCGGTGCCTGAGATTGATGTAATCCTCGAATCACATACCCATCATTTGCTTGAAGATGGACAAGTGGTGAATGGGGTACTGCTGGCCAGCGCCGAGAAATACGGGCATTATGTCGGCTGTGTAGAAATCACGGTGGACAGCGTACAGCGAAGCATCATCAGCAAAACGGCTTCTGTGCAGAACATGGCGGAATGGACAGGAGAATCCGCAGAAACAAAAGCGTTTCTCAATGAAAAAGAACGTGAAGCCGAGGAGAAGCTGTCCGATGCCGTTGCAGAGCTTGCACAAGATGCTGAGGTGAAGTGGTTTGAAGAATCAGAGCTGCCTTTGCTTTTGGCATACGCCTTAAAGGAATGGTGCGAGACGGACATCAGTATGGTCAATTCAGGTGTCATTCTCGGTCCGCTTAAAGCAGGTCCTGTGACAAAGCTGGATCTGCACCGAATCTGTCCGCATCCGATCAACCCGGTGGCTGTCCGCCTGACGGGAGAAGAACTGAAGGAAACCATTGTCCATGCCGCTTCCGAACAAATGGAGCAGCTCCGGATCAAAGGACTCGGCTTCCGCGGAGAAGTGATGGGGAAAATGGTGTATGCCGGCGTTGAGGTAGAAACGAAACGGCTCGATGACGGGATCACCCATGTCACCCGCATCACGCTGAACGGGGAAGATATTGAAAAACATAAACAATACTCTGTTGCGGTGCTTGATATGTTCACGCTCGGCAAACTGTTTCCGTTGATTCGCGACGCTGCAGAAAAAGAATATTTTATGCCGGAATTTTTGCGGGATCTGCTTGCTTGGAAGCTTGCGCAATAAGGCAGTCAGCCCACAACAAGCTGTGCCCTTCATCATAAAGTGATGAATGAAGGGAGTGGTTGACGTGGTAAACCTGACACCGATCATGATAGAAGGACAGCCTTTTACAGCTGTGACAGTGAAACTTCCAAAAACGAATTTTATGGCCGTCGCCAATGATCACGGATATATTATGTGCGGTGCGCTGGATGTGGCGCTGCTGAATGAAAAATTAAAGGAGCGCGGCATTGTGGCGGGACGCGCAGTTGGTGTCCGCACCATTGACCAGCTGTTAGACGCACCTTTAGAATCCGTCACGTACGCTGCGGAAGATCTTGGCATCAAAGTCGGCATGAGCGGCAGAGAAGCGCTTTTAAAAATGGTGAAATAAAATAAATTGGCCCCGGCTATTACTATGTCCCCTCTTACAAGCATACATTGTGATATGTAAGGGGGGATTTTCTTGCCAAGATATCGCGGCCCTTTTCGCAAGAGAGGACCTTTGCCTTTCCGTTACGTGATGCTCCTGTCCGTTGTCTTTTTTATCCTGTCAACAACGGTCAGCCTTTGGATGATCAATGGCTCGATCAAACCTGTTTTAATGGACATCGGCGAGATGGAAACGAAGCGTATAGCGACAGAGGTGATCCAGGATTCGATTGAGGACTATATGTCTGACAGTGAAAATATGAAAGATATGTTTCAAATGAATTCTGATGAAAACGGAAACTTAACGACAATCGATTTTAATACACAGGTTGTAAACAGTGTGAAAACAAAAGTGACAAAGCAGCTTCAGGCTCATTTGAAAGAGATGGAAACCCATACCGGACACAGCGGCGCCAGTGAAAACATTATGATCAACATTCCGCTGGGACAGGTAACCGGCAACAGCCTTCTTGGAAACCTCGGGCCGAAAATCCCGGTCCGGTTCAATTTAATCGGTGACGCTTTTACAGATGTCAAAACCAAAATCAAGCCGTATGGCATAAATAACGCACTTATTGATATCAGCATCTTTGTCGAAATTAAAGTGAAGGTCATCATTCCATTTGCCAGCAAAACCGCTGTCGTCACAAATAATGTTCCTGTATCGATTAAAGCAGTGCAGGGCGAAGTGCCGCAGTTTTATAATGGAAGCGGCGGCTCGGGTGTCACGCCTTCTGTCCAGCTTCCGAGCAGCAAAGAAAACGGTGCCGATTCAAAAAAAGAAAAAAGCAGCAAATAAGCCGCCTGTTGAAGAGGCGGCTTTTTGTTACTTCTTTTTTTGGTATTCATATCGCTCCCACGCCCTCAAATGAGGGTATGGATCAAATGACCATTCGGTTCTTCCGTTATCTTTGTACATGCCATAGTGCAGATGCGGCGGGAATTTCCCGGCGGTTCCCGGCGGGCCGTATCCGGAGCTGCCGACTGATCCGATCACTTGGCCAGGCTCAACGATTTGTCCTGTTTTAATTCCTTTGGCAAACCCATTGAGATGGGCAAAATAATGATACGTATTGTTAATGTCCCTGATGCCGATTCTCCATCCTCCGAAGCGGTTCCAGCCCTTCATTTCAACTACGCCGTAACATGTGGATTTGACAGGAAGGCCGTAATGGGCAAAGATATCCGTACCTTCATGAATCCGCCTTCCACCGAAGCCGCGGGCATCTCCCCACGTGCTTCGGTAGCTGTAATCGGTTCTGATCGGAAGCGGGAATGCATGCTCGCCCAGATCAATATGGCCGTAGGCTTTAAACAGCTTCATGAATTCAGATATAATCCCCACTGTCTGATCACGCCGGTAATAATTCCAAAGCCCGATCCGGATGTTGTCTTCATCTGTGCCATACGACAGTAAGTATTGGCTGAACGTATACAAGATATCTTCATCGTTGCTGACCTCGGCTTTCCCGTCTCCATCGCCATCCATTCCGATTCCGTCAAACACTTTAATGCTTAACGGCGCATCGTCTTTCGGATTCGGGTTTTCAGGCCCGCTCCAGATGTCATCGGGTATATAGATGCTGATGATTCCCGCCTTTTCAGGCAGATCTTTCCGGTTGCTCCGCACGTTTTCTTCGTATTGATCAACAGCGGCGAGCGCATACCAAGGGATCTGCGTCACAGCTTCGATTTTATGATATAATTCCATCCGTTTCGACAGCACTGGATCTGAAAGCTTTTTTCCAGACGCAGAAGGCTCAAATGCAAACAAAAGGAGAAGAAGAGCGGATAACAAAACTTTCACAAAATAATCTCCTTTCATATTGAATACACATAGTTTGCGGCAACCCGGCTTAAAAATGTCAGTAATCATCTTCCCTTGTCGAGAAATTTTTCCTATGTTAAAGTGTCTAAAGAAAAGACTTTCTTTAGTTAGAAAAACATTATTTTTGTTGCAGAACTAAAATCTGCACCTTTCTCGTTTTCAGAATGTTTCGTGTCAGAAATTGAGTATATTGGATATTGGAGATGATGGGAATTGGCAAAGAAAGACGAACACCTCAGAAAGCCCGAATGGCTTAAAATTAAATTAAATACAAATGAAAACTATACAGGGCTCAAAAAACTCATGCGGGAAAACAACCTTCATACCGTATGCGAAGAAGCAAAATGTCCGAATATTCATGAATGCTGGGCTGTCAGACGTACAGCGACATTTATGATTTTAGGTTCTGTTTGTACAAGAGCATGCCGTTTCTGTGCTGTCAAAACAGGCCTTCCAACTGAGCTTGACCTGCAAGAGCCGGAACGCGTAGCGGATTCAGTCGCGCTTATGAATCTGAAGCACGCGGTTATTACGGCTGTTGCGCGTGACGATCAGAAAGATGGAGGGGCAGGCATTTTCGCGGAAACTGTCCGTGCGATCCGCAGAAAAAGCCCGTTCACAACAATTGAGGTGCTGCCGTCTGATATGGGCGGAAACTACGATAACCTAAAAACCTTAATGGATACACGCCCAGACATCCTGAATCACAATATCGAAACGGTTCGCCGCCTGACGCCAAGAGTCCGTGCGCGTGCGACGTACGACCGTTCATTGGAATTTTTGCGCCGTGCGAAGGAAATGCAGCCTGACATTCCGACAAAATCAAGTATCATGATCGGGCTCGGCGAAACAAAAGAAGAGATTATTGAAGTAATGGACGACCTCTTGGCGAACAACGTGGATATTATGGCAATCGGCCAATATCTGCAGCCGACGAAGAAACACTTGAAAGTCCAAAAATACTACCATCCTGATGAATTTGCAGAATTAAAAGAAATCGCGATGCAAAAAGGCTTCAGCCATTGTGAAGCCGGTCCGCTTGTCCGTTCCTCTTACCATGCGGATGAACAAGTAAACGAAGCATCTAAAAAGCGTCAAGCCCAAGCATAATGCCAAAACGCCAGATCATCTGGCGTTTTTGTCATTCCTATCGATTTTCATGTCCTGACGCGTTTCTCCATTGGCATTTTCATTCTCTGAGACAGGGCTTCCTTGCGGGGAGGTTTTCATTTCTTGAATCGTCCCCGACATGATCTCTCTGATATCCCTTGAACCAGAGCCGAGATTGCTGTAATTTTCGACGGACTGCATATGGTTTGGATTATCGGAAATATACACGTGATAGTATCGCGGTATCACGGAGGCCGCTGTTTTTTTCACCTGATCGGCGGTCAGCTCCCGGTTTTTAGAATCGGTTTTGTATACGACAAGCGCTTCTCGGTCAGTCACCAATGTCGCAGCATCTTGAATATGGGGGAGCTGAACCGTTAAACTTGATATCATGTGAGCGGTTTCTTCCCGGTTCATCACCGGCGTTTTCTGCTGGTCTCCGTCAAATTGTTCTCTTTGATAGCGGACATAGCCAAATTGTTCGTTCTCATTATGCCTGTTAAAAGCCTCGTTGCGGTCCGACACATGAATGGGTTTGGTTTGATTCTGCGTCTGATTCCGGACATTTTGTGCATTATCCAATCCTGCGCCTCCGCACCCGGATAATAGTCCGGTCAGCAGGCAGAGGCTGACAGCGGTTCGTTTCATTTATCAATCCCTCCTCATGTGTAGGGTAGCCAAATCGCATGATTTATTCTTTAGCAATTGATGGGGACGGGGCAATGAATTATGATAGGAATGAGTGAAAAAAGAGGTGAGATCATGATTCTTATTCAAAATGCCGAATTTGAATTGGTGCACAATTTCAAAGACGGCTTCAACGAAGAAGCTTTTAAAGCCCGCTACTCCGATATATTAAATAAATACGATTATATTGTGGGAGACTGGGGATACGGTCAGTTAAGGCTCAAGGGCTTCTTTGACGACCAGAATCAAAAAGCAACCTTCGAAACGAAAATCAGCACATTAGATGAATATATTTACGAATACTGCAATTTCGGCTGTGCGTATTTTGTCTTGAAACGGATCAGAAAATAAATATACACAAAGGGGATGCTGTCATGTATTTTGTTGACAGAAGCAAAATCGAGAAAACACTAGGGTTCTTCGAGCACCAGCTGGCGCTATTTGACTCACAAACAGACTGGCAGTCTGAAATCGGGGAATTGGCACTTCAGCGTATAGGCCATCTGTTAATCGAATGCATTTTGGATACAGGCAATGACATGATTGACGGCTTTATTATGCGGGACCCGGGCAGCTATGACGACATTATGGATATACTTGTTGATGAGAAAGTTGTCACGGAAAAAGAGGGTGATGAGCTCAAAAAATTGATCGCCTACCGCAAAACGTTGGTTCAACAGTATCTGCTCGCTGACAGCGGCGAGCTTTACAGGCTGATCAAGGCGCATCAAACAGCTCTTCAGGACTTCCCGAAACGGATCAGAAGCTATTTGGAAACAGAGCTAGGACCTGTTTCTGCGTTTAAATAACAACTGGAAAGCCACAGGAGTGTTGGATATGAAAACATATAAAGGGTATTTAATTGATTTAGACGGAACAATGTACAATGGCACGGAAAAAATCGAGGAGGCGTGTGAATTTGTCAGAACGCTGAAAGATCGCGGCGTTCCTTATCTTTTCGTGACAAACAACTCTTCGCGCACACCGAAGCAGGTAGCGGACAAGCTCGTGTCTTTTGATATTCCGGCAACAGAAGAGCAGGTCTTCACGACCAGCATGGCAACTGCCCAGCACATTGCACAGCAGAAAAAAGACGCGTCTGTGTATGTGATTGGGGAGGAAGGAATCCGCCAGGCGATTGAAGAAAACGGCCTGACATTTGGCGGAGAAAACGCGGACTTTGTCGTTGTTGGCATCGACCGTTCCATTACATACGAAAAATTTGCTGTCGGCTGCCTGGCAATCAGAAATGGCGCCCGCTTTATTTCCACTAACGGAGATATTGCGATTCCGACTGAAAGAGGGCTTCTGCCGGGAAACGGCTCACTGACATCGGTGTTAACCGTATCTACAGGTGTACAGCCTGTATTTATCGGCAAGCCGGAATCAATTATTATGGAGCAGGCGATGCGCGTTCTCGGCACAGATGTGTCTGAAACACTCATGGTCGGCGACAACTACGCCACTGATATTATGGCCGGCATTAACGCGGGTATGGATACGCTGCTCGTTCACACAGGCGTAACGAAAAGAGAACATATGACAGACGATATGGAAAAACCGACTCACGCCATTGACTCTCTGACTGAATGGATTCCATACATTTGAAAAAAGGGCGCCCTAAAAGGGTGCCCTTATTCTGTATGCCGCGCGCGGTGAGCAAGTCTGCTTGAAGCCGCGGCGGAAATCGCTCCGACGATGTCATCTAAAAAGGTATGGCATTCACCGGTTGATTTATCATTCAATCGTTTAAGGATTCCGGGTTTTTCTTTGTCGATGTAACCGTAGTTCGTAAACCCGATCGATCCGTAAATGTTCACAATGGAAAATGCCAGAACTTCATCTACTCCATATAGGCTTTCATCTATTTCCAGCATCGTTTGCAGCGGTTCAGACAGTTTTTTCTGCTCAGCAAGAACATCCAATTCAATGCCCGTTAAAATCGCGTTTTGCACCTCGCGTTTTGCGAGAACACGATTGACGTTCAGCGTGCATTCATCAATGGTTAAATCCGGATGATATTTTTTCTGCAGAAAAAAGACAAGCTCGGCAATGTCTGATACCTCAACGCCGCGCTCCTTCATCCGTGCTCTTGCTTTAGCTTCCATCTGACTGAATTGTTCGTTTTCTGACATCAGCTTCACCCAATCTTTTTTACTAGTTTATACAAAATGCTTGAGAAGTTTACGACTTTTTCTTGCGCCTTCTTCGGATTAAAATATGTATTCATAATTCCGGCTGTGTATGACTACGATGTGATGAGCCCTAATTCAACAGGCAGGTGATCATGGTGAAAGGTACAATAAAAGAAAAATACGGCATTCACATCAGGCAGCTTTCCATGTACCAGCACACATATCAATGCTTTCAGACGCCTAATTCATACTTTCTGATTGTCCCCGTTTCCCAATTCTCAGAAACAGAGCTGGCGGAGCTTTATTACATGAGTCAGTATTTACAAGAACAAAGTGACCCATACGTTTCGGTTTTTATCTTTACAAAAGAAGGTGAACTGACATTTGAACATGAGGGAAGAACGTACGCTCTGCTGAAGGCGGCCCCCCCTTATTCAAACAGGGCGTTCTCCATTGGAGCGGAGCTTGCGGAATTTCACCGAAAAGGCCGAGGATATCCATATGAGGTGAAGGCGGCCGGAAGAATCGGCCAGTGGAAGGATCTGTGGGGAAAACGAATTGATCAGCTGGAAGCATTTTGGCAGAGAAAGGTTCAGACCCCTCCGCATGAGCCATTCGATAAAAAAATGATCGAATCATTTCCATATTATTTAGGACTGTCAGAAAACGCGATACAATATTTAGTGGACACTGAGCTGGATGACAAGCCCCAAGCCGCTGATTCAGGAACGATATGCCATCAGCGGATGGAAAGGCATACATGGTCACCGGAATCATTGATCAGGATTCCGGCGGATTGGGTGTTTGACCACGCTTCCCGTGATTTGGCTGAATATATGAGGCATACGTTTTTGCATCACAGACAAGATTTTAATCAGCAGGGCTTTCTCTTTTTACAGGAATACGAGCAAGTCACACCGCTGTCTTCATTTTCGAAACGCCTTTTATACAGCCGTCTGCTTTTCCCGCTTCATTATTTTGAAATCGTAGAAAGCTATTACATGTCATCAGAATCAGAAAAGCATTATTTTGAAGAACAGCTTAACTTCATTCTTAATGACTGTGGGCGTTATGAACAATTTCTCAATACAGCGCAGGAATTCATGAATATGCGGGCGCAGAAGCTGTTTGTTCCACGCGTCAGCTGGCTCGGCAAAGGCAGCTCAGGGTGAGGAGAAAATCTGACAAAAATAATTAGAAAATAAAGAATCTTGTCATATCAATGCGTTAAGCGTTTACATTCGCAAAATTCAGCCTAATGCTGTCTTGTCAAAACAGGAGCGGGCTTATATAATGTTTGTAACTTATATGTCTGTGTTGAGTTAACAATTGTCTTTTTCAAGAGGACAATCAAAAGAAAGGTGGAGTTTTTTTGAAAGCGATTCGTGTAGGGCTTTTAGGTTTAGGTACCGTCGGAAGCGGTGTCGTTAAAATTATTCAAGACCATCAGGATAAGCTTATGCATCAGGTCGGCTGTCCGGTTACGATAAAAAAAGTGCTTGTAAAAGATTTAGAGAAAAAGAGAGAAGTAGATTTGCCGAAGGAAGTGCTCACGACAGAAGTGTATGATGTCATTGATGATCCAGATGTTGATGTCGTCATCGAGGTGATCGGCGGCGTTGAACAGACAAAACAATATTTGGTCGACGCGCTGAGATCGAAAAAGCATGTTGTCACAGCAAACAAGGACTTAATGGCTGTGTACGGCTCCGAGCTGCTTGCCGAAGCGAAGGAAAATGGATGCGATATCTACTTTGAAGCCAGTGTTGCCGGCGGGATTCCGATTCTGCGCACGTTAGAGGAAGGCCTCTCATCAGATCGAATTACAAAAATGATGGGAATTGTGAACGGCACAACAAACTTTATCTTAACCAAAATGATCAAAGAGAAAAGCCCATACGAGGAAGTGCTCAAGGAAGCGCAGGATCTCGGTTTTGCCGAAGCTGATCCGACTTCTGACGTGGAAGGGCTTGACGCCGCACGGAAAATGGCGATATTGGCGCGCCTCGGCTTCTCGATGAACGTGGATCTGGAAGACGTCAAAGTAAAGGGGATCTCCCAAATTACAGACGAGGACATCAGCTTCAGCAAACGCCTCGGCTATACAATGAAGCTGATCGGGATTGCTCAGCGTGACGGCAGCAAAATCGAGGTCAGCGTACAGCCGACACTGCTTCCTGACCATCATCCGCTTTCTGCTGTTCATAATGAGTTTAACGCTGTTTATGTATACGGCGAGGCTGTCGGTGAGACGATGTTCTACGGGCCGGGAGCCGGAAGCATGCCGACAGCGACATCCGTTGTTTCTGACCTCGTCGCTGTCATGAAAAATATGCGCCTCGGTGTAACCGGCAACAGCTTTGTCGGACCGCAATATGAGAAAAACATGAAATCGCCGTCTGACATTTATGCACAGCAGTTTTTAAGAATTCATGTAAAAGATGAGGTTGGTTCATTCTCGAAAATTACATCTGTGTTCTCAGAGCGGGGCGTGAGCTTTGAAAAAATCCTTCAGCTGCCAATTAAAGGCCATGATGAGTTAGCTGAAATCGTAATTGTCACACATCATACATCAGAAGCTGATTTCAGTGATATCCTGCAAAACCTAAATGATTTGGAAGTCGTTCAAGAAGTCAAAAGCACATATCGTGTAGAAGGGAACGGTTGGAGCTAATGTGGAAAGGACTTATCCATCAATATAAAGAATTTTTACCTGTAACAGATCAAACACCGGCGCTAACTTTACATGAAGGAAACACACCTCTTATTCACCTGCCGAAGCTGTCTGAGCAGCTCGGAATTGAGCTTCATGTCAAAACGGAAGGCGTCAATCCTACGGGATCATTTAAAGATCGCGGAATGGTTATGGCTGTGGCAAAGGCAAAAGAAGAAGGCAATGACACGATTATGTGCGCGTCAACAGGTAACACTTCCGCTGCTGCGGCAGCATATGCAGCCCGTGCTAACATGAAATGCATTGTCATCATCCCGAACGGAAAAATTGCATTTGGAAAACTCGCTCAAGCTGTCATGTACGGAGCCGAGATTATCGCAATTGACGGAAACTTTGACGATGCGCTTAAAATTGTCCGTTCCATCTGTGAGAAATCACCGATTGCCCTTGTCAACTCAGTCAACCCTTACCGCATTGAAGGCCAAAAAACTGCTGCCTTCGAAGTGTGCGAACAGCTGGGGGAAGCGCCTGATGTTTTAGCGATCCCGGTCGGAAACGCGGGAAACATCACTGCGTACTGGAAGGGCTTCAAGGAATATCATGAGAAAAACGGCACAGGCCTTCCGAAAATGCGTGGCTTTGAAGCTGAGGGTGCGGCGGCAATCGTGCGCAATGAAGTGATTGAAAATCCTGAAACAATAGCGACAGCCATTCGTATCGGAAACCCGGCAAGCTGGGACAAAGCTGTAAAGGCAGCCGAGGAATCCAATGGGAAAATTGACGAAGTCACTGATGATGAAATCCTTCACGCATATCAGCTGATCGCCCGTGTAGAAGGCGTGTTTGCAGAACCGGGTTCTTGCGCGTCTATCGCAGGAGTGCTGAAACAGGTGAAATCCGGAGAAATTCCGAAAGGCAGCAAGGTCGTAGCTGTGTTAACAGGAAACGGACTGAAAGATCCGAACACAGCGGTCGACATTTCAGAAATCAAGCCTGTCACATTGCCGACTGATGAAGACAGCATCCTTGAATATGTAAAAGGAGCGGCCCGTGTATGAACGAAGCCGACATGCTGTTCTCTGTCACTGTTCCCGGAAGCACAGCTAACCTAGGCCCCGGCTTTGATTCAGTCGGAATGGCGCTCAGCAGATATTTGAAGCTGACCGTCTTTGAAAGCGACAAATGGTCTTTTGAGGCTGAAACAGAAACAGTCGCCGGAATTCCGGCGGGTACAGATAACCTGATCTATCAAGTGGCTAAACGGACCGCAGATTTGTACGGAAAAGAAATACCTCCTGTCCATGTGAAGGTGTGGAGCGACATCCCGCTTGCACGCGGCCTTGGCAGCAGCGCCGCGGCGATTGTAGCGGCCATTGAACTGGCTGATGAATTATGCGGCTTAAAGCTGTCTGAAGCGGACAAGCTGCATTTAGCCAGTCTAGAAGAAGGACACCCGGACAATGCTGGCGCTTCTCTCGTCGGCGGACTTGTGATCGGCCTGCATGAGGATGACGAGACCCAAATGATCCGCGTCCCGAATGCTGACATTGACGTAGTCGTTGTCATTCCTTTTTACGAAGTGCTGACAAGAGACGCGAGAGACGTGCTTCCGAAGGAGTTTCCATATGCCGACGCCGTAAAAGCAAGTGCTGTCAGCAATATACTCATTGCTGCGATCATGTCCAAGGATTGGCCGCTTGTCGGGAAAATCATGAAGAAGGATATGTTCCATCAGCCGTACCGGGCGATGCTTGTGCCTGAGCTGTCAAAAGTAGAGCACGTCGCCGAGATGAAGGGCGCATATGGAACGGCTCTCAGCGGAGCAGGCCCGACGATTCTCGTCATGACCGAAAAAGGAAAGGGAGAAGAGCTAAAAGAACAGCTCGCGCTTCATTTCCCTCATTGTGAAGTAGACGCTTTGACCGTCCCGAAAGAGGGAAGTATAATAGAGCGAAATCCTTTATATCAAGTAAAAAGTGTATAGATCATGCCAAGCGTTCCTCAGCGTCAGCAGAGGGCGCTTTTTTTGCTGGAGATAAAGGAGTTTTTATTTAGAAAAACGAAATACATGTAAAAAGGAGGAGATGAATATGAAAAAGCTGATAACCGCAGACGACATCACAGCGATTGTCTCTGTGACCGATCCTCAATACGCCCCAGACGGCACCCGTGCCGCATATGTAAAATCACAAGTGAATCAAGAGAAAGATTCGTATACATCAAATATATGGATCTATGAAACGAAAACGGGTGGATCTGTTCCTTGGACACATGGAGAAAAGCGAAGCACCGACCCAAGATGGTCTCCGGACGGGCGTACGCTAGCCTTTATTTCTGATCGAGAAGGCGATGCGGCACAGCTTTATATCATGAGCACTGAAGGCGGAGAAGCAAGAAAACTGACTGATATCCCATATGGCGTGTCAAAGCCGCTATGGTCCCCGGACGGTGAATCGATTCTGGTCACTGTCAGTTTGGGAGAGGGGGAAAGCATTGATGACCGAGAAAAAACGGAGCAGGACAGCTATGAACCTGTTGAAGTGCAAAGCCTCTCCTACAAACGGGACGGCAAAGGGCTGACGAGAGGCGCGTATGCCCAGCTTGTGCTTGTCAGCGTAAAGTCGGGTGAGATGAAGGAGCTGACAAGTCACAAAGCTGATCATGGTGATCCTGCTTTTTCTCCTGACGGCAAATGGCTTGTTTTCTCAGCTAATTTAACTGAAACAGATGATGCCAGCAAGCCTCATGATGTTTACATAATGTCATTGGAGTCTGGAGATCTTAAGCAGGTTACACCTCATCGCGGCTCATTCGGATCTAGTTCATTTTCACCAGACGGAAGGTATCTTGCTTTGCTTGGAAATGAAAAGGAATATAAGAATGCAACGCTCTCAAAGGCGTGGCTCTATGATATCGAACAAGGCCGCCTCACATGTCTGACTGAGATGCTGGACGTTCATTTAGCAGATGCGCTGATTGGAGATTCATTGATCGGTGGTGCTGAACAGCGCCCGATTTGGACAAAGGACAGCCAAGGGTTTTATGTCATCGGCACAGATCAAGGCAGTACGGGCATCTATTATATTTCGATTGAAGGCCTTGTATATCCGGTTCGTCTGGAAAAAGAGTACATCAATAGCTTTTCTCTTTCACCTGATGAACAGCACTTTATTGCCAGTGTGACAAAGCCGGACAGACCGAGTGAGCTTTACAGTATCCCGCTTGGACAGGAAGAGAAACAGCTGACTGGCGCGAATGACAAGTTTGTCAGTGAGCATACGATATCAATACCTGAAGAGATTCAATATGCTACAGAAGACGGCGTGATGGTGAACGGCTGGCTGATGAAGCCTGCACAAATGGAAGGTGAGACAACATATCCACTTATTCTCAACATACACGGCGGTCCGCATATGATGTACGGACATACATATTTTCATGAGTTTCAGGTGCTGGCGGCGAAAGGATACGCGGTCGTTTATATCAATCCGAGAGGAAGCCACGGCTACGGGCAGGAATTTGTGAATGCGGTCAGAGGGGATTATGGAGGAAAAGATTATGACGATGTGATGCAAGCTGTGGATGAGGCTATCAAGCGAGATCCGCATATTGATCCTAAGCGGCTCGGTGTCACGGGCGGAAGCTACGGAGGTTTTATGACCAACTGGATCGTCGGGCAGACGAACCGCTTTAAAGCTGCCGTTACCCAGCGCTCGATATCAAATTGGATCAGCTTTCACGGCGTCAGTGATATCGGCTATTTCTTTACAGACTGGCAGCTTGAGCATGACATGTTTGAGGACACAGAAAAGCTCTGGGACCGGTCTCCTTTAAAATACGCAGCAAACGTGGAGACACCGCTTTTGATACTGCATGGCGAGCGGGATGACCGATGTCCGATCGAGCAGGCGGAGCAGCTGTTTATCGCTCTGAAAAAAATGGGCAAGGAAACCAAGCTTGTCCGTTTTCCGAATGCATCGCACAATTTGTCACGCACCGGACACCCAAGACAGCGGATCAAGCGCCTGAATTATATCAGCTCATGGTTTGACCAATATCTCTAATAAAAAAAGCCAGGCTGATCAAATATCAGACTGGCTGCTTTATTAAAAGACTTGTTCTACTTCAACGACACCCGGCACTTCTTCTAGAAGAGCGCGCTCAATTCCGGCTTTCAGCGTAATTGTTGAACTTGGGCAGCTGCCGCATGCGCCTAGAAGACGAAGCTTAACGATACCTTCATCTACGTCTACAAGCTCACAGTCACCGCCGTCACGAAGTAAAAACGGACGAAGTTTGTCCAGTACTTCCTGCACCTGTTCTTTCATTTCAACTTCAGTCATGACATTCGCTCCTTTCGTCGTCATAAAACCATTATATTCAGTGTAACAATAAAAATCTATTGTTTGGTTTGCAAAGTTGCTTTCCCTATTATAGCACATTCAGACTTCAACACAAAAACGGTTTTTTTCTATAAAAACGCCCTTTGGCTCTGTATACTTAAAAGAAAGGACTTACATAGGAGAAGGGGGCGTCTACAAGTGATGAAACCAGTCATTCTAAGCGTGTACGGGGCAGAAACCGTTTGTGCGAGCTGTGTCAATATGCCGACAGCCAAGGATACATACGAGTGGCTTGAGGCTGCGCTGAAAAGAAAATATCCAAATCAGCCTTTTGAGATGCAGTACATCGATATTCATGAGCCGCCTGACAATGAACATGCGAAAGAGCTTGCGGAAAAAATCAGAAATGACGAGTATTTTTATCCGCTTGTGCTCGTAGAAGACAAAATTGTCGGTGAAGGCAATCCAAAATTAAAAGACGTTTATGAGGAAATGGAGAAGCATGGGTATACAGAAAACCGCTGACTTGATCAGCGGTTCTTCTCTATCATTAACCGTTATGGTGTTTATACATCCACAGCAAGCCGGATTTCAGCATACGCGGAACACGGCCGATCAGCGGACGGTCAGCAACAAGCCCGAAGCCGGCTTTTTTTCCGAGTGAACCGAGGACGCCTTTCAGCTTAAACTGAGGCATTGATTCAGGCAGGGCTTCTCCATTCCAGCGTTTTTGCAAGATTTGGACAATCTGCTCTGCTTGAGCCTCTGCCAGCTGGGCGCTCGGTGCATGAGGAAGGCTGGCGCAATCGCCGACAACGTACAGATGTTCATCACCTGGAAGATTATGATGAGGCGTTAATACAATACGCCCTTGTGCGTCCTTCTCCACATCTAAGTCTCTGACGACTTTGTTTGGCTGGATGCCGGCTGTCCACACGATGGCGTCTGCAGAAATCGGATCATCGTGGTTATACACAACGCCTTCTTCTACTTTTGTGATATTTGCCCTGTTAATAATGCGGACACCGTGCTCTTCGAACCATTTTTGCACATATTTGCTTAAACGCTCGGGAAAGCTTGATAAAATGAGATTACCGCGGTCGAACAAAATAATGTTCAGGTCATCACGGCTTTCTCTCAATTCACTTGCAAGCTCAACGCCGCTTAAGCCCGCTCCGACAATGGCGACGGTGGCATTAGCGCTCAGATTATTCAGCTTTTGGTAGGTTTCGCGGGACTGATCGATGGTTTGAATACTGTAGGTGAATTCAGGCGCTCCCGGCACGTTGTGATATTTATCCTCACAGCCGAGCCCGATTACGGCGTCATCGTAAGAAATCGGTTCACGATCTTGGAACAGCACTTGTTTTTGTACAATATCAATTGATGTGATATCACCGTATTGGACATCCAGGCGAGGGTGCTCTGGGAATGACACTCTGATATGATGGTCAGAAATTGTGCCTGCGGCAAGGGCATAATATTCTGTTTTCAAGCAGTGATAAGGATTTCTGTCAATTAACGTGATTGAAACATCATCAGGCAGCTGGTTTGGCAATAAGCGATGAAGAACACGCATGTTCCCGTAACCTCCGCCGATCAAGACCAATTTTTTCATTTGAATTCCCCTTTAATCCGAAGAGTATGATAGACACATTGAAGAAAATACGAACTATGTAAAATAACATCTAGAATTATATCGAATTTGATCTAAAATCACAATAATAGTTTCAAAATAACCTACAATTTAGCCTGAAAACACAAATTAGTAAAACGTTATTTGAGAAATAATATGTTACAATAATAAATTTTGAATCATCCGTTGTCTTTGACGAATAGTGAAAAATTCGCGATAATGGACATATGTGAGGTGAAACCGCATGAATCCAATGATTGAATTTTGTGTCAGCAATCTGGCTCACGGCTCTCAGGAAGCCCGGGCGATTTTGGAGAAGGATCCCAACCTTGATGTCCTTGAATATGGCTGCTTAAGCTACTGCGGGACATGCATGGAATCGCTTTTCGCTCTGGTAAACGGAGAAGTCGTCATGGGTGAAACGCCTGCTGAGCTTGTTGAGAATATATATACCTTTATTGAAGAAAATCCAATGTTTTAAAGAAAAGGGCCTGGACAGGCCCTTTTTTATTTTGCCGTACAAAAGAACTAAAAAAATGTGTAGACATCAAAAAATATTATTGTTATCGTATAAAAGATATTTTTTAAATAAAATTTAAGAGGTGTACGAGTATTCATGAATGTTCTGTGGGGGCTGCTGGGAGCAGTTGCGATCATTGCTATCGCGTTTTTATTTTCAGAAAAGAAAAGCAATATTAAGATAAGAACCGTCATCGTTGGTTTATGCACACAGGTGGCGTTTGGATACATCGTGTTGAAATGGGAAGCGGGACGCGCTGTTTTTTTATGGTTTTCAAGCCGTGTACAGCTTCTGATTGACTATGCGAATGAAGGCATCAGTTTTATTTTTGGACCGCTTCTAAAGGTCGGAGACAGTCCGGCATTTGCATTAAGTGTACTGCCCGTTATCATTTTCTTCTCAGCACTGATTGCAGTTTTATATCATTTGAAAATCATGCAGCTCGTTTTCCGTGTCATTGGCGGCGGATTGTCGAAGCTCCTTGGAACAAGCAAAACGGAATCTCTGGCGGCTGCTGCCAATATTTTTGTAGGACAATCAGAATCTCCGTTAGTGATCAAACCCCTGATTGCCGGGCTGACGCGCTCTGAGTTGTTTACGATTATGACGAGCGGTCTATCGGCAGTTGCGGGATCTACCTTGTTTGGGTACGCGCTTCTTGGTATTCCGATTGAATATTTGCTGGCGGCCAGCTTTATGGCTGCTCCAGCTGGACTAGTCTTTGGTAAATTGATTATACCCGAAACGGAAAAAACGCAAACCGTAAAAAGCGATTTCAAAATGGATGAAGGCGAAGGCGCAGCCAATGTCATTGACGCAGCTGCAAAGGGAGCGTCAACAGGACTGCAAATTGCGTTAAACGTTGGGGCGATGCTGCTTGCGTTTGTTGCGTTAATCGCTGTAGTAAACGGTATTCTCGGCGGGGCTTTCGGCTTGTTCGGTTTAAAAGGCGTAACATTAGAATCCATTCTCGGCTATGTGTTTTCTCCTATCGCCTTTTTGATTGGCGTGCCTTGGCATGAAGCATTGCAGGCGGGAAGCTATATCGGCCAGAAATTGGTGCTGAATGAGTTTGTCGCTTATTCTAACTTCGGTCCGCACATCGGCGAGTTTTCTAAGAAAACTGCTACCATTATCAGTTTCGCGTTATGCGGATTCGCCAATTTTTCATCAATTGCGATTATGCTTGGTACGCTGGGCGGATTAGCACCCAGCCGCCGTTCAGATATCGCGCGTCTCGGCCTGAAGGCTGTTCTTGCAGGAACATTAGCCAATCTGCTCAGCGCAGCCATTGCCGGCATGTTTATATAAACGATAAAAGCTCCTTGCGTCAGTGCAAGGAGCTTTTATGTATGAAAAACGGGGGATAATTGTATTGTGTCCGCTTATAATAGCTTTTATACTAAGAAAAAGAAAAAAAGTTGGAGGCACCTATGAACTCATTTCGATTTACCAAAATGCACGGCCTGGGAAACAGTTATATTTATGTGAATCAATTTGAAGAACAGCTTCCAGAAGAAAAACTGTCAGAGATTGCAATTCAGGTTTCTTCTGTTTATACAGGGATCGGATCCGACGGAATGATCCTGATATGCCCATCAGACCAAGCGCCTGTTAAAATGCGGATTTTTAATAATGACGGATCTGAAGGGAAAAACTGCGGCAACGGCCTGCGCTGCGTCGCAAAATACGCATATGAGCATAAGCTAGTTGAGGAAACATCTTTTCTGATTGAAACTCTCTCCGGGCTTGTGAAAGCGGAGGTTCAAGTCGAAAACGGAAAAGTGAATGTGGTCACTGTCGATATGGGCGAACCGCGCTTGACAAAATCCGAGCTTCCGATGCTTGACGGCGGGGAAGAGCACACAATCAATGAAACGATGGCATTTGGTGAAGTAGAACTAACAGGCACTGCCGTTTCAATGGGAAATCCGCATATCGTTTTTCCGATCGCAGACATTGAACAGGCACCCTTAACGACACTGGGGCCGGTGATTGAGAAAGATCCGAGATTTCCGGAAGGCATCAATGTGGAATTCGTTGAAACCGTGAATGAACAAGAATTGCATTTCCGCGTCTGGGAACGGGGATCAGGGATTACTCAGGCATGCGGGACAGGAGCATGTGCAGCGGCAGTCGCATCTGTATTAAACGGCGTATCAAAGCGAAATCAAGACATCACGGTGCATTTAGCAGGCGGGGATTTGGTGATAAACTGGAAAGATAACGGCCATGTAATGATGACAGGGCCGGCTGAAACCGTTTGTGAGGGTGTCTATTTCTTGTAAAACACCTTGTTTGAGAATTGGAACGATCATGTTTATAATAAAAGACAGCAACCGGTTTTTAAAAGGAGGTTCACAATGATGAGCAACCCGGTAACAATTACAGAAGCAGCAGCTTTGCATATAAAAGATATGATGAAAGAGCATGAAGAAGAAAACGCGTTTCTGCGTGTAGGCGTCAAAGGCGGCGGCTGCAGCGGACTTTCTTACGGCATGGGCTTTGAGCATGAAAAGAGTGAATCAGACAGTGTGTTTGATCAGCACGGCATCACTGTTCTAGTTGACAAAGAAAGCCTTGACATCATGAACGGCACCGTGATTGATTATAAACAATCCATGCTCGGCGGCGGCTTCACCATCGACAATCCAAACGCCATCGCTTCATGCGGCTGCGGTTCTTCGTTCAGAACAGCAACGAATGCAGGCAAGCCTGAAGAGTGCTAAGCACTAAAAACGGATAGCAACTATTACTGACGCTTTTCTTAGCGATAAATCATCGTTAAGGGAGGCGTTTTTATTATGGGGAAATGATGCAGAGAGTTCCGGGGACTTCGGCAAGAGAAACGCTGCTTTGTTGTTTGATTTTTGTTGTAAATACAGCAAAGTTACGCTATATTTAATGTGGGTATATTTTATTGCATTTGCAACAAAATCACGATAGGGAGTTGATGATGAAGAAGATTTTTGGAATGGTAACAAGGTCAGTATCTGTTCCGTGTTTAAATATATTAAAAAAGGGACACAAGACAATTGAATTTTAAATAAAGGGGCTGAATCCGAACAATGAGTGTAAAAATGAAAAAATGCAGCCGGGAAGATTTACAAACACTTCAACAATTGAGTATTGAAACATTCAATGACACTTTTAAAGAACAGAACTCACCTGAAAATATGAAAGCCTATTTAGAAAGCGCATTTAACACTGAGCAGCTGGAAAAAGAGTTATCCAATATGTCTTCGCAATTCTTTTTTGTTTACTTTGATCATGAAATCGCTGGATATGTAAAGGTCAATATCGATGATGCTCAGTCTGAAGAAATGGGTGCTGAATCACTTGAAATCGAGAGAATTTATATAAAGAACAGCTTTCAAAAACATGGGCTTGGCAAACATCTGCTGAATAAAGCGATAGAAATTGCGCTGGAACGTAATAAAAAGAACATTTGGCTAGGTGTGTGGGAAAAAAATGAAAATGCCATTGCCTTTTATAAGAAAATGGGGTTTGTTCAGACCGGCGCCCACTCTTTTTATATGGGTGATGAAGAGCAAACGGATTTAATCATGGCTAAAACACTCATATAATATTTTTCGAAGGGTGGATGATGATGTATATTCCAAAATATTTTAAAGTCACAAATGCTGAAGAAATTTGGAATTTTGTACAAGAAAACTCCTTTGGTACGATTGTCACAACAGAACAAGGAAAACCAATTGCCACACATTTGCCGTTAGGATTCAATAAAAAAGACGATCATTACTATATTACGGGGCATTTCGCTTATGGAAATCCTCAGTGGAGAACGTTTGAAGCCTGTGAAGATGTGCTTGTGATGTTTCAGGGACCGCACGCTTATATTTCTTCTTCCTGGTATTCGCGCGAAAATGTTTCGACGTGGAATTATCAGGCTGTCCACATGTATGGAAAAGCAAGTATGTTAGAGAAAGATGAATTAGCAGAAGAATTAACAATCATGCTGGAGAAATACGAAAAACATCGTGACAATCCTGTTTTATGGGATAAGCTTTCTCCAAAACTCTTAGAACGTGAATTGAAAGGTATCGTTGGATTTAAGATTAAGGTGGAAGACATTCAAGCGGCATATAAATTAAGCCAGAACCGAAATGAAACGGATTATATGAACATCATTGAACAGTTGCAAAATGAAGAAAATCCAAATGCAAAACAAATGGCAGAACTGATGGAAAATAAATTCAAAAAGCAAATATAAGCTTACTTTGCTGAAGAAGTAGCAGAAAACGCCAAGTCAAGCGGAGAACCGCTGACTTGGCGTTTTTTTATGATTAATATTTATCCCCATTAAAAATGGAATTTTTCACAATCACATAATCCACATTGCGGATGGCTTCAAGCTTTGTTCCGCCTGCATAAGAAATAGAAGATTGAAGATCCTGCTCCATTTCAATCAGTGTATCCTTGATTGAGCCTTTATGCGCCACGTGCATTTTTTTGCCTTCGACATTTTTCTTTTCGCCTTTTTGGAATTCAGAGGCTGAGCCGAAGTACTCCTTGTAAAGCTTTCCGTCTTTTTCGATCGTTTGGCCTGGCGATTCTTCGTGTCCGGCAAATAGTGAACCGATCATGACCATCGTTGCGCCGAATCTGATTGATTTTGCAATGTCGCCATGGGTGCGGATGCCGCCATCCGCGATAATCGGTTTGCTGGCAGCCTTGGCACACCAGCGCAGCGCTGCTAATTGCCAGCCGCCTGTGCCGAAGCCGGTTTTGATTTTCGTAATACATACTTTTCCCGGTCCGATGCCGACTTTAGTGGCATCCGCTCCCGCATTTTCAAGCTCTCTGACTGCTTCTGGCGTTCCGACGTTGCCAGCAATAACAAAGCTGTCCGGCAAATGTTTTTTAAGGTGCTGGATCATTTCAATGACAGCATTTGAGTGCCCGTGAGCAATGTCAATTGTCACGTATTCAGGAGTCAGGTTTTCTTCTGCCAGCTGGCGGACAAATTCATACTCCTCATCTTTGACGCCCACGCTGATAGAAGAGAATAGCCCGCGTGCGTTCATATCTTTAATAAAATCAATTCGTGTCTCAGGCTCAAATCGGTGCATGACATAAAAGTAGCCATTTTCGGCTAATTGAATCGCTAGCTTCTCATCTATAATCGTCTGCATATTGGCAGGGACGACGGGTAATTTAAATGTACGTCCGCCTAAACGTACGGATGTATCACATTCTGAACGGCTATTTACAATGCATTTTGCAGGAATTAGCTGAATATCTTCGTAATCAAATACGTTTTCCATGGTTTTCACTCCTAAAAACGAATATTTAAAAGTATAATATATGAAATGTTCGCCTTCTATAATGTACTCTGTTTTATTTAGGATGTCAAACATTATGATTTGCTGGCAGGTGTGGTGCAAGTGCCGAAGCTTGTCATGCAGGGTGAGTTTAGGTATCATAGTTTTAACGAATGGTCTTAGAGAGCGGATCAAAACGCGAATGATATACGTTCAGCAAAGCTTGGTCGTTCAGCACCAGGCTTTCTTTATGGCATGGACATGGGAAAGGAGCGAATAAGATGGCCCAAAACGAAGAAAAAACACCGAAGTCCCAAAAGATTCAGGACCGCATTATTATGGCAATGATCTGGGTAGTCGCAGCCCTTGTGATTGCGCTGGTTGTAGGAACTGCATTGAATTATATAAATATCTTCAAATAAAAAAGGAGCTGTGTCGCAGACACAAGCTCCTTTTTTTATTATTTATTTTCAAAAAGACTTGTTGAGTGAAGAGGCTGTACGCGGGCTTTCGGGTCCATGTAAGCCTTGGCGTTGTTCACTGCTGTCGGTGCCTCACCGAAGCCGCTGGCAATCAGGTTGACTTTTCCTTCGTATGTACAAATGTCACCTGCTGCAAAGAAGCCTTCGATATTTGTTTCCATTGTTGATTTCACGACAATGGAATTTTTCTCGATGTCCAGGCCCCAGTTTTTGATCGGTCCAAGAGATGAAACGAAACCGTAGTTGACGATTAAGTCATCAATTTCTAAAATCTCTTTGCGGTCGCCTTTCACTTCTTCAAGCACTAGCTGTTCGATTTTGCCTTCGCCGATCAGCTCCGCAGGGACGAATGGTGTCAGGACATTAACCTTCGACGCATGAAGGTTTTCCACACTGTGCTCGTGCGCACGGAACTTGTCGCGGCGGTGAATGATCGATACTTCTTTTGCGATTGGCTCAAGCATAAGCGCCCAGTCAACCGCGGAATCTCCACCGCCAAGGATCGCAACGCGTCTGCCGGCAAATTTTTGCAGATCATCAACGAAGTAATGGAGGTTTTTGCCTTCATACTGCTCGGCATTTTCAAGTTCCAGCTTTCTCGGTTTGAATGCGCCGTTTCCTGCAGTGATGATGACTGTTTTAGAGTAGTGGGTTTCTTCATTTGTTACAAGCTTAAACACGCCGTCCGCTTGTTTCTCAACAGATTCAACCGCTTGCTCCAGACAAATGGTTTGGTCGAATTTCGCCATTTGCTCTTTTAGGTTATTGATAAGCTCTTGCGCACGGATTTTCGGGAATCCCGCTACATCATATATATACTTCTCAGGGTATAGGGCGCTAAGCTGTCCGCCGAGCTGAGGCAGGCTTTCGATAATTTTGACGCTTGCCTGTCTCATCCCGCCGTAAAAAGCGGTGAATAAGCCGACCGGTCCCCCGCCTATAATTGTAATATCATAAACCTTTGTATCCTCTCGCATACGAAAATTGCCTCCTAAATGAAAATTGTTATTAATTATACCATATTGCCGTTCAAATTGACGAGTCAGCAGAAAAAATCGTAAGGATCTAACGTGCCCATCCGTTCTTGAAAATATTTCCGCAGGCCGCTACGATAATAACCAAATGAAATGATCTTTTTCTGAATGTTTCTTGGGCCAGCCGGATAAACATGATAATAGTGCTATGGGTAAGGACTTCACAAAAAACTTTTCAATATATTTCATAAAATCCCGCCAATAAGCTGAAGCTAACACAAATGATGATTTTATTATGGGTCTAACAAAAGCAAAAAAAGAGAAGGTGGATGTGATGGCATTGAATAAGCCCAAAATCGTGATTTTAGGTGCAGGATATGGCGGATTGATGACGGTGACAAGGCTGACGAAGTATGTCGGGCCGAATGATGCTGACATTACGCTTGTAAATAAACACAATTATCATTATGAAACAACATGGATGCATGAAGCGAGCGCGGGTACGCTCCATCATGACCGCTGCCGTTATCAGATAAAAGATGTAATCAACCAGTCACGGGTTAATTTTGTACAGGATACCGTAAAGGCAATCAAAATTGATGATAAAAAAGTTGTGCTTGCGAATGGAGAACTGCAGTACGATTATTTAGTCATCGGGCTCGGCGCCGTGCCTGAAACGTTCGGCATTAAAGGCTTAAAAGAATATGCGTTTCCGATTGCCAACATCAACACGTCGCGCCTGCTGCGGGAACATATTGAGCTGCAGTTTGCGACTTACAATACGGAAGCGGAAAAACGGCCGGACAGGTTAACGATCGTTGTTGGCGGTGCCGGATTTACGGGAATTGAATTTCTTGGCGAACTGGCTGCTCGCGTGCCGGAGCTCTGTAAGGAATATGACGTTGACAGAAGTCTTGTCCGCATCGTTTGTGTGGAAGCAGCGCCGACCGTTTTGCCGGGCTTTGATCCGGAACTTGTTGACTATGCCGTACATTATCTTGAGGAAAACGGAGTTGAGTTCAAGATCGGCACGGCTGTACAAGAATGTACACCAGAAGGAGTCAGAGTCGGCAAAAAAGATGAGGAACCAGAGCAGATCAAATCGCAAACCGTTGTATGGGCGGCAGGTGTCCGCGGCCATCCGATTGTGGAGGAAGCTGGTTTTGAAAATATGCGCGGCCGGGTGAAAGTCAACCCTGATCTTCGCGCCCCAGGACATGACAATGTCTTTATTCTCGGTGACAGCTCGCTGTTTATGAATGAAGATACAGAGCGTCCGTATCCGCCAACTGCGCAAATTGCCATGCAGCAGGGCGTAACAGTCGCTAAAAACCTTGGCAGGCTTATTAAAGGCGGAGAGCTTGAGGAATTCAAGCCGGACATTAAGGGAACAGTGGCTTCTCTTGGCGAGCATAACGCGGTTGGGGTTGTTTATGGCAGAAAGCTGAAAGGCACGCCGGCTTCGTTTATGAAAAAAGTCATTGATAACCGCTCGTTGTTTATGATTGGCGGACTCGGACTGACACTGAAAAAAGGCAAGTTCAAGTTTTTCTAAAAACCCGCGGAAGCGGGTTTTCTTTATTAAAAAACGCCAAAATAAAAAGAGAACGAGAGGAAAATAAGTATGTTTCCGCTTACATGAAAAAATTTGTCACATGATCTGACTTTATTGTTGACAGCCTGATATGTTATATTATCAGAAAATTAAGAAAAAGGGTGATGATCAGATGAAAACTGCAACGACAACCGCTTCACATGCATGCCCATTTTGCTCAGGAAAAGGATATTTTCAATTGATTCTCGGCGGTTCAGAGACTTGTCCGTCTTGCCAGGGGACAGGAAAAGACAGTCATTCTTTTTCCAGACGTTGACTTTATTTCCACCCCCGCGTTACACTAAAAGCAACGCAGAGGGGGTGGAATAGGTTGATTAGTCTGCCAGTCGTAATCATCTCAATTGTTTTGTTTTTTGTTTTGTTTTTTGGAATCGGTTTTTTATTAAACATGCTGCTGAGAATGTCTTGGATTATGGCTGTGATTTATCCGGTTGTATGCCTTTTCATTATCAGCAAAGAAAAGCTGGTCAGCTATGTCCAGTCGCCGGGAGAATCCTTTGCCAGCCTGTTTCATCGTGTCTTATCATTAGCGGCTGCCGATGTGCTGATTTTAGCCAGCGGTTTGGCCGGCGCCATTGTGTCAGGGATAGCGATCAATATGCTCAGAAAAAGAGGATATCAAATGTTTTAACTGCCGCTTTCTTCTATAGAAAGCTTTTTTTGTATGTTCGCTCATTCATCATTTTGAATAATGCTCTCTCCGCTTGGGAACAATGATTCGGAGGAGAGGTGAATGATGTTGAATATGATCAGACGTTTGCTGATGACCTGTTTATTTCTGCTTGCATTTGGCACGACATTTTTATCAGTGTCAGGAATCGAAGCGAAGGACTTGTCAAAATGGGTGCAGGAACATCAGGAAAAGCACTTGAAGCATGCAGGACTGACATTAAAAGCATTGCAGCAGAAACAAACACAAACCACGTCCGCGGCTGAGGATAAAACAAAACCGTTAGAAGAGGCATTTGATTGGGATGAATATCCAGTCCAAAGAGTAACAGCAACAGGCTACACAGCAGGAGCTGAGTCGACGGGCAAAAATCCCGGTGATCCATTATACGGGCTTACATATTCAGGTGTGAAAGTGAAACGGGATTTATATTCCACGGTTGCTGCTGACCCGTCCGTTTTCCCGATCGGAACAATTTTATTCATTCCGAACTACGGTCTCGGAGTTGTGGCCGACACAGGATCAGCTATTAAGGGAAACCGCCTTGATCTGTACTTTGAGACAGTCAAAGATGTATACAATGAATGGGGCAAAAAAACCCTTGATGTATATGTGATTAAAAAGGGAACGGGAAAGATTACCGAGGATGAGCTTGAGAAGCTCAATGAAACAAAATCTTTGCAAGTGTTCAGAAATCAATATAAAACTGTGAAAGAATAAAACGCTCCAGCGAAAGCAGGAGCGTTTTTTTACATGAAAAAGTAAGCGAGTGCCAATGTCAGTAAAATACCTGTTAGTCCTCCGAAAAAGACTTCGATCGGCTGATGTCCGAGAAGCTCTTTCAGCTTTTTTTGCTTTTCTTTCTCTGCAGCCTTAGGGAAGTCCTTCGCTTCATTTACGAAACGGTTAAAATCAATAACAAGCTTATTAATGACTGTTGCCTGCTCACCGGCGTGACGTCTGACGCCAGTTGCGTCAAACATGGTTATGACGGCGAAAATGGCGGAAACCGCAAAGAGTGAGGAGTCTAATCCATGCTCCAAGGCTACGCCTGTTGAAAGTGCAGTGACCGCTGCGGAGTGAGAGCTGGGCATGCCGCCTGTGCTTGTGACCAGCGACCAGTCCAGTTTTCTGGACACGATAAACTGTATGGGCACTTTGATGACCTGAGCAAAAATAATTGCGGCCAGGCTTGATAATAAAGGAAAATTCGTTAAAAGTTCCATCGGCGACATCCTTTCTATTTGAAAAATCCTTCGTGTTTCAAAAGAAAAAAGCAAGTCTTAGACTGTTGTTTGTTAAAATAAGTATAGTGGAAAGAATGTTTTTCCTATTATACCATTGTTCATTTCAAATACCCATTACGTTAGGAGTGTAAGCCTCATGTTTTATGCGGTTCAACAATCAGAGCATACAGAAACCCTTGTGGTCGGGCTTTTTCAAAAAAGCCAGCTGACAGGAAAAGCGCTGGAAATTGATGAAATGCTCGAAGGCCATCTGACACAGCTTTTAAAAGAGGGTGATGTCTCTGCGAAACCGAATCAAGTATCAAAAGTATTCCCTCCATCTTCTGCGGGTATGAAACGGATTTATTTCGTTGGCCTGGGGAGAGAAGCAAATTATTCGTTTGAACAGGCGAAGGAACGTTTTGCTCATGTTTTTCAAGCCATTCATAAAGATCGAAAACAAGAAACTGCTGTCCTGCTTGATACGTTTATTTCGGAAGACGTGCCTCCAGCCGATGCCGCTCATGCTTTAGCTGAGAGCTGCCTGCTTGCTTCCTATGAGGTGCAGGATTATAAGCACAAATCAAATGAGCCTGACAAACAAATTGAAGCCGTGTATGTTGTAACAGATGAAGATACACAGGAAGTGCAGGCAGGGCTTCGCGTCGGCCAGGCATACGGACAAGGGACAAATTCGGCTAGAACGCTTGTGAATATGCCGGGAAACATGCTGACAGCGACTGACCTCGCTTCGTATGCTGAAGAGCTTGCGGCGAAATATGATTTTGAGTGTGAGATATTGGAGAAATCAGAGATGGAAGAGCTCGGTATGGGCGGAATACTTGCGGTAAACCAAGGCTCCACCGAACCGCCGAAAATGATTGTGTTGAAATATCAGGGCAAAAAGGAATGGGAAGACGTCGTCGGACTAGTCGGGAAAGGAATTACCTTTGACACAGGCGGCTACTCCATTAAAACGAAATCTGGAATTGTCGGCATGAAATCAGATATGGGAGGAGCAGCTGCGGTTCTCGGGGCTATGGAAACGATCGGAGAGCTTCGTCCTGAGCAAAACGTGCTGTGCGTTATTCCATCAACCGATAATATGATCTCCGGCGGGGCCATGAAGCCGGATGACGTGATCGTATCTTTAAGCGGAAAAACAATAGAAATCCTTAATACGGATGCTGAAGGAAGGCTAGTGCTTGCAGATGGCATTACATACGCGAAACAGCATGGCGCGTCAGTTCTTGTCGATGTAGCTACGCTTACCGGCGGCGTCGTTGTGGCATTAGGAACTGAAACAACCGGTGCAATGACAAATGATCAAAGCTTTTACCAGCAGGTAGCTGATGCTGCACAGGAGTGCGGCGAGGCAATCTGGCAGCTGCCGATAACAGAGAAGGATAAAAAACGCGTGAAAAGCAGCCAAATGGCGGATCTCAACAATTCACCGGGACGCGAGGGACATGCGATTATGGCAGGAACGTTTCTTGGTGAATTCGCTGAGTCAACACCTTGGGTTCACCTTGATATTGCAGGAACAGCGACTGCCAATAAAGCAACCTGCTTCGGGCCGGCCGGGGCTACTGGCGTTATGGCAAGAACACTGGCTACACTTGCGGAGCGATTTACATTGGAAGAAGATAAAAACGAGTAATGAAAAATCCCTGCTGTATGATGCGGCAGGAATTTTTTCTTCCGAAATCTTTAGTTGACTAAAGTGGATCGGTTATGATACGATACGTTCGTGCTTTATTTATCTACTACATTAGCAAACTAAAGGATTTTTGGAGGGGTATCATCATGAATGCAGTCGTCATCGCAGTCCTGCTTATGCTTGTATTAAGCCTGCTGCGTGTCAATATTGTTATCGCATTAATTATAGGCGCCTTGGCCGGCGGGTTAACAGGCGGGCTCGGTCTTGGCGAAACGGTTAAAGCTTTCACAGACGGTCTCGGCGGAAATGCCACCGTTGCAGTTAGCTATGCCATGCTTGGCGCGTTTGCCGCCGCTTTGACGAAAACGGGTCTTCCGGACGCAATGGTGGAAGCCTCCGTTAAATTAATCGGAAATAAAGAAGATTCTCGAAAAAAAGCACTGTCTAAGGTGCTGATTGTGCTGATTATTTTAATTGTATCTTGTTTTTCGCAAAACGTCGTTCCGGTTCACATCGCGTTTATCCCGGTGCTGATTCCGCCGCTTTTGAAAATCTTTAATGAACTTGAAATGGACCGCCGTCTGATCGCGTGTGTAATTACATTTGGCTTAACGGCTCCTTATATTTTGCTTCCGGTGGGTTTCGGCCAAATCTTCCAAGGCATGCTGAAGGACAATATGGCGGATGCCGGGTTAAACGTTCCGCTTGCTGACATTCCGTACGCACTGATTATTCCAGTTGCAGGTATGGTTGTCGGCCTTATTTTATCAGTGATCGTATACCGTAAACCGAAACAATATGAAACAAAAGACATTTCAGGTGCAGAAGCATCGCCATATACGAGAAAAAGCATTGGTATCGCGGTTCTAGCCATTGTTGTGTCACTCGGCGTCCAGCTTTACTTATCTCAGACTTTGGGAGTAGAAGGAATGATTATGGGGGCGCTCGCTGGTCTGATTGTTCTGTTTGTCAGCGGTGTGATGAAGCGTGATGAAGCGGACTCACTGATTACTGATGGAATGGTTTTAATGGCCTTTATCGGCTTTGTCATGCTTGTTGCAGCCGGATTTTCAAACGTATTGACGAAAACCGGAGATGTCGAGTCACTGGTCAAAACGTCAGCTGGTTTTATCGGACACAGTCAGTCCTTGGGCGCATTGCTGATGCTCATTGTCGGCTTATTAATTACAATGGGGATCGGATCTTCTTTTGCGACCATTCCTGTTATCACAACCATTTTCGTGCCTCTATGCATGCAGCTTGGATTCAGCCCGATGGCAACGATTGCGATTATCGGAGCTGCTGCTGCCCTCGGCGATGCCGGTTCGCCTGCCAGTGACAGTACGCTTGGACCGACTTCAGGTTTGAGTGCGGACGGCCAGCATCACCACATTTGGGATACTTGTGTGCCGACATTTATATATTATAATATTCCGCTTGTCATCTTTGGCTGGATTGCAGCGCTTGTTTTATAGGAAAAAGGCTCCCCTTTACTGGGGAGCCTTTTCTCGTTATGATAAAAAAACCGTCCAATAGAACGGTTTTTACGTAGATGATATGTGATTTCTGTTAAAGCCGGTTGCTTTATGAATAGAGCGGTAGATTGCTGGTGCGATAAACGACAGTATCACAGCCAGCGCTGTATCTTTTACCATAAACCAAATCATAAAGCCCCAAGCCGTGCCGTAGCTCACTGGCGTATGAATCCACAGCTTCAGTGCAAGATACATATAGGTAGTGCCGATGAGATACATGATCGCCGTTCCGATAAGTGAAGCAATGAGAAATTGAATTTTACTTGGCTGAATGTTTCGTTCTAAAAACCATCCCGCTGCAAATGCTGCCGGAATGTATGAGATAATAAACCCGCCGCTTTTCCCTGCAAACGGTGCGAAGCCTGCTGAAAATTGAGCAAACACAGGCGCTCCGGCCAATCCGACAAGTGCATATACAATCATGGCAATCGCTGCCCGTTTGCTGCCAAGAAGCAAAGCTGCCAAGAGACAGAAAAACGGCTGCATCGAAAGCGGAATGCCGGCTACTTGTAAAAAGGGTGCTACTGATGTAATGTTGGCCCCGACAGCCATAAGTGCGGTGAACATGCCAATCAGCGCCATATCTCCCGCACGAAGTTTACGTTGTTTCATCATTGTTCCCCCTTAGGTTGACATACACAATCATAGAGTAATAAAGAACAAAAAGATTGTCAACATGATTTTAATTTAGGTTAACAAAAAGGAGGCCCATATGTATTTCGGAAAAACAAGACAGTCCGATCAATCTGGAAGAGTGCCGCCAAATCAAAACGTCACCACTTCATTTCCTGTGCTTCATACCGGAGATGTCCCATATTACGAAGATATGACGAAATGGAATCTTCAAGTATACGGTTTGGTTGACCATCCGATGCTGCTAAGCTTTGAAGATGTCAAAGCCTTTCCACGGTATGAATCGAAAAACGACATTCATTGCGTCACGGGATGGTCAAGGCTTGATAATGTGTGGCAAGGCGTGCGGGCTTGTGATATAGCGGAAAAAGCGGGTGTAAAAGAAGAAGCGGGCTACGTCATTTTACATGCTGAAGAGGGCTGGACGACCAATCTGCCGCTTGATGATTTCTTAGCGGAAACTTCCCTTCTGGCTTATGCGCATAATGGCGAACCTTTAACCCCTGAACACGGCTTTCCGCTGCGGGGTGTATTTCCGCATCTGTATTTTTGGAAAAGCGCCAAGTGGCTGCGCGGCATCCAATTTACGAAAGAAAATCACCCTGGCTTTTGGGAGCGGAATGGCTATCACATGAGAGGCGACCCTTGGCAAAATCAAAGGTTTACATGGGATTAAGGTTCTATTTCAAATAGGACAATACGCATCTTTATTAGGTTTTTACTTCCATATTGATAGTCTGCAGGTACCTTATTTGATCAAGGTGCCTTTTTTATTCGGGAAAAAGTTGACTTTCTTTGGAAGAAAACCTATTATTTGAGGTGTCTAGTTGATAGTGAAAATCATTATCATACATTGCGGTTTAGTTTAAGGAGAGGAATGTCGTACTGCATGAAAGAACAAACAACAGACCGGACAAATGGCGGGACATCAAACGCATTTACGATTCCTGGTACGGAAGTGCGTATGATGTCTTCACGCAATGAAAACCGTACCTATCACATTTTTATCTCGAAACCTAGTACGCCGCCGCCACCCGCTGGTTATCCTGTGATTTATCTGCTGGATGCCAATTCTGTCTTCGGAACGATGACGGAAGCCGTTCGAATACAGGGACGCCGACCCGAAAAAACCGGGGTGATCCCTGCAGTGATCGTCGGCATTGGCTATGAGACAGCGGAGCCGTTCTCCTCAGCACGCCACCGGGATTTTACAATGCCAACAGCCCAATCGAAGCTGCCGGAAAGGCCCGACGGCAGAGAATGGCCGGAGCATGGCGGAGCGGAGGGCTTTTTCAGATTTATTGAAGAGGATTTAAAACCGGAGATAGAACGAGATTACCAGATTGATAAAAAAAGACAAACAATCTTTGGCCATTCGCTCGGAGGGCTTTTCGTGCTGCAGGTGCTGCTAACAAAGCCCGATGCGTTTCAAACGTATATCGCGGGAAGTCCGTCCATTCATTGGAATAAACCGTTTATTCTCGAGAAAACGGACCATTTCGTCTCTCTCACCAAGACAAACAATCAGCCTATCAATATCCTGCTTGCCGCAGGAGAATTGGAGCAGCATCATAAAAGCCGGATGAACGACAATGCGAGGGAGCTTTATGAGCGGCTGGCCGTTTTATCTGAACAAGGCATACGGGCGGAATTTTGCGAGTTTTCAGGAGAAGGACATATTTCAGTTCTTCCTGTTTTGGTCAGCCGGGCGCTGCGTTTTGCGCTTCACCCTGACGGACCGCATCTTTCAATGGGCTGAGACATACTCAGCCTTGCCTTTAAAAAATATTTGTCACTGAAATTATATTTGACTGTCACATGACATTTGGATATGATTATTTTTATAATTGATAATGATAATCATTATCAATAGATTGCGTTTTTCAAGGCGCAGCAGTCTTTTGCGCTGGATGTCTGTTCGGCATTTAGAGCGAAGAAAGGAATTGATGATATGAATGCAAAGAGTATAGAGGGAAAAATTGCTTTTATAACAGGGGCTGCCCAAGGAATAGGCGAAGCTGTTGCGCGGACGCTTGCCAGTCAAGGCGCACATATTGCGGCAGTTGATTATAATCCTGAAAAGCTGGAAAAGGTTGTGAGCAGCCTCAAAGCAGAAGGCCGCCATGCAGAAGCTTTTCCTGCGGATGTGAGAGACAGCGCAGCGATTGATGAGATCACGGCGCGCATCGAACGTGAAATGGGGCCGATTGATATTTTAGTGAATGTAGCGGGTGTCCTTCGCCCGGGACTGATCCATTCGCTTAGCGATGAGGAATGGGAGGCGACGTTCTCAGTGAATTCGACTGGCGTATTTAACGCCTCGCGTTCAGTCAGCAAATATATGATGGACCGAAGATCGGGTTCGATTGTAACAGTCGGATCGAATGCTGCCGGTGTACCAAGAACATCTATGGCGGCATATGCGTCTTCAAAGGCTGCGGCTGTGATGTTTACGAAATGCCTTGGCCTTGAGCTTGCAGAATACAATATTCGCTGCAACATTGTATCTCCCGGATCAACGGAAACAGACATGCAGTGGTCATTATGGGCCGACGAGAATGGAGCGGAGCAAGTCATAAAAGGATCACTTGAGACATTTAAAACAGGGATCCCGCTCAAAAAACTAGCCAAGCCTTCGGATATTGCGGATGCGGTGCTCTTTTTGGTTTCTGGCCAGGCAGGGCATATTACGATGCATAATTTATGCGTAGATGGTGGCGCGACCTTAGGCGTGTAACTGAATTTAAAGGAGGTTCATGAGAATGTTGGATCAAAACGTTATAACAGAAACAAAAGCGGAGCATTTGCTTCATGAATATCAGCCGGGCGCCTTTTTCTTAGCGTCTCCTCATCGTGTACTGTTAGCGAAAGGCATATGTGAAATCGTACCGGAGGCAGACGGGCAAAACCAAATGGAAACCCTTTCTGGCCGAATTGCAGAGACGCTGCGTCAGACAAAACAATCAGGGCAAAGCCGGCCGCTTGTTGTCGGGGCCGTTCCTTTTGATCAAGTAAAACCAGCGCGGCTCGTTGTACCTGAAGAAGTGCGCTGGTCAGGACCGCTTCAATTTGATCATGAGGAAAAGGAACAGCAGGCTGGGCATACATACCACATAAAGCCTGTTCCTGAACCTGAGGATTATAAAAATGGTGTTGAACAAGGGCTGGCGCGCATTGCCGATGGAACACTCAGCAAAATCGTCCTGTCCAGATCACTGCATTTGACATCGCCTGAACCGATTCAGACGGATGAATTGCTTCGCCATCTGGCTCAGCATAACACGCATGGCTACACGTTTGCCGCAGACGTGTCCAGTCAGGAGGAAACGTCTCCCCGCCGAACATTGCTCGGAGCAAGTCCGGAGCTTCTCGTTTCAAGGATGGGAACACAGGTCGTTTCCAACCCATTAGCCGGCTCAAGGCCGCGCAGTAATGATCCTGTTGAAGACCAGCGCCGGGCAGCTGAATTGCTTTCTTCCGCAAAGGATCTTCATGAGCACGCGGTTGTCGCTGACGCGGTTGCGGCAGCGCTGAGACCTTTCTGCCGGACGCTGGAGGTTCCGGAGAAGCCTTCACTGATCAAAACGGAAACGATGTGGCACCTGTCCAGCGTGATTAAGGGAGAGCTTTCCGATCCGTCTGTAACCGCACTTGAATTGGCGGCGGCGCTCCACCCGACGCCAGCCGTCTGCGGAACACCGACTGATCTTGCAAGAGAAGCGATTCTCAGCATTGAACCATTTGACCGCGGTTTCTTTACCGGCATGGTCGGATGGTGTGACGATGCCGGTGACGGAGAATGGATCGTGACCATCCGTTGTGCAGAAGCAGAAGAACGCTCACTCCGCCTGTATGCTGGAGCTGGTGTTGTGGCCGGTTCAAAGCCTGAGGACGAGCTTCAGGAGACGTCCGCAAAGTTTCGGACAATGCTGCGGGCAATGGGCGTGGATCACATATGAACAGAATGAATTGCTGGAGGGATACAACATGCTGAAAGGATTTACGCCTTGGCCTGATGAGTTAGCTGAGACCTATCGAAAGAACGGCTGCTGGGCCGGTGAGACGTTTGGAGATTTGTTAAGGGACCGGGCAGCCAAATATGGTGATCGCATTGCCATTACATGCGGAAACACCCATTGGAGCTATCGAGAGCTTGACACAAGGGCTGATCGCCTGGCTGCCGGATTTCAAAAGCTCGGCATTCAACAGATGGATCGTGTTGTGGTGCAGTTGCCAAATATCAAAGAGTTTTTTGAAGTCATTTTCGCGCTTTTCCGTCTGGGGGCGCTTCCAGTCTTCGCACTGCCTTCTCATCGAAGCAGTGAAATTACATATTTTTGCGAGTTTGCTGAAGCGGCTGCATATATCATTCCCGACGCTTATTCCGGTTTTGACTACCGTTCGCTTGCCAGACAGGTTCAAAGCAAGCTGCCGACTTTGAAAAACATCATTGTCGCAGGTGAGGCAGAGGAATTTTTACCGCTGGAGGATTTGCATGCAGAAACTGTAAAACTGCCTGAAGTCAAATCATCGGATGTGGCGTTCCTCCAGCTTTCTGGCGGGAGCACCGGGCTATCGAAACTGATTCCGAGGACCCACGATGACTACATATACAGCCTGAAGCGGAGTGTGGAGGTCTGCTGGCTCGACCACAGCACGGTGTACTTGGCCGCGCTGCCGATGGCACACAATTATCCGCTGAGCTCACCCGGCGTTCTCGGCGTATTATACGCTGGAGGAAGAGTGGTATTATCTCCTTCTCCAAGTCCAGATGACGCATTTCCTTTAATTGAACGGGAAAAGGTCACGATAACCGCTCTTGTTCCGCCTCTTGCGATGGTATGGATGGATGCGGCATCCTCACGCCGTGATGATTTATCCAGCCTTCAAGTGCTGCAGGTCGGCGGTGCCAAGTTTAGTGCTGAAGCCGCGCGCAGGGTAAAAGCTGTTTTCGGCTGCACGCTGCAGCAGGTGTTCGGAATGGCAGAGGGTCTCGTCAATTATACGAGATTGGATGATCCTGAGGAGATCATTGTCAACACCCAAGGAAAACCGTTGTCTCCATATGATGAAGTGCGTGTTTGGGATGATCATGATCGCGACGTAAAACCTGGTGAAACAGGCCATCTGCTGACGCGGGGGCCGTATACAATTCGAGGTTACTATAAGGCAGAAGAGCATAACGCCGCTTCATTTACTGAGGACGGTTTTTACCGTACGGGTGATATCGTCAGGCTGACACGAGACGGGTATATTGTCGTTGAAGGCCGGGCGAAGGATCAAATTAACCGTGGAGGAGAAAAGGTTGCGGCTGAAGAGGTGGAAAATCATCTGCTGGCGCATCCGGCTGTCCATGATGCGGCAATGGTCTCCATGCCTGATCAATTTCTTGGCGAAAGATCTTGTGTGTTCATTATTCCCCGGGATGAAGCCCCAAAAGCCGCAGAGCTCAAAGCATTTTTGAGAGAGCGCGGACTGGCGGCATATAAAATCCCTGACCGAGTTGAATTTGTCGAATCCTTTCCGCAGACAGGGGTAGGAAAGGTAAGCAAAAAGGCTCTTCGTGAAGCCATTTCCGAGAAACTTCTTGCAGGGTCAAAAAAATAAATCAACAATTTGAGAGGAAGTGTTCATATGGCTATACCTGCCATTCAGCCGTATCAAATGCCGACAGCATCTGATATGCCGCAAAACAAAGTATCATGGGTGCCTGATCCGAATCGGGCTGTCTTGTTAATACACGATATGCAAAACTATTTTGTCGATGCTTTCACAGCGGGAGCGTCTCCGGTAATAGAGCTTTCAGCGAATATACGAAAGCTGAAGAATCAATGTGTTCAGCTTGGGATTCCTGTTGTCTATACCGCACAGCCGGGAAGCCAAAATCCGGATGACCGTGCGCTGCTGACAGACTTTTGGGGCCCGGGATTAAACAGCGGTCCTTATGAGGAGAAAATTATAACCGAGCTGGCACCAGAGGATGATGATCTTGTGCTGACAAAATGGAGATACAGCGCGTTTAAGAGAACGAATCTGCTTGAAATGATGCGCAAAGAGGGACGCGATCAGCTGATCATTACAGGAATTTACGCCCATATCGGCTGTCTTGTTACAGCATGTGAAGCATTTATGGAGGATATTAAAGCCTTTTTTGTGGGAGATGCAGTTGCTGATTTTTCATTAGAAAAACATCAAATGGCGCTGGAATATGCGGCTGGACGCTGTGCGTTTACCGTGATGACTGACAGTCTTCTTGATCAGCTGCAGAATGCGCCGGCAGACGTTCAAAAAACGTCAGCAAACACTGGCAAAAAGAACGTGTTTACATGTGAGAATATCCGTAAACAAATTGCTGAGCTTCTACAAGAAACACCGGAAGACATCACAGATCAAGAGGATTTGCTCGATCGTGGTCTTGATTCGGTAAGGATCATGACATTGGTGGAACAATGGCGCCGTGAAGGGGCAGAGGTGACTTTCGTGGAATTGGCTGAACGCCCAACGATCGAAGAATGGCAGAAATTGCTCACAACCCGCAGCCAGCAAGTGCTGCCAAACGCGGATTATTTATAAAAGGAGGGTAAACAAACGGATGCCTGATACAAAAGATCTTCAATATTCTTTGACCGGGGCGCAAACTGGCATATGGTTTGCTCAGCAGCTTGATCCGGACAATCCAATCTACAATACAGCGGAATATATAGAAATCAATGGACCAATCAATATTGCTCTTTTTGAAGAAGCTTTGCGGCACGTGATCAAGGAAGCGGAATCGCTGCATGTCCGCTTCGGTGAAAATATAAACGGGCCTTGGCAGATGATAAACCCGTCTCCGGATGTACAGCTGCACGTCATTGACGTCAGCTCTGAGCCTGATCCGGAAAAAACAGCATTAAACTGGATGAAAGCTGATTTAGCAAAGCCGGTTGATTTAGGGTATGACCCTTTGTTCAATGAAGCTCTGTTTATTGCCGGGCCTGATCGTTTCTTTTGGTATCAGCGCATTCACCATATAGCGATCGACGGCTTCGGTTTTTCCCTGATAGCCCAGCGTGTGGCAAGTACATATACTGCGCTTATAAAAGGACAAACAGCTAAAGGCCGTTCCTTTGGGTCTCTCCAGGCCATTTTGGAGGAGGATACAGATTATCGCGGATCAGAGCAGTATGAGAAGGATCGTCAATTCTGGCTGGACCGTTTTGCAGATGCACCTGAAGTTGTGAGCTTGGCTGATCGGGCGCCGAGAACATCTAACAGTTTTCTTCGTCATACGGCATATCTGCCTCCGTCTGATGTAAACGCGTTAAAAGAAGCGGCTCGCTATTTCTCAGGAAGCTGGCATGAAGTTATGATTGCGGTGTCAGCTGTTTATGTGCACCGTATGACCGGCTCTGAGGATGTTGTGCTTGGCCTGCCCATGATGGGTCGGATAGGGTCCGCGTCACTGAATGTACCGGCTATGGTGATGAACCTTCTCCCGCTCCGGCTGACGGTAAGCTCTTCGATGAGCTTTTCTGAACTGATTCAGCAAATTTCCCGGGAAATCCACAGCATTCGGCGACATCATAAGTATCGCCATGAAGAGCTTCGGCGCGATCTGAAATTGATAGGAGAAAATCATAGATTATTTGGCCCTCAAATCAATCTTATGCCGTTTGATTACGGTCTCGACTTTGCCGGCGCCCGGGGCACAACGCATAATCTTTCAGCCGGTCCTGTTGATGATCTATCAATCAATGTATATGACAGAACAGACGGCAGCGGGCTGCGAATTGATGTTGATGCGAATCCCGAGGTATACAGTGAGTCTGATATTAAGCTTCATCAGCAGCGTATCCTGCAGCTGCTGCAAACGGCTTCTGCCGGAGAGGACATGCTGATTGGGCAATTGGAGCTTCTGTTGCCAGAGGAGAAAGAAAAAGTCATTTCTAAATGGAATGAGACGGCAATATCCGAGAAGCTGTTCAGCCTTCAGGACATGTTCGAAAAGCAGGCAGTTCTTACGCCAGAACGTATCGCTCTCATGTGTGATGACATTCAAGTCAACTATCGAAAGCTCAATGAAGAGGCAAACCGCCTCGCGCGTCTGTTGATCGAAAAAGGGATTGGTCCGGAGCAATTTGTCGCTTTGGTGCTGCCGCGTTCCCCTGAGATGGTGGCTTCAATGCTTGGTGTGCTCAAGACTGGTGCGGCGTATCTCCCCCTTGATCCGGAGTTTCCAGCCGACCGCATTTCTTACATGCTGGAGGATGCGAAACCTTCATGCATCATAACGACTGAGGAAATAGCAGCCAGTCTGCCTGATGACCTGGCTGTACCTGAGCTTGTGCTTGATCAGGCTGTTACACAGGAGATTATAAAACGCTATTCGCCGGAAAATCAGGATGTATCGGTTTCGCTTGACCATCCTGCGTATATCATCTATACCTCAGGATCAACAGGAAGACCGAAGGGAGTCGTTGTGACACAGAAAAGCTTAAGCAATTTTCTGCTGTCTATGCAGGAGGCATTTTCTCTAGGAGAAGAAGACAGGCTGTTGGCTGTGACGACTGTCGCTTTTGATATTTCAGCATTGGAGTTATATCTTCCGCTGATTAGCGGAGCGCAAATCGTGATCGCAAAGAAAGAAACGATCCGTGAGCCGCAGGCATTAGCTCAAATGATTGAAAATTTCGATATTAACATTATGCAGGCGACACCGACACTGTGGCACGCTTTGGTAACGAGTGAACCTGAGAAACTTCGGGGGCTTAGAGTGCTTGTAGGAGGCGAGGCGCTGCCGAGCGGTCTTTTGCAGGCGCTTCAAGACCTTCATTGTTCAGTCACGAACTTATACGGTCCCACTGAAACAACGATTTGGTCTGCCGCAGCTTTTCTTGAAGAAGGGCTGAAGGGCGTTCCTCCGATTGGGAAACCGATTTGGAACACGCAGGTGTATGTGCTTGATAATGGATTGCAGCCGGTGCCGCCGGGCGTTGTCGGAGAGCTTTATATTGCAGGCACCGGCTTGGCCAGAGGTTATTTCCATCGTCCTGATTTAACGGCGGAGCGCTTCGTTGCAGATCCATACGGACCGCCGGGAACTCGGATGTATCGGACCGGAGACCAGGCCCGCTGGCGCGCCGATGGGTCTTTGGATTATATCGGGCGGGCGGATCATCAAATCAAAATTCGCGGATTCCGAATTGAACTTGGAGAAATTGATGCCGTGCTTGCCAATCACCCGCACATTGAACAGGCCGCGGTTGTCGTACGGGAAGATCAGCCGGGAGACAAACGATTGGCGGCTTATGTAGTCGCTGATGCTGCTATTGATACTGCAGAGCTTCGTCGTTATATGGGGGCCAGTCTTCCTGATTATATGGTACCGTCGGCGTTTGTGGAGATGGACGAGCTGCCGTTAACACCTAATGGCAAGCTTGACCGGAAAGCACTGCCGGCACCAGACTTCAGCACATCTGTCAGTGATCGGGCCCCGCGGACTCCTCAGGAAGAGATATTGTGTGACTTGTTTGCAGAGGTTCTCGGTTTGGCACGCGTCGGTATCGATGACAGTTTCTTCGAGCTTGGGGGCCATTCTCTTCTTGCAGCCCGTCTGATGAGCCGCATTCGCGAGGTAATGGGAGCCGAACTTGGTATCGCCAAGCTCTTTGACGAACCGACAGTAGCCGGACTCGCTGCCCATCTTGATTTGGCGCAGAGTGCACGTCCCGCTTTGCAGAGAGCTGAGCGGCCTGAAAAGATCCCGCTCTCATTTGCCCAGCGCCGGCTATGGTTCCTGCATTGTCTGGAAGGACCGAGTCCTACTTATAATATTCCGGTTGCTGTCCGTTTGTCAGGTGAGTTGGATCAAGGATTGCTGAAAGCGGCACTTTATGACCTCGTCCGCCGTCATGAAAGTCTTCGGACGATCTTCCCTGAATCACAGGGGACATCCTATCAGCATATTTTAGATGCCGATCAAGCCTGTCCCGAGTTACATGTTACTGAAATTGCTGAGAAGGAGCTTTCTGATCGGCTTGCCGAAGCTGTACGCTACAGCTTTGATCTTGCAGCTGAACCTGCTTTTCGTGCCGAGCTTTTTGTGATCGGTCCTGACGAGTACGTGCTACTTCTTCTCGTCCATCATATTGTCGGGGACGGCTGGTCCTTAACACCGCTGACCCGAGACCTTGGGACGGCTTATGCGGCTCGCTGCCACGGACGATCTCCCGAATGGGCGCCTCTTGCTGTGCAGTATGCAGACTATGCGCTTTGGCAGCAAGAACTGCTTGGAAACGAGGATGATCCAAATAGCTTGATTGCCGGACAGCTTGCTTTCTGGAAAGAAACCTTGAAAAACCTGCCTGATCAGCTTGAACTGCCAACCGATTATTCACGTCCGGCTGAGCCGAGTCATGATGGAGATACGATTCATTTTCGTATTGAGCCCGAGCTTCACAAGCGATTGCAGGAGCTGGCTCGCGCAAATAGGGTGAGCCTGTTTATGGTGCTTCAATCCGGTCTCGCCGCTTTATTGACAAGGCTCGGGGCGGGCACCGACATTCCGATCGGCAGTCCGATCGCGGGACGGAATGATGATGCGCTGGGCGATCTTGTAGGGCTGTTCATTAATACATTGGTGCTCAGAACTGATACGTCCGGTGACCCAAGCTTTCGTGAGCTTCTAGACAGAGTACGGGAAGTGAATCTGGCCGCCTATGACAATCAGGATCTGCCGTTTGAGAGACTTGTAGAAGTGCTCAATCCGGCTCGTTCGCGTGCGACGCATCCTTTATTCCAAATCATGCTTGCGTTCCAAAATACACCGGACGCTGAACTGCATCTTCCTGATATGGAGAGCAGCCTGCGAATCAACAGTGTCGGTTCTGCTAAGTTTGATTTGACGCTGGAAATCAGTGAAGATCGCCTTGCTGACGGGACACCAAACGGAATGGAAGGACTGCTTGAATACAGCACTGATCTTTTCAAGCGGGAAACTGCTCAGGCTCTTGCTGACCGATTGATGCGCCTGTTGGAGACTGCCGAGTCTGATCCTGACGAGCAAATCGGAAATCTGGATATTCTTGCGCCAGAGGAACGCAGCAGCATGGTGACTGATTGGCAAAGTGTATCTGAAAAGATTCCACACGCATGTTTGCCAGAGCAGTTTGAGAAGCAGGCAGCTTTACGTCCTGATGCCATTGCCGTTGTATATGAAGATCAGGCACTGAGCTATGCAGAGCTGAATGAAAGAGCAAACCGGCTTGCCCGAATGCTGATTAGTGAAGGTGTCGGGCCGGAGCAATTTGTGGCATTGGCACTGCCCCGATCGTTGGAAATGGCTGTCGGCCTATTGGCGGTGCTAAAGGCCGGGGCAGCTTATCTCCCTCTTGATCCGGATTATCCGGCTGATCGAATTGCTTTTATGCTAAAAGATGCACAGCCTGCGTTTATCATGACGAACACTAAAGCTGCAAATCACATTCCGCCAGTTGAAAACGTGCCGAAAATCGTGCTGGATGATCCCGAGCTGGCAGAGAAACTAAACACGTACCCTGCAGAGAATCCAAAAAATAAGGATAGGACTCAGCCGCTTTCGCCTTTGAATACGGCGTATGTCATTTATACATCCGGCTCAACAGGTGTTCCAAAAGGTGTGATGATTCCTCACCAAAATGTAACACGTTTATTTGCAGCGACCGAGCACTGGTTCCGTTTCAGCTCAGATGATATCTGGACCATGTTCCATTCCTATGCGTTTGATTTTTCGGTGTGGGAGATCTGGGGTCCTCTGCTGCATGGCGGACGTCTTGTAATCGTGCCTCACCACGTCAGCAGATCGCCAGAAGCGTTTCTGCGCCTGCTTGTCAAAGAGGGGGTGACTGTTCTGAACCAGACACCGTCTGCTTTCTATCAGTTTATGCAGGCGGAACGGGAACAGCCGGATCTCGGACAGGCACTCAGTCTGCGCTATGTCATTTTTGGCGGAGAAGCGCTTGAACTCAGCCGTTTAGAGGATTGGTACAACCGCCACCCTGAAAATAGACCGCAGCTTATCAATATGTATGGTATTACAGAAACGACGGTGCATGTGAGCTATATTGAATTAGACCGAAGCATGGCAGCTTTACGGGCAAACAGCTTGATCGGCTGCGGCATTCCCGATCTTGGTGTATACGTGCTGGATGAACGCCTGCAGCCGGTTCCGCCGGGTGTTGCCGGAGAGCTGTATGTATCAGGAGCGGGGTTAGCACGAGGTTATCTAGGCCGGCCTGGTTTAACATCTGAACGCTTCATAGCTGATCCGTTCGGTCCTCCAGGCACCCGGATGTACCGCACTGGGGATGTGGCCCGCCTCCGCGCTAACGGTTCTCTCGACTATGTAGGACGTGCAGACCATCAAGTGAAAATTCGGGGATTCCGGATTGAATTGGGAGAAATTGAAGCCGCGCTTGTTCAGCATCCGCAGCTTGAAGATGCGGCAGTGATCGTTCGTGAGGATCAGCCGGGAGATAAACGGTTGGCAGCTTATGTCATCCCTTCGGAAGAAACATTTGATACGGCGGAACTGCGCAAATATGCTGCGGAGAGACTGCCGGATTACATGGTGCCTGCTGCCTTTGTGACGATGAAAGAATTGCCGCTGACACCGAATGGAAAGCTTGATCGTAAAGCACTGCCCGCTCCGGATTTCGCAGCGGCAGTGACAGGGCGAGGACCGAGAACGCCGCAGGAAGAAATTCTCTGTGACCTCTTTATGGAGGTGCTTCACTTGCCGCGTGTCGGCATTGATGACCGTTTCTTTGATTTAGGCGGACATTCCTTGCTTGCTGTACAGCTCATGAGCCGCATTCGTGAAGCGCTCGGCGTTGAACTCAGCATCGGCAACTTGTTCGAAGCACCTACTGTAGCCGGGCTCGCTGAAAGACTTGAAATGGGATCAAGCCAAAGCGCTCTTGACGTTCTGCTGCCGCTCCGAACAAGCGGAGACAAGCCTCCTTTATTCTGTGTTCATCCGGCAGGGGGGCTCAGCTGGTGTTATGCCGGTTTGATGACCAATATAGGAACAGATTATCCAATCTACGGCTTGCAGGCACGGGGAATCGGGCAGCGCGAGGAGCTTCCGAAAACACTTGATGACATGGCTGCCGATTACATTAAACAAATCCGAACGGTCCAGCCAAAAGGCCCATACCATCTGCTGGGCTGGTCCCTGGGCGGGAATGTCGTTCAAGCGATGGCTACCCAGCTGCAAAATCAAGGAGAAGAAGTATCCCTGTTGGTGATGCTGGACGCCTATCCGAACCACTTCCTTCCTATAAAAGAGGCGCCGGATGATGAGGAAGCGCTTATTGCCCTTCTGGCGTTAGGCGGGTACGATCCAGACAGCTTAGGGGACAAACCGCTAGATTTTGAAGCGGCGATTGAGATTCTTCGCCGTGACGGCAGTGCGCTTGCGAGCCTGGATGAAACGGTCATTTTAAATTTGAAGAATACGTATGTCAATTCTGTCGGCATTTTAGGTTCCTATAAGCCGAAAACCTTCCATGGAAATGTTTTGTTTTTCAGATCAACAATCATTCCTGAATGGTTTGCCCCGATTGAACCCGACTCTTGGAAGCCTTATATTAGCGGACAGATTGAACAAATCGACATCGACTGCCGTCATAAAGATTTATGTCAGCCGGAACCTCTGGCTCAAATCGGCAAGGTTCTCGCTGTCAAACTGGAAGAGTTGAATAAATAAGGGAGGAGAAATAGAATGGCAAATCCTTTTGAAAATGCGGATGGCACATATTTGGTGCTGATCAATGAAGAAGGCCAATATTCCCTATGGCCCGGTTTTATAGATGTGCCGAGCGGCTGGACAGTCGTTCATGAGCAAAAAGGGCGTGAAGCTTGTTTGGACTATATCCAATCGCATTGGAGCGATATGAGGCCAAACAGCCTAAAGACTGTTGAAAATGTGTAATCGTATCAAAAAGAGACTGCTTGCCGCAGTCTCTTTTTCTATCTTACGCAGACGTTTGGGTATGATCACAATCTCTGACCGGGTTTCCGTTTTCATCGGTACACCAAGATTGGGATAAAAACGCTAAAAACACAGCGGCCCACTGATCTGCAAACTGAATCAGAATACCTCCGTCATGCCAAGAGCCGTTGTCTTTTTTCCAGCGCGTATCCATTGCATTCCCTTGATTCATATGGATATTGTGCATTCCGTTAGTCGGGGTAAAGCCGAATATTTTATCTGCAGCCTGTTCAGGGCCGAATTTTGAACCGAATATATAAACCGGCGCTTTCTCATCTTGTGCTTTCTTCATATAGGTTTCAATAAAATCATTTAAATCATTATCAGGTCCTGTGATTTCATGAGGCAAAGGCTTCATTTCCCGCGGGTCAAACAAATTGCCCCGCACATAATCCAGTGCCACTTCACGGTTTGCTTCATTGATCCTTGTATATCCATACGGCATGTTCGGAAGGATGGTAATTGAGCCCGAATCAAACTGATCGTCAGCCAAATACAATACTTCAGATTCCTCAGAACTGGACATCACATTGATGGCGCACCTGTAATACGTATTCTCTTCACCGAGCATTTTGACTTGGAAATGAGGACTGTCATCATCTGTTTCCCGCTTCATGTCTAAGACTATGCCTTTTAACACGCCATATTGCTGAACAGCCATATGAATCCTCCTTTATGATCAACTTCATAGTCATAATTCGTGAAATGGTCTCTTTTTTCCTTTTAAAAAATAAAAAAGCCTGCAGAAATCTTTCTGCAAGCTCATTGTGAATTAAGCACCCGCCACAGATGATTCATCCTGTAAAGCTTTCTCGGCAGGAACATACTCATAGCCTAGATCTCTTGCTACAGCTTCATAGGTCACGTGTCCGTTTGCGGTGTTTAAACCCGCTCTCAGTGCCGCATTGTCTGCGAGCGCTTTTACTGCCCCCTTGTTCGCGATTTGCAGCGCGTATGGAACAGTAACGTTAGTCAGGGCGATTGTTGACGTACGAGGGACTGCGCCCGGCATGTTCGCTACAGCATAATGCACAACCCCGTGTTTTTCATATGTTGGCTGATCATGTGTTGTGATATGGTCGACAGTTTCGACGATGCCGCCTTGGTCGATCGCTACATCAACAATGACTGAACCAGGTTTCATTTGTTTTACCATTTCCTCAGTGACAAGAGTCGGAGCTTTAGCACCCGGAATTAATACCGCGCAAATGAGGAGATCCGCTTCCGCTACAGCATCAGCAATATTGACCGGATTAGAAATTAACGTTTTAATCTGATGGCCGAAGATGTCATCAAGCTGGCGCAAGCGGTCTGCGTTTAAGTCAATGATCGTCACATCTGCACCGAGGCCGACAGCCATTTTCGCCGCGTTTGTCCCGACAACGCCTCCTCCGATAATCGTTACTTTTCCGCGAGAAACGCCCGGCACCCCGGCAAGCAGAATGCCTTTTCCGCCTTTAGGCTTTTCTAAGAATTGAGCGCCGATTTGCGCTGCCATTCTGCCCGCAACCTCTGACATTGGCGTGAGAAGAGGCAATGTCCGGCCTTCACTGACCGTTTCATATGCGATGGCAGTTACTCCTTTATCCTTCAAGGCCTGTGCAAGCTCAGGCTCAGCTGCTAAATGAAGGTACGTAAACAGCACAAGTCCTTTGCGGAAATAAACATATTCTTCCGGCAGCGGTTCTTTTACCTTCATGACCATTTCGGCGTCCCAGACCTGCTTCGGATCAGCAATGATTTCCGCTCCTGCTGACTCATAGGCTTCATTTTCAAATCCGCTTCCAAGGCCCGCGCCTGTTTCAACCAGCACCCGGTGGCCGTTTGAAATGAGCTGAGAAACGCCCCCGGGTGTTAATGCGACACGGTTTTCATTGTTTTTTATCTCTTTAGGAACCCCTATGATCATATCTGTCTCCTCCTGTATCCTGTGATATTTTTAGTGTAGCTTGATATTTTGGAAAATTCTTTGTTTGATTAAGAAAATAAAAAAACATGGATTTGTGAAATTTCACAAATCCATGTGCCGAAGTTTGATATCTAAATAGATGGTGAATTTTTGATTCACATTTTTCAAATCAATTTCAGCGATCTGGCTGATCCGCTTAAGGCGGTAATTCAACGTATTAACGTGTATATTTAACAGCTTGGAAGCCGTATTCACGTTGCTGTCCGCTTCAATAAAGCGCTCTAGCGTCTCTACCATATTTGACTGGTGATCCCGGTCATATTGTTCCAGTTTGGAAAGCGAGTAATTATAATGGCCCGCCTGTTTCCGTTTTTCATTTAAGACATCTAAGTATTGATAAATGCCTAACTCAGAAAAGCTGAAAAGATGTTTGGTCTCTTCAGCGAACCGTTCCTTCGTTTTTAAGACGGACAATGCTTCCTGATAGGAGCGGGAGACAAAAGAAATAGAGTTGTATATTCCGCCAAAAGCGATAGAAACGTCTTCTATTTTATACCGCTCCTTCAGCTGTTTTTGCGTACTTAAAGCAAACTGTTTTAAATCTTGAAAAGGATGATCTGTTTTGGGTGAGGTTAATATAATAAGTTCATTGGAATCTACGGTCGCCAGCAGCACGTAAACCTGCTGGGTCGTTTCCTGTAAATATTGCAGCTGCTGTTCGATTTTTTCAGTCAGCTCGCCATTTATGCGGATGATCATAACGGAAAACTCTGAAGGAGCGGCCATTCCAAGCTTATGGAACCCATCCGCCATATCATCCTCCTGATGGATGTGTCCGGTCAGCATTTTCCAGAAAAATTCTTGGCTGCGTTCTTCATTTTTCGTTTTTCTGATTTGAAGTTTGAGAAGCTTGTTTTTCACTGCTTTTGCTGCCATTTGCAATGTCAGCAGATCTTCATCGGACAATGTTTTTTGGATCTCAAGCGCCCATATGAAGCCAAGTACTTGCTTGTTTTTCCAAATCGAAATAGCGACGCGATTGCTCAGCCCGACTTCATCGATTTGCTTGACTCTGATCGGCTGGTCCGTTTTTAAGAGAGCAGGAATTGTCCCGTCTTTCCACAGCTTGTTAATCACCTTCTCCGGTACCCTTCTGCCAATAATGGTAGACGTCCGGGCAGGGTCTGTGCAGTCGCTGTGTGTACTGTAGGCAAGCAGCTTGTGGTTAACATCCTCTATGGTGATCGGGCACCGCAGAACGTCGCTGATATGATCAGCCACATCTTCAAGTCTGTCAAAACTATATTTAAACGGATCATTCGGCATGGTCATAAATCTCCCTACTTTTCGTGCTTGATTTCTCTTTGACATCTCATCCCCTTCCTTTTATTATGATTGTTGTTGTTTGTGAAAATCAACAACAAAGAACAGAAGCAAAAAAACAATTTCATGAGAGAAACGTTCTATATACATTTGGCGGTGTAATCGCCTTTTTGCAGGACAGTGTATGTCTCATATAATACGACAGCTTATCCTATTAATCTTCTAAGAAAGTCATCGGAGGCAAGACTAATTAAGGAAAGAAAAAACTGAACCTTTCAGAAATGGTGCTGTAGCATCAAATTTTCTGAAAGGTTTTTTTTGGGAGTTGGAGAGTTATTTGGGTCTTTTGGATTATTCGGAGAATGAAGAGAAGATTAAGAAAATAAACCTATTTACTTTACAGTATATGTCATTTTTAAGTGATTCGGGGTAAACCATTGGACTCATTTTGTAAAATTAAAACATATTTGTTTGACTATGCCGAAAAACTGTTTTTATAATAATGACGTTCTAAAAATAAGTGAATTAGCCCATATTTAGGCTGATGGCACAGGAGGTAATGAGGAATATGGCAGGATTAATTCGTGTCACACCCGAAGAGCTAAGAGCGATGGCGAAGCAATACGGCGTTGAAAGCCAAGAAGTATTAAATCAGGTTGATCGTTTAAACCGAATGATCTCTGATTTGAAAAGCATGTGGGAAGGTGCTTCAAGCGAAGCGTTCGCAGATCAATACGAGCAGCTCAAACCTTCATTTATCAAAATGTCAGATTTGCTTCAAGATGTGAATCAGCAGCTTGATCAAACAGCAAATACACTTGAGTCTACTGACCAAGACATCGCAAATCAAATCCGCGGATAACAGTATGAAAGGGAAGGAGCGCCTGATTCAAAAGAAGACGGCGCTCTTTCTATGTAAGGGTGATCCTAAATGTATATTGATATTACAATAGATTTGAAACATTATAACGGCAGTGTCTTTGATCTCAGATTGTCAGATTACCACCCGGTGAAAAAAGTAATTGATATTGCTTGGCAGGCCCAAAGCGTATCTATGCCTCCGCGCGAAGGGCACTGGATCAGAGTGGTGAACAAGGATAAGGTGTTTTCCGGAGAATGCAAGCTGTCTGATTGCGGCATTACAAACGGAGACCGGCTTGAAATATTATGAAAGGATCTGGTTGAATGTCAGGTGAACAAAAATCATATTTAGAAAACCAATTAGAAGCTGTTGCCGAGAAAACAGATGCCGGCTATACATTTACCTTTCAACGGGAAAAAATAAAGCTTCTCGACGGTCTTGAAGCTAACGTGATCAAAGATATAAATCCATTTTTTCATAAAGAAATCGATGTGACGGATGATGAAGTAATCATCACAATCCAACCTCCCTCCTCCTATAAAGCATTCCGCTTCATGAAAGCTAAGGATAAAAAAAGTAAATGGCAGTTTGCCTATCAGCTTGTTCAAGCCGTACAGCAGCACAATCTGTCGAGGCTGAATTTGATTGTCGCTCCTGAAAACATTGTATTCGATAAAGGGCTTACGCCTTATTTTCTCCATTATGGAGTAAAAGAAAGCATTCCTCCTTACGAGCGTGATGAGGAAAGAGTATGGCAGGAGCTGAAAGCGGCAGCGGCTTTGGCAGTTGACGGCGCTTTTGCGTTTGAAGACTACCTGAAATTCAATGAAACGCTGACGTTCTCCGCAGAGGCAAAGGCGATATTAGATGCTGAATCCTATGATGATTTGCTCGAGCTGATTCAAACCCATATTGATGAGCTCGAAGCCAAAGCAAAAACATACATACATATCCCGAGAAAGAAGTGGAACATCCAGCGATATATCGGCCTGGGGCTCATTGTTTTGCTTGTACCGGCACTTATTTATTCGATGTACGCCTTATTTTTCGCGCAGCCAAAGCACCAGGCGATAGTGGACAGCAACCGTGCGTTCTTAAACAAGCAGTACAGTGAAGTCATCAGCACACTGTCCAAGTACGATGCGGAAAGCCTGCCTGAATCGGTGCAGTATCAGCTGGCGACGTCCTATGTTGAGGTCGAAAACCTGGGGAGTGCAAAAACCAAAAATATAGAAAATAATTTAGTCACCCTTCAATCAGACCCTCAGCATTTCTTATATTGGATTGATTATGGTCGAGGAGAATACAAAGAAGCGATCAGTATCGGCCGTAAGCTTGAATACAATGATTATATTTACTTTGCCCTAGCTAAATATAAACAGCAGCTTTTATCTGAGGATACAAATGATGAAGACATACAAAAAGAACTTGACTCAGTAAATAGTGAGCTTGAAAAAGCCCAAAAAGAACGTCAAGAAAATAAACAGTCTAATTCTGAAACATCGTTAGTCGATACAAGCGAAGAACAGACACAAACAGACGAAGAAAAACAAGCAGAAGAGAAAGCGGCAGAAGAAAAAGCCGCAGCCGAGGAAAAAGCGAAAAAAGAAGAACAGAAGAAAAAAGAAGACGAGAAAAAAGAAACAGAAAAGAAAGATGAGAAAAAAGATGACAAATAACGTGAGACATGAAGCACAGGTCATCGCATGCTGCCATTCGGCCGTAAGGGGGTTCGCCATTTGAGTCTATTATGGGTTTTTTACCAAAATAACGTTCAAAAATTAAATCTGTCTAACCTCCCGTCGTCTCATCCGGTGACCATAGGGCCTGATGTGAAGGATTCTGTTACGATCAGCACCATTCCATTTAATAGCGGCGTGGTTTCTCTTAAAAGAAAGGAATCCGGCGGCCAATACGAAGTTTTCCTGGGAAATGATTGTCTCGGCACGATTGAGACGGATATATCATTTACTCTCCAAACGGATCAGCAGGATATACGCTTGATATTGACGGGCAGTGAACCTGAGAAATCCGTTTATTTTACGGGAAATCGGGATGAAATTGTATGTTCCTCAGAAAAAACGAATGCAGATATTTATCTGAATCCGCAAGATTTTGCATTTGCAGAACAAAGCACGTTTTCTTTGCTTCGTGCAGGCGGCAGCTGGTCGGTCCGCCCTGAAAGCGGAACGATCTTCTTGAACGGAGAGAAAATCAACGCCAATACGCCGCTCAAGCCGGGGGATGAAATATTCTGGAACTTCACGCAAATGAGGGTGACGGAACAAGACCTTTTAGAAATTGTTCATTATGCCCAGTTTGAAACAGCGTTAACAGAAACGGTCAAACCGAGTACAGAGATGCAGAAAAAATATCCGCAGTACAGAAGAACGCCGCGGATGGTATACGATCTGCCGGATGACCGCGTTTCTTTCAGTTTTCCCTCTCAGGAGAGCGATCAAACCAACAGAGGGCTGTGGCTCGTCATCCTGCCTCCGCTTGTGATGCTGATCGTGATGGGCGTAGTTGCCATCATCCAGCCGCGCGGCATATTTATACTCGTTTCTTTGGCGATGTTTATGATGACTCTCATTACCTCGACAGTGCAATATTTCCGGGATAAAAACCAGCGGAAAAAACGCGAGGAAAAACGGGAGCGTGTATATAAGCTTTACTTAGACAATAAGCGGAAAGAGCTTCAGGCACTTGCTGAAAAGCAAAAGCAGGTTCTTGAATTTCACTTTCCTTCATTTGAACAAATGAAATACTTAACAAGTGAAATCAGTGACCGGATCTGGGAAAAATCACTTGAAAGCAAGGATTATCTCCAGCTGCGGCTTGGGACGGGAACAGTTCCGTCAAGCTATGAAATCAATATGAGCGGCGGAGACTTGGCGAATCGTGATATCGATGACCTCATGGAGAAATCGCAGCACATGCAGCGCGTCTATAAAGATATCCGCAATGCGCCGGTGACGGTCGATTTGGCAGAAGGTCCGATGGGGCTTGTCGGTAAATCGCAAATTGTGAAAAATGAGATTCACCAGTTGATCGGACAGCTGTCGTTCTTTAACAGCTATCACGATTTGCGTTTTGTATTTATTTTTCATGAAGAAGAGTATAAAGACTGGGAGTGGATGAAGTGGCTTCCGCAATTTCAAATGCCCCATATTTATGCAAAAGGATTTATTTATAATGAGCAAACCCGAGATCAGCTTCTGTCTTCACTTTACGAATTGATCAGAGAGCGTGATCTCGAAGATGACAAAGAAAAACTGCAGTTCAAACCGCATTTTGTATTTGTCATCACGAATCAGCAGCTGATCTCTGAGCATGTCATTCTCGAATATTTAGAAGGACAGCATGAGCATCTGGGCATCTCGACAATTGTCGCTGCGGAAACAAAGGAAAGCTTGTCGGAAAACATTACGACTCTTGTCCGCTACATTAATGAGCATGAAGGCGACATTTTAATACAAAAGAAAAAAGCGGTAAGAATTCCGTTCCGTCTCGATCATCATCAGCGTGAGGACAACGAACGGTTTTCACGCACACTGCGGACGCTGAACCACCAGGTCGGCATTACGAATTCCATTCCGGAAACGGTATCGTTCCTGGAGCTTTTTCATGCGAAGGAAGTAAAAGAAATCGGCATTCAGCAAAGATGGCTGACAAGTGAATCGTCGAAGTCGCTGTCAGTGCCGATCGGCTATAAAGGGAAAGATGACATTGTGTATCTGAACCTTCACGAAAAAGCACACGGTCCGCACGGCTTGCTTGCGGGGACAACGGGATCAGGGAAAAGTGAATTTCTCCAGACCTACATCTTGTCACTTGCAGTGCATTTTCATCCGCATGAAGCGGCTTTCTTACTAATTGACTATAAAGGCGGAGGAATGGCGCAGCCGTTCCGCAACATTCCCCACCTCCTCGGCACGATCACAAATATTGAAGGAAGCAAAAACTTCAGTATGCGTGCGCTTGCTTCCATTAAAAGCGAGCTGAAAAAAAGGCAGCGCCTGTTTGACCAGTATCAAGTCAATCACATCAATGACTATACAAAGCTGTACAAGCAAGGGAAAGCAGAAGTGGCGATGCCTCACTTGTTCTTAATCTCTGATGAGTTTGCCGAGCTGAAAAGCGAGGAGCCTGATTTTATCAGGGAGCTTGTCAGTGCCGCGCGTATCGGACGAAGCCTCGGCGTTCATTTGATTTTGGCGACACAGAAGCCAGGCGGCATCATCGACGACCAGATCTGGAGTAACTCGCGCTTTAAAGTAGCGCTCAAGGTCCAGGATGCCACCGACAGTAAAGAAATTTTGAAAAACAGCGATGCCGCAAACATTACCGTAACAGGCCGCGGCTATTTGCAGGTCGGAAACAATGAAGTGTATGAGCTGTTCCAATCTGCATGGAGCGGGGCGCCTTACTTAGAGGAAGTCTACGGTACTGAGGATGAAATCGCGATTGTTACAGATACGGGTCTGATCCCGCTTTCTGAGGTTGATACCGAAGATAACGCGAAAAAAGACGTTCAAACCGAAATCGAAGCTGTAGTTGACGAAATTGAACGCATCCAAGATGAAATGGGAATCGAGAAGCTGCCAAGCCCTTGGCTGCCGCCGCTTGCGGAACGTATTCCGCGCACTCTTTTCCCTTCAAACGAAAAAGACCATTTCCACTTTGCGTATGTCGATGAACCTGATCTGCAAAGACAGGCGCCAATTGCTTATAAGATGATGGAAGATGGAAATATCGGCATCTTCGGCTCTTCGGGCTACGGAAAATCGATTGCAGCCGCAACGTTCCTGATGAGTTTTGCGGACGTATACACACCTGAAGAGCTTCATGTCTATATCTTTGATTTCGGAAACGGAACGCTGCTGCCATTAGCGAAGCTCCCGCATACCGCGGATTACTTCCTGATGGACCAGTCAAGAAAAATTGAAAAGTTCATGATTCGCATCAAAGAAGAAATTGACCGCCGTAAACGTTTGTTCCGGGAAAAAGAAATCAGCCACATCAAAATGTACAATGCGCTGAGCGAAGAAGAGCTTCCGTTCATCTTTATCACCATTGACAACTTTGACATTGTCAAGGATGAGATGCATGAGCTTGAATCGGAATTTGTCCAGCTTTCCAGAGACGGACAAAGCTTGGGTATCTACTTTATGTTGACAGCAACGCGGGTGAATGCTGTCCGCCAGTCATTGTTAAATAACTTGAAAACAAAGGTTGTCCATTATCTCATGGATCAATCAGAAGGATATTCCATTTACGGCCGTCCGAAGTTCAATCTTGAGCCGATTCCGGGACGCGTTATCATTCAAAAGGAAGAGCTTTATTTCGCGCAAATGTTCCTGCCTGTTGACGCCGAGGATGATATCGGCATGTTCAACGAGCTGAAATCAGACGTACAGAAACTTCAAGGGCGATTTGCTGCAATGGAGCAGCCGGCACCGATTCCGATGCTGCCTGAGAGCTTGTCTACGAGAGAATTTTCTATCCGCTTCAAGCTGGAACGCAAGCCTTTATCTGTACCGATCGGGCTTCATGAAGAAACAGTCAGCCCAGTCTATTTTGATTTGGGCAAGCATAAGCACTGCCTGATTTTAGGCCAAACTCAGCGCGGGAAAACAAACGTCCTAAAAGTCATGCTTGAACATCTGATTGATGATGAAACCGAAATGATCGGCCTGTTTGACTCGATTGACCGCGGCTTATCTCATTATGCGAAGGAATCAGATGTTTCATATTTGGAAACGAAAGAAGATATTGAGCAGTGGATTGAAACAGCAGAAGACATTTTCAAAACAAGAGAAGCCATGTATGTAGAAGCCGTCCGCCAAGGAGACGCACAAAATCTGCGATTCTCACAAGTCGTGCTGATGATTGACGGGATAACGAGATTCCAGCAGACGATTGATACGAGAATACAAGATCGTCTCGCTAACTTCATGAAATCATACGCTCATCTTGGGTTCAGCTTTATCCCGGGCGGAAACCACAGCGAATTCTCAAAAGGCTATGACTCCTTGACGACTGAGATGAAGCAAATCCGCCACGCGATTCTGCTGATGAAAAAGTCTGAGCAAAATGTCATTCCTCTCCCGTACCAAAGACAGGAGCCTGAGATTCAGCCGGGCTTCGGATATGTTGTGGAAAACGGGAAGGAGCAAAAAGTTCAAATTCCTTTATGTTCTGCTGAAAGGGAGAGTGCTAGATGACAGAACAACGAAAAAGCTTGATCAAGTTAATATCCGCCGTCATCATCATTTTGCTGCTGCCGGTGTTGTTTTTCCGATTTATCGGAGACGACCCAACGAAAAAAGCAGTCAATTCTACCCGGCAAATCGCGGTGGTGAATGAAGACACAGGCGTATTGAGTGATGAGGTAAAGTCTGATGAAGAGGACAAATCCGCCCAGTTCGGCAAGGAAGTAGCGGCCGTTCTGGGTGAACGTCCTGATTATTCGTGGACGGTCGTAAACCGAAGCGCGGCCGAGACCGGTCTCGCTTCAAAGAAATACGATGCGATTGTCTACATTCCCTCAGACTTCTCAAAAAACATTTTGAGCTATGACAAAGACCATCCTCAAAAGGCAACGATCGAATTCAGCATTCAAGATAACCTGAATGCGGTTAACAAAGAAAAAGTTCAGCGTGAGCTTGAGGATGCCCAAAAGACAATGAACAAAAAAATGTCGGCCTTATACTGGAATTTTGTTTCGCAAAAAGTGGACAACATCAGAGGAGAATTTGACAAGATCGTCAATAAAGAATCTGAATTCCAGAATGTCATGTACAACTTTTACAAACCAAGCTCTAATGATTTAGCAGGTGAAATCAAACAGCAAAAAGACTTAATCGATGAGCTGAAGAAATCAATGAATGAAGCGCAAGGCACGACAAAAGAAAAAGCTTCTACGGCGGAGGAAGCCAAAAACACGCTGAAAGAATTCATTGATACAGTTGAAAGGTACAAAGAATATCAAGAGAATCAGAAAAAGCTGCTTTTGGCAGCCCAGGATTCAACACAGCAGCAAATCCGGACAGGTCTGGATGCCATCCAGGCACAGCAAAAGGCGAATCAGTTCAGCGAACGCATGAGCGGATTGGCAACCGGGATCGGCCAAGCGAAGACACAAATAGGACTGACAAACCTTGCGTTGAACAATGCTGAAAAGTTAAGGCAAAATCAAGTGCCATTGCAAGAAATGGGTATGAAAAAAATTGAGAATGACATGTTTAATGCATTTCTATCTCGATATAAAAGTCAATATGAAGCTATTAAATATCAAAATTTAAATCAATTGCAAGAGAATATCGGGAAGAACCGCCTTAGTTTACTTAAACCTAAGGAAAGCGACGAAAAGGAAGATGGAGAAGACACATCTGATAATAAAGATGACACAGATAAGGAAGATATTGAAGATATAAAATTGGATTTAGAGAAGCAGCGGGATGAGCTCAAAAATGTTGCAACTGAAATTAAAGATATCTCTGAAGGGTTAAAAGAACCTGAACAAGAAAAACCAACAACACCCGATGCTGAAGAACCATCAACCGATGATTCTCCTAATACTGAAGAACCGTCGAATGATATTCCAACATCCGATGATCAGCCAACAAATGAAGATACTGGCTCATCAGAAGAGGGTACTCAAGATAATGGATCACAAAATGATGTTCAAACTAACATTGAAACGGGACAAAAACATCAAGAATCTTCAAAAAACGTTCCTGAACAAGATACAAACACGGAGAATACAGGAACCTCTAAAACAGATTTCTCTTTGATTGAACTCGCAGATGAAAACGATGGCTCAAATCAAAGTGATGGGCTACAGGGTGACGGAGCTGACGGTGAAACTGATATTTCAGGTGCAAAAAAACGTCTGAACGAAGCAGCGATAAAATTAGAGGAAATAGAAAATGCACTTCAAGAAAAACAAGAGGAACATAACAACAAACTAGAGAAACATATTGATGAGTTAAATCAAGAAATTAAAGAGTTAAATAAAACAGTTTCAAAATTAAATGATCAAATTGGTGACTTAACAAAAAAGTTGGTTGATTTTGATAATAATGTCAATGATGCTTATAGGTTAATATACAATTTGGAAGACGAAATAATACAAACTTTGCAGAGTAGAGGCTATGTAGATCAGAAAGAAAAACTAAGTTCAATTTTTTCAAGTAGAATTGAAACTGATAATATTTCTAACTTGATGAAGTATTACAACTCTTTAAATTTATATAAGTCTACGCTAAATGATAATCTGGATCTAGGCTCTTTGACTATTATTAAAGGTGAAGTCATCCAAGAGCAAGATGGCAACGTCCAATCAGTCCTGGCTCTCACACCTGAAGAATCAGCCAGCTGGGAAGCTCTCAAAAACAACACGATGCAAACAGATGAGGATATTAACAGCTTCATCGACGGCATGACCAAATTTGCGGACGACTACAGCGGCTATATCCGTGACTCTCAAGCAGGTGTTCTCGACGAACTGACGAAAATCTCTGAAAGTGCCGCAAAAGCGTCAGAACAGCTTGTAACAGGCGCAACACAGGAATCTGCGACGTTCAGCAACGATGGGCTGTCTGGTACCATGGCACTGAGTGTCCAAGATACGGTCGGCCAGGAAGTGCTGCAAATGTCAGACATGATGGGTTCATTGTCTGATCGCCAGTCCGGCATCATTGATTACACAACCAACATGCAGCAAAGCGTTAATGATGTTCAAGCGAAAGCCGACACCTTAAACAACAACTGGGGGAAAAATGTCGCCTCCACGAAACTCGTGCGAAATGACGTATACGGCATACTCGGAAATACATTAGTAGACGGGCAAAACAATGGCTATGTATATGATTACTTAGCGAATCCGCTTAAAATCAGCGGAGAGGTTCCGGAAGAAAAAATTCAGACGGTACCTCCGGTTGTCATCCTTGTCATTGTGTTGATCAGCAGTCTGTTAATCGGCTATTTCAGCTCGTATTACCAAAACGCACCGCTTCTCGTCAAAGGAGCGTTATTCGGAATTCTGAATATCCTTGTCGGACTTATGATCAGCTTGTTCGGCTTGAATATTTATTCATTGCCGGACGATCAGACGATTAAGTGGTCGGTGTTTACGATTCTATTGCTGGTCGCAAGCTCTGCCTTCATCCGGACGGCATTCAGATTCGGATCAATCCCTGGCTGGGTTGCTTCAGCGGCAATGATTCTATTCTATGTCGCACCGCTTATTGATTTGATCATGCCGAACTTTACATTTGAAGATCCGGTTTCGAAAGTATATATCGACATCCAGTACGGTACTGGGCACTTGTTTACAATGGGAATAACAGTTCTGCTGATCATTACGGTGATTGCCGCGGCTCTGCCGCTGATTATCCGGCTGATGGCTGAACACACAGCAGAAAGCGATGAAACGTATGAAGCGTAATCGCAGCATGGAAAAGGGGATCATGATTTGTATGCTCTCCTTTTCCCTTTTCATACCCTCTGCCGCGGCTGCCCAAACTGAAGAAAATACAGATGTCGCGCCAAACCAGTATGAGAAAAAAGACATCGAAATCGATACGAATTATTTGCATGAAGATACCTTCTATGAAGAAAAAACAGAACTGCCTGAGGAACAGAAGGATATTACTTTTGATAAACCGAAGGACAAGGACGCCGAGCTGATAAAAGATTTGTTTACATCAACAAATGCCGAGGATTCCAACACGATTGCGGCCCAGTCGAAACAGCTTGGAATTACATTTGCTGAAAAACCAATAACAAAGACATCATCAACGGAAACAGAAGATGAACAAGAAACATCATCATTGCTGCTGCCGATGATCTATGTCGTACTGATCCTGCTCGGAATTGCAGGCATCGTGTTCCTCATCCCAAAAGTCACAGCGCAGGAAAACAAGAAGGCGTAGGCCGCGTGCTTGTGTTGTGTAAAAGCAGTGCCGTACAATAATAACGGAAAAGGAGGTTTCCAATGGAACTTTATATCATCACCGGAGCGTCAAAAGGGCTGGGTCAAGCCGTTGCATTACAGGCTTTAGAAAAGGGGCATGAAGTCCATGCCTTATCCAGAACGAAAACAGATGTCTCTCACAAAAAACTAACGCAGCATCAAATAGACCTCATCAATCTTGAAGAAGCTGAACAGCAATTTGAAACATTGCTCTCATCCATCGATCCAGATCGTTATTCTGGTATTACCCTTATCAATAACGCCGGAATGGTAACGCCGATCAAACGTGCCGGCGAAGCGTCTCTTGACGAGCTTCAGCGCCATTATCAGCTGAACCTGACTGCGCCCGTGCTTTTGAGTCAGCTGTTTACAAAACGGTTTGCTTCATACAGCGGCAAAAAGACGGTTGTCAACATTACTTCAGGAGCCGCCAAAAATCCATATAAGGGATGGAGCGCGTATTGCAGTTCAAAAGCCGGGCTCGACATGTTTACGAGGACATTCGGATTTGAACAGGAGGATGAAGAGCTGCCGGTGAACATGATTTCGTTCTCACCTGGAGTGATGGACACTGAGATGCAGGCCGTCATCCGTTCTTCATCGAAAAAGGATTTCCACCACATTGAACGATTCCGGAAATTAAATGAAACAGGAAGCCTTCGCAGTCCGGACTTTATTGCCGGCACGCTGCTTTCTTTACTAGAAAAAGGGACGGAAAACGGCCGCATTTATGATATTAAAGAGTTTTTGTAGAGCAGATATTTTCTGCTCTTTTTTTTATACAAAAGGCTGCAGCCATCGCATTTTATTGAACAGCCGCATATACTGACTGAAACGTTGCTTTTAGGGTATAACAATGATGATAAGAAGATCAAAATGATGTGACATAAGAATTGAGTTTCTCTGCAAATTATGTTAGGATTCTAAAAATATCTAAAGGAGGGGTTTCCATGAGAAAGGTTACATTAATGGATGTTTTCACCCATCCAATTGCACAAAAATATCTTCAGCGTTCCGGCGTGGCACATGCGATTGCCTGCGCTTATCATGCATACAGGCTGTCTGTGAAGGCTGACATTAATCCTGATTTAGCAGCAAAAGCGGCACTGCTTCATGACATTGGCCATTATGAATGGTATACAGACGGAAAGTGGGATTATGAGAAATACAAAAGAAATGACATTCATGCCATTAAAGGGGCGGAACGGGCGCATAAACTTCTGATTCGGCTTGGCGAGGAACCGAAAGCAGCAAAAGAGATTGCACTAGCCATTTTGCTTCATACAGATTCCTATTTGCCTGAAGGCGAATTAGATAAAAACACACTGCAGCAGATTGTCAAAAAAGCGGACGAACTGGATGAAGAGCCGGGCGGCCATCATCATTACCGCCAAATTGATCCTTCAACCGCACGAAAAAAAATAGAAAAGCTGGACCAATTAATCGACCAAGCCCAGGCATCCGTGATAAAGCCTGTATAAGTACGGAACAGCGCCAGCTTTCTTCGCTGTCTCCGCTTCATCGATACTTCCTTTACACCGCTTCCAAACGTATTCTCCTAAAATCTCCGCACCCCTTTGTTTTATCAGGTAAGCCTGTGTCATTATCCATAAGCGCGGCATAAGCTGAGATAAAACACACAAAGGGGATAAAAATATGGTCAACCAAGGTAGTCCGCAACTGGTCTCTTTAGTCGATCCTTATGTCTATCAGACCATTAAAAAGCTCATCGGCTCAAGGTTCGTTATACAGACAGTACGAGATACGGTCAGAGGCAGACTGATCGATGTTAAACCTGACCATATCACAATTGAAGGAGCCCGAAATTCTGTTTGTTTGATCAGAATCCAGCACATGATTTCCGTCACCCCAGATTACAGTGAGCGGGTCTAACAGTGCTTGCGCATGAAAAATAGGCGTACACCGGGACGTCCTATTTTTCAGTTAAGCGCTGTAAAAACGCACTATGATACATTGTTCCGTCAAGGTCAAAACCGGCAAATTCCTGATAGTCACCATCTGAAAAACAGAAAGTGACGCCGTACACTGTATAGCAGGAACGGACTGAAGCATGCTGGCAGACCCGAAAATGATAACCGTCTGAATCTTTTACATATAGCCGGGATTTCCCGGCAAATGGGGCACAGAGGTGTGCTGCCTCACCAAAACATTCGAATCCGGCAATTTTGCCATCTTGGCTGATATCCAGCAGGATACAATCATTGACTTTAAGCTCCTCAGACCGTATATTCCTGTTCCTTTTCGGAGGAAGAACATAGATATAAGCCAGTTCTGAATCTGTATCGTATGTCACGGCCTTCATCACCAACACTCCTTTCATTATATTAAGAGTTCTGATATGGGTTCATTTTTGTTACAATGATGGGGTATAAGTTCTTTTATCTGACAGACAAAGAAAAACTAGGAGGAACAAAGCTTGTTGAAATCAAAAGTCCATTTTTGGACATTGCAGATTTTATTTGTTTTGCTGATTATTTATGTAGCAACAAAAGTTTCATTTGTATTTCAGCCGTTTATTGTTTTTATCTCGACATTGTTTTTCCCGATGCTAATTGCGGGAATTTTGTATTTCATATTTAATCCGGTCGTCCGCCTGCTTGAGAAAAAAATTCCGCGGACATTATCCATCCTATTGATCTATTTACTGTTTATCGGTTTGCTTGCCTTTATTTCAGCGTCAGTCGGACCTATCATCACCTCACAGGTGACAGGGCTGTTTAACAACCTTCCTGATTATATAAAACAGATTCAGGCGCTGACAAAGGATTTGTCCCATTCTCAATGGTTTACCTGGATGATGAACCAGGATTATGTATCGATATCAAAAATTGAACAGTCATTGACAAGTTTTCTCCAAAACCTGCCGCAAAATATCACGTCCAGTTTATCTGCGGTGTTTGGTGTCGTGACAAACATCACGCTTGTTATTATTACTGTTCCATTTATCCTTTTTTACATGCTGAAAGACGGACACCGCTTTCCGCATTTGGCAGTAAAAATTCTACCGGCTTCTTATCGGACAGAAGGCTTAAAGATTTTTAAAGATTTATCCGATACGCTTGCGGCATATTTCCAGGGGCAGCTGTTAATCTGTCTTTTTGTCGGAACAGCGTGTTTTATCGGCTATTTAATTGCCGGACTGCCGTATGCCCTGATTCTTGGGATTGTCATGGCGATTACCAATATCATTCCCTATGTCGGGCCTTTTCTCGGTGCCGCGCCGGCTGTCATTGTCGGTTTTATGGACTCGCCGGCCAAAGCGCTGTTTGCGATTATTGTGGTCGTCATCGTTCAGCAGCTGGACGGAAACCTGCTGTCTCCTCTTGTGATCGGAAAGCGGCTGAATACCCATCCGCTTACGATTATTTTGCTATTAATCGGAGCGGGAAGCTTCGGCGGAATTCTCGGCATGATTTTAGCGGTGCCGGTTTATGCGGTAGTGAAGGCGTTCTTCCTGAATATTGTCCGCTTGATCAAGCTGCGCCAGCGGTCACGACTCGAGGAAAACGCAAAGCCAGCTGAATAGGCGGGCACCATTAGCGGCTCTTTGCATATGATGCTGTAAATCAATGCGGAGGTGGGGAAATGCCTGCAATTGTGGGGCCGATTTATATCATGTCAGTTACGGGTAATGCCGCGGCAAGCTTTGGAGACGTATTTGCGATTTCGCCCAAAAGCGTCGCTCATTCAGGGGCGGGGTCAGGCACATTTCAGCTTGGTGATTTTGTGAAGATTAACAACCAAACGAGTAAAACTCTCTTCAAAGATGCCGATATCACTGATGAAACAGTTTCGTTTAACGGGTAACAGCCTTTTCACAAGAGGCTGTTGCTTTTTTATTGTATAATATGGGTAGTCTTTGAATAGAGAGGTCATGTTATGAAAATCAGAAAAGCAAATATCAATACGCAAACCGGAATGATCACGGACGTGTATCTGCATGAAAACAGAAAAGAACTGCGCACGCTTGTAGCGGTACCGCAGCTGGAGTGGAGCACGATCATTTCCTATGAAGAAGATAAAGCAACTCTGCCTGAACGGCTGGAAGCGTCGTTGCGCCGGCATACAGAGGAAATCCCTGCTGGTGAGCTGGCCAAAAAAATCATTCATTGGGTAACAGAAATGTAAACGGCGCTTGAAAGTTTAGCTCCTGCCTGATCAGGTGATAATGAAGACAAACAAGACGGGAGGACAGGCTTTTGAGTGAAGATAAAATGGATCTCTATTTGCAGCAAGGAATGTATGGGCCTTTGGAGACAAAGCCTGACGAGCGCCACTTGTTTTTAGGTTCTCTAAGAGAAAGAGTCGTTTTGGCACTGACGAAAGGACAGGTGCTTAGAAGCAAACCGTATAAAGAGGCGGAGCACGAGCTGAAAAACAGCCATAACGTCACCCTTTTGATTAATGGAGAGCTTCAGTATCAGTCTTACTCTCCTTATATCCAAATGGCGAACCGGTACGGAGTGCCCTTCAAGATTGTATCTGATCTTCAGTTTCATACGCCTTTAGGCATCGTCATTGCGGCTGACATCGCTGTGAATCGTGAATTGATATATATTCAGGACGACATTTATAATCGGTCAGTGCTGAAATCTTAAGAGACAAACGGACCGTTTGTCTTTTTGTTCATGGCAATTCACTTACAACTGGAGATAAGATATAATGTTCTCATACTGATGGCGGGGAGGCCGGCTATGAAAAAAGCACTTATTTGTATTGATTATACGAATGATTTTGTGGCGAGTGACGGAAAATTGACCTGCGGGGAGCCCGGCAGAATGATTGAAGAGGCGATCGTCAATTTAACTGAAGAATTCATCACAAACGGTGATTACGTCGTATTAGCAGTAGATTCTCATGATGAAGGGGATCAATATCACCCTGAAACCCGTCTTTTTCCTCCGCATAATATAAAAGGCACGGAAGGAAAAGATCTGTACGGAAAGCTTTTGCCTCTATATCAGAAACATGAACATGAGCCTAATGTTTACTACATGGAAAAAACGAGATATTCTGCTTTTGCGGGAACTGATTTAGAGCTCAAACTCAGAGAGCGGCAGATTGGCGAACTGCACCTTGCCGGTGTCTGCACAGATATTTGTGTGTTGCATACAGCTGTTGACGCATACAACAAAGGTTTTCGGATTGTTGTGCATAAACAAGCTGTCGCCAGCTTTAATCAGGAGGGGCACGCATGGGCTCTTTCCCATTTTGCAAACAGCATCGGAGCGCAAGTGGCAGAGTAAGGAAGGGGAAAAACAGTGTTAGAGTACGGATTTAAAGATGACAGCCTGTCATTACATACAGACCTTTATCAGATCAATATGGCGGAAACGTACTGGAGAGACGGCATTCATGAAAAGAAAGCGATTTTTGAGCTGTTTTTCAGAAGGCTTCCGTTTGAAAATGGCTATGCCGTATTTGCGGGCTTGGAAAAAGCCATTGAATACTTGGAAAATTTCAAGTTTACGGATAGCGATTTGAGTTATTTACAGGATGAACTCGGGTATCATGAAGATTTTATTGAATATTTGCGCGGCTTATCTTTTACAGGTTCACTTTACTCCATGAAAGAAGGAGAGCTCGTTTTTAACAATGAGCCGATTATGAGGGTGGAGGCACCCCTGGTAGAAGCGCAGCTGATTGAAACAGCTTTGCTCAACATTGTGAACTATCAAACATTAATTGCAACAAAGGCTGCCCGGATTAAAGGCGTCATCGGTGATGAAGTTGCGCTTGAATTCGGAACAAGACGGGCGCACGAAATGGATGCGGCCATGTGGGGAGCGAGAGCAGCCTTAATCGGCGGCTTTAGCGCGACAAGCAATGTAAGAGCCGGAAAGCGCTTTAACATCCCGGTTTCCGGCACACATGCGCATGCGCTTGTGCAGGCTTACCGCGATGAATATACAGCTTTCAAAAAATACGCGGAAACACATAAGGATTGCGTCTTCTTAGTTGACACGTATGACACGCTTCGTTCAGGCATGCCGAACGCGATTAGGGTTGCCAAGGAATTCGGCGACCGCATTAATTTCATTGGCATCCGTCTGGACAGCGGCGATTTGGCGTACCTGTCAAAAAAAGCCCGGAAAATGCTTGATGAAGCAGGATTTACAGATGCGAAGGTGATTGCTTCAAGCGATTTGGATGAGCACACCATTATGAATTTAAAGGCTCAGGGAGCGCGCATTGATGTCTGGGGTGTCGGTACGAAGCTGATCACTGCCTATGACCAGCCGGCTCTCGGCGCAGTTTATAAACTCGTTGCCATTGAAGAAGATGGGAAAATGGTTGACACGATCAAAATTTCGTCCAATCCTGAAAAAGTGACGACACCGGGCAGAAAGAAAGTCTACCGCATTATTAATCAGTCCAACCATCATTCTGAAGGCGACTATATTGCGCTTTATGATGAGCAGGTGAATGATCAGAAGCGGCTCAGAATGTTCCACCCGGTTCATACATTCATCAGCAAATTTGTCACGAATTTTTATGCGAAGGATCTTCATGAGCTGATTTTTGAGAAGGGTATTCTTTGCTACCAAAACCCTGAGATTTCAGACATACAGCAGTATGTGCAGGATAACCTCAGCCTGCTTTGGGAGGAATATAAGAGAATCAGCAAGCCGGAGGAATACCCGGTTGATTTAAGCGAGGACTGCTGGAGCAATAAAATGCAGCGGATCCACGAAGTGAAAAGCAGAATTGAAGAAGAGCTTGAGGAAGAATAAAGAAAAACTGGCCTTTCATTCGCGAAGGGCCAGTTTTCTTTATGTATATATTATTTTTCATGTTTAGACAATTTTCGTCAAATTATTTGATATACTTAGGGGTGAAAGCCGCGCGTATTGTAAGGGGGATAAATCAATGAGGGTGTTTGTTGCAAGACAGCCTATTTTTAATAGAAAAGAACAGGTTGTTGCTTATGAACTGCTGTATAGAGAAAGCGAAGAGAACGTGTATAGCGCTAAAGACGGCGATCAGGCAACAACAGATTTGGTGATCAACAGCTTTTTAAACATCGGAATTGAGAAGCTGACGGAAGGGAAACGCTGTTTTGTTAATTTTACGGAAAGCCTGATGTTTTCGAATCTTCCCACCTCCTTCAATCCGAAACAGCTTGTCATTGAAATCCTTGAAGATATACCGATCACGCCGGCCCTCATTTCTAGATGCAAAGAATTGAAAAAAATGGGGTATATGCTGGCGCTTGATGATTTTTATGCAATAAATCCGCAAGATGAGGACTTACTGGAAAAACTCATGAGCTATATTGATATATTGAAAATTGATTTTCTCAAAACAACACGAATGGAACGCAGAACAATTTTGCAAACCTACGGCTGCCGCGGCCTGATTTTTTTAGCGGAAAAAGTAGAGACCCGAAAAGAATATAAACAGGCGGTCCAAGACGGCTTTCAATTATTCCAAGGCTACTTTTTCAGCGAGCCGCGCATCATCAGCGGGCATGACCTATCGACTCATTTCTATTCTTACTATGAACTGCTTAACGAACTGAGTAAAGAGCAGCCTAACATAAAGCGTGTGACAGAGTACATAGAGCGGGATTTATCACTGTCCTATCAAATTTTAAAATTTTTAAACTCATCCCACAGCCGTTTGAGCCAGAAAATTGAAAGCATTCAACAGGCCATTATGCTGCTGGGATTTAATGAAATCAAACGGTGGATATATATTCTTTCCTTTAAGGATTTAAGCAGGAAAGGGCATTCCAGCAAGCACGAAATCATTAAGATTTCTCTGATAAGAGCAAAGCTTTGCGAACTGCTGGCGAGAAAGACATCCCGGCCGCAGCCAGCTTCTTATATGCTGATCGGAATGTTTTCTCTCATAGACACCCTCCTGCATAGAGAAATAGAGGAAATTGTTCAAGAATTGCCTTTAAAAGATGAAGTCGGGCAAGCATTATTAGGCCATCAAAACGACTACTACCAAATGCTTGAGCTTGTGAAATTAATTGAAAGCAACAACTGGGACACTTGCTCGGAATTAGGCAATCAACTCGACAAAGAAGAAGCGTATGAATGTTATCTTGAGGCTCTGGAATGGTGTCATAATCTTATGGACGCAAAATGATTGCGGTCCTCTGACCACCGCAAAGCAAGAATGATTCGGCTTTGCGTTCCGATAAGGCTGATATAGATGCCGTCGGGATTAAAGACCGTATCCACTTCATGCCGGACGCCCATTTGTTTGATCAGGCGCTTGATGGTTTGTTTATCGGACTGCTCGGCTGCGGTCAGAATGCGGCGCGAGAGCTCCCGCGAGCCCGCAATGCGGCCGAGAACGAGCTGGGCATCCGCAAATATCCCTGCGGCCTGCCTCGCTGAACGGATAAAGGTATCAATATTGTTGGCAGGAGCGGGCGGACGGCGTACCTCATACGGATACACGTAAAACCAGGGATAACGATATCTCATGGGAGCACCTCGCAAAAAAGGATGTTTCTATATGTATAGATCCCTAATTGCCGAATATGACAAAGCGAAAAGGCCACAACTTTAGCGTTGCGGTCTTTTTCGGTGTTTGTCGGTCAGGAAACGCCAAGAATCGCATATTCAATTTTGAAAATACGGTATGAAGGACTATAGTCTTGCTTAGTGAAAATGCGAAACCCGTTAAAATCAAGGAGATTAAGAATCTTTCTCAATTTCAGCACATATAAACGCTCTTTCACATAGAAAGATAGTCCCGTTCTTGTTGTGATTCCTTTGAGTATAAGGACCTATTTAGATTTGCGGTGTCACGCAGGACTTTTTTGTATACTTTTCGGTGAAAAATAAGCCGAAAGCAGATACACTATTAGTAACAGATCAAATACCTAGGACTCGTTCACCATACACAATTCATTGATCTTTCAAAAAAAGGAGTGTGGAAACGATGGAAAAGAAACTTGAAGAAGTAAAACAATTGTTATTCCGACTCGAACTTGATATTAAAGAAACGACAGATTCATTACGAAACATTAACAAAAGCATTGATCAACTCGATAAATACAATTATGCAATGAAAATTTCGTGAAAAAGACTTGGAAACAAGTCTTTTTTTTCGTTCTACCGATACAATAAATGGATAAAGTATTATATGATTGTTAAAAAACGAAAAACCTGCTGTCCTTTAAATGTCCCATTTAGTAAAATGGAATGGGAGGGGGGAAGTCGTTATTGAGCAGATATGTTTAGATTCTGTCCGGATCAAGGAGAAAATGAAGGAGATTGTGGATGAAAATATTTTAAATGAGGACTTAAAAGTGAAGCTCATTTCTTTTATCAAAGAAAAAAAACAATTTTCATTTGCAGAACTGGCTTATTACCATTACATAGCATTTGATGGAAAAAACGACAAAGCAATTGAGTTATTGGCGTCAGGTATAGAACTTTTAATTTTATCTGCGGACATTTTTGACGATATTGAGGATAAGGACAATCTTCAGGCTTCTTGGATGAAATTAGATCCTTCTATAGCAACTAACGCAGCTACCGCACTTTATACATTAAGTCTGCAAGTAATAGGTTCAGTCTCAAATCATCCAAAACTTTTAAGCCTTACTTTGCAATATTCACTCCAATCTTTACAAGGACAACATGTAGATTTGAATTTAACAGCCTCATCAGAATCAGAGTATATTGAAATGATTAAACTTAAGTCGGGTTCTCTGGTAACATTGCCCAGTATTCTTGGTGTATATCTGGCAACTGGAGAATATAATGAAACAGTTGAGGAGTATTCACGTTATTTAGGTATAGTCGAGCAAATTGCAAATGATCACTATGGACTTTATTACCCTAACAATAATGACTTCAAAACTAGACATACGCTTGCCTTCAATTATCTTAAAAATAAATTTAACCAATCATCAATTGACTTATTAAATTTTTATGCGCAAGAAAATCATATGATAAATAATTTGGAAGATTTGAAGGGAAAGTTAAGAGAATCAGGTGTAATACAATATTTGAATGTTATAAAAAATTTAGCAGTGGAAAATTTTAAGGAATCATTCAAAAAACTGAGATTAGATGAACAAAGAAAAAATAAATTACTTATTCAATTATTAAGGGGGATTTAATTTGAAACATATTGATAAAATCATTAGCCATCTAGTAAACAACCCGGAAGCGTTTGATCAATTTAAGAATGGGAACTTAACCTTGCTAAATATAAATGAAAAAGAAAAGAAAGCAATATTATACGCGTTTGAACAAGGAGAGGTGCCAAGAACAAGCAAGTGGCCTCCAATAGAAGCTATTAGTAATTTTTTTGAGGATGATAAAAGAAAAAGTTTGATTTAATTACGGGATGATGTGATGTACAGATATATTAACGTCTATAAATATTTGTCTCTAGTTTTTATCATTTTAAGTTTTATTTATGTTATATACCTCTCGTATAGCTTTGCTTTTAACATCTTCGTAGGTGCGGATGTAAAGATAAATGAACAGGGTAAGTTAGAGGTCACCAATGTTTTAGATTATACAGATGAATATTATTCAGGTGTGAAAAAGGGAGATATCATTCTTGAAGTAAATGGGGAGAAAGGCAGTGATATTCAATTAAAAAGTGGAAGATTGGTCAATGTAGAAAGTTTAATTGTTGAGAGAGATAATAAATCATTTCATTTACAAAATGTAAGCCTAATCAGTGAAGAAAATTTATTTATGTATCTCATTCCTGTAATATCTTATTCAATCTGTTTATTTTGTATATTTTTTATTTATAGAATAAATAAAGTAAGAAAATCAACTTCTGCTTATATTTTAATTTTATTTTTGTTATTTGTATCAGTAGCGTATGTAAGTGCATGTGGAGCAAGAAGAGGTGAAGAGATAAGCACTTATCTGCTTGTTCTTACTTTAGTCAGTTGTCCGGTGTTATATATTCATTTTATATATAAATACTTTATAGAATTAGGAACAAAGTTATTCGAAAAGAAGATTTTAATCATTATGTATATGCTCCCGCTAATAAATCTTTTATTAGAGGACGTTCTGAGTAATAGATTAAAATCTTCGGCTTTTTTGTCTAATCTGAATTTGATTTCATTTTTTGTCCTAGTTCTTACTGTATCGATTCTTATCCATAAAGGGATAAGAAAATTTAAACAAAAAGAGCAAAAGTCAATTTTGAAAGTCCTTGCTTATACAAATATCTTTTCTTTCAGTCCGTTTATTGTCTTTTTTGCTGTTCCATATGTGTTTTTCGAGAAGTATGTCTCACCTTTTAGTTTGGCTGCTTTTACACTTGTTATACCTTTTTCTTTAGTATATCAATTTATGACTAATAGACTTTATAATATCGACTTTGTTGTGGGGCGGCTTAAGTACTACGGTTTTTTAGCCATTACACCTACTATTATCGTAGTGACCATCTTTAATTACATTCAGCAACCAAAGGATATCTTTTATTTAGTTAAACTAACAATTGCAATATATGTTCTTATGTTTGCCGTTTTTTACTTTAAAGAAATCATTGATTTTCGTTTCAAGTTGAAAAGATTTACAGAGAAATTTAATTATCAAGATGGGATTTTTAAATTTACTCAGTTGATTAAGCAAGCATCATCAGTAGATCAAGTACTTAATCACTTTAAAAATACAATCCTAGAAGTATTAAACATAGATAATGCTTGCGTGTATGATAATTCTAAAGGGGAAATCACCCTTCTTAGTAAGAACAACTTTAAAGATCTGACTTATAAAAATCATGAGCAATATGTGAAAAATTTTTCTGGTGATATCGGTAAAATTAAAGAGTTTAAACAAGGTTTTATTATTAAAATAGGTGAACGAGGAGACAGATCATTTTTAGTACTCTGTTTCTCAAGTTATAATACTTTTAAGTTAACAAGGGATGAAATTGCATGGCTTCAAACATTAGCATTTTATACAAATGTCTCATTGGAAAACGTTATGAAAATCGAAGAATTGATGGTGCATCTTGAGGATTTAAAACAACAAGAATCCAACCCCGTATGGCTCAAAAAACTCATGTACACGATCGAGGAAAAACAACGCTCGGATCTCGCCCGCGATCTCCACGATTCGGTTCTTCAGGATTTGATTTCCTTAAAACGCCAGTGTGAGCTGTTTTTGGGTGATTTCAAGAAGGATGATAATCCGTGCCGTGAAGAGGTGCAGGACAAGCTTGTACAGATGAATGAGCAGATGTCTGATGTGATTTCGATGACGAGGGAGACGTGTCATGAGCTGCGGCCGCAGCTTCTGTATGATCTTGGGCTGGTCAAGGCGCTGTCGAAGCTGGTGGCGCAGCAGCAGGAGCGGGTTCCGTTTCATATTCGTTTAAATACCGGGAGATTTACGGCTTCCCTTGATCTGGATTCGCAGCTGAATTTGTACCGGATCATTCAAGAGTTTCTGTCTAATGCGGTCAAGCACTCTCAGGCGACGGATGTGCTGATTATGCTCATCAGTATTCAAAACAAAATCGTTCTTCATTATGAGGACGATGGCGTTGGGTTTGATCAGGAAAAGAATACTGAGCATTCCATGAGCATGGGGCTTTCTGGCATTAAGGAGAGAGTCAGGGCTTTAGATGGGCGCCTTCGGATTGAAACAAGTGAAGGAAAGGGCTTTAAGGCTGATATTGAAATCGAATTGTAATGGATTTATAACGGAAACGACTTGGCACAGGCCAAGTCTTTTTTATAAAATGGAAAAGAGTGAGTAAAAGGGAGGAAAACATGAAAAAGATACTAGTGATTGATGACCATCCGGCTGTCATGGAAGGCACCAAGACAATTTTGGAAACGGATTCGAATTTGTCTGTTGATTGTCTCAGTCCTGAACCGAGCGAACAGTTTATCAAGCAGCATGATTTCTCGTCATATGATCTCATTTTAATGGATCTGAATCTAGGCGGCGAGGTCAATGGGATGGAGCTTTCTAAACAGATTTTACAAGAGAATCCTCATTGTAAAATTATCGTGTATACCGGTTATGAGGTCGAGGATTATTTCGAGGAAGCGATTCGTGCGGGTCTGCACGGTGCCATCAGCAAAACGGAATCTAAAGAAAAGATCACCCAATACATATACCACGTACTCAACGGAGAAATTTTAGTCGATTTTGCTTACTTTAAACAGCTGATGACTCAGCAAAAAACAAAGCCGGCTCCTTCCTCTCAAAAAGAACAAGATGTGCTCACACCTAGAGAATGCCTGATTCTTCAAGAAGTTGAAAAGGGATTTACAAACCAAGAAATCGCAGATGCCCTTCATTTAAGCAAGCGGTCCATTGAATACAGCTTGACATCGATTTTTAATAAGCTGAATGTCGGTTCACGGACGGAAGCGGTTTTGATTGCGAAATCAGACGGTGTACTTTAAATGTTGGGGGTGTAGATGATGGATACGAAACACACATTGCTTGAAGCGCTTGGTATAGAGATTGTTGAAAACACAGCGGAACGATGCGTTGCGGTCATGCCGGTGGATCATCGGACAGTTCAGCCATTCGGATATTTGCATGGGGGCGCTTCAGTGGCCCTGGCGGAAACAGCGGCGAGCGCAGGTGCACAGAACCTGATTGATCATTCAACACAGGCTTGTGTCGGTTTGGAGATTAACGCCAACCATTTAAAATCTGTAAAGGAAGGAACGGTAAAGGCGATAGCCGAGCCCGTTCATATCGGCAGAACGACGATTGTCTATCACATTCACATATATGACGAGCAAGAGAGGCTGATCTGTATATCCAGATGCACGCTGGCTGTCATCAAGAAATAAAAAAACAGCCGGAACTCTGCCTGTCCGGCTGCTTATTTTTATAAATAAGAATCCTCTTTTCGTTTAATCACAAAGTTTCTGATTCCGTTATAGTCATCCTGTACGCTTCTCTCATCAAGCTTGACGCCGGAGTTATACGCAGCACGGCAGATCAAGTGCCCGCCGATAGGCGACGTAATAAAGATAAAGAGAATCCCAAGCAGGATTTTAGCGGAGAGCTCCCCCGTCACAAACCACAAATAGAAGAAGACACCGAGCAGAATCATATTGACACCCAATGTTGAGCCTTTAGAAGCAGCATGAGCGCGTGTAAACACATCGGGAAGGCGAAGTACGCCAAATGAAGCAATGAGGCATATAAGAGCACCCAGCAAAATGAATACAGCCACAACGACCTTAGCGGTTTCGATCATTTTCGATAATCTCTCCTTTCTCCAGGAACTTGGAAAATGCGATCGTTCCGATAAACGATAAAATCCCCAGCAACAAAATAATATCCAAAAACGCACTTGTTTTCAGCAAAATGGAGACAAGCGCCGTGATTGCGATCAGATTGATGCCGATTGCATCCAGAGCCACGACCCGGTCAGGCACAGTCGGACCTTTAATGACACGAATGACATACAAAAAGGTAGACACTGCCATAATGCCGAGCGCGATTTGCAGGATCAGCGTAAACATCACCGGCTCACCTCCTGTATGGCTTTTTCAAATGACTCCCGAATGTCAAAAATCGCTTTTTCCGCATCCTCGATATCCATTGCATGAATATAAAGTATTGTTCTGTCATCTGAAATATCCATCACCAAGGTTCCCGGCGTTAATGTAATGAGCAGAGAAAGCAGGGTGATTTCCCAGTCCTTCGTCAGTTCAGTTTTAAAAGCAAAAATGCCCGGTCTGATATTCAGTTTTGGAGATAAGACTGATTTCATCACACTGACATTGGCAAGGTACAGTTCCTTTATAAAAATGAAACAGAGCTTGATGATAGAAATCAATTTCCATAGATAAAACTGGCGAGTGAAAAAGCGCCGGAAGAAAAAGAGAGAGAGCATTCCCAGAATATAGCCTGTAATGAATCCTGCGGCGCTTGGACTGTTGCTCAAGAACATCCAGCAAAAAGCGAGAAACACATTTAATAAAATTTGAAATGCCATGCGATCTACTCCTTCAGAACAGCTTCGATATATTTTTCCGGATTCAGCAGCGTCTCGGCCGCTTGATCAACGTAAGGCGACACCCATTCTGTACCCAACCCGAAGAGAAGAGACAGCAAGAGAAAAATAGCTGCAGGATAAAGAAGTCCTTTAGCTGTTCGATGATTTGGTTTTGGCGTTTCTTTTTCTTCGCCCCAAAACGCATGTATAAAGATCCTCAGCACAGAGTACAGTACAAGCAGACTCGAAAGCAGAATCAGCATGGATATCGTAAATTCACCTTCTGCGAAGCCGCCCTCTGCAATTTTAAATTTGCCGACAAATCCGCTCAGTGGCGGAATGCCTGCAAGAGAAATAGCGGAAATGAAAAACATCCATCCAAGAACAGGATAGCGTTTGATCAGCCCGCCCATTTTATGCAGGCTCGCGGTTCCAGTCAATGCGATCAGCGTACCTGCCAGCATAAACAAAGCACCCTTAATCAGCATATCGTGAATCAGATAGTAGATCGCGCCCTGAATGGATGCGGGGGTGTGTACTGCCACACCGAACAAAATCACGCCGACAGCGGTAATAATGTTATAGATCACAATTTTCATGACATTCGAATAAGCGAGTGAACCGATCACACCGAAAATCACAGTCAGCGCCGCCAGCCAAATCATCAGCTGATGGGTAAAGGCAGTATCGTGAATAAAAATCAATGTGAAAACCCTCGTAATCGCATATAACCCGACTTTTGTCAGCAAAGCGCCGAACAACGCGGAGATTGCTGCCGGTGGCGCGTAATAAGAGCCTGGAAGCCAAAAGTAGAGGGGGAAGATTCCGCCCTTCATGCCAAATACCAAAAGCAGCAGGACACCAATCACAGTGATCAGCCCGGTTTGTCCTGATTCGCTGATTTTCACGCTAAGATCCGCCATGTTTAACGTGCCGGTTACAGCGTATAAAAAGCCGACCCCTATGACAAACAGGGCAGACGATACGATATTAAACACAATATATTTAAGGGATTCCCGCAGCTGAATTTTTGTGCCGCCTAATACAATCAGCATATAGGAAGCAATAAGCAGAAGCTCAAAAAATACGTACATATTAAATAAATCGCCTGTTAAAAACGCTCCGCTGACACCGGCAAGCAAGAACTGAACGCCGGAGTAGTAAAAGGAGCGCTCCCGTTTTTCACCGACGGAACGGAAGGAATAAAGCCCAACCAATAAACCGATGACCGCTGTTGTGAGAACGAGCAGGCTGGCGAATTGGTCTGCGGCGAGCACAATGCCGTACGGCGCTTTCCAGCCGCCTAAGCTGAGTGTCTGGATACCTTTTGTGAAGACAGTCTGTACAAGTATGCCGCTAATCACAATCCCGATGGCCGATGCCGCCGTGCTGAAGATTCTCATGAGCATAAGATTCTTCGTCATGAAAATCAGAAGAATAGCCGACAAAAGCGGGATCAGGATTGGCAAAATAACAAAATTATTCATGTTGATCATTTCCCCTCATTTGATCCATATCGTCCGATTTCAATTCCTGATAAGCGCGAAAGGCCATGACGAGGATGAATGATGTAACGCCAAAAGAAATGACAATTGCGGTCAAAATCAGGGCTTGCGGAAGCGGATCGACAAATGATTTGGCATGCTCGCTCAAAATCGGAGCGGCGCCTTTCTTTAACCCTCCCATAGTCAAAAGCATTAAATGAACGCCATGGCTTAACAGTGCTGTTCCGATAATGACGCGAAGCAGGCTTTTAGACAGCAGCAAATACGTAGCAGCCATAAAAATAATACCGGCTAATACAGCCATTAAGATTTCCATTATTCTTCCTCTCCAATCGTTTGAATAATGGTCATCGTTATGCCTACGACAACAAGATAAACGCCTAAATCAAATATCGTCGCTGTGGCGAGCTCCGTTTTCCCAAGGATCGGCAGCTGAAAGTATCCGAATGTGTGGGTTAAAAAAGGAGCCCCGAAGACAAAGGAGCCAACGCCTGTTAATACAGCGAGCAGAAGGCCGGCTCCCGCGACATAAATGAAATTGACCGGCAAAAGGGAACGCACGGTTTTTAAATCATACGCCAAGAGCAAGAGAACGATGGAAGAGGACGTGATCAGTCCGCCGACAAAGCCTCCTCCGGGCGCGTTATGCCCTGATAAAAATAAATAGAAAGAGAAAAGCAAAATGATAAAGGATACAAGCTTTGTCGCAGTTTGAAGAATCAAGTCATTTGTTTTTTGTTCATTCACCGCTTTTCCCCTCCTCTTTTACTTTTGTTTTAATCATGCTGTAAATGCCGAGAGCGGCTATCGTTAATACCGTAATTTCAAACATTGTATCAAATCCCCTGAAATCAACGAGAATGACATTGACGACATTATCCCCTCCGCCGAGATCGTGGCTGTGTTTGACAAAGAAGGACGCAATGCTGTCTTTTGTCCGCTGGCTTGAGGATGCGATGCCGAGCAGAGTAACGATAACACCGACGCCTAAAGAAATGATAAAATTTGTCATCCGGAACGTTCTCGTTTTTGTTTTCAGTCTCAGTTTCGGCAAATGGTAGAAGCAAAGCAGAAACAGTGCCACAGAAATCGTTTCAATGACGAGCTGAGTCAATGCCAAGTCCGGCGCTCTGAAAATGACAAAAAACAATGCAAGCGTATAACCGACAACACCGAGTGCAATGATCGCCGTCAGTCTTGACCTAGCAAAAACAGTCGCCACTGTGGCGCTGATCATGACAAGCGTCAAAATGATTTCGTATACACCGATTTTAGCCATGCCTTCCGTTTTAAATGAAAATCCGCCTTTAATGGCAAAAGCTCCGCCTATCAGAATGATGAAACCAGCGAAGATATACAGCAAATAATCTCTTAAAAACCCGGTCATATATTGTTTTGTGACCCGGTAAGAGCCTTTCTCCATCAGAGTCAAAAGCTTATCGTATAACCGGTTGAGTGTGAGTTTCGAAGGAAACAGTTTATAGATTCCTTTCCACTTATTCAGCGACAAATAACCAATTGTTCCGATCACAACAATACCCGCAGTCATGAGCAATTCCGTTGTAACCCCATGCCACTGTGAAATGTGAACGTGGAATTTCTCATGGCCGGCAAGCAGTGTCGGATAGATTGAGTTCATCGCAGGCTCTATCAGGCTGTACGACAATATATTCGGGAAAAAGAAGAGACTGACAGCCAAAGCGACAAGAATGACCGGTGGTACGAGCATGCCGACAGGCGCCTCGTGAGCCGGTTTTTCAAGCTGCTCAGGCTGGTAATTTCCTCTGAATGTTTTAAACAGCAATTTCATGCTGTAGATAAACGTAAATACACTTCCGATCCAGGCGAAAAGAGGGAACAGAACGCCCCATGTCTGCACGTTGAACAGGTCAAAATGTGTCACGCGAAGCATGCTTGTGAAAAACATTTCTTTACTCAAAAATCCGTTAAACGGCGGTAAGCCGGCCATTGAAAATGTCCCGATTAAGGAAATGGTAAATGTAATCGGCATAATCGCCATCAGGCCGCCTAGCTTCCGGATATCCCGTGTGCCTGTTTCGTGATCGATAATCCCGACTGCCATAAACAAGCTTCCTTTAAAGGTTGCGTGGTTGATTAAATGGAAAATGGCAGCCATAGCGGCAACTGTATAATATTCTGTATGGCCGTAATGAAGGGCCGCAGCACTGACTCCGAGCATGGAGATGATCATGCCGAGCTGGCTGACGGTTGAAAACGCCAAAATCGATTTTAAATCAGTTTGTTTCACGGCATGGAATGAACCCCAAACCATCGTAAAGAGGCCAACGAGGGACACGATCCAAAACCACTGAGCTGAAAAGGCGAAAATAGGACTGAATCTCGCAATCACATAAATGCCGGCTTTTACCATAGTAGCTGAATGGAGATAAGCGCTGACAGGCGTCGGAGCTTCCATCGCGTCAGGGAGCCAGATGTAAAAAGGAAATTGCGCTGATTTCGTAAAAGCCCCTAATAAAATGAGAATCATAGCCGGGATAAACAATTCGTGGCCGGCAATTAATTGAACCTGATGAACCATCTCTCTAATGCTGAAGGAATCCGTTATCAAATAAAGGAGAATAAATCCGCCGAGCATGCACAGCCCGCCGCTGACCGTAATCAAAAGTGATTTGGCTGCGCCATAGCGCGACTTTTCCCGCTTATACCAATAGCCGATCAGCAAAAAGGATGAAAGGCTTGTAAGCTCCCAGAACATGTAGAGAACCATGACATTGTCTACTAGAACGACGCCGAGCATGGCGCCCATGAACATCAATAAGTAGACATAAAAGGGCCCAAGCTGTTCTTTTTCTTTCGATAAATAAAAAATGCTGTAAAGAGTGACCAAAGAGCCAATGCCTGTGATCAGTAAAGCGAATAATAACCCGAGGCCGTCTATATAAACGGTAAAGTTAATGCCGAGTGACGGAATCCACTCTAATACCGATCGAAGTGTTTCTCCAGACTGTGTCATCCTGATCATTGGGAGAAAGTATATAAACAGCAAGACGGGCAGGATCAACACAAACCAGCCCGTATGCACTCTTTTTGCGTATTTTGCCAAGAAGGGAATGATAAAAGCAAATAAAAAAGGCGATAAAATAGCAAGATGTAAGAGCTGCAAAGATAAGACCTCCTTTTCTCGTTCTCAATTGAAAAATGCGCTATGTATGAAATATACGGTCAAACGACCTAGTCCAAATTATATCGCACTTTTCTGCAAGCTGCCACGCTTCGAACTGCTGTAATGGGTTTTTATGAGTTCTTTTGACCTCAAAATAAGTCTAACAAAAAAGAGGTTATTTGTATATTTAAAATCAATCCTGATCAAGCTGAAGGAAAGGAGCTGGTCATGTGAAAACAAAAGTCGTGATGTGCTCAGGTTTATTCTGCTCAGTATTTGCAGGGGCATTCATGTTGAATCAATATGACGGGCGCAGCGGTGTGGCCGCTAGTGATGAGTGGGAGCTGTATTTACTGGAGCACCACCTGTCAGCCAGAATGAGTGAGACGGAATCAAAGGATCTGCCGTTTGGTCCCCGAGAGTATATTCGGATTGTGAATAAATAAAAAAAGAGTTCCGCATAAAACGGAACTCTTTCTGTTTATGAAGTGAAAAAACGAAGCAGCACTGTCGCGCAAATAACTGTGCCTGCACCGCCGAGACGGGTTGAAATTTGGGCAAACGGCATAAGGCCCATTCTTCCTGATGCCGATAAAATGGCAACATCACCCGTTCCGCCGAGGCCGCTGTGGCAGCAGGTAACGATTGCGGATTCAACCGGATACATGTTCATCAGCTTGCCTACAAAATATCCAGAACCAATCATCGCGATAACAACTGAAATACAGATGATGACAAAAGGAATAGAAATCACAGACGCTACGTCATCCAACGGAATAAAGAGGATGCCGAGACCGACCATCAGCGGCCATGTAAAGCTTGAAGAAATAAACTTATAAAGCTGGTAAGCGCCTTCTTCCATTTTTTTCGGAAGAATATTCGCATACTTGACAGCCGCAGCTGAAATAATCATTAAGATCGCGCCCGGGATGAAGATGAATTTCTCCAATAACCCGCCAAAAATAAAGAATGTACACGCGAGCAGAACTCCCGCTCCCATTAGTTTAAAATCAATTTTTGCTTCGGCTTCTTTTTGATTGAAAATCTCATTTGCTTTTTTAGATTTTACGAGACGTCCGTTCCCATTTAGATCTGGACGCTTGTCGCCAAGCTTTTTCATTAAGGCTGCACATATGATAGCAAAAACGTTTCCTATAATTGCGGCTGGCACCAGCTGAGACACAAATACATCGGCGGATGAGCCCAGTATTTGTGAATAGGCGATTGAAAGCGGCAAAATCCCTTCACCTATTCCCCCGGCAATAATCGGGACAACAACAAAGAAAAAGGAATCATAGGCACTATAGCCAAAAATAAATCCGACAAGGATGCCGGCTGCAACGGCCGCGATTGTTCCTGCAACCAGTGGAACGAACATTCTGATAAACCCCTGTATTAAAACAATTCTGTTCATACCGAGGATACTTCCCACAACAAGGCACGCGATATAGAAATAAAGGAAGTTAGACGTTTTCATCAAGTTGGTTACAGCGTCTAAAGATGTTGAATTCAGTACATTGTAAAAGACTAAAAATGAAGGAACAAACAAAGATAAAATAGCAGGGCCGCCAATATCCTTCAATATCGGTATGCGTTGGCCTATGTCTCCGAGAAACACACCAAGAATCATAATGATGGCAAACCCGCCAAGCATATTTGCCGGCAGCTCATTGTAATAGGCTGCAAGAATAATAATAACTGCTAATACTGTGTATAATGGCAGAGGAATCACACCGATTTCCCAAGACCAGATTTTTTGAAACAGGTTTTTCCCCTGTGAGTCTTTTGGCTCAGGTGAAATTGTCCCCGTTTTTGGAATTGCTCCCATGTCATACACCCCCATGTATTGTTTGTTACAGTCTACAAGAAAGCGTTAACACTTCATATTTTTTTAAGTTAAAAAACTAATAAACAATTAAATTAAGGGGGTCTTTTGGATTAGAAAAAAATCCCTGAGAATCGTCTTCCCAGGGGAAAATGTTTTATCTTTTTCCTTTAATATAAGGCACGCCATTGGCTTTTGGCGCATCTGCCCGCCCGATAAAGCCGGTTAAAGCGAGAATCGTTAAGACATAAGGAGCCATCAGCATATACACATTTGGTATGTCTTTAAAAAGAGGGAGCAGCGATCCAATGATGCTTAAGCTTTGGGCGAATCCGAAAAACAGGGCGGCCCCCAGTGCTCCGATTGGATGCCATTTTCCGAATACAAGCGCTGCCAGGGCGATAAAGCCTTGCCCAGAGATGGTAGAGTGCGTGAAATCAAGCGCAATTGTGGAGGCATATACGCCGCCGCCGAGACCGCCGAACAATCCGCTGATCATCACGCCGATGTAGCGCATTTTATATACGTTGATTCCCATCGTATCGGCCGCCATCGGATGCTCGCCGACAGAACGGATACGAAGGCCGAACGGCGTTTTGAATAAGATAAACCAGGAAATAAAGGCAAGTGCTATTGCAAGAATAGACGTATAATAGACATCCGAAAAGAAGATCTTTCCCAAGACGGGAATATCGCCCAAACCGGGGATTTTCGTCTTATAAAAAGGCTCTGGAATTTTGTCTGTCTGCGCTTTGCCGTAGATCAGTTTGACGATAAATAAAGTTGCCCCAAGCGCCAGCATGTTAATGGCGACACCGCTGACTGTCTGGTCGGCGCGAAACGAAATCGCCGCTGCCGCGTGAATCAGTGAAAACAGGGCGCCTGCTGCCATGGCGGCAAGGAGCGAAAGCCAAGGTGCGGCGGCACCTAATTCCTGACCAAAAAATAAATTAAATAACACGCTGGTGAACGCCCCGATAATCATGAGGCCTTCTAAGCCGATATTTACAACGCCTGATCTCTCGGAAAACACGCCGCCGAGAGCAGTTAAAATAAGCGGGGCCGCATAGACGAGTGTTGCAGGGACAATGATAGATAAAATCTGCACAATGTCCACTTAGTTCGCCCCCTTTTTCTTCAATTTGCCCATGACGAAACGAATCGCATAGCTTGAAGCCACAAACAGAATAATAATAGCAATCACAATATCAACGACCTCTGATGGAACGCCTGATTCAATCGGCATATTTAATGCGCCGATTTTCAGCCCGCCAAGCAGGCATGCTGCCAGTACAACGCCGATGGCTGTGTTTCCCCCGAGAAGAGCGACAGCGATACCGTCAAAGCCTACGCCAGTAAATGCGCCTTTCACTGCGGCGTATTCGAATGTTCCTAGCCCCTCCATGGCTCCGGCAAGGCCTGCAAAAGCGCCGGAGATAAGCATGGAGGTCATGATATTCTTCCGCACGCTCATGCCGGCATACTGGGAAGCGTGCTGGTTAAACCCGACCGCCCGGAGCTCAAATCCTTTTGTAGTTTTGTTGATGATAAACCACATGATAACTGCTGCGAGAAGGGCAACGATGATTCCCAAATGCAGCCGTGAGTAATCGGTGATCTGTTCAAGAAAAGGAGAGCGGAGGGAGGCGGATTCGTGAATTTTCCCCGTCTTGTCCTGATGATCTGTCAAGACGTTTGAAATGATGTAATTGGTCATGTGCAGCGCGATATAATTCATCATAATGGTGACAATGACTTCATGAACGTAAAATCGCGCTTTCAAAATGCCGGGAATAAACCCCCATAATCCTCCTGCAGCTGCCGCTGTAATCAATGCGAGCGGCAAGTGAATATATGCCGGTCCGTCAAACGCCGTACCGACCCAAACCGCTGCTGTCCAGCCGACGAGCAGCTGTCCCTCGACGCCGATATTAAAGAGTCCGGTTCGGAATGCAAAGGCGACAGCCAATCCAGATAAAATATAAGGCGTAATTTGCCGGATTGTTTCTCCGACATAATAGATTTCTCCGAATATCCCATTCCACAAAGCCGAATATCCGCTAGCCACACTGTAGCCGCTCACAAGCATAATCAACGCGCCGGCCGCAAGACCAAGTATGATTGCGATGAGCGGCACGAGTAAATGAGAGAGTCGTTTAACCATTTGCTTTCCCCGCTTCCTTTTGCGTGCTTCCTGCCATCAAGAGACCAAGCTCCTGTTCAGTGGTTTCCTGCGGATTAACGCTGGCGATAATGCGTCCTTCAAAAATAACGGCGATTCTGTCACTGAGATTCATAATTTCTTCAAGCTCAAACGAGAGGAGAAGAACGGCTTTCCCGGCATCACGCTGCTCAATGAGCTTTTTATGGACAAATTCAATCGCTCCGACATCAAGGCCGCGAGTCGGCTGGGCGGCAATTAATAAATCAGGATTTCGGTCTATTTCCCGCCCGATAATCGCTTTTTGCTGGTTTCCGCCTGACAATGCCCGAGCGTGTGTATATTCATCCGGCGTTCTGACGTCGTACTCGCTGATCAGGCTGCGTGCTTTTTTGTACATTTCGCCTTTATGTAAAACGCCCAATGCTGAATACGGCTTTTTGTAATAGCTTTGCAGCAGGATATTCTCTCCGATTGGAAAATCAAGGACGAGACCGTGTTTATGGCGATCCTGAGGAATATGCCCGATCCCGGATTCAGTGATTTTTCTTGGCGTCAGGTTTTGGATCTGTTTTCCGTTTAAGGTGATTGTTCCTGAATCTGTTTTGCGGAGTCCTGTCACCGCTTCGATCAGCTCTGATTGCCCGTTTCCGTCGACGCCTGCTATGCCGACTATTTCTCCCGCTTTGACAGAAAGAGACAAATCTCTGACTGTCTCTATTCCGCGGGTATCCTTTACAGTTATGCCGTCAATCGCAAGCACTTCCGCTCCCGGCTGAGCAGCTCTCTTTTCGGTTTTGAACGATACCTCACGGCCGACCATTAGACTGGCGAGTTCGTCTTGGTTTGTATCACGGACATCAAGGGTTTTGATGCCTTTTCCTTTACGGATAACCGTAACGCGGTCACAAATCTCCATAATCTCTTTCAGCTTATGGGTGATTAAGATGATGGACTTCCCTTCTTTGACCAGGTTCTTCATAATTTGCATCAGTTCCTTAATTTCATGAGGCGTCAAAACAGCCGTCGGTTCATCAAAAATCAGAATGTCGGCACCGCGGTAGAGGGTTTTTAATATTTCTGCGCGCTGCTGCATACCGACTGATATGTCAGCTGCTTTTGCTTCAGGATGGATCTGCAGGCCGTATCGATCGGAAATGTCCTGCACCTCTTGGCCAGCACGCTTCCGGTCAATTCTGCCAAACTTCTTTGGCTCCTTCCCGAGAATAATATTTTCAGCAACTGTAAAGGTGTCAACAAGCATAAAGTGCTGGTGCACCATTCCAATTCCAAGGTCATTCGCTTTGTTCGGGCTGTTGATGTGCACCTTCTCGCCGCGCACCCGAATTTCACCCCGCTCCGGCTGATACAGCCCGAAAAGGACATTCATCAATGTTGATTTCCCCGCTCCGTTTTCACCGAGCAACGCGTGTATTTCGCCTTTTTTGACTTGAAGATTGATATTGTCATTGGCGACGATACCTGGAAACGCCTTGCGGATATTGAGCATTTCAATGACATATTCCATTGATTGACCGCTCCTTTATTTCAAAATAAAAGAAAAACAAGGGATAAGGGCTCGACCTCCTTATCCCTGCGATTCTTATTCAGCTTTGAAGGTTTTGAGCTCTTTCTCAGTTGCCGGGACTTCCAATCCGTCGATGATTTTTTTCTTCCATTTATCGACCGCTTTGATCACATCATCCGATAGATTTTGTTTAGATGGAGAAATGCCGACTCCGTCTTGATCAAGCCCGTAGGTAAGTGTTTCGCCGCCCGGGAACTTTCCGTCACTCGCTTTTTTCGTTACATCTTCAACGACTGTATCTACTTTTTTCACCATGGAAGTGAGGGTGACGTTATCATCTGTTCCTTCTACCTGGCCTTCTGCGTATTGGTCTTTATCGACACCGATGACCCAGACATCGCGTTTTGGATCTTCTTTTTTCAGGTTTTTCGCTTCAGTAAAGACGCCTGTGCCAGTGGCGCCCGCAGAGTGATAAATAACATCTACGCCTGATTTATACATGCTTTCGGCGGTTGCTTTGCCGACATCGGCTTTATCGAACCCCCCTGCGTATTTCACTTCTACAACGGCTTTAGGGTTAACTGCTTGTACGCCGGCACGGAAGCCGACCTCGAATTTTTTGATTAACTCTGATTCCATGCCGCCTACAAAGCCGATTTTTCCTGATTTGCTTGATAGGGCTGCGGCCACTCCGACGAGAAATGAGCCTTCCTGCTCTTTAAACGTAATACTTGCGACGTTGTCTTTATCGACAACAGCATCTATAATCGCAAAGTTTGTATTTTTGCGCTGGTCAGCAATTTCGCTGATTGAATCCTCCATTAAGTAGCCGACGCCGTAAATTAAGTCAAAATTCTCACGCGCCAATTTATTTAAGTTCGTTGTATAGTCTGCATCTGATTTGGATTGAAGATAGTCGTAACCGTTTTTGCCTTTTTTCAGCCCATTCTCTTTCCCAAAGGCTTGGATGCCTTCCCAGGCTGATTGGTTGAAGGATTTGTCATCCACTCCGCCTACGTCAGTAACCATCGCCACACTGAATTTGTTTTTGCCTTCGCCGGAGCCGCTGCTTTTTTCGCTGTTTCCGCATGCTCCTAATATGGTGCCTGCTGCGATCACAAGTGACATCGCCAATCCGATTTTTCGTTTATTCAAGATATAACCCCCCCAGAAAAATTTGGTTCAAAGCTGATCCGGCCAGTCATATGATGGACTGTTCTGAACAATTTCTTAGAATCGATAAAATTTTCTGATAATAACAAATGGAATGCGCTGAGACAGTTCTATTCTTCCCTGAATAAGCGTGGTGTGAGTATTTCCTTCGAAAGGCGGGGAAGAGAAGGATGCGGAAGGCGTTCCGGGCGGAAAACCGTGACATCGTTTTCTGAAGTAAGACTTATGACTTAGTTTTTCGGGATCAACTAACCAATCATAATTTATCATTTAACTAATAAGAAATAAATAGAATTTCGCATAATTTTTTAAAAAGTATCTATTTTTAGAATTGTTTGCTTAAAAATGTGAAAGGCCCTTTGTTATTCTTGTATAACTTATCAACAATAGAATCAAGCATCTTGGCAAGAGATATGACAGGAAAAACGCACTGCTCAAAGCGAGCAGTGCGTTTTCTTATAGATATTGCTTTATTCCGTTAAGGTTACTGTTGTTGACGTTGTACTGAAACACAGGTCTTCCGATCGTTCCGTACGCCATTTCTACATTCAGAACCTGTATATCTTCAAGAAACTTTAAGTATTTTCGTATGGATACTTGAGAGATTTCTGTGTGCTTTGCCAAGTCTTCTGTCGTAAAAGATTCATTTTCAAATGACTGGATACTGGACCAGATCAGCTTCAGCGTGCTTTTTGTCAGGCCTTTAGGAAGCTGCACTTTTTCTGTTGCTTCTTTCTTTTGAAAAAGCTCGGCGTCCAGTTCTTTTTGGCTCATGTTGCGATGGGTTGAATACACCTTTTGTTTTCGTCTGTAATCAGACAAAGCCGTTTGGAAACGTTCAAATTCAAATGGTTTGATTAAATAATCAACAGCTCCGTACCGAAGTGTTTTCTTGATCACGTCAAGCTCGCTGGCCGCTGAGATGACAATCACGTCAACCGCTTCATTTTGTGCTCTCAATTCCGTCAGCAGTTCCAGCCCGTTTTTTCCCGGCATATAAATATCAAGCAAAATGAGGTCGATATGATGCTCGCCTAAAATATGCAGAGCGCTTTGAAAGGAAGAAGCGATGCCTTTCAGCTGAAAGCCATCTATTTGGCTTAAGTATCGTTTATTTAATTCACCCACCATGGGGTCATCTTCAACTATTAGTACATTAATCATGATTTTCCTCCTTCGGTTCGTACGGGATGCGAATACTGAATGTCGTTCCTTCATTCTTTTCGCTTGTGAGGATCATTTGGCCTTTTAAATTTTCGATGCTTTGCTGTGTGAAATAAAGGCCGAATCCCCGGTTTTTGCCCTTTGTTGAATAGCCTTGTTCAAATACTTTGGCTTGGTCTTCTTCAGACATGCCTGCTCCAGTATCGGTAATTTCAATATCAAGTATGCTGTTATGGAAGCGCATGGACATGGTGATTTGTTTTTTCGGCATATCGGCAACGGCGTCTAAGCCATTGTTGATGAGATTTCCGATGATTGTAATAAGTTCATGGATGACAGAAGGGTCTGCCGCGTTCGGGATGACACCGTTGCATTCAATATCAAGATTTGCGCCCTGTTCACGTATAAAGCTTTGCTTTCCGAGCAGAAAACCGGCCAGTACGGAGCTTTTGACATCATTTATAATTTCACTTGTTTCTGATTTTTGCTGTATGGCTATATCTTTAATATAATCTCCAAGATCGTTATACTCTTTCAGCTGGACGAGACCTAATATCACATGCAGTTTGTTCATAAATTCATGAGACTGCGCTCTCAGTGCGTTTGCATACATTTTAACACCGGAAAGCTGTTCAGCTAAATGTTTTACCTCGGTCTTGTCTCGGAATGTCGCAATCGCTCCGACAGTTTGTCCTTTCAGCTGGATAGGAACTTCATTAAACACAAGCTCCAGCCCGTTAATGCGGACGTCTCTGTCTTGAAGGGGTTTTTTTGTCTCAATGACCTTTTTCAAGCGGCTTTTCGGCAAGATGTCATCTACATCCTGATCAATGGGATTTGTGTTGATGCCCATTTTGACGAATAGGCGTTTTGCTTCCGCGTTGGCAAGTTTAATTTTGCCATGTTCATCGACAGCGAGTATTCCTTCCTTCGTCGATTCCAGCATCGCGCTCCGTTCTTCAAGCAGAGTCGCAATTTCATAAGGTTCAAGTCCGTACATGATATTTTTCACTGTACGGGCGACGATAACGGCTCCGATCACACCGACGAAGATGCTGACGCAAATAATAAAGTAAAGCGGCCGTAAGCTATGGCTGATCACTTCATCAATTTCATTTACGGTGATGCCGACCGCGACTGCACCGACTTGTTTTCCATTCTCCGCGTAGACAGGGACGAACGCTCTCTGCGATTTCCCGAGCGTGCCAGAGGCTGTGCTGATATGGACATGCCCTTTTAATACCTCGGACTCATCACCGCCTCTGAATTTTTTTCCGATTTTGCTCGGGTCAGGATGAGTTTTGCGGATACCGCTCATATCCATGACGACAACAAATTCCGTGCCGGTGATTTTCTGAACCCGCTTTGTGTAGCTCTGCAGTTCCTTTTGTTTTTTCCCGTTTTCTAAAGCAGCGGCTGTCATCGGCGCCTCAGCTACCATTTCAGCAGTCTGCAGCGCAGTGGCCTTTTCCTGATCTCTAATCCGTTTGGTGGTTTGGGCACCGACTGTAAAAAACGTAATGAGCAATGCGATTAATACAACAATACAAACAAATATGGTGAGTCTGGTTTGCAGTTTTAATGTTTTTTTCATATAAAACTTCCTTACGTTTTATGATTCCTGCGTACTACTTTACTCTCAAAATGCTGCTTTGTGAAGATTTGGGACTGTAATTCTTAAAAAGGAGAAAAAATGGAATAATTTATCTTGTCAATGTGTTTTAAGTCCTCCATAATAAATGAGGTAGATTATAGAAAGGGACTTTTTTATATGAAAAATACTTATTTGACAGGATATTTTCCGCTGATTGCGATCCTGCTTTTTAGTTCGTCCTTATCCATCTCAACTTCACTTTATGCGTTGAAGATGCTGTCTTCATTTGGAATGTATGATGGAATGCTCGATTATTTTTCAGAGAAAGGAATCAGGCTTGCGTTATTTGCTGCCTTTGCACTTTTATATTTTATGGTTCTGTCCGCTCTGAAATTAATTGCAAATACCGTGACCGAGCTGTCATTGCTGTTTTTTGCTAATGATCCGGAAGGGAACAACCTGAAAAAACTCAGAATGGGTTCCATGATTTATTTGGGCGGCGGGATTTTATCCTTTGTGCTCTTGCAAAATGTCATTTGGATTGTGATCTGGTTTGCGGTCGTTACGCTCGCTTACTTTGTGTTTACCGTGTACCGGATTTATTCGACGCTTTCTCTCATGTCATTAGTCGGATTCATTCTATTGGAACTGCTGTTTTGGTTTACCTTTGTTATCGGTATTCTGTTCATATTTATCAAGCTTTATAATAGCATAATGGCTAGCTTACCTGTGTAAGCTAGCCATTTCAGCGTTTGGTGGTCAGATTTGCGCTTCGTGCTCTATACGCAATAAAACGGCGGCTAGATTCTCAGGTTTCCGCCGTTTCACAACTTCAAAAGTTTTCAATCACGCTGAAAAGATGACAAAATCCTAAAACGAAGCCGTTTTAGGATTTTGTCAACAATCTGTGATGGCTAGCTTCCTAGCCATTTTTTATTTACGGTAAAAATCTTTTTTTAATAGAAGGGGAGGGGAGCATACATTCATTTTTTTTGCCAAACCACTTATAGCGGTTTTTGGCAATGAAAGAATAGACCATATCTCTGACAGGCTTCGGCACTGCGAAAAAAAGGACGAAGAGCCGCCATGGGCCTCGCAGCTGCCTGAAAACCTTAATGGCTGCAGTTGACTTTGTGTACACTTGGCCGTCTTCAATAAAGACAAAGCTGTCAAACCGATCAGTCGGAAGCCCGCTTTTTTTCAGCAGGCTCTGTCCTGTTTCCGACTGCAGCGATGTGAAAGAAATCAATCCGTCCGGATCACGTTTAATGATAAATTGCACGGCGCCATTGCATAAATTGCAGACACCGTCAAACAGCAAAACGCGATTTGGAATTTGTTCTGAAGTCACCCCATATCTCCTCCGATCCTTTAATAAGCAGCTTGCAGCGTTCCTTTCCAGATGGAAAGCTGAGGGCTGATGCTGTGAAGATATTCAACGCTGGTCGGTGTATCCTTTCCGACCCAGACACCCATTGTATACGTATCAGTCAGGCCGACAAACCACATATCGTGATAATCATTTGATGTTCCGGTTTTACCGCCGATGTAAGGCGCATTGAAATATGCTTTTTTCCCTGTTCCGCTTTTCACAACGGAAGACATCAGTTTTTTCAGCTGCATGTTCGTGCGGACGCTGAATATTTGAGTCGCTTTATCATTCCATTTATAAAGTGTTTCTCCTTTAAGGTCTGTCACCTTTGTAATCGCATGGCTCGGCGTATAGCTTCCGCTGTTGCCGAATGTCGTATAAGCCTTTGTCATCTCAAGAGGCGTCATGCCGTTTGTAAATCCGCCAAGCGCCGCCGGAAGAAGATAGTCACTGTCGACAAGTTTGGCAAAATGATACGGCTCAATATAACTGAATGCCTTTTGGATGCCGACGCGGTCGAGCATTCTAATAGCCGGTGTATTATATGAATTTTTAAACGCCGTATCAAGCGTCACTGTGCCGTAAGTGCGGTTATTGTAGTTTTGCGGACAGTAGTCTTTGCTGCAAAACTTGCTGGCATCAATGGTGCTGCTTGTTGTCGCGCCGGTCTGTTCAATATAAGGGCCGTAATCAAGAAGCGGCTTAATGGATGAACCCGGCTGCCTGTACGCCTGGTAGGCGCGGTTAAAGTCATATTTTTGATAGTTTTTCCCGCCGGATAGAGCGATGATTTGATGCGTCTGGTGATTAATCACAGCCGCTCCGCCCTGTACGTCCGCATACGGGAGCTTGGAATTCATTTGTGCCACAACTTGATTTTGCATATACGGATCAAGTGCAGTATAAATTTTCACACCGTCTTTCATCAGCGTGCTGACTCTTGCGGACAGCTCGTTTTCGATCTTTTCTTTTTGTTTTCCTGATGCTTTTTGAAGGCGTTTATCAAAGCCTTCTGATTCAGACACCAGCTGAGTGAATTCATCATTGACGTAGGAAACGTAGTCAGGATATTTGTCTTCTCTTTTTTCAACATCCAGTTTGATTTTTTGTTTTACGGCTTTTTTCAGCTCTTTGTCCGTAATGACCCCGGCATCTTTTAGCCCTTTAAGCAAACGTTCTTGACGGCTTTTCGTGTAGTCAAAATGCTTGAGAGGATCATATAATGTAGGGTTATTAGGTATAGCACAGATAAAAGCCATTTCTCCCACTGTGAGAGATTTCAGCGGTTTGCTGAAATAGAATTCAGCCGCTGAACCGACGCCATAAACACCATTGTTAAAATAAATGGTATTTAAGTAAGCTTCAAGAATTTCATTTTTCGTATATTTTTTCTCCAGCTGATAGGAATACGCGAGCTCTGTCAGCTTGCGGCTGAAGGAGCGTTCGTGGCTCAAATATAAGTTTCTTGAAAGCTGCTGTGTGATGGTGCTGGCACCCTGGTCAATTTTCTTGTCTTTTACGTTAGAAGCAGTAGCCCGCACCATTCCCATAAAGTCAAAGCCTTTATGCTCGTAAAAATGGCGGTCCTCAGATGTTAAGAAAATCTGTTTGACTTCCTCGGGAATCTTGTTAAATGGAACGAGCACACGGTTTTCGTGGTCGCTGACGATTTCCGAGACAAGGGAGCCGTCCCTGTCATACATGTAGCTGTTCTGAACAAGGCTGATATCTTTCAGATTAATATTTTTATCAAGCACCTGATCCAGGGACTTCATTTGTTTTACTTCTTTTCCGGAAGCGATAACTGTAAATGCAAACAATGGGATTATGCAAAGGAGCAAAATCCATCCGATTATTTTTCGTAACATGGTCACTCTCTTTTCTCCTAAATTCTAGCCATATCGTACCATTCTTTTGAGATTACGAGAAGGTTAAATTTAGAAGATTCCTCAGTTTTTTCTCGGAATCAGCTTGCTTTGGCATAAGAATCTTTCCGAAGTTTCTGCATGATCCAAAGCATGCAGGCGCCGGCGAAAAAGAGAAACGCTGTGACGTAAAAGGTGGCCGAAATGGTAAAGTGGCTCGATATGATTCCGCCGAGCAGAGGCCCGAGCACGTTTCCTAAAAAGCGAAAGCTGACATTGTAGCCGAGAACTTCACCTTGAATGCTGCCGGGAGCCTGAACGCGGATCGCTGCCGTAATGCATGGCAGCAAACCGCCCATTGCCATTCCGAATAAAAATCTGAAAACAAGGAGCACGCTGAGTGAGGACGCGAGCGCCTGCGGAATAAAAAAGAAAGAGGCGGCGAGCAAAAGTCCGATTAAAATGCGGCGGTGGCCGTAGCGGTCGCCCAGATCACCCCATTTTCTAGCCAGCAGCAAACTTCCGAGCCCCGTTGCTGAAAATGCCATGCCGGAGAAAAAGGCAAGATTGACAGGTCCGTGCAGCTCATTTACATATAAAGCGAGCAGGGGCTGGATACTGAAATTGCCTGTTTGAATCAGCATGGTTAACAGCATCATGACCCACAGCGCCGGCTGGTGAAAAATATAGGAGAGCACTTCTTTTCTCGAGTAAGACGTACGTTTGGCTGTTTTCTCTGCAAGAGGCTTTTCTTTGACACCAAATAACACGAGAAGAACAGACGAGAAAATCACAAAGGATGTGATAAAAAAGGTATACGTAAAGCCGAAACGATCAGCAAGCATGCCTCCCAAAAGCGGGCCGAACAAGCTTCCGGACACTTGCCCCATTTGCAGCGTGCCAAGCGTTTTGCCGGCTGAGCTCTTCGGAGTCTGTGCCGAAATCATCGCAAGAGATGTTGGGATGAATCCGGTTACAAGACCCATTGCCATACGCAGAAAAAACAATTGGTACACCGATGTAACAAAGCCCATGAAGAAAATGCTGAGGGCAATGCCCGTTCCGGTTGCCATAAGGATTTTCTTGTATCCGCGTTTGTCTCCGAACCGTCCCCAAAACGGGGATACCAAAAACGCCATGAGAAATGTAATGCCGAACACATAGCCGCTCCACCTTTGCACAAAGCCGTTTGAAAAAGAGCTGAGCGTCTCAATGTATAAGGAGAGAAAAGGAACGATCATCGTCGTGCTAGCGGAGACAAAAAAGTTCGCCAGCCACACAATGACAAAGTTTTTCTTACGGATAGAAATAACATCACCTTCTTATTATTTCGGGTTCCTTACTAATTATAAAGAAACGATTCACAATTTAAAAGAAACGAAGCGGCTGGGAAAATTCATTATTTTTAGAAAATGAAGAAATGTCGAGAAGGGGAATTGATATACTATAAAGATAGCATTTTCTGATCGGAGGAAAGGCAGGTGTAAAAAGGTGACGACAAACAGCTTACTCATTATTGATTTCGAATTTACAATGCCCGACGGAAAGTACAGTCCTCAAAACTTCTTCCCGGAAATCATTGAAGCCGGAATTGTAAAGTCGATTGATGATGAAGTGGTTGAGACGTTTTCTAGCTATGTTAGACCGAAAAAGTTCCCGAAGCTTACGAAACGCTGCAAATCATTTTTAAAAATAACACAAAAACAGGTAGACGAAGGAATGAGATTCGAGGATTTCATCCGTAAACTAAACGAGCTGGATCCTGAGAAAAACAGCACAATTATTACGTGGGGAAACATGGATATGAAAGTGCTGAAGCAAAACTGTATGTTTAACCATATCCCTTTCCCGTTTAAGGGAGAAATGAGAGATTTATCGCTTGAATACAAAAACTTTTTTGGAGACCGGACATTGACGGGTTTATGGAAAGCTGCCGAAGAGTATGGAGATTCCGGAACCGGCACCCATCATAAAGCGCTTGATGATGCTCTCACAGCATACAAACTTTTTAAGCTTGTTGAGCAGGATAAGCAGTATCTCGAAAAGCCAAAACCGCCCACAATCGGCGAAAGAATCGATTTAACCGAACTGTTGAAGCGCGCGACGTAAAAAACCCAATCTTTTGTCAGACTGGGTTATGGCCGGTTAAAATATTCTTTTTCTAAAATGTCCAGATTATGAAGGGAGCGCTTTGCCCACTCCGAACCATCCTCATTCAATTTGGCTCTCAGCTGTGCTGTCGCCTCCCGCAGAGATTCGGTATAATCCGGCACTTCACCGTCATAAGGCTTCACCATATGGTGGGGGATATTGGTCTGTTCACCATATGCGAGCGCTTTTCTCTCATGAAAAAATGGCACATCCGCCTGTTTTGGATGATGAAGGTCTCCCTGAGCGGGATGGGTAAGAACCGCTTTCACTTTCACTAAATAATGCTGCGGCCTGCAAGCCGTGATTTCTCCTATGTATACACCTGTTTTGTAAAATCCTTTAACGATAGAGCCTGTCTCAAACGTGCTCATCTGTCATCACCTCGCATTTATTCTATTAAAGTTCCAATCGATTTGCTAGTGAGGAAGATCAGCGGGAAGCTTAATGGTCACCGTAGTGCCTTTTTGGAAGCTGCTGTTAAATGAAATGGTCCCGTGATGATGTTCAATAATGGAAAAGGTTACGGTGAGGCCGAGTCCCGTTCCGTTCGTTTTTAAGGAATAATAAGGTTCGCCGAGTTTTTGCATTTGATGGTCTGTCATCCCGACCCCATTGTCTGTGATGTTGATCATGATCGTATGGCCGTTTCTTTTGGCTGATATGTGGATCATCCCCTTCCCGTGAGGAACCGCTTCAATACTGTTTTTCATCAGGTTGATGACAGCCTGCTTCAGCTTTGTTGCGTCTCCGTATATCAAAAGGTCCGGTTCTGTTTCAGCCTCGACGGTTACTGACTTGTAATTGGCGTACGACACCATAAGGGAGCTTGTCTCTTTGATAAGGGCAGATAGGTCAAAAACCTCTTTTTCGTATAATTGCTGTTTGGCCATATCGAGATAGTTTGTGATAATGCCTTGCGCCCGGTCAAGCTCTGACAGTACAAGCTTTTTGTAATCCGCACTCGACTTGTTTTGTAGGGTTTCGTCATTAAAAAGCAGCTGGACAAACCCGCGGACAACTGTCAGCGGATTCCTGACCTCATGGGCGACGCTCGCTGCCAGTTCACTCACAATCGTCATTTTTTCAGAATGGATAAGCTGTGAGCGCAGGGCGATATTTTCGGCGATGCTTTCGATAATATAGATGCTTAATAGAAGAACACTGGAGCGGAAAAGCCCTGAGACTGCCGCCTCGTAAACGAAAATTCCTGATTTTTGAAAATTTAAAATATTCAAGGCGGAAAGAATCCAGCTTGAGGCGAAGAATAGGAAAATCTCCACGCAGCTGATCAATAAAGACAGCAGCAGTTTTTTCGCTTTGGACATGAATGGCCATTTTTTCTGAAATAAGATTGGGATAATGATAAGAAAAGGCAGCAAAGTGAAAACAAACATTGCGGAAGGTTCGTAAAAAAGCAGTTCAAAACATAGGACAGATGCGGCGACTGTAAGTCCGGAAGCGGTACTAATGTAAAATAAACAAATGATAACGGGAATCATCTGAAGGCCGTATTGTATGTAGTCCATTTCATGAATCGGGAAAATAATGCATAAAACGGAGGCACCGCAGGCGAAGAGCGTGACCAAACCGCTGTTTATTTTTGGCACAAGAATCGCAGGTTTTCCAAGCCAAAACACTTGGTAAAGAAGAATAGGAAACAAAATAAAGCAGATGTGCAGAAGATAGTCTTTTAGAATTTCCATTCGTGTGAAATCCTTTCGTATAAAATATGAATCTATTATAACACTAAATATTAGAAGTAAAATATAAAATTCCTTTATTAAGAACGCCTTTACAAATGAAGACGTAAAGGCGTTTAACAGCTATATTTACGATAATGCGGCTTTGATGCGGCGCAGGCCGTCCTGCAGGGTTGCAAGAGAGCATCCTGCGTTCAGGCGCATAAATCCTTCTCCGCCAGGCCCGTATTTCGTCCCGGGCTCTAAAATAACTTTTCCTTTTTTTAGCATTCTTTGCTGAAGCTCTGCATCGGACAAGCCGTAAGCGCTGAAGTCGAGCCAAATCAAGTATGATGCATCCGGCTTCATCATTTTGACCTTTGGCAGCTCGGTGCTCAAAAAGGCTTCCGCTTCGTTCATGTTTCTCTCAATGTAAGAGATCAATCCATCAAGCCACGGTCCCCCTTTTGAATACGCGGCTTCGATTGCAGTGACGGCAAACGCGTTCAGTCCGCCTAAACCATTGCGCTGAAGGCTTGCGGAAAACTTGGCGCGCTTCAGGCGATCCGGAATAATGATTGCTGAAGCCTGCAATCCGGCGATATTAAATGTTTTGCTTGGAGCAGCACATGTCACAGAAATATCAGCGAAATCGTCAGAGAGCGAAGCGAACGGCGTGTGTATGTGTCCGTACAGCATTAAATCAGAATGGATTTCATCCGATACAACTGTGACGCCATGCTCAAGGCACAATTCGCCTAGCTTCAGTAAGTCTTCCCGGCCCCATGAACGCCCAGAAGGGTTATGAGGATTGCATAAAATAAACAATGTAACACTTGGGTCACTAAGCTTCGTCTCCAAATCTTCAAAATCCATTGCATATGCGCCGTCTTTTTCTAGCAGCGGATTATGTAAAATGTGCCGGCCGTTTTTCTCCACCATATGGTAAAAAGGCGTATAAACTGGAGGCTGAACAACTACTTGATCGCCCGGCTCCGTAAAAGCTTGTACCGCCATGCTCAAAGCCGTTACAACGCCGGGGCTGAATGTGATGCTTTCCGGATTCACCTTCCAGCCGTGCCTGTTTTGCATCCATCCGCACACAGCATCCCTCGTTTTTTGATCTGGAGTTGTATAACCAAAAATACCGTGGTCAAGACGCTCTTTTAACGCTTCAGTTATCGCTTCTGGCGCGCGAAAATCCATATCCGCCACCCACATCGGGAGTGCGTCTGTCACGCCAAATAATTCGCCTGTTTTGTCCCATTTGACCGATTGGGTGCCAAGGCGTTCTTCTCGTTTATCAAAGTTCATTCTGTTACCCCCTCATGTATGTTTATTCTTCTAAGCTTCACTATGATAAGATAGAACTGCAAATTTTATTATAAGCGGTGATGAATATGGAAGAAAGTCAAGCGGTCAGGGAAATGATTAAGATCATTGCCAAATGGGACCCGTTTAAATATGGAGAAGAGTTTTACGAAACGGAGGCTGTTGATGTCGTGCAGGCAGTCTATGATGAAGACGATCCCGACGTGCTGGCGAAAAGCATTCAGCAAATATTTGAAACTTCTTTTGAACAAACGCTGCCGATCGCCAGCTGCCGGGAAGTGGCTGGCCAGCTTTTATTCATTAAAAACAGCAGCTCCTGCACGCCTTAAAAAAACCGGTTCAGCACCGGTTTTTTTAATTGATAAAATCAGCAATGTGTTCAGAAACAAGTTCAGGCCGTTCTTCAGGCACCAGATGTCCGGTCTGGCCAAGTGAGTACAGCACGGAATTAGGCAAATCTGCGTGCAGCCGTTTACCGATCTCCATTGGGACAATTCGATCCTCCTCGCCCCAAATCAATAGAGCAGGCTTGTTCATTTTCTTCAATTGCTCGGGTTCTAAATCTCCTTCTCTGTGGCGGATAAACCTTGTCATGGCTTTGAAAATCTGCTCGTCCTGAAACGGTCTGCCATAGCCGTCGATCATCTCCTCATCAATCAGCGATTTGTCATGCACCACATTTAATAAATTTTTCATCACGCCTTCTTTCGAGAGCCAGCGTTTGATGTAAAGATGAAAATACGGGATATGGGTCCCGAAAATGATCGTCGGGTGTGAACGTTTTAAATACCCTGAACTGCAAAGCAGCACAACCTTTGAAAAAAGCTCAGGTTTTTGGAGAGCAGCAGACAGCGATATCTGCCCGCCCATAGAATGCCCGACAAGCACAGCCTGTTTCACTTGCAAGTGCTCCAAAATCCCAATGACAAGCTTAGCAAGGTTTTGATAGGTATAGATAAACGTTCTTGATTTTTCAGATTGGCCGAAAGGAGGCAAATCAAGCGCGATGATGTCGTACTTGTCCCGAAGGAGAGGAATTACTTTTCTGAAGCTGAATGCAGATGATAAAAAACCGTGTACGCAGACCAGCGTTTGCCTGCCGGGATTTTGATAATGTTCGTAGTATACATTGACTCCATCGACCATAAACCGCCTTATTGGTGAAACCGCCTCCATTCTGTGTCACTCCCTTTTTTTGATGGTTGTATTATGCCCTGAAATTGTAAATTCTAGCGGAAGTTTCTCCTCGTTTTTTCTTAGCATTCGTCAAAAAACGTGATATAATGTCATGAGATTTCTTGACATTGCAAAGGTGTGAATCAAATGAAATTGACAGAAAAAGAAACAGAAATATTAGAAATTTTAGACGAAAACAGCCGCGCCGATTTAGAAACAATCGCAAAGATGGCGGGCATCCCTGTAAATGAAGTAAAAACAATTATTGACAAACTGGAGAAAGAAAAGGTTATTATCGATTATTCCGCTATGATTGATTGGCGAAAAGTAGACGGACATGAGGGCGTTACGGCCATGATCGACGTCAAAGTAACGCCGAAGCGGGGCGTCGGTTTTGATGAAGTGGCGGAACGGATTTACCGATTCCAAGAGGTTGAATCAGTTTACCTGATGTCAGGCGTATACGATTTGTCTGTCGTGATTCGCGGCAATTCGATGTCTGACGTAGCGCGTTTTGTTTCGGATAAACTGTCAACGCTTGATTCAGTTGTATCTACGACAACCCATTTTATCCTGAAAAAATACAAGCATGACGGCAAAGTGTTTGAAACAGGAGACGACGACAAAAGAATCGTGGTGTCACCGTAAATGACTTCGTATTTATCAGACTATGTACAACAAATAAAACCATCCGGCATCCGCAAATTCTTTGATTTGGCGGCAACGATGGAAGGCGTCATTTCTTTAGGCGTCGGCGAGCCTGATTTTGTTACCGCGTGGAATGTCCGCGAAGCAAGCATTCTCTCTCTTGAACAAGGATATACGTCATACACGGCCAATGCGGGTTTATACTCATTGCGGGAGGAAATCAGCCGTTATTTGAGCAACAGGTTTGATCTTAGCTACTCGCCAGATAATGAGCTGATTGTGACAGTGGGGGCAAGTCAGGCTTTGGATATTGCGATCCGCGCCATTGTGAATCCAGGTGAGGAAGTCATCATTCCTGAGCCGTGTTTTGTGGCGTATGATGCGCTTGTTTCTTTGGCAGGCGGTATCCCGGTTCACGTTCATACAACGGCAGACAAAGGATTTAAAGCAACGGCTGCTGATTTTGAAGCGGCAGTCACTGAAAAAACAAAGGCCATTCTCATCTGCTCACCATCGAATCCGACAGGTTCGGTTTATTCGAAGGAAGAGCTGAATGAGATTGCTGAGTTTGCCAAAAAACATGATGTCATCGTCTTAGCCGACGAGATCTACGCGGAGCTGACATATGATGAGGAATTTACAAGTATAGCGGCATTACCGGGAATGAAGGAACGGACGGTAGTCATCTCAGGCTTTTCAAAAGCATTTGCAATGACGGGCTGGAGGCTCGGTTTTGCCGCGGCACCATCCTTGCTTCGGGATGCCATGCTTAAAATTCATCAATATGCGATGATGTGTGCGCCCGCAATGGCGCAGTTTGCCGCCCTTGAAGGCCTGAAGAACGGCATGGAAGACGTAGAAAAAATGAAAAAAAGCTATCGAAGAAGACGGAATCTGTTTGTAGAATCGCTCAATGAAATCGGTCTCAGCTGTCATCATCCGGGCGGCGCTTTCTATGCTTTTCCATCTATTAAAAGCACGGGAATGAGTTCAGAACAGTTTGCCGAGGAGCTACTGACGCAGGAAAAAGTGGCAGTTGTTCCTGGAAGTGTGTTTGGTCCGAGCGGTGAGGGATATATCCGTTGTTCATACGCAACCTCGATTGAACAGCTTCAAGAAGCGTTAGTCAGAATGAAACGCTTCCTGCACAAAACAACATAAAAAAAGATACGAACCTTTTGTTCGCATCCAATAAAAGGGGGGAATACTAGAAAGCCTTTGGTATTTTCAGTTTACCCCCTTTTTGCTGTGTATAAACCTGATTTTTTATAAAAAGTTTTCTTTGCGGAAATAAGACATGTGTGATATAATTTTAAATTGCGTATAAACAGATATTTAATTTAACTTAGGAGTTGTTATGAATGGCAGCAAAATTTGAAGTGGGCAGTGTTTACACTGGTAAAGTTACAGGATTACAAGCGTATGGTGCGTTTGTTGCATTAGATGAAGAAACTCAAGGTTTAGTACACATTTCTGAAGTGACTCATGGTTTCGTAAAAGATATCAACGAGCACCTTTCAGTTGGCGACGAAGTACAAGTAAAAGTACTTGCTGTTGATGAAGAAAAAGGCAAAATCAGCCTTTCAATTCGTGCGACACAAGCTGCGCCTGAGAAAAAAGAAAGCAAACCAAGAAAACCTAAAGCTGCTCAAGTAAGCGAAGAAGCTTCTACACCACAAGGTTTCAACACATTAAAAGATAAGCTTGAAGAGTGGATCGAAATGTCCAACCGCAAAGACCTTATCAAAAAATAAGCATGAAAAAAGCACCGGACAGGAATGTTCGGTGCTTTTGATTTCATGCAAAATCCTATTTCAGCGTGATTGATATCCTATCGCATTTCAGGATTTGCTGCTTCTTCACGTGATCTTTCCTCGTTTGGCTTAAATAGCAGACCGAGGTTGATTAAGCCGGCGATTCCGACAAGTCCGTAAATGATTCGGGAAAGAGCTGACCCTTGGCCGCCGAAGATAGCCGCTACTAAGTCAAATTGGAAAAATCCGATCAGTCCCCAGTTAATGGCGCCAATGATGGTTAATACAAGACAAATTCTTTGAATGGTACTCATGTTTTGCAACCTCCTCCATGAATTATTAAAACAGTTATAGATTGTGACATATTGGAGAATCTATACATGCATTCTCCATATGAGGCTGGCCTGCCCTCGCTTATATCAGCTTCTTTCCCAGCATCTTGCAAAATAAAACCATCTGGTATGCTGATCGGTGAGAGCTGATTGCTTTACATGTGGTGAGGACATTCTGCATAATAAAAAATCTAAGGAGGAGATGTCATGCAAAACTTTACATACTGGAATCCGACCAAATTAATTTTCGGGCGCGGCGAAGTGGAAAGACTTCCGGAGGAACTCAAACCTTACGGAAAAAACGTATTGCTTGTGTACGGAGGCGGCAGCATTAAACGCAGCGGCCTGTATGATCAAGTGATTGAACAGCTGAATAAAGCCGGAGCGACCGTGCATGAATTAGCAGGTGTGGAACCGAATCCTCGTGTGTCGACTGTTAATAAAGGTGTTGCCATCTGTAAAGAACAAAACATTGATTTCTTGCTGGCTGTCGGAGGCGGAAGCGTAATCGACTGTACAAAAGCGATTGCCGCAGGAGCAAAGTATGATGGTGATGCGTGGGATATCGTTACGAAAAAGCATCAGTCAAAAGATGCTTTGCCATTCGGAACGGTATTGACTCTCGCTGCGACTGGTTCAGAAATGAACTCAGGATCTGTTATTACAAACTGGGAAACAAAAGAAAAATACGGCTGGGGCAGCCCGCTCGTATTCCCTAAATTTTCGATTCTTGATCCGGTGAATACATTCACAGTACCTAAAAACCACACGATCTACGGGATGGTTGACATGATGAGCCACGTATTCGAACAATACTTCCATCATGTATCAAACACGCCGTATCAGGACCGCATGTGTGAATCACTTCTGCGTACAGTCATTGAAACAGCGCCTAAGCTGATCAATGATCTCGAAAATTACGAATTGCGTGAGACGATCCTGTACACAGGAACAATCGCATTAAACGGCATGCTTTCTATGGGGGCAAGAGGGGATTGGGCTACTCATAATATTGAACATGCAGTATCAGCCGTTTATGATATTCCGCATGCCGGCGGACTGGCAATTTTGTTCCCGAACTGGATGAGACACACATTGTCTGAAAACCCTGCCCGCATGAAACAGCTTGCAGTTCGCGTGTTTGATGTTGAAGAAGCAGGTAAAACGGATGAAGAAATTGCCCTTGAAGGTATCGATAAGCTGTCCGCATTCTGGACAAGCCTTGGCGCTCCGAACCGTCTTGCTGATTATGATATTAATGATGAGCAGCTTGACACAATTGCTGACAAGGCAATGGCTAACGGTACATTCGGCCAATTTAAATCACTCAACAAAGAAGATGTGCTTTCAATTTTGAAAGCATCTCTATAAAAAAAGGGGAAATAGCCGTTTGGCTGCTTCCCTTTTTCTTTTTGTCAACTTATGTTACAATGGAAAATCTGTTTTTTACCAGCATCATTTGGAGGTTTTACTATGGAAAATTTCACTTATTATAATCCGACAAAGCTGATTTTTGGAAAAGGTCAGCTTGATCAATTAAGAAAAGAATTCAAACAATACGGCAAGAATGTACTGCTTGTTTACGGGGGCGGCAGCATTAAACGCAACGGCCTTTATGATCAAGTCACAGGCATTTTAAAAGAAGAGGGCGCTGTTGTTCATGAGCTGTCAGGTGTAGAGCCGAACCCGCGTCTTGCAACAGTGGAAAAAGGCATAGGACTTTGCAGAGAGCATGACATTGATTTTCTGCTTGCTGTCGGCGGAGGCAGTGTGATTGACTGTACAAAGGCAATCGCAGCTGGCGTCAAATACGATGGCGACGCTTGGGATATTTTCAGCAAAAAAGTAACAGCGGAGGATGCGCTGCCGTTTGGCACTGTTTTAACGCTTGCTGCAACAGGCTCTGAAATGAACCCTGATTCCGTGATTACAAACTGGGAAACAAACGAGAAATTTGTATGGGGCAGCAATGTCACTCATCCGCGTTTCTCTATTTTAGACCCTGAAAATACGTTCACGGTTCCGGAAAATCAAACAGTATACGGCATGGTTGACATGATGAGCCACGTATTCGAACAATACTTCCATAATGTTGAAAATACGCCGCTTCAGGATAGAATGTGCTTTGCTGTTTTGCAGACGGTCATCGAAACAGCTCCTAAGCTTCTTGAAGATCTGGAAAACTACAAACTTCGTGAAACGATTTTGTACGCTGGTACTATTGCTTTAAACGGCACGCTCCAAATGGGCTACTTTGGTGACTGGGCTTCTCATACAATGGAACACGCTGTTTCAGCTGTATATGATATTCCGCACGCGGGCGGTTTGGCGATACTGTTCCCAAACTGGATGAGATACACGCTTGATACAAATGTAGGCCGTTTTAAAAACCTTATGCTCAACATGTTTGACATTGATACTGAAGGTAAAACAGATAAAGAAATTGCGCTTGAAGGAATCGATAAACTGTCTGCGTTCTGGACAAGCCTCGGTGCACCTTCTCGTCTTGCTGATTACAATATTGGAGAAGAAAAGCTTGAGCTGATTGCTGATATCGCAGCCAAGGAAATGGAACACGGCGGCTTCGGCAACTTCCAAAAACTGAACAAAGATGACGTGCTTGCCATCCTTCGCGCGTCTCTATAAACTCAAAGGGCGGAATCCAGTCATTCCGCCCTTTCTTCTTGACTTGATTTCACAGATAAGTTCATATAAAGTGAAAGATGAAAACACTATACCGTTATGGAGGGACAAGCAATGACGCATGTACGCTTTGACTACTCAAAAGCGTTGACTTTCTTCAACGAACATGAACTTACATATCTGCGGGACTTTGTAAAAACAGCACACCATAATATCCATGAAAAAACAGGCGCGGGCAGCGATTTTCTAGGCTGGGTGGACCTCCCTGAACATTATGATAAAGAAGAATTCGCGCGCATCAAAAAAAGCGCGGAAAAAATCAAATCTGACTCTGATGTCTTGCTTGTTGTCGGCATTGGCGGTTCTTATCTTGGAGCGCGGGCAGCGATTGAAGCGCTGAATCACGCGTTTTATAACACTTTGCCAAAAGCAAAACGCGGCAATCCGCAAGTCATTTTTATCGGAAACAACATCAGTTCATCTTATATGAGAGACGTCATGGATCTTCTTGAAGATGTTGACTTCTCTATTAATGTGATTTCTAAATCAGGTACAACAACTGAACCTGCAATCGCTTTCCGTATTTTCCGCAAGCTTCTTGAAGAGAAATACGGTAAAGAAGAAGCGAAAGCGCGGATTTATGCAACAACTGATAAAGAGCGCGGCGCATTAAAAACGCTTTCTAACGAAGAAGGCTTCGAATCATTCGTTATTCCTGACGATGTCGGCGGCCGTTATTCAGTTTTAACAGCTGTAGGCCTCTTGCCGATTGCTGTCAGCGGCGTCAACATTGACGACATGATGAAAGGCGCCCTGGATGCGAGCAAAGATTTTGCAACATCTGAACTGGAAGATAACCCAGCATACCAATATGCGGTTGTTCGCAATGTCCTTTATAATAAGGGCAAAACAATTGAAATGCTCATCAACTACGAACCGGCGCTTCAATACTTTGCGGAATGGTGGAAGCAGCTGTTCGGAGAAAGCGAAGGGAAAGATGAGAAGGGCATTTATCCTTCTTCAGCGAACTATTCAACAGACCTTCATTCTTTAGGCCAGTATGTACAAGAAGGCCGCAGAGATTTATTCGAAACGGTCCTGAACGTAGAGAAACCTAAACATGAACTGACAATTGAGGAAGCGGATAACGATCTTGACGGCTTGAACTATTTAGCCGGTAAAACCGTTGATTTCGTTAACAAAAAAGCATTCCAAGGCACGATGCTTGCCCATACAGACGGAAATGTTCCGAACTTAATCGTTAACATTCCTGAGCTGAATGCATATACTTTTGGATACCTTGTATATTTCTTCGAAAAAGCCTGCGCGATGAGCGGTTACCTCCTTGGCGTCAATCCGTTTGACCAGCCTGGTGTAGAAGCGTATAAAGTCAATATGTTTGCGTTACTCGGCAAACCTGGCTTTGAAGAGAAAAAAGCAGAGCTTGAAAAACGTCTGGAAGATTAATGTGAGAAAGCTGACTGGCATTTGCCGGTCGGCTTTTTATAAAATCAGAAAGGGTGCTGATGTTCATGAAACAATTGGTTAAACATCTCATCATTGCCGGTTTTTCTGCAGCTATTTTAAGTTTCCTTATCTCCTTTGATGCCGTGTATACAGAGTTTTCTTCAAGCTTTGGCGGCACGCTTTCACATTTTTTCATCCACGCCTTTCTTCTCATTGGTTTGCCGCTTGCCCTTTTTACCGATGCAGTACATCGGATTTTGCATTTAAAACGAACCCATACTCTTTTCACTAAATTAGGACTCTATGCAACGGTTGTTTATGTGTCTTGGGATTCAGCTGTATGGCTTGCAGCGGCAATGGCTGTTTACTTCTTAATTGAATGCGCTTTCTTTTCTGTTGGCCGCGCGAAAGAAACAACGATTTCCATGTAGGCGCCTCTGAATGAAGTCTTGTTCGGCAGGACAGGATAAGTGAAAAAAGGGGCATTCTGATGATACCAATACCTTCCGCGATAGATGGGCAGTCTTTTCTGCTTCAAGAACTGGAACAAGTGATGAAGCCGCTCGGTTATGTGATAAACGGCGGCTGGGAATACGATCATGGCTACTTTGATTATAAAATTGATGATAGAGACGGCTATTTATTTTTAAGAATTCCCGTCAATTCGGTACAGGGCAGTCTCGATGAACGAGGGGCGGCCGTCCGGATCGGAAAGCCATTTATGCTGAGACAGGTGTTTCAGGCGGATGTTGACGATCACGCCGAGGGAGGGCCTTTCCAATCACTGTTTAATCAATTTTCCGAACCGGAAAGGCGGGACGCGGAAATTGATCCGGCATTTTTGGATATCGGCGCCTCTCTCGTGAAAGAATTGGAGGATGTTCTGTTACACTAGATGGCAAGGAATTGATCTGTTTCGAGCACCTTGTATGTAAGAGGAGGGGAAAGCATCGGCCCCTCCTTTTTTTGTACGCCTATAATTGTTGTGTTGTGATCAAGGAAATAGAGAACACAGGTTTTGTAAGCCGCTCCCTTTAGTTCGTCAGGAACAGCAAGAAGCTCCACATGCTGATCAAGTGTCAGCTTGATTCCGTTCTGCTGTTTATGCGGCCGTAACTTGACTTGGTAATGCTGCAGCATCGCCCGGCTGATAAATTCTGAAGTTCCGATGATTTGGTTTGCGCCTGCCCGCTCTGCATTTGTGACAAAACGGTCAGTCAAAATCTCGACGATGCAGTAAGCAAGGGGATTAAGCCCTTTAACAGATAAAAGAGTCAGCACTGACAGCATATCAGCATCAGTTTCACTTTTATACTGATCGGCAGTAATCATCACTGATTCCGCTTCAGTAATATTGGCCCGTTTCAGTGTCCCATCATCGGCAGCGTGCCCGCGTATGAAATGAACGTTTTCAATAAGCGGGCCTTCTGTTAAGGATTCATCGATTAGTACGACTGTTTTGGAAGGGGCGGCAAGCTGAAGGTCCTTCAAAAGCCGGTTTGTTTTTTCATTCCACCCGATCAGAATGATGTGGTCCCGGCCTTTGTAAGCAACTTTTCCTTCGATGTAGCGATGCTGTCTGCTGAATGCGGCCGCTGATAACGTAGCGAAATATGCTGTGACAAAGCTTGCTCCGCTCAAAATCAGCAGTATTCCGGCTGCCTGTCCCAGCGGCGTGTGCGGCACATAGTCTCCATAACCGACTGTCGAAACCGTAACGACAGCCCACCAAATGCCTTCGAATACCGAAGTGAACTGCTTAGGCTCAAGTATATAAATGATTTGGCCGAACAAAAGAATCAGACATAAAATAATAACCCCGATTCGGATAAATAACGGCCACCTGAGCCATGAAATAAATATCCGATTTGATTTCATTCTTTTTCTCCTTCTTCAGATACTGAGATGGATAAAATCTGTTTAATAATTGTATTTAATTTTTCATTTAGCTTTTCCTGGCCGTACATATCTCGGGCCTGCTTCATTAACTCGGCTGTATCATCATCAAGCTGAATAAGCGGTTCATCAATTTCCGATTCATTATAAAGCTGGATAAACGCGTCCAGTCCTTCATTCATTCGGTCGATTGCTGTGCTCAGCTGTTCCTTTTCCTCACTCGTCACTTTCATAGCTTCCATCACACCCGTGCTTTTTTCTAACAGTATGTCCCACTTCCGGTGATGTTTTTCAAAAAATGTACAAAACATATAAAACCGGATTTCTCCATAAACTAAAACAAAAAGGATGAAAAAGATGACGATCTTTCAAAGAACGATCGTGGTTTTGATCGGTACGCAGCTGGCGGCATCCGCGGTGATTTTGTTTATTTTCGATTTGAATTCATATAATCACTTTTCCGGCAGCTTCTCCTGGCTTCATTTTCTGAAAGAACTGGCCGGCAGTTTCGCCTTTTATTTGTTTTCAGCAGGCCTGTTCTTTTTGCTGATTGGATTGTGTGCTCCAAGCCGGAAGAAAAAGCGCATTTCTGTACACGGGAAAGAAAACTCATTAAAATAATCGTAATAGAGAAATGATCATGGAAAAAGGATGATGAAAAAATGCTGTTTATATTTTTAACAATAGCCGCATTGGGATTGTCGTTTTGGGCACAATTTAAAGTAAAGAGCAACTTTGAAAAATATTCAAAAGTGGAAGCCTCAAGCGGACGTACAGGGGCAGAAACGGCAAGACGGATTTTAGATATAAACGGTCTTTACGACGTGCCGGTCGAACCGGTAAGAGGCACTTTAACAGACCATTACGACCCGACAAGACGGGTAGTGCGTTTATCTGAGCCGGTCTATTACGGCCGCTCAATTTCCGCCATATCCGTAGCTTCCCATGAAGTCGGACATGCCTTGCAGCATCAGGAGTCATATGGTGCGCTTGTGCTGAGACATAAAATCTTCCCAGTCGTGAATTTTGCATCCGGTGTAGCTCCTTTGCTTTTCTTAGGGGGCATGCTTCTCGGCAGCCTGAATTTGATCGGGCTTGGCATCATACTGTTTTCAGCGGCAGTCTTTTTCCAGCTGATTACATTGCCTGTCGAATTCAATGCAAGCTCACGCGCGAAGCAGATTATTGTGTCAGAAGGATTCATCCGAAACAATGAAGAAAATGGGGTAAATAAAGTGCTGAGCGCTGCTGCCTTAACGTATGTGGCCGCCGCCCTGGTTTCCCTGTTTGAACTACTTCGTTTTGTGATGATCTTCTTAAACGGTCGTGATGAGAATTAACGTTAAGGAGGTGGCCCCTTACCATTTATGGTAAGGGCTTTTTTTGCTTATTTTACAATTGATCGCCATTTTTGTTTTGATTGGCATTACGGCTGTTTTCGTTGCAGCGGAATTTGCGATCGTCAAAATCAGAGGTTCAAAAATCAATCAGCTCATCGAAAGCGGTGACAGCCGGGCGCTAGCCGCACATAAAATCATCTCCAATCTTGACGAGTATTTATCAGCCTGCCAGCTTGGGATTACGATTACAGCCCTCGGCCTTGGATGGCTTGGTGAACCTACATTTGAACGTTTTCTTCATCCCTTATTTACAATGACAGGCATGCCGGAACCGTTTAACCACATTGTCACATTTGTAGTTGCATTTATCATCGTCACTTTTTTGCATGTGGTGATGGGGGAGCTTGCCCCGAAAACGGTTTCTATTCAAAAAGCTGAAGCTGTAAGCTTATGGATTGCAAAGCCGCTGATCTGGTTTTATAAAATCACGTACCCGTTTATTAAAGCATTAAACGGCTCTGCAAGTTTTCTTGTGAAATTGTTTGGCTTTCATTCAGTAAAGGAGCATCAGGTTGTCATCAGCGAGGAGGAACTAAGACTGATCCTTTCAGAAAGCTATGAAAAGGGAGAAATCAATCAGTCTGAATTCCGTTATGTAAATAAGATTTTTGAATTTGACAACCGGGTAGCGAGAGAGATTATGATTCCGCGGACAGAAATTGCGGTTATCTCTCTGGAGCAGTCGCTTGAAGAGGCAATTCATCACATCATTAATGAACGGTATACACGCTACCCTGTCATCAAAGATGACAAGGATCATATTTTAGGGATCATCAACAGCAAAGATATGTTTAAAGCTTATTTTCTCGGCCAGCCGATAAAGCTGGAGCAAATCATGAGGCCCGTTATCAGGGTCATTGAAAGCATTCCTGTTCAACAGCTTTTAATCCGCATGCAGAAGGAGCGGATTCACATGGCGATTCTCGTCGATGAATACGGGGGAACGGCGGGGCTTGTCACTGTAGAGGATATTATAGAGGAAATCGTCGGGGAAATCCGCGATGAGTATGATCAAGATGAAACACCACACATCCTGAAAAAGGGCGAGCACCATTATGTGATGGATGGAAAAGCGCTAATAGACGAAGTGAATGACCTTCTCGACATTGCGATTGAAAATGAAGAAATTGATACGATTGCAGGCTGGCTTCTAACGCAAAAAATGGAGCTGAAAGCAGGAGATGTGATACACGCGGAGGGCTGTGAATTTAAAATCCTCGACGCCGAAGATCATCACATCCGTTTTGTAGAAATTAAAAAAACTGATTTTTAATAAAAAACAGCCGGGGAACGAACGGCTGTTTTTTGTGTCATCAAGTCATTTCTTAAAAAGCAATGCTGTGAAGCCTTTTTTCTACATAGGATATATAAGACCGGTACACTGGGAAGGAGTGGCTGTATGAAAAAGGCTTGGTGGAAGGAAGCTGTTGTTTACCAAATTTACCCCCGCAGTTTTAAAGATTCAAATGGCGACGGAATCGGGGATATTCAAGGAATCAGATCCAAGCTTTCTTACATAAAAGAGCTGGGCGCTGACGTCATATGGATTTGCCCGCTGTATGATTCACCGAATGCCGATAATGGCTATGATATCCGGGATTATCAAAACATATTAAGCGAGTTTGGCACGATGGAAGATTTTGATGAGCTGCTTGGTGACATTCATGATCTGGATATGAAGCTGATTATGGATCTCGTTGTGAACCACACAAGCGACGAACATCCATGGTTCATAGAATCCCGTTCATCCATACACTCGGAAAAGCGCGACTGGTATATTTGGAAAGACGGCAAAAACGGAAAAACGCCCAACAATTGGGAAAGCATTTTCGGCGGGCCGGCTTGGGAGTATGATCAAAAGACAAGCCAGTATTATCTGCACCTTTTTGATAAAAAACAGCCTGATTTGAATTGGGAAAATGAAAAGGTGAGGAATGCCGTTTATGACATGATCAATTGGTGGCTTGATAAAGGAATTGACGGATTTCGGGTGGATGCCATTACGCATATTAAGAAAAAAGAAGGGTTTCCTGACATGCCGAATCCAAAGGGACTGGACTATGTCCCTTCCTTTCCTTATCATATGAATGCTGACGGCATTATGGATTTGTTAACAGAACTGAAGGAAAACACGTTTTCCCGCTATCCGATTATGACAGTTGGTGAAGCGAACGGCGTCGCTGCAAAAGAAGCAGCTGATTGGGCTGGAGAAAAAAACGGCATATTCAGCATGATTTTTCAATTTGAGCATCTCGGCCTGTGGGATGTAGAGATCAATGAAAGTATTGATATCGTTGCATTTAAACGAATTTTAACTGACTGGCAGGACAGTCTGGAAGGGATCGGCTGGAATGCTTTGTTTATGGAGAATCACGACCAGCCCCGTTCAGTTTCTGTGTGGGGAGACGACGGAGTGTACCTGAAAGAAAGTGCAAAAGCGCTTTCCGCTGTTTATTTTCTCATGAAAGGCACACCGTTTATTTATCAGGGACAGGAACTCGGGATGACGAACGTGGCTTTTCCCTCTATTGAGGACTATGATGATGTCGCAATGAAACGCCTGTATGAAACAAAAACAGCGAAAGGCACATCACACGAGGATGTGATGAAGATTGTCTGGAAAAAGGGAAGAGACAATTCAAGAACGCCGATGCAATGGAATGCAGGTCCATACGCCGGATTTTCTGAGGCCAAACCGTGGATCGGAATCAATGAGAATTACAAATGGCTGAATGCCGAGGCGCAAAAAAATGATAAAACATCCGTTTACCATTTTTACAAAAGCTTGATCAAGCTGCGCCAAACATATGATGTTTTTATTAACGGGACATACGAGCTCATTTTACCGGAAGATCAGCAAATCTTTGCATATCTTCGGAAAAACGAGAGCCATACTGCACTGATTGTGGCCAATCTGACAGGAACACCGGCGTTGTTCAAGCACTCTGGCTTGCCATTGTCATCAGATGCACTCGTCTTGTCAAATATTGAAGCAGAGCCGCACAAGCATATGACATCAGTACTCTTAAAGCCGTATGAAGCAAGAATATATCTATGGTGCTAAACTCCAGCCTTAGACTGGAGTTTTTTTGTTTTATCGGGTTTATGAGAGCGGTTTAACAGGAAAAAAAAGAACACAGAACGAATTAAGCGATGAGAGCGGACAAACGAAAGGAGAAACAAATGCTGAAAACACTGCAAATCAAAACAACCAAACGAGATGAAATGATAGATATCACCCGGGAGGTGGAAGCGTTTCTTCAAGAAACAGGTATAACGAGCGGCGCAGCGCTGATTTACTGTCCGCATACGACTGCGGGCATTACAATTAATGAAAATGCCGATCCGGACGTCAAAAAAGATATGCTCAGAAGGTTTGATGAGGTATATCCGTGGGAACATGAGCTGGACCGCCATATGGAGGGCAATACAGCTGCACACATGAAGTCGAGTACGGTCGGAGCTTCACAGCATGTCATTGTGGAAAACGGCCGGCTTATTCTTGGAACGTGGCAGGGCATTTATTTCTGCGAATTTGACGGGCCTCGCACCCGGACATGCTATATCAAAATGATGGGATAATAGGCTGTTTTTTATGACAAAAGCATGATCGCTGAACAAGCGCCGATAGCCGGAGGGCTTGTCACACCCGCCCACGCTGCGGCTTTATCGAATGAAGGCGTGCTTGGCATTCGTCCATATGCGAAATAAAAAGCGAGGGAAAGAGACACGCGCCTCACCCTTTGTTTTCCGGAAAGCCTGCATGAGGGATAGTTAATCAATGGATGTAAACGTACCGAGCTTTGCCGAACGTAACTTGATAAACTGAGGTGACAGATATGAACATTCTTCAATATTCTTATAAAAAAAGAGGGAAAATTGAGTTTGTATTTGAAGGCTGGCCTCACTCAAAAGTTACAATGGTTCCTATCAAAGGCTACTATTTTGTCCGCTTTATCAAATGGAGCAGCCAGGATCCAATCGTGACAAGAAATGACCTTGAAAAAATGGAGTGGGCTGCGAACCAATATTTTGGCACAGCCCCCTTCTATCGAAAACGAAAGGCATTTGAAACCCCATCGTCCGGAAAATAGGCGATGGGGCTTTTTAGCGGACGATGCGGAAAAGAGACGGAACATCCAGTCTGGTCGCCTGAGACAGAAGGTAGGCTGACTGTAAGGCTCCTTTTTTCCTAAAAGAATTCAGCTTATCAATAATTTGCTTTCCGTTTAAGATTCCAAGACCATGGGCAAAATATTTATCTTCCCCCAGTAGTATCACATTTTCGCCTCTCCATTGCGCCTTTTGCGGATCAAATTCAGGATTCTTAAAATACAAACAATCTCCAAGGAAAAAGTGGTGTCCTGTTTCCGTATATATCGGCAATTTCTCATAATGCCAGTCATATAAAATAATTCTGTCAAAGCTGGCATTGAATTTATCTTCTCCGATTGTATCGATTAAGGCCAAGTAATAAATGATAACGATTGCGGTTGCGCATTCAAACGCATAAAACGGGCCGTTCTCTGCAATGTCCCGAATCGCTTTTGAAGGCGGCATTCTGTATTTCAGCTCCAAGGCGCCCTCCGGTGAAACCCTCCAATACGTTGTATTCCCGTATGTTTTTAAAAAAGTGGCAAACTTCGCCCCGCTTTTGTGCAGCGTCTTTGCCGCTGCTACAATATTCATCCGCAGTTTAAGCTCAAACATCAGTTCAGCAATTGAATGATAATCAAACTGAACAGGCGTCTCAATCATCTCTTTTAAGAGCGGATTCAGATCTTGATCAATCTGCCAATTTTCAATATCCTGGGGACGGAGCAATTGTCCTGATACAATAATCATGTTTAGCCCCCCTTGTTTTTTATAAGATATGCAAAGAGCTTGGGCAATGAAAGTTAAAAAGGCAGAAGACAGCCAAAAAGAACTTCTTCCATTTTTTATTTTAAAACTTTTTTAAGCAGCCGATATATACTGTATCAAACCTGAAGGAGCAAGTGACATGAAGACTTTTATCAATTGGCTGAAGAAACCGTCTATTTCAAAGAAATTAATCGTCTCATTTATTGCGATTCTCATTATCCCTATTCTTATATTAGAATTTAGCTCTTACCGAAGCGCCAGCGGAAAGCTGGATCAGGAAATTATGGGAAATGCGAAAAACAGTGTCGATACATTTAATACAACTGTTACAAATGATCTGGGAGAAAAAGCGAAAGCAGTCACCTTTTTCAGTGAATCTCTTAAAAGATCCGCATTCAAAGGGAAATCAAATCAAGAAGAGATCAAAGCTAAATTTTCACAATATGTATCTATTAATCAAGGAGTAGCCAGAATTTATGGGGGCGCAGATAACGGCACTTATGTACAAGCGCCAAAAGAAAAATTGCCGGAAGGATACGACCCGAGACAACGGCCTTGGTACCAGGATGCGATGAAGGCCGGCGGTGAAATTGTCGTGACAGATCCTTACGTGGCTGCGAGTGACGGAAGCATGGTCATTACCATTGCACAGGAGCTGAAGGACGGATCTGGCGTTGTCGCCATGGATATTACCATTGATAAATTGTTAGAACAAATGAAACAAATCAAGGTCGGAAAAGAAGGTTATGCTTTCATTGCAACAAAAAACAAAACCTATGTCGCCCACAAGAACCATAAGGCTGGAGAAAAGCTTTCAGGCGACTGGGTAGCCAAAATGTATGCGAATGACAGCGGTGAACTCCAGTATACTCTTAATAACGAAGATAAAAAGATGACCTATACTACAAACGAACTGACTGGTTGGAAAATAGCCGGCACAATGTATATGGATGAAATTAAGGATGCCTCAAAGTCTGTGCTGACAACAGGAATGATTGTGCTGATTGCTTCCATTGTGGCAGGCGGAATTTTAATTCTGTTTATCGTTCGTTCGATTACAAAACCGTTAAAACGTCTTGTTCAATCATCGAAAACGATCAGCAGGGGGGATCTGACCGAAACGATCGAAATCCATTCAAAGGATGAGCTTGGAGAGCTTGGGGAAAGCTTCAATGAAATGGGACAATCTCTCCGCTCTCTGATCAGCGCTATTCAGGACTCGGTGAACAATGTGGCCGCATCTTCCGAACAGCTTACCGCATCTGCCGGGCAGACGAGTAAAGCCACCGAGCATATTACGATGGCGATTGAGCAGTTCTCAAACGGAAACGAGGAGCAAAGCGAAAAGGTTGAATCCAGCTCTCATCAGCTGAACTTAATGAATGAAGGACTCCAGCAAGTCTCACAAACATCGTCAGATATTACAAAGGCATCTATCCAATCAACGGAAATCGCCGGAACGGGTGAGAAGTTTGTGCAGCAGACAGTCGGACAAATGAACTCGATTAATCAATCTGTTCAGCAGGCTGAAGCTGTTGTCAAAGGCTTAGAAGGAAAATCAAAAGACATCACAAGCATTTTGAGAGTCATCAACGGAATCGCTGACCAAACAAATCTGCTTGCACTAAATGCAGCCATTGAAGCGGCGCGTGCCGGAGAGTCAGGACGCGGCTTCTCTGTCGTAGCGGAGGAGGTGCGCAAGCTGGCTGTCCAATCAGCCGATTCAGCGAAAGAAATCGAAAAGCTGATCCAAGAAATCGTCGCAGAAATCGACACCTCTCTTCACATGTTTAAAGAGGTCAATCAGGAAGTACAGTCCGGACTTGTTGTCACAGACAATACAAAAGAAAGCTTCCAGAGCATTTTCAGCATGACAAACGAAATCGCGGGCAAGCTGCAGACGATGAATTCCACCGTCGAGCAGCTGTCAGACCGTTCACAGCATGTTTCAGCAGCAGTCAGCGGCATTGCAGACGTGTCGAAAGAAAGCTCGGCAAGCATCCAGGACATTGCCGCATCAGCTGAAGAACAGCTTGCTTCCATGGAAGAAATCAGTTCCTCAGCGACGACTCTTGCGCAGATGGCAGAAGAGCTTCGCGATCTGACGAAACAATTTAAAATCGAGTAAAAACCGAAAAACAGCGCTATCAAAGCGCTGTTTTTTTATATGGTAAACAATAATAAAGTCCTAGTTTAACAGGTGAATTTAGAACTATTTTTCATTTTTTCCTCCATTTTCAATGTAATTTAAAGGAAGATCCGCCGATATAATTTGTAAATTATTGAAAGAAGGTTCAAAAGGAAATGAAAAAAACACTCACCACTATTCGCAGATCATCAATTGCAAGGAGACTTATTATTTCTTTCCTGCTGATCTTAATTGTTCCGATAACCGCCCTTTCGGTTAGCGCTTATCAATCAGCAGTTGCCTCACTTGATGTACAGATGACGCAAAGCGCAAAGGAAAATGTTCAGATATTAGATCACATCATTGATGATAAAATCAGCACTACTGAAAAAAGCCTCGCATATTTCAGCGATTGGGCTACAGCAGAAAAATTTCAGGATAAAAAGAAAACAGAGCTGAAACAGGAATTTAAACAATTTATCCAAATGAATGATAATGTCGCTGCGGTATTTTCAAGCGGCAAAGACGGGGACTTCACACGTTATCCGTACGCTGACATGCCAAGCGACTTTAATGCTTTGGAACGAGATTGGTACAAAGAAGCAATGGCCAATAAAGGCAAAACAATTGTCACTGAGCCTTATGAATCGATTTCATCAGGAAAAATGGTCGTCACTATCGCCCGTCAAACGGTGGATGGATCAGGCGTTGTCGCCATTGATATGAAAATTGATGACTTAGTCACTACCGCGAAAGGAATCAATATCGGAAAAGAAGGCTATGCTTTTATTTTGAGCCAAAACAAGAAAGTCATCGCCTACTCCGGAGAAAAAGCGGGAACAGAGCTAAAAGGGGACTGGGTTGATAAGCTCTACAAGGATAAAAGCGGGGACTTTGAATATACGTACAAAGGCAAAAAGAAAAAAATGGCATTTGCAACAAGCGAAACAACAGGCTGGAAAATCAGCGGCACGATGTATGCAAACGAGATTCACGATGCTGCAAGCAGGGTTCTGATCATGGCTTCAATCGTTCTGGCGATTGCCATCGGAGCTGGAATGACGGCGATTTATTTTGTGATTCGATCCATCACAAAGCCATTGAGACGCATTGTCGCATCAGCTGAAAAAATTAGTGAAGGCGATCTAACCGAAACGATTGAAATCAATTCAAAAGATGAACTCGGCGTTCTGAGTGAGAGCTTCAATCATATGGCACACTCGCTTCGCTCGCTCATTCAGGGGATCAAAGACTCAGTAGAACACGTTGCCTCATCGTCCGAAGAGCTGACTGCATCGGCAGACCAGACAAGCAGAGCCACTGAGCACATTACGATGGCTATCGAGCAATTTTCAAACGGCAGCGAAAGCCAAAGCGAGAAAATAGAAACGACAACCGAACAAATTAATGAAATGAATGACGGATTGGCAGAGCTGGCGCGGGCTGCAGCAGTGATTACAGAAACATCCGCAGATTCAACAGAAGTGTCAAGTAAAGGGGAGACACTCGTCCAGAAAACAGCCGGCCAAATGAACACAATTGACCATTCCGTAAAAGCAGCGGAACAAGTGGTGAAAGGGCTGGAGATCAAATCAAAGGATATCACAAATATTTTGCGTGTCATCAACGGTATTGCGGATCAAACCAATCTTTTGGCTTTAAATGCCGCCATTGAAGCGGCCAGAGCGGGTGAATACGGCCGGGGCTTTTCAGTCGTCGCTGAGGAAGTGAGAAAGCTCGCGGTACAGTCGGCTGACTCGGCAAAAGAAATTGAATCGCTGATCAGTGAAATCGTAAAGGAAATTCACACATCACTGAACGTGCTTCAGTCCGTAAACAAAGAAGTTGAAACAGGGCTTGTCATGACGGATGAAACTAAACAGAGCTTCAAACATATATCTCAAATGACCAATCAAATTGCTTCCGAGCTGCAAAACATGAATGCGACGGTTGAGGAGCTGTCAGCGGGAGCTCAAGAAATTTCCGCAGCTTCAAATGATATCACAGCCATTTCTAAGGAAAGCTCGGATGGCATCCAAGATATCGCCGCTTCAGCTGAGGAACAACTGGCATCCATGGAGGAGATTAGTTCATCTGCACTGACGCTTGAAAGAATGTCTGAAGAACTCCGTGATCTGACAAAACAATTTAAAGTAGATAAATAATAGGTCTAATATACTATTTATTTATGGGAAATTAGTTACTTTTGTTAAATTTCTTCTTTTTTGCTGTATATATTTACCCATTTCCAGCCGATATGAAGGGTAGCATAAAAAAGGAGAAATGAATGATGAAAAAAATACTCCAACTCATAAAACAAAGATCAATTACACGGAAGCTTCTCGTTTCCTTTCTGTCGATTCTCATCATACCGGTTGTTATATTGGCGATCTTTGCGTATCAATCGGCTAGCAGCTCACTCGACAGACAGATGATGGGGAGCGCATTGGAAAATGTACAGCAATTAAACGAAATCATTAACACCAGCATCGGCGAAAAAGAAAACAGTGCTGATTATTTCAGCGAATGGCTGACAAAAGAGAAATACAATGCAAAAAGCAATGCAAGCATTGCAGAGAAATTCTCACAATATATCAGCCTTAACAAGGATGTAGAATCCATTTATACAAGTGACACAAAAGGGCACTTTACCCGCTATCCGGATCTTCCGATGCCAAGTGGCTATAATCCGGTTGAACGCGACTGGTACAAAAAAGCGGTTGCAAATAAAGGGAAAGTCGTGATCACAGACCCTTATAAAACCGCGTCGACAAATACGATGGTTGTGACAATCGCCCAGCAGACAAAAGATGGTTCAGGCGTTATCGCAATCAACATGACGATTGAAAATCTGCTGAAAACAACCAAAAAAGTCAACATCGGCACACAAGGCTACGCATTTATCATGACGAAGGACAAAAAAGTTGTCGCACACCCTAATGAACAATCAGGAACTGAATTAAAAGGCGACTGGCTCGATAAGATGTTGAGTGCTGATAAAGGCGATTTTCAATACACCATGGATGGCGATAAGAAAAAAATGGCCTTTGACACAAACAAGTTGACGGGATGGAAGATCGGCGGCACCATGTATTTGGATGAAATCCATGAGGCAGCCCAGCCTGTCCTTCACCTTGCTTTAATTGTCTTGGCCGCAGCTATTATCATAGGGATTATCGTCATGACATTGATCATTCGGTCGATTACAACACCGCTGAAACAGCTTGTCGGTTCCTCTAAGCGGATCAGCGAGGGAGATTTGACGGAAACCATTGATATCCGTTCAAAAGATGAATTGGGCGAGCTCGGCAAAAGCTTTAACAATATGGCGTCGTCACTTCGTTCTCTCATACACGCCATCCAGGATTCGGTAGACAATGTTGCCGCTTCCTCTGAGGAGCTGACTGCATCAGCTGCGCAAACGAGCAAGGCAACAGAGCACATTACATTGGCGATTGAACAATTTTCTAACGGCAATGAAAAACAAAACGAAAACATTGAAACGGCAGCAGAGCACATTTATCAAATGAATGACGGGTTGACGAATATGGCTCAAGCTTCTGAAGTGATCACTGATTCATCTGTTCAATCGACAGAAATTGCAAGTGAAGGCGGCAAGCTTGTTCATCAAACCGTCGGCCAAATGAATGTCATTGACAAGTCCGTTAAAGAAGCGGAGCAAGTCGTACGCGGATTGGAAACGAAATCGAAAGATATTACAAACATTTTGCGTGTGATCAACGGCATCGCAGACCAGACGAACCTGCTTGCCTTAAACGCAGCAATTGAAGCAGCGCGCGCAGGCGAGTACGGCCGCGGCTTCTCCGTTGTAGCGGAAGAAGTAAGAAAACTGGCAGTACAGTCAGCAGATTCAGCAAAAGAGATTGAAGGATTAATCATCGAAATTGTGAAGGAAATCAATACATCACTCGGCATGTTCCAATCTGTCAATCAAGAGGTGCAGACAGGACTTGACATCACAGATAAAACAGAAATGAGCTTCAAACGCATTTCTGAAATGACGAACCAAATCGCCGGCGAACTGCAAAATATGAGTGCGACGGTTCAGCAGCTTTCTGCCAGCTCCGAAGAAGTTTCGGGAGCGTCTGAGCACATTGCATCGATTTCAAAAGAAAGCTCAGCGCATATACAAGATATCGCGGCGTCAGCTGAAGAGCAGCTAGCTTCCATGGAAGAAATCAGCTCGTCTGCAGAGACCCTTTCCTCTATGGCGGAAGAGCTTCGGGATATGACCAAACGATTTAAAATTGAATAATAAGCCTTAACACCCAAGCTTGTTGCGCTTGGGTGTTTTTTTTAGTTTTTTTATTAAACCTTTTATCCTAGTTTGACGATATTAGATTTATCTTAAAGGAGGAGTCAACGAGAATGGGAAAATTCATACAATGGATCAAACAGCCATCGATCAGCAAACCGCTAATCGCTGCGTTTCTGGCAGTGCTTATTTTGCCGGTTGGGGTTTTAGCATATTTCAGTTATCAATCAGCTTGGAACGCGTTAGACAGAGAGCTCATAAACAGTGCGAAGGGAAATGTTGAAGAACTAAACAGTACGCTGCAAAATAAATTAGAAGATAAAGTAAAAGCAATAGATTATTATAGTGAGACAGTCGATAAAGACATATTGCTAGGCAAAAACAAAACATTACTGAAAGAGAAATTTAAGCAGTACACGACACTTAACGACGATGTAGGCGCAATCTATGCTGCTTCAGAAGATAAGAAGCTTTATAAATATCCGGATAGCGGTGTTCCGAAAGGTTTTGATCCGACAGGACGTGACTGGTACAAACAGGCGGTTGCGGAAAAAGGACAAGCTGTTTTCTCAGAACCGTATACTGATGAAGCGACAGGAGATATCGTTGTCACAATTTCAAAACAATTAAAAGACGGTTCAGGGGTTATAGCGCTTGATTTAAACCTGGATGAAGTGCTTACTGCATCACAAAGAATCAAAATCGGTAAAGAAGGTTTTGCATTTATTACGACTGGCAACAAAAAATATATCGCCCATCCGACAATTAAGCCGGGGACAACCGGATCCGGCGATTGGACAAACCAAGTATATTCCAAAAAAGAAGGCTCATTTGAATATACATTCGAAGGCAAAGAAAAGAAAATGGCCTTTACGACAAATAAACTGACTGGCTGGAAAATCGCAGGCACATATTTTGTCAGTGAATTGCAAGATGCTTCAAGTCCGGTGCTGAACACTGCGGTTATCATTCTATGCGTGTCAATTGTAATCGGCGGCATACTCATACTCTATATTATTCGTGCCATCACCAAGCCGTTAAAAAAACTTGTCTCAACGTCTGCAAAAATCAGCAGCGGAGATCTCACAGAAGTCATTGACATTCACTCGAAAAACGAGTTTGGCCAGCTTGGCGAAAGCTTTAATGAAATGTCTGCATCATTGCGTTCTGTAATCGGGGTTATTCAAACGTCTGTAGAAAACGTTGCTTCATCTTCTGAGGAGCTGACGGCAAGCGCAGCCCAAACGAGCAAGGCAACTGAGCATATTACACTTGCCATCGAACAGTTCTCAGATGGCAACGAGGCGCAAAGCGAGAAACTGGAAACAAGCTCAAATCATCTTTCTCAAATGAACGAGGGGATTTCAAAAGTGGCTCAGGCCTCTTCAACCATTACGAAATCATCGATTCAGTCCTCTGAGGCAGCGGGCAGCGGAGAAAAGCTGGTGGAGCATACAGTCGGCCAGATGAAAACAATTGACCAATCCGTTCAAAAAGCGGAAGCGGTTGTGAAGGGTCTTGAAACAAAATCGCAAGACATCACAAGCATCTTGAATGTGATTAATGGCATTGCTGATCAAACCAACCTGCTTGCATTAAATGCTGCGATTGAGGCGGCAAGAGCGGGAGAATACGGAAGAGGTTTCTCAGTAGTTGCGGAAGAGGTTAGAAAACTTGCTGTACAGTCAGCAGACTCCGCCAAGGAAATTGAAGGATTAATTCAAGAGATTGTCAGGGAAATCAGTACCTCACTTTCAATGTTCCAATCCGTGAATCATGAAGTGAAAGAAGGCTTGCAGATTACGGATCAAACAGCGGAAAGCTTTAAACAAATCTATGAGATGACAACCCAAATTTCCGGCGAATTGCAAAACTTGAACGCGACGGTTGAACAACTGTCAGCCGGATCACAGGAAGTGTCAAGTGCTGTTGAAGATATTTCTGCAGTGGCGAAAGAAAGCTCAGCAGGCATTCAGGATATCGCAGCTTCGGCGGAAGAACAGCTTGCGTCCATGGAAGAAATCAGCTCTTCAGCGGAAACGTTGGCAAACATGGCGGAAGAACTTCAGGACATTACGAAGAAATTTAAAATTGAATCTTAATAAAACAAGAAAGCGGCATATCTGCTGCTTTCTTTTTTGTTGAAAACAAAAATAAACAAAAACAATTCAAAAACAAACAGAAATCATGTATAATGAAAACGGATACAAATAAAAGGGGATGGAGGAATATCAAATATGGTGAAACATATATGGGATTCAGAGCGAGCTGCACAGCTGCCTAAAGGTGTAGAGGAATTGGTGTACAGGTCCAATCTGATCGGGTCAGACCGCACTGTCTGCAACTGGGGCGGGGGGAATACATCTATGAAAACAACGGAAAAGGATTTTAGAGGCCGTGAAATAGAAGTCATGTGGGTAAAAGGAAGCGGTTCGGATTTGGCAACAATGAAAACGCATAACTTTACCGGTTTGAAATTAGATGATATCCGCCCGCTGATTAAAAGGGACCAAATGCCAAATGAAGAAATGGTAGACTACCTGTCTCATTGTATGATAGACAGCAAACATCCCCGCCCTTCAATTGAAACGCTATTACACGCTTTTCTGCCATACAAACATGTTGACCATACCCATCCAGATGCGATTATCAGCATATGCTGTGCAGATAATGGAAAACAAATCGCTGAAGACATTTACGGAAACCGATTTGTATGGGTGCCATACGTTCGCCCTGGATTTACTTTGTCTAAAATGATCGCTGAAGGCGTAGCAAACAATCCCCACGCCGAGCTTATATTAATGGAGAAACACGGCTTAGTCACTTGGGGAGAGACGTCTGAAACATGTTATCAAAAAACGATATCCATCATTCAAGAAGCCGAGCAGTATGTTAACGATCGTATCAATCAGCATGAGGTATTCGGAGGCAAAAGGTATCAGCCGCTGCCGGAGGATAAAAGAAAACAAATCTTGGCAGGCATCATGCCTGTGATCAGAGGAGCAGTAAGTGAAGAAAAGAAAATGATCCTTTCCTATGATGATCATGACGATGTCTTGGAATTTGTAAACAGTGTCCAAGCGCCAGCACTTTCGCAAATCGGTGCGGCATGCCCGGATCACCTTGTTCACACAAAACGGGTTCCGCTGTACATTGATTGGAATCCGGAAACTCAAGATGTGCACAAGCTTGCAGATCTGATCAAGTCAGGAGTCGAGACCTTTACATCAGAGTATCAGGCTTACTTTACACGAAATCAGCAGGATGGGGATCAAATCTTTGAATCCTCCCCACGGGTGATATTGATTCCGGGAATCGGAATGGTGAATACAGGAAAAAGTTATGCCATGTCTAAAGTAAGCGGGGCTTTATATCGGAGGGCCATCGCCGTGATGAAAGGAGCAACCGCTCTGGGGCAATTTGTTTCTTTACATGAAAATGAGTCCTACCATGTCGAATATTGGCCGCTCGAACTATATAAACTCACGCTGGCCCCGCCGGAAGCAGAATTTTCCCGAAAAGTAGCGCTGATAACTGGAGGAGCCGGCGGAATCGGCAGTGCGGCATGCCGCCGATTTGCAGCTGAGGGAGGGCACGTGATCGTAGCTGATCTGAATATAGAAGGCGCACAGAAAATTGCCGGGGAAATAAACGATGCATACGGAAAAGGACGGGCAATGGCTGTCAAAATGGATGTGACAAAGGAGGAAGACGTACAGTCAGCTTTTGAACGAGCGGCGCTTGCTTACGGCGGCATTGATATCGTCGTCAATAATGCCGGGCTGGCCACATCAAGCCCATTTGACGAAACAAGTCTAAAAGAATGGAATCTTAATATGAATGTTTTAGGAACAGGCTATTTCCTTGTAGCCCGTGAAGCGTTTAAACAGATGAAACATCAAAATAGAGGCGGAAGCATGGTATTTGTCGGATCGAAAAATTCAGTTTATGCGGGAAAAAACGCCTCTGCCTACAGCTCTGTTAAGGCGCTTGAAACCCATTTAGCAAGATGCATTGCTGCAGAAGGTGGAGAATTCGGCATTAGGGTCAACTCTGTTTTGCCTGATGCGGTTCTTCAAGGATCGGCAATCTGGGGTTCAAGCTGGCGGGAGGAACGAGCCGCGGCGTACGGGATTGAACCGGATCAGCTGGAGGAACATTACCGGAAACGGACAGCATTGCTCGTCAATATTTACCCGGAGGATATTGCCGAAGCCATTGCATTCTTCGCTTCTTCCAAAGCCGAAAAAACAACGGGCTGCATGATCACGGTAGACGGCGGCGTCCCTGCTGCTTTTACGCGTTAGAAATATGCTATGATAAAAAATATAAGACGGACTACGATATGAGGAAGGGCGTTACCGATGCTAGTAGCAGAACGGCAGCAAAAAATAGTGGAAATAGTAAATATGCGTTCAAGCATCCGCGTTTCCGAATTAAGTGACATATTTTCAGTCACAGAGGAAACCATTCGGCGTGATCTTGAAAAGCTTGAAAAAGAACATAAACTGAGCCGGAGCCACGGAGGAGCGGTCAGTATTCAGCAGAAGGAATCAGAAATTCATTTTTCTGAACGGGAAATCACGAATGTCATCGAAAAAAAAGCCATCGCTCACGAAGCGGCCAAATATGTAAAAAGCGGAGACCGAATCATTCTCGATGCAAGCACAACCGCTTGGTACATGGCAAAAATACTCCCTGACATTGAGCTCACCGTGATTACAAACTCAATGAAAGCAGCTATTGAACTCAGCAATAAAGAAAACATATCAGTCATTTCAACAGGCGGCATTTTGCTGGAAAAATCATTATCGTTTGCCGGCCCGTTAGCAGAGCGTTCACTTGAGACCTATCATGTCAATAAAACCTTTCTGTCATGTAAGGGATTTGACGTACACAACGGGATGAGTGATTCAAATGAGTGGCAGGCGCTGCTCAAAAAACGGATGATCGAAAGGTCGGACCAGACCATTTTGATGGCCGATTCAAGCAAATGGGGGAACCGCGAGTTTTCACATATTGCCTCGCTGCAAGATGTCAGCCGCCTTATTACGGATTCTGGACTTGATCCGGCATCGGTAAAAGCTCTTGAGGACAAAAAGGTGAAGGTGACAGCTGTTCCTCTTTCGAAGAGAGGGTGAAAGGATGATTTATACTGCCATTGATGTAGGCGCATCAAGCGGGAGAATCATGGTAGGTGAACTGAATGAAGGGAAGCTTGACATACAAGAGATTCACAGGTTCGCTAACGGTTTCAGTCAAAGAGACGGGCATTGCTTATGGGATATTGATCATTTGCTAAAACAAATCCTGCAAGGACTGCAAAAAGTAAAGACGCTTGGGTATGAACACTGCACCGTAGGCATTGATACATGGGCAGTCGATTATGTCTTACTGGACGAAAAAGGCGATCGGTTGCGGGAAGCAATCTCCTACCGTGATAGAAGAACAGATCACACAATAGACAAACTGGAACATACCCTCTCAAAAGCCGCAATTTATCAAAAAACAGGAATACAATTTCAGCCTTTCAACACGATCTATCAATTGTTTGAAGAAGACCGTGAGCTGCTGAAAAAGACAGACAAAATTATGATGATTCCTGATTATTTAGGCTATTGTTTAACCGGAAAAGCTGTAACGGAAATCACAAACGTGTCCACAACACAGCTTTTAAACGTCTCAACGGGAAATCTTGATCCTGAATTGCTTGAAGCCGTGTCTGTTCTGGAACAGCAATTTGCGCCGCTCACTGAACCGGGGTGTGAACTCGGGAAGCTAAGAAATGAGTGGTTCCCGGATTATGATCTCCCGGCGTGCAAGGTGATGACAGTCGCAACACATGATACGGCCTCGGCCGTCATTGCGGCGCCAGGCGTAAATGATGGCTGGGCGTATATCAGCAGCGGAACATGGTCGTTAATCGGGGTTGAAAACAAAACACCGATAATAACTGATCTTGCTTTAGAAAACAACTATACAAATGAACGCGGCGCAAACAACACCATTCGCTTTCTCAAAAACATTATCGGCATGTGGGTGATACAAGAAGTCAAACAGCAGCTACAAGCAGATTATTCTTTTCAGCAGCTTGCAGAAGAAGCCAAAAAAACAGAACCATTCCAGCAATTTATAAACTTAAATGATAAACGTTTCCTGAATCCAGAAAACATGATAAAGGAAATACAACATTATTGCAGACAAACCCGCCAAAAGATTCCCCGTACTGCAGGCGAACTTGCCTGCTGCATCTACAGCAATTTAGCCATCATCTATGCGATAGCCATCAAAGAGCTCGAAACAATCACAGAAAAACCGATCGAGCAATTTCATATCATCGGCGGCGGAGCCCGGAATGATTTCTTAAATCAATTAACGGCAGACATGAGTGGAAAAGCGGTATATGCAGGGCCGATAGAGGCAACTGCCACCGGAAATCTTTTGATGCAAATGATTGCTGCCAAAGAAGTCAAAGACATAAAAGAAGCCCGGCAAGTCGTCAGAAATTCCTTTCCGATCAAAGTGTTTACACCTAAAGACATTGATAGAAGCACGATCATTCAGTCATTTCAGCAAACTGTTTTGAAAGCGCTATCTAAATGATGAAGAGGTGAAAAGGTTTGAAAAGAAAAGCCAGTATCATGTTTGTCCATCAAGACAAGTACGAAGAATACAAACAGCGGCATGATGACATTTGGCCTGAGATGGCAGAAGCACTCAAAGCTCATGGAGCACACCATTATTCCATTTTTCTAGACGAGGAAACAGGCAGGCTTTTTGCATATTTAGAAATAGAGGATGAAGAGAAATGGAGAAAGATGGCGGACACGGAAGTTTGCCAAAGATGGTGGAAATCGATGGCGCCATTAATGAAAACAAATTCGGATTTCAGTCCTGTTGCGATAGATCTAAAGGAAGTTTTTTATTTGGATTGAAAAACTGATAAAGGGAGAGAGCCGTATGACCATAAAAGCCAATTATGACAGTGCAAAACAGGCATATGAAAAATGGGGAATTGATGTTGAAGAGGCGCTTCGGCAATTAGAGCAAGTGCCCATTTCGATCCACTGCTGGCAGGGTGACGACATTGAAGGCTTTGAAGTAAATAAGGGCGAGCTTTCAGGCGGAATTGACGTGACTGGCAATTATCCCGGAAAAGCGCAAACTCCTGAAGAATTAAGAAGAGATTTGGAGAAGGCTCTTTCTCTCATTCCTGGAAAGCACCGCGTAAACCTGCATGCGATATACGCAGAAACAAACAGGGAAGCGGTAGAACGTGACGAATTGAAGCCGCAGCATTTTGAAAACTGGGTGAAATGGGCAAAAAACCTTGGGCTCGGTTTAGATTTTAATCCAACCTTGTTTTCGCATGAGAAAGCGGCTGACGGACTCACCCTTTCACACCCTGATCCGGACATCAGAGAATTTTGGATCAGGCATTGCATCGCTTGCCGCCGTATCGGGGAATACTTCGGGAAAGAATTAGGAACACCTTGCTTGACGAATATTTGGATTCCCGACGGCTATAAGGATATCCCGAGTGATAGACTGACACCGCGTAAAAGACTAAAAGAATCACTGGATCGGATCTTCGCAGAGGAGATCAGTGAACAACACAATCTTGATGCAATCGAGAGCAAGCTGTTCGGGCTTGGCTCCGAATCATATGTTGTCGGATCTCATGAATTTTATTTAGCTTATGCTTTGACGAATCATAAGCTTTGTTTACTTGATACAGGCCATTTCCATCCGACTGAGACGGTATCGAACAAAATCTCGTCCATGCTGCTTTACACAGACAAGCTTGCCTTGCACGTATCTCGGCCTGTTCGTTGGGATAGCGACCATGTAGTGGTTTTGGATGATGAATTGAGAGAAATCGCTCTTGAAATTGTACGAAATCATGCTCTTGAGAAGGTCGCCATCGGTCTGGATTTTTTCGATGCCAGCATTAACCGTGTAGCCGCCTGGACCATCGGAACGAGAAATATGATCAAAGCTTTATTGTATGCCCTGCTTCTCCCGAACGGATATTTAAAACAATTGCAGGAAGAGGGCCGCTATACAGAAAGGCTGGCCCTGATGGAGGAATTCAAAACATATCCTTTCGGAGCCATCTGGGATTCCTACTGTGAGCAAATGGGCGTTCCGGTAAAAGAGGCATGGCTTCATGACATCAAAGAATATGAACAACAGGTGCTTTTAAAAAGGAAGGCATCTTCTCCGATTGCCTAATAAAAAATCCGCCGCGGCATTTGCACGCGGGCGGATTTTTTTAAGCTTGATCAGCAGGGTATACAATCCCCATTTGCTTTCTTGCTTCCTCCATAATTTTTGCGGTGGTCAAAGACCGTTCAAATGTATTTTCTTCAGATTCCAGCTTATTCTCTTTTATAAGTGTGACAAATTCTTCTGCTTCATAGAACATCGCCGGTTTAGGATCAGGGATCGCGATGTTTTCAAGGCGGCCGTCCCGGTAGCGGATTTCAACACGTTCAGGCCGATGAATCGTATCGATTACAATCGTCCCGTCTTCACCCTGGATTTCCGCCGGGGCATAGGAAGTAGAGATTTTAGAATGCATCAGAACAGCTTCGAACCCGTCGTAAGACAGAATGACAGTTCCTTCTCCGTCCACTCCGGAGGATAAAGCATATCCGTTTGCTTTTACATCCTTCGGCGCGCCAAACAACACAACAGCCGGATAAATACAATAGACGCCAATATCCATTAATGACCCATTGGAAAGCTCAGGCTGAAACGCATTCAAAACAGTTCCGCTTCTGAACGCGTCATACCGTGAGGAATACTGGCAGTAGCTTGCGGTAAATCTGCGGACAGTGCCGATTTTATGCAGGTGTTTTTTCAGCTCTTTGAAATTCGGCAGGAAAGTGGTCTTCATTGCTTCCATGAGAACAACGCCGTTTGCCTTAGCTGCTGAGATCATCTCTTCTGTTTCTTTTGTATTCGAAGCAAACGGTTTCTCACAAAGGACATGCTTGCCATGGTTCATAAAGAGAACGGCTTGTTCCTTGTGAAGAGCGTTCGGGCTCGCTATGTATACGGCATCAAAGCAATCGCTCGCCGCCATTTCCTGAAGGTCTGAGAAGGCATGCGCAGCGTTGTGTTTAGCAGCAAACTCGCCAGCGCGTTCAGCCGATCTTGAATAAACAGCAGTCAGCTGAAAATCTTCGATATCCGCTGCTGACTCAAGAAAGCGGTCTGTAATCCAGTTGGTTCCTATTATTGCAAAACGTATCACTCGTATCGCTCCTTTTGTATGATATAGCTAAATTATAGCTTAAAAAGAACAAAATCACATGATAGATATAAATAGAATGTTAAAACCGTGAAAGCTTTTCCAGCAATTAACGGTTTTTATTTTTCATTATAGGGACGATAGTGTACAATTTAATTAAACTATGTATGACGGAGGAACGATAGTGGAGACGTTGCAAACATGGAGCGGCAGATTCAAGCGATTCTTCTTGGATAATAAGTTTGTTTTATTTTTGCTTGTGCTGCTGCTGATTGGTTTAAATATTCTAGTATTTACAAAAACATCATTTATTTTCACCCCGATTATTGTTCTGCTCAAAACGATATCACTTCCGATTATTTTGACAGGCATTGTTTTTTATCTGTTAAACCCAGTCGTCGATTTTCTGGAGAGAAGAAGAATAAGAAGAATCTATTCTATATTGCTGCTATATCTATTGGTTATCGGGCTGATCACGATCACGATCGTGTCGATCATTCCCTTCTTAAAAGAACAAATTATGAGTTTGATTGACAATATCCCAAGATATGTGGACGTCGTAGAAAATCAGACGAAACAGCTGATCGGCAGCAACTTCGTCAACCAGGCCCAGCAAACGATGAACATTAATATATCTGATCTTGCTACAAAGGTTTCGGATCAGGCAGCGACGATCGTGAACAGCACCTTTACCGGTGTTGGGAATTTTATCGGCGCACTGACTGAGATTATCATTTCGATCGTCACGGTTCCGTTTATTCTATTTTATTTGCTAAAAGACGGAAGAAAATTACCGGTCTACATACTGAAGTTTGTGCCGACTCGATTGAAAGAACAGACATATACAGTCTTAAGCGAAATGAATCATCGGTTAAGCTCTTATATCAGAGGCCAGATCATTGTCAGCTTCTGTATCGGGTTTTTGCTGTTTATCGGTTATTTGATTATCGGACTGGATTATGCTTCATTGCTTGCAGTCATTGCGGCTTGCACAAGCATCGTTCCATATTTAGGGCCAACGATTGCCATTACGCCTGCGATTATCATTGCCATAGTGACATCGCCGCTCATGCTGCTTAAGCTGGTGATCGTTTGGACGATTGTTCAGCTGATTGAAGGGAAGCTGATCTCTCCGCAAATTATGGGAAAAAACCTTCACATCCATCCGATTACGATTATTTTTCTGCTGTTAACAGCCGGCAAGCTGTTTGGTGTTGTTGGAATCATTCTTGCCATTCCTGGCTATGCAGTTGCCAAAGTCATTACGACACATTTATTTGACTGGTTTAAAATGCAGTCACATTTATACGATGAAGAAAAAAATGAAAATACGTCGGGTCATAAAGTGTGATTTTCGTTTATAGTTATATAAGACGGGCTTTCCATTTATGGGAAGCTCCCGTTATGTAAAAAAATAAATGTCTAATGGGGAGAATCAAAATCATGACTCTATGGGAATTGTTTGTAGCCGCCATTTTAGGAATCGTAGAAGGATTAACAGAGTACGCGCCGGTTTCTTCGACAGGACATATGATCATAGTAGACGACATCTGGCTTAAATCAAGTAATCTGATGTCAGAAGAAGCTGCTAACTCATTCAAGGTGGTTATTCAGCTAGGCTCCATTTTAGCAGTAGCTATCGTGTTTAAAGACCGAATTTTAAATTTACTCGGCTTGAAAAAAAATATTACAAGCGACCAGGAGCAGGGACATAAATTAAGCATTGCCCAAATCGCCGTCGGACTCGTGCCTGCAGCTGTTCTCGGCTTTTTGTTTGAAGATTACATTGATGAATATTTATTTTCTGTCAAAACTGTGGCCATCGGTTTAATTGCCGGGGCAATCCTGATGCTTTTTGCTGACTGGGTCAATAAGCGGAAAACAGCGACAGACACACTCGACCGCATTTCCTATAAACAGGCGATAGCAGTCGGCTTATTCCAATGTCTTGCCCTTTGGCCGGGTTTCTCACGTTCTGGTTCAACCATATCCGGAGGTGTTATTCTCGGATTAAACCACCGAGCTGCAGCCGACTTTACGTTTATTATGGCGATGCCGATCATGATGGGAGCCAGTTTTCTAAGCCTCGTGAAGCATTGGGACAGCTTAAGCTCGGATCTGATGCCATTTTTCATCGTCGGCTTTATCTGTGCCTTTGTGGTCGCACTGTTTGTCGTCCGTTTCTTCTTAAGGCTGATTAACAAAATCAAACTTGTCCCATTTGCTATCTATCGAATTATTCTCGGTGTGATTTTACTTTTGATCATGATGTAAGTCGAAAATAAGGCTCTTTTCCGAGCCTTATTTTTTCTGTCAATTCAAGAGGAAACAGCTTGTTTTTCAAAATAAAATCATCTATAATAAACATGACGTTACATACGGGGCCATAGCTCAGCTGGGAGAGCGCTACGCTGGCAGCGTAGAGGTCAGGGGTTCGAGCCCCCTTGGCTCCATACCTTTAAACCCTTATTCTATAAGGGTTTTTTTGTTTTGAGGAAAAGGTACATTCTCTGAATCCCCCAGTTGAGCGAAGTCAAAGTGAGCAGCTTATCTGTCAATCAAGAATTTTCTAAAACCTCCTTTTGTTCCTCAAAGACCGTCATGTCTTCCAAAGGAGGGGAGTAGACATGAAGAGACACCATTCGTTCGGATGTGGGATTAGACATTTTGTGAATTAAACCTTTGGTTGAAATAAGGCATTCTCCTTCGTGGACAAAGTATGAATTGGAGAGTTCTGCGTGTTCGCCGGCTGAGCGATAAATAGAATTAAGAAGCTTTCCTTCTAACACCATTGCACAACCAATGGATTGACCATGATCATGTACAGTTGTCTCCTTGTTTGGCGGAATGTTAATCACGATAATTTCCAATTCATTATTTCGATAGATGGCATTTCGGCCGTAAGCGTACTGGTCTGGTTCCTTAATATACGGTTGACTTAATTTTGCTGCGTTTGGAATTTGTTTTAAAGACGTTGCTAAATCTTTAACCGATGGATTTTTCAAGCCGCTAAAAATGTCTTGGATACACTCATACAGTTCCATTCGTTTTTGCCTCCCGGAATATTTAGAATTTCCTTACATTGGTATTTCATAGGTTAATTCATGGTATTTACCCATATACAATTTAGAGGCGGCAAACGCCCAGTGAACACAAAAAAATGTGGGGGCAAAATGTTGTCTTATCACCAACTTATTTGAGTTTATTAGTTGGAATAGTGGATTGAAAGGATTAAAACGGCCTGCTTTAATTTGCTTGAGGGAACGAGCAGGGATTCATAAGTGCAGTTATAGACACAATATCGGGGAAAAGCTTTCAAGCTTTCTATGTTGTGCTTGAAATTTACTCCATTGACAAAACACAATCGATTTGAAATAATATTTGATTATATGCTCATTCATTCACATAATTATAATAAAATAATATCATTTCCCTTGAAAGGGAGAATATTAGAATGAAAGCTAATGGTATGCAAAATCTATTAGCTTCTTTTGTTTTCAAAAAATGATGTGTTTCGCATGTATTCATATAGGAAGGAATGACAACATGAAGACAAAACACTATTGGGTGATTTCTTTGCTCGCCGTCTTAGCGGTCGGGCCGGGATTGATGTCTAACACGGCATTGTCGTCAGTTCAAGGCCTTGTTCAGAAAGCGGTTGGAACAAGTGTCTTCACATCAGTAAATCCGATATTGATCGGCAATATGGCCTTTGCCTTGTTAGTTCCGGCAGGACCGCTGCTGAGGAAAAAATTCGGTGCTCGTCCCGTCTATCTGGCTTCATTACCTGTTTTTATACTAGGCTCACTGCTCATCGCATGTTCAGGCGATATTGCATGGATGGCGGCAGGGCGCTTTTTACAGGGGGCGGCAACAGGCGTCATGCTGATGATTATGATTCCAATGCTTGTACTGTCATTCCCGATTGAACGCAGGAACTATGCACTGCTTGTGCTGATCGGGGGATTCTATGGTTCTGTTATCATCGGCACAATCCTCGGAACCATTGCAACAAGCTGCGGGCATTGGAGATGGCTGTTTTTCATCTTTGGCACCTTGTCCCTGATCGGTGTCGCGGTGAGCTATTTCTTTCTCCATGACGAGCATCACGGAGCGGCGGATCAAGAACAGCCGCTTGATCGTGCGGGAATTCTTTTATCTGTTTTCCTTGCCGCAGCCTCAGCGGTTTCATTCATTTTTCTGCAAAAATGGGGGCTGTCATCGGGTTATGTATGGATTGGTTTCGGGGTGACGTTATGTTTGCTCATTGGTCTATTGATTGTGGAATATAAAGTGAAAAACCCCTTCATATCTATTAAACTGATGCTGCTGCCAAAACCGGTGCTTGGCTTATTGATCATAGCTGCAGGGACGATAACGGTAGCTGTCAGCCTGTCTGCTTTTCAAGGTTTGCTCCGTCAAATGTATGATATTTCTCAGGAGCATCTCATTTTTTTAAACTTGACTCTTTTAATCGGAGTGGCGATCGCGGCCATTTTAAGCGCTCTGTTATATGATAAAGTCGGACCAGGGATGCTCGGTATTATCGGCGGACTCATTCTCGTTTTTGTGAATTTTCAATGGCTGCATATACAGGATCGATCATCTCTTTATATGTTCGCGGCACTGTTTATCATGCTTGCAGCGGGAACAGGCCTGACAGTCGCCGCAGGGCTGATGGGAGCTGCCATGGGAGGCCCGCTGCCTGATTTGGTCAAGAGAATGACAGCTGTTCAGTTTTTAAGATTGTTTGTCTATATGGGAGTTCCCATTCTCATCGGCTTTTTCACGAAAAAAGATGCTGCCAGACAAAGCGGTTCGGTACAGGATTCTATGATGACTGCTTATCATGATCTCTTCTTCATTTCTTTTAACCTTAGCGTGCTGCTCGTCTGCCTGTCATTTTGTATGAATGCCACTGGAATGGGGCACAAGCTGGCACATAAACCACATGATAAAGCGAAAACAGCTCCGGAAAAACCGGCCGTCTCAGCACAAGGTTTGTCGAAGGCAACTGTCAAATCATATAAAGTAATAAATGATACGGAATATCGGAATGCACTCAGAAATTTACAAAAATAGAAACATGGTAAAAACCTTTTCATTGAGCGAAAAGGTTTTTATTTTGCAATCTTTTCCCAACTTTATCCCTAAAGAATTGAAAAATATTAGAAGTGCAAGTAAAATTCTAAAAGGTAGATTCTTTTACATTCGTAATCTTTTAATTCGAAGGAAGGTTTTCATGGCCCGTAAAAAACTTAAAAAACGTAAACTCTTGATTTCACTATTTTTCCTTGTATCGATTCCGCTAGCTCTGTTTGTTTTAGCGACAACTTTATCAAAACCGATTGAAATATCCAAAGAAACTGAAGAAATCGATGAACAGCAAGTATTTATAGACAGTCTGTCCGGACATGCCCAAATTTTGTATGAAAAATACCATGTTCTCCCCAGCATCACAATTGCTCAGGCCATTCTCGAATCGGACTGGGGGAACAGTGAACTGGCTGCTAAGGCCAACAACCTTTTTGGCGTAAAAGGGAATTATAAAGGCCATCATGTCACGATGGAAACGGACGAAGTTGAAAAAGGGAAAAGAAAAACCATTCGCGCGAAGTTTCGAAAATACAGCACGTTTTTTGAATCTATGGATGATCACGCCCAATTGTTCGTCCGTGGCACATCGTGGAATAAAAAGAAGTATAAACCGGTGCTTGAGGCAGGGAATTATAAGGAAGCGGCAACCGCCCTGCAAACATCAGGATATGCTACAGACCCTGACTACGCTGACAAAATCAGCGCTATTGTGGAAAAATACGATTTAGATGAGTACGATGAGGTAAATCCATCCCTCAAATCTGTGGATTTAAACGCCTCTATTAAAGACAGTGCCGTTCAAGACGTATGGTCCAAGCCTTCTACTGATGATCGGTCCATAAGGCTTACCTCTGCCCAATCTTACGTCGGCAAAGACATAAAGGTTGTGTCTAAAAAACAGAAAGGCCAGTCTGTATGGTACCAATTCCAAATCAATGATAAACTTATCGGCTGGATTGATGATTCAGCTGTTGAAATAAAGGAGGCAACCTAAGCCCTTTTTACTGGTATTTTTAATTCTTTGTTCCATTCCGGGGAATTTGAGGTATAATATTCCACGGAAGTTATCACTTTTTAACTATGCTTTCGGGAGGGAACAAAGGTGCAGAAATATAGACGCAGAAACACGGTTGCCTTTACAGTACTAGCTTATTTTACTTTTTTTGCGGGAGTATTTTTGTTTAGTATCGGACTCTATAATGCTGATAATCTGGAACTCAATGAAAAAGGTTATTACATCGCTGTTATGATACTTGTAGCAGTTGGTGCGATTCTTACGCAAAAAGTGACCCGTGATAACGCGGAGGATAACGAAATCATCGCGGAACAGGAAAAAAGACAAAATCAATCTCATATCGAATCATAAAAAATCCGGCGACTGCACGCCGGATTTTTTTGATATCACCCTGTAAACACTTCGCCATCAGGATAACGGATATTTGATTGCTCTGTTTTTGCGAATGAAAACACGAACGTTAAAGGACCAATTCTTCCGATAAACATGATGACAATGATGATACACTTGCCAGCTGTTGTCAGTTCAGGAGTAAGCCCCATCGTAAGGCCGACAGTTCCGAATGCGGAAAAGGTTTCAAACACAATTTGAAGAAATGGCGCTTGTTCTGTGATCGTCAGGGCGAAAATCCCTAAAAACACGATGAACAAACTGGTGACGCTCACAGCTAAAGCTTTAATGATAATCGGATATTTGATGGAACGGCGGAAAATAACCGTTTCTTTTTTACCTCTCAAGTAAGCAATAACAGATGTTAAAATCACGATGAACGTAGTCAGCTTAATGCCGCTCGCCGTTGATGCGCTTCCTGCTCCGATAAACATCAATAATAAAGTAAATACAATTGTTCCTTCTCTCATGCTTCCAAAATCTAGAGAATTGAACCCTGCGGTTCTCGGCGTCACTGCCTGAAAATAGGAGGCCCACAGTTTATCCACTATATGCAGGTGGCCGAGCGTGCCGGGGTTGCTGTATTCTAAAATAAAGACCGTAAGCATAGCGATCGCATTCAACATCAGCGTTCCTGTAAGCATGAGCTTTGTATGTAAAGAAAAAGTTTTAAAACGCCGATTTTTCATCACATCAAACAGAACCGTAAATCCGATCCCTCCTGTAATAAATAAGAAAGTAATCACGAGGTTCACTGTAGGATCGCCAACGTAGCTCATCAAATTATCAGGCCACAACGAAAACCCGGCATTGTTAAAAGCAGATATTGCGTGAAACAAACTTGCAAACAAGCCGGATGACCAGCCGTATTGAGGTACAAGCCGGATGGATAAAATGAGTGCTGCTATCAATTCAATACTGATCGAAAACAGAAACAGGACTTTGACAAGGCCAATGACACCGCCGATTGTCGGCTGGTTTAAGGCTTCCTGGACGAGCATTCGTTCTTTTAAGCCGATTTTTTTTCCTAATATCATGACGATCAAGACCGCAAATGTCATAAATCCAAGCCCGCCAATCTGAATCAGCCCCATAATTACTGTTTGCCCGAATACCGTAAATTGAGTGCCGGTATCGACAACAGCAAGCCCTGTAACAGTTGTAGCGGAAGCCGCAGTAAAAAGGGCATCTATCCATGACAATGGCTTCGTAGTGGAAATCGGAAGCATTAATAGGACAGCCCCGATGATAATGGTAAGGAAAAAACCAATGGCAAGCACTTGAGGCGGTGTAAACCGAACCCATTTGATCACTTTATCCTTTTGAAGTGTCACCTTTGTCTACATCCCTTCGTTTTCAAAACGTTTAATATCCTTTTTGTGGCCCATGATCACCAGGCAATCTTGCTCGCGAATGATGTCTTCAGGCGCGGGGGAAAGACAGATATCTCCATGATGTTTAATGGCCAGGATCGTGCAGCCGTACTTTGCTCTTACATTCAGGTCAATAATCGATTTTGAATCAAGCTTGCGCGTAGCCAGCAGCTCGACAATACTGTATTCATCAGATAGATCAATGTAATTCAAAACATTTTCGTCTGAAAGGCTTTGTGCGATTTTAACCCCCATATCTTTTTCAGGATGAATAATGCGGTCAGCGCCTATTTTTTCAAGCACCTTGTGATGATAATAGTTTTGAGCCTTCACCCAAATATTTGGAATATCAAGCTCCTTTAATAATAGGGTGGTCAGCGTACTCGCTTGAATATTTGCTCCGATGGCAACAATCACATATTCAAAATTGCGTATTCCTAATGAAAGCAATTCGTTTTCTTCGGTGGCGTTGGCAATTACCGCATGAGTGGCGTAAGAAGCATATGCATTGACCTTTTCTTCGTTGATATCAACCGCAAGGACCTCATGCCCCATTCTATGAAGTTCTTTACAAATGCTGCCGCCAAACCGGCCCAGCCCGATCACGGCAAATTGCTTATTTTTAATTCTTCCCAATGTTCATATCTCCCTTAGTGAATTAACGTTTTTGAAACAAAAAAGACCATTGCAAAGAATGGCCGATAATAGACCTCCTCTCTGTATACGCCTACGAGGTTAGCTGTCGGATTAGGGATTCAGAGTACCCCCTCTTACTTAGTAAGATTCACCCCAAGGCTGTTAATAAAACAGCCAATCGTTGGTTCCCCCGTTCGTGTTTGATTAAGCGGTAAAAGAGACTGTATGAAATTGAACACTCAAGAATTTACTCCTGTTTCTAGTGTTTGTCAATTTAAATTTTAAACCAGAAAAAAGATAACGGGGATTAGAGAAAAAGGGGAGGGTAAAACGCAAAAAAGACCGGCGTTAACCGGTCTTTTACATTAGTTGCAACCGCAAGGCTGAGTCGGAGGAGTGCTGCGCTTAGCCACGTCAATGCTGGCTTCTGCGTAAAATTTATTTCCGATGCTTAATGATTTATTCTCCGCACGGAAAGTATATGTACCAGCGGCAGGAAGTGTTTTGTTATTCAGTTTTAATTTGAATTCGCCAGCTCCTAACAAATCAAGTGCCAAAGGAACTCTTACTGTTTTCCCGTTATTGAGGATCTGTGTTGTACGCAAGGCATTTCCGTTCAATGTGTCTTTCGTGTTTGCAGTAAATCCGCTTGGCAATGTAAACTCCATAACGCCAAGGCTGAGAAGCGTGTTTGGACGGTAAGTCAATTCGATATCTGAGAAAGACCATTCCGTTTTGCTGGCGCCAGTGATTGTTGCGAACAATGAAGCTGTAGACTGTGTTCTCATAGTGGATTCAGTATGAGCTTTAGTTGATGTAGATTCAGCCGCGAAAGAAGCTGTAGGTGCAGAAACGAGTAACCCGAGACTTAATGCACTAATTGCCAAAGAAGATAATAATTTGCGTTTCATAACAAAATTCCCCCTAAAAAATGATAAATTAAACAGGCCTGCCCGCTTTTCACCTCCTCTGAAAGGCCAAATACAAATTTTACCTACATAAAATTACCATCAAATATTTTGGAAGTAAATGGGGTGTTTTTCCCGTATTTTTCAAATTTGTAGTAGTTACATCAAAAAAACGCCTAGTTTCCCAGGCGTTTTCTGCTTTACTTTGTTTCGACCGGTATAAATTTAAAAATTTCTCCGGTCTGCACCGATTCAGCAAGCCGTTTCAGCCAGTCATAGTAAGCTTTAGAGCTTTCCAGCTGATCATATAACTGCAGTGCTTCATTTTTGATATCCTCATCGAGATCTTCCTTGCATAAAACCTTTTGTAAATCAGCTTGAGCTTCCTCGATCGCTGTTACATTCACTTGAACCTCCCGCTCCCATTTAGGTGGAAAGAAATTTGTGAAAAATTTAAAGAAATCCTTCTCAGCCACAAATGTATGCTTGCGGATGCCCCGGTGAAATGTTTTTTTCACTACATTTAAGTCTTGAAGCTTTTTGACGCCAGTGCTCATGCTTGGTTTGCTCATTTGCAACTCCTCACGCATTTCGTCAAGCGTCATCTCATCCCTCATATACATCGTCCCATATAAAATCCCGACACTGCGGGTAATTCCGTAAAGATCCATCGTTTCAGCAATGGAGTCAATAACAAGATCCCGAGCCTGTTCTATAGCTGCAAATTCTGGATTTTCATCCATACTGACCCTCTTTTCCTTTAGAAAATTAAATTCGTTAAGTTATTTCTTTATGTTCTTTATCTTAACGAAACATGAGGAAAAGTCAAAAAGAAAAATCAAAATGGGACTTTGACAGTTTAAAAACCATATGTTAGATTAAGGTTGTTAAAAACATTAAATTTTTATTTAACAAACTTTATTTACGTCAAGGAGGCTTATATGAGTCAAACATTATTCATTGACGGAGAATGGATCAGTGCCGAAAAAGAACAGATCCGCAGTATTATCAACCCATTTAATCAAGAAGAAATTGCAACTGTAAGCGAGGGAGGGCGAGAGGACGCCATCAAAGCAATCGCAGCCGCACGTAGAGCATTTGACAAAGGAGAATGGTCATCGCTATCCGGGCTTGAACGCGGAAAAATTGTTCTGAAAATTGCGGAATTAATCAGACGCGATCTTGAGGAGCTGGCTGAGCTTGAATCTCTTGATACAGGAAAAACACTCGAAGAAAGCAAGGCCGATATGGACGATATCGCCAATGTTTTTCAATATTACGCCGGCTTGGCAGACAAAGATGGCGGAGAGATCATTTCATCTCCGATTCCTGATTCAGAAAGCAAAATTATTAGGGAGCCAATCGGGGTTTGCGGCCAGATCACTCCATGGAATTATCCGCTCCTTCAAGCGAGCTGGAAAATCGCCCCTGCACTGGCCGCAGGAAACACAATCGTCATGAAGCCGAGTGAGATTACGCCGCTGACGACAATCAAAGTCTTTAAGCTGATGGAAGAAGCCGGTGTTCCAAAAGGTGTCGCAAATCTTGTTCTTGGACCGGGAGCCACAGTGGGCGACGAGCTTGCCGTAAACAAAGACGTCGATTTGATTTCATTTACGGGCGGAATTGAAACAGGCAAAAAAATCATGCGGGCGGCAAGCGGAAACGTCAAAAAAATCGCCCTTGAACTTGGCGGGAAAAACCCAAATATTGTTTTCAAGGACGCGGATTTAGAAGTTGCGGTTGATCAGGCCTTAAACGCTGTATTTTTCCACGCCGGCCAAGTATGCTCTGCAGGTTCCCGCTTGCTTGTTGAGGATGCCATTCATGATCAATTTTTGGCGGAGCTGGTCAAACGGGCAAAACGCATAAAACTCGGAAACGGTTTTCATGCTGAGACAGAAAGCGGTCCGCTTATTTCGGCGGAGCACAGGGCAAAGGTAGAAAAATATGTAGAGATCGGAATAGAGGAAGGCGCGAAGCTGGAGACAGGAGGCAAACGCCCGGAAGATCCTGAGCTTCAAAACGGCTTTTTCTATGAACCTACTATTTTCTCAAACTGTAATTCTGACATGAGAATCGTTCAGGAAGAGGTTTTCGGTCCTGTATTGACAGTCGAAACCTTCAGCTCTGAAGAAGAGGTAATCGAGCTTGCGAATGATACCATCTATGGCTTGGCTGGAGCGGTATGGTCAAAAGACATTGAAAAGTGCGAACGGGTAGCAGCCCGCTTGAGAATGGGAACCGTTTGGATCAACGATTTTCATCCGTACTTTGCACAAGCGCCATGGGGCGGATATAAGCAATCCGGGTTCGGACGCGAGCTTGGAAAAATAGGCCTTGAAGAATACACAGAAGTCAAACATGTATACCGCAATACAAAACCGGCAGCGGTTAACTGGTTTAATTCATAAGAGGGGGAGATTGATGATGACATTAAATATGAAGGTAGAAAGCATGCAGAAATTCCACACATTTGAAATTCCGACTGTGATTAAGCATGGAATCGGAGCCATCAAGCATACGGGTGAGGAAGTAGCTGCACTGGGCGTTTCAAAAGCGCTCCTTGTCACAGACCCTGGGATTTATAAAGCCGGTGTTGCTGATCCCGTAATCGAATCACTTAAAGAAGCAGGCATTGAAGTGGTACTCTTTAATAAAGTTGAGCCAAACCCGCCTGTCCGTCTGGTGAATGAAGGATCTGAGCTTTACAAAAAAGAGAACTGTAATGGTTTGGTGGCAGTCGGAGGCGGAAGCTCCATGGATACAGCAAAAGCAATCGGAGTAGAAGCGACTCACGAAGGAAGCGTGCTTGATTATGAAGCGGCAGATGGGAAAAAACCGCTGGAAAACCGCATTCCTCCGCTGACGACAATTCCCACTACAGCTGGAACCGGATCAGAAGTAACCCAATGGGCGGTTATCACAGATGAAGAAAGAGAATTCAAATTCAACACGGGCGGTCCGCTGATTGCAGCGCACTTGACAATCATTGATCCTGAGCTTCATGTTTCAATGCCTCCGCATGTAACAGCTATGACGGGAATTGATGCGCTCGCCCATGCCATTGAGTGCTATACAATGAAATTTGCACAGCCAATCACGGATGCGGTTGCCTTAATGGCGATTGAGTATGCCGCTCATTACATCAAGAGGGCATTTGCTGATGGAGAGGATCTGGAAGCAAGGTACGGAATGGCGCAGGCTGCGATGCTTGCCGGTCTTTCTTACGGAAGTGAATCAGCGGGCGCTGCTCATGCGATGAGCCAAACGCTTGGCGGTATTATCCCAGTCGCTCACGGCCAATGTGTAGCGGCGATGATGGGCCCTGTCATGGAATACAACTGGAAGGGCTATCCTGAGAAGTTTGCGCGTATTGCGAAAGCGTTCGGTATTGATACAAGCAAGATGACAACAGAAGAAGCTGCGAAAGCATCTGTCAATTGGATGTATGATCTGGTCGAAGATTTAGAAGTGCCGACTTTAGAAGAGCAGGGAGTATCACCTGATATGATCGAACGCTTGTCTAAAGAAGCAATGAAAGATCCGCAAACCTTCGGAAACCCTAGAGATTTAAATGAAAAAGCATACAACTGGATCTACAAACGCTGCTTTAACCTTACGCCTAAAACGGTATAATCAAAATCCCGCTCCTTTACAGAGCGGGATTTTTTGGGATAATGAAGCATAGGTGGAAATTTTAGATAAGAAGGAAGGTGCCAGCTGATGTGGAAGCGTATGACTGCAAAAGCGGAAGGCTTATATATCGCAGATACAAAAAGCTTCGTAACAAAGCAAATGGACAAGCTTGATTTTGATTATGGCGGCATCCCCGGCGACTTGCATTTTGGCCTGACCAAAAAAGCGGGAGCCAGAGAACCAATGTTTTCAAGAGGGACTGAAATTTTCAACCGCAGACAAATTTCAATTGTTTCAATAGAGGAATGCAACGAAATCGCTTTAAAAATGGGAGTGCCGAGAATTTTGCCGGAATGGCTCGGGGCGAATGTGGCAGTCAGCGGTATGCCAGATCTTACTTCATTAAAAGAAGGAAGCCGGATTATTTTTCCGAGCGGAGCGGCTCTGCTGTGTGAGGGCGAAAATGATCCGTGTATCCAGCCGGGAGAAGTCATTCAGTCTTATTATCCGGACCAACCGAAGCTGGCGTCGGCTTTCGTCCGCCACGCACTGGGCATTAGAGGGATTGTCTGTATTGTGGAGAGACCTGGTGCTGTTTACACAGGTGATGAAATAGAAGTTCATTCCTATCAGCGAAAAGTCAAACGAAAAGCAGAAAGGGTCTGATTAAATCAGGCCCTTTCTATCTTTTCTTTAATTTCTTTCATTTGGCTGAGGTGCCGTTTTTCATGATGGCCGATAAAATCGATCCACTGTCTGACAGTCAGCTCTTGAAACACAGGATGCGGAAGCACTCTTTCAAAATCTTCTTCTTTCAGAGAGGCAATCGCAGCAGTCAGCTGCTCTCTTACCACATCAAGCTCACGTTTCATTTGGCTGCCTGAAATAAAATCATGCGCAGGCTCAAGATGACTCGGGGCTTTCCGTTTATTATTTCTGTCCTGTGCTACCTCAAGCGGTTTTTCTTCAATTTCTTTAATCGGAGCGTCCTTTACACGTTCCTTCAACATTTTTTGTGCGGTCATATCGATTTTTTTCAAATGGTCAAGAACTTCCCGTATGCTCCATTCTTCAGCAGAAGGCTTTTGATTCAGCTTTTCGTCAGAAAGTCCTTTCAATTCGTTCCACGTTTCTAATCTGGCTTCATTAAAGATACTCATCATATCTCCTCCTAAAATGACATTACCATATATATAGGCAATTATCATTTATAAAGCACTTCAAATGGGTTACTTGTCTTAAAATTTTGAAACTTTTCCTGGGGTGTCTCGTATAAATGGTAACGGCAGCCGTTCATCAATGCATTGATGAAGAAAGGATGAGGAAATTGGAGTTATTTGGAGTACCTATACAAACAATTTATCTTTATACGCTTATTATTGCGGGCAGCCTTACGCTGTTATTTCTGTTTTTCGGAGATGTATTTGCAGGGCTGCCAGAAGGCATTCCGTTTCTTAATCCGACATTAGTGCTCTCATTTTTCACATGTTTTTCAGCGGGCGGATATATAGGTGAACTCGTATTGCCTCTGTCAAGCTTGCTGATTGCGCTTTTATCTTGCATCCTTTCGATCATGCTGGTGGTATTGCTTCACATCTTTGTACTGGTACCATTATCATCTGCAGAAGAATCATTGGCATATAGAGAAGATGATCTCAGAGGAAGACTCGGTAAAGTGATTACAGCTGTTCCGGTTGACGGGTTTGGTGAAGTGGTCATAGAAGGGATAGGCGGGACCATTTCAAAGTCAGCGGTCAGTTTTGATAATCAGCAGATCAGTTACGGGACAACGGTGTTAGTCGTAGATATTAACAACGGAGTTCTTTCGGTTACTCCGCATGAACCCATTTAACATAAAAGGAGGAATTTGATATGACAATGCCGATTATAATGATCATCGGAGTTGTATTCTTTTTATTAATTGCACTAATAGCTGTGTTTATTACGAAGTATCGTACAGCAGGGCCTGATGAAGCGTTAATTGTAACAGGGAGCTATCTGGGCAATAAAAATGTTCATGTCGATGAAGGCGGCAACCGTATTAAAATCGTCCGCGGCGGAGGAACCTTTGTCCTTCCCGTCTTCCAGCAGGCAGAGCCGCTAAGCTTATTATCAAGCAAACTCGATGTTTCGACACCTGAAGTCTATACAGAACAAGGAGTGCCAGTAATGGCCGATGGAACTGCGATTATTAAAATCGGCGGTTCTATAGGAGAAATCGCTACAGCGGCCGAACAATTTTTAGGGAAATCAAAAGACGACCGTGAGCAGGAAGCGCGGGAGGTTTTAGAAGGCCACCTTCGTTCCATTCTCGGCTCAATGACAGTAGAAGAAATCTATAAAAACAGAGAAAAATTCTCTCAAGAGGTGCAGCGTGTCGCTTCACAGGATCTCGCGAAAATGGGGCTTGTAATCGTCTCGTTTACCATTAAAGATGTTCGTGATAAAAACGGTTATCTTGAATCATTAGGGAAACCGAGAATTGCCCAAGTAAAACGCGATGCTGATATCGCAACAGCAGAGGCTGATAAAGAAACCCGAATTAAGCGGGCAGAAGCCGATAAAGACGCAAAAAAATCAGAACTTGAACGGGCGACGGAAATCGCTGAAGCTGAAAAAATCAATCAGCTCAAGATGGCTGAATTCCGCAGAGAACAAGATACGGCAAAAGCGAATGCCGATCAGGCATATGATTTAGAGACTGCCAGAGCGCGCCAGCAAGTCACAGAGCAGGAAATGCAGGTTAAAATTATCGAACGCCAAAAACAAATAGAGCTAGAAGAAAAAGAAATTCTTCGCCGTGAACGTCAATACGACTCAGAGGTAAAGAAAAAAGCCGATGCAGACCGTTATTCTGTTGAGCAGTCCGCAGCAGCTGAGAAAGCCAAACAGCTCGCGGAAGCCGATGCCAAGAAGTACAGTATTGAAGCAATGGCAAAGGCTGAGGCGGAAAAAGTAAGAATTGACGGGCTAGCAAAAGCAGAAGCAGAAAAAGCGAAAGGAGAGACAGAGGCAGAGGTTATCCGCCTGAAAGGTCTTGCAGAAGCGGAAGCAAAAGAGAAAATTGCGGCTGCCTTTGAACAGTACGGGCAGGCGGCGATTTTCGATATGATTGTCAAAATGCTTCCGGAATACGCGAAACAAGCAGCGGCACCTCTTTCAAATATTGATAAAATCACCGTTGTCGATACAGGAGGAAGCGGTGAATCAAGCGGAGCAAACAAAGTAACCAGCTATGCGACGAACTTAATGTCAAGTCTGCAAGAAAGTTTAAAAGCATCCTCGGGAATCGATGTAAAAGAAATGCTTGAGAACTTTTCAGGAAAAGGAAACGTAAAACAAAGCATCAATGAATTAACAAATGAAATCAAAGAAGCCAAAACGGTCCAAAAATCAGAGTAAGGAAAGGACAGAACCGTATGGTAACTGTACGTGAAGCGAAGTTAGAGGATATAAAGGGTATTGCAAAAGTGCATGTAGACAGCTGGAGGACAACATACCACGAAACTATCCCGATTGATTATTTAAACAGCCTGAACTATAAGGAATTTGAAGACAAATGGAAAAGTCGCTCGTTAAAGGGGGTATTTGTTGCTCAGGACGAAATGGGTTCAGTATTCGGCTTTGCTTCATTTGGACCTATTCGCTCTGAACAAGAAGGCTATGACGGCGAGTTATACGCTATTTATCTTCTGGAAGAGCGCCAGCGGCAAGGTGCAGGCAGGGCGCTCTTAGCAAAAGGAGCGGAGTTTTTGCTTCAACATGGTTTTTCAAGTATGTTTGTTTGGGTTATTGAGCAGAATCCCTCGATTATATTTTATCAGGCCTATTCACCTGAAAGAGTAGCGGAGGACAACTTTGAAATTGCCGGAGTAAGGCTGAAAGAAGTAGGTCTTGGCTGGCCGGATCTTTCAGCTTTAAAAACGCTTCTTAACAGATAACGAAAAATCCCCCAGCGGAATTCGCTGGGGGATTTTTACTTTTACGCTTTGTCACTTTTAAGCAAACGGGGTGCTGTCATAAATAATAAACATAGGACAATTGCACAAATAATGAATGAAGGTACCATGTAAGTCGCATTATAAGTTAAAGAATAAATCCATACCGGTGTTCCTTTTGGAGCAAAGCTGCCGAAAAACACAGCTCCTGAAATGACATGCGCGGCATAGCGCAGCAAACTGCCGATAAAAACTGCGCTTACCACTGAAACAATCAATTTCCCTTTTGTTTTTGATACAGCGGCTTTACGGACTGAAGAAGCGAAACAGCCGCTTATGCCGATTGCTGCGAAAGCGACAATGTAATCTAACAATAGCTGTACAGGATGTTGAGCAAACAAGTTTCCGATTGCTATTTGTACTAGACCTGTCAACAAACCTGTAGTAAGACCTGCTTTGACACCCCAGCGAAACGAAATTAAAAAGATCGGAATCATCATGATGGAGACCGAGCCTCCTTGAGGCATGCTAAGAAACATTCCTGAGACAATGTCTAAAATAACGGCTGCCGCTGTCATAATGGCAATTTCAATAAGGCGAACCAGTTGCTTAGATTGATTCATATCTATCTCCTTCCATTGACAGACAACCAAAAGGACAACAAAAAAGCAGCACGCGGAAGGATGAGAAAAGTTCCACGCACTGCTTTACGATCTGCAATTCATTTGACTTTGCCACATCCCTACGCCAGCGTTAACTAACAGGTTCAAAGGGTCAGAACGAAACCGCTCACTCTCAGCTTTAATGCTCCCCTTGTGGTCATCAGTATTTAGTTCGTTTCTACTATACAAGAAAACGAAAAAAACAACAAGATCACATGACTGATGTATATGTTCTTTTAAGAAAGTTATATGATACACACGCTTTAGAAATCATGGCGAGGATTATAGTTTATTTGTTTTATAGATTTTTTTAAAAAAACTATTGCAATAAATAAATACAGGTGTTATATTATTAAACGTCGCTGATGCACAGCGGACACAAACTAGATGCTTCAAAACAACTTGAAAAAGTTATTGACAAAAAAGAAGCTGAATGTTATATTAGTAAAGCTGCTTCATTGAGAAGTAACGAAATGATCTTTGAAAACTAAACAAGACAAAACGTACCTGTTAATTCATTTTTATAAATCGCACAGCGATGTGCGTAGTCAGTCAAACTAGGGCCTGCACGACGCAGGTCACACAGGTGTCGCCGCGGATGCGGTGAACTTAACCTGTGATCCATTTATCGGAGAGTTTGATCCTGGCTCAGGACGAACGCTGGCGGCGTGCCTAATACATGCAAGTCGAGCGGACAGATGGGAGCTTGCTCCCTGATGTTAGCGGCGGACGGGTGAGTAACACGTGGGTAACCTGCCTGTAAGACTGGGATAACTCCGGGAAACCGGGGCTAATACCGGATGGTTGTTTGAACCGCATGGTTCAAACATAAAAGGTGGCTTCGGCTACCACTTACAGATGGACCCGCGGCGCATTAGCTAGTTGGTGAGGTAACGGCTCACCAAGGCAACGATGCGTAGCCGACCTGAGAGGGTGATCGGCCACACTGGGACTGAGACACGGCCCAGACTCCTACGGGAGGCAGCAGTAGGGAATCTTCCGCAATGGACGAAAGTCTGACGGAGCAACGCCGCGTGAGTGATGAAGGTTTTCGGATCGTAAAGCTCTGTTGTTAGGGAAGAACAAGTACCGTTCGAATAGGGCGGTACCTTGACGGTACCTAACCAGAAAGCCACGGCTAACTACGTGCCAGCAGCCGCGGTAATACGTAGGTGGCAAGCGTTGTCCGGAATTATTGGGCGTAAAGGGCTCGCAGGCGGTTTCTTAAGTCTGATGTGAAAGCCCCCGGCTCAACCGGGGAGGGTCATTGGAAACTGGGGAACTTGAGTGCAGAAGAGGAGAGTGGAATTCCACGTGTAGCGGTGAAATGCGTAGAGATGTGGAGGAACACCAGTGGCGAAGGCGACTCTCTGGTCTGTAACTGACGCTGAGGAGCGAAAGCGTGGGGAGCGAACAGGATTAGATACCCTGGTAGTCCACGCCGTAAACGATGAGTGCTAAGTGTTAGGGGGTTTCCGCCCCTTA